>JADFRG010000084.1 GCA_022561385.1 Chloroflexota bacterium
CACGCCCAAGAAAATCCGAGGGTGAGCAATATTTGCGAATAGCACTGATCCGATCGGACAGTAGGGCTGCTCTTGGTTTTCGTTGGACGCCATCCCAGGCGATCCGACACTAGGGACGCTGAGCTTCATTCAGGCTTCCCGAGCGTTGCTTCAACACTGTCGCGAACCGGGTCGTTTGGTTAGCCGGAGGCTTGTTTTTTCCTCCGGACCATCTTACCGAGACCGAGAGTCAACCACCCCACTACCACCGTCAACAAGGCGGGAATGTAGAGAGGACCGATCGAGAATCCGGCCAGAATCGTGAGCATCAGAGCCGATGCGCTCGCGATGGCAAGTGCTACAAGGCGATTTCTCGAAGCAAGGTACGCAGTTGAGGAATAGAGTAGGGCAAATATGAGAAGGACAACAACACCCCAAACTCCTTGAACCTCATACCATGAGGCCTGCCTGCTCAGCTCCTCGATAGTTTTGCTCCCATTCGCGCTCGTAGTCGCCACAAATTCCTGGATTGTTGTGGGGGACAGGAGAAAATAAATGCTGGCTCCAATCGCCAATAAGGCCGCGAGCAGAAAAGGTATTCGATATAGTCTGTCGATGAGTTGCATCGATATTCGATCCGGAGCCCAAAAACGTTAATCCGGCCTCGGCTGTTCGCCGAGGGTACCGGTAACGATAATCCGCTCGCCATCACGCGAAATTTCGAGTGTGATCCTCTCTCCGATTTCAAGACTCTGCACGAGTCGATTCGCCTCGGCCATGCTTGACACCGATTCCCCATTAATTGCCAAAAGAACGTCCCCTCCCAGCACGATGGGTCCTATGGGGGTCTCAATTTCTTTGTCGCCGGCGCGAATATCTGCCTCGGCCGCCGCGGATCCTGTGTGCACCAGTTGGACCAATATTCCTTTATCTACAGGGAGATCCAGCCGCTTAGCAAGCTGCGGCGTCAGGTCGAGTCCGGCAATCCCTAGAAACGCGCGCCTGACATAACCGCGATCAATTATCTCGTCCACCACTGCCCTGGCCGTATTGATGGGAACCGCCAGGCCGATCCCCTGGAAGCCTCCTCCGGTCGAGAAGATAGCGGTTGTGATTCCGATCACTTCTCCTTCAGTATTGAGAAGGGGTCCGCCTGAGTTACCCGGGTTCACCGCCGCGTCGGTCTGGATCACGTTGTCGATTTCAGTCCCGTAATCGTCACCGCTCCGGAGCGTTCTGCCGAGCGCGCTGATGTAACCGGCGGTCAAGCTTTGATCGAATCCGAAGGGGCTGCCGATGACAATCGCTTGTTGGCCGATCCGGACCCGGTCCGAGTCGCCCAGCTCAACGGGAGGAATCGACCGCGTTGCGATTCGAAGTAGCGCGACATCCGTTGACGGATCGCGCCCCAAGACTTCCGCCCGCAGCTCGGTGCCATCCTTTAGGGTCACGCTGACAGATACCGCGTTCTCTACGACGTGATTATTGGTAAGGATGAGACCTCCCTCTCGTATGACAAATCCAGATCCGCTCCCGCCGCCCTCCGCGGTGATCACGGAGACACGGACGACCGAAGGTGATATGCGATCAAACAAAATCGCCAGATCCTCCGGATCCATCCCCGGATCTTGCGTCCCTGCTGCTTCGGAGGAGGGGGAGCTGGGCAGCCGCAAACCTGCGAGGGGTTGGATCTCCGAGTCGATTAGGGTCAATAGGAGGGCCGTAAATAGGCTGGACAGGAGCGCGGTTGACACGATGATCGGGATCAGTCGTGGGTAGGAGATTCGAGTCGGCGTTGGTTCTTTTTCGACCATGGCGTTCTGGAGGTTCGAATGTCTCCTAACGAGGGAGACAGGACAATGATACCTATGCTGCGAGCCGAATACAGGAGGGTCAATCACCCGGTGAGGATTTCGTCGCCGCGCCATTGGATCAAATCGAAGACGAAATTTACAACACTTACTGCGTCAAGCAGTGTTCAGCTTGGGCACGGCTCGCTCACCAAAGTGGCCATATGGCGGTCAGATATGGCTCGCCCCAATTCGCGCTTTCATGTGGGGGACCTTTGTAAACCCTGCCTTCGCACCGGAATCATGACCGAGGATTAATCTTCACCGGCTCGATTGCCAGCCTTGCACCCGCGATCTCAAGTCTCTCGAATACGAGAAATTCTTGAGAGGTTTCGAAACCATCATTTCTCTTAACCTTATCCTGTGTATATCTTTCGATTCGCTTAAACCCTCCGCCATCGGAAGTTAGATCATCCACCTTTCTCCCTTCTAGAACCGTTATTGCCTCCGAAAGGTCGTCCGTTATCCTTCTATGAACCCTTGTTATGTAAAGCCGATCAAGAGCTCCCTTACGAATTAACTTCTCTTCTTGGTTTTTAAATTCTGCGTCCATAAATATTTTCAAGACTCTCGGGCCTGTAATAATCTTGATAACTTTATGACCCGCCTGGTCCAGGCGCCTCACCATCACCGCTCCGTCAACTCCTTCTTTTCCTGAGCCGATAACCGCCGCTCCGGCCTTTTCAAGCTCCTTGGCTTTCTCGCCATATTGCATTAAATGCGTGGTGAAAACAAAAACCCTTCTTCCACTTTCAGAAACCACCTTAGGAATACTGAACTTCAAACTTCGGCTTACGACCGCAAGATCTGGGTTTCTCTTGAGACCATTTTGTTCCCTCCAATCGCCCAAGTCTTCGAATGTGCGCCTTCTGTCAAATTGGGTGAGAACGTTTTGACCCCCATCCCCCTTTTCCGCGAACTGGGTCATATAACTTGTGCCGGTAATGAGTACGTCGGCCTGGGCAGTAAGCTCCTGAAAAAGCCTCCAGTCCGAGGGGTTTTGAAGTTCTTCTGGTGAACCGCGCACGCCGGCAACCGCAATCACGTCGTTTAGGTCAGTTACGTAATTGGCAACCACGATCGGGCGATCGGTCCTTTTTGCCAATTCCTGAAGATTGTGACTCAAATAAAGGCCTTCCAGCGACACCGTTCGCCCTTCAGGCTCTAATTGTCTAATTTCCATCTTCGGCTTGGTTCTTCCAGTCTCAGGCTTCGCAGAAACGATCGTCCTTAAGCAGCCACATGGACCCTCATGGCTTGAGCTGTGGTCGCGCTTCGTTTACTTAAAAGAACGGCGCTATCGGGGACGGCGCCATTTGAAAAGCGTAGTTGATAGGACAGAGATCTCTTAGGGCACCGACTCGTCCGCCGGCCGTTCTCCTGATCGATGGAACATACTAGTAAGGGCTTCGGCCGCGCGATCTACCACCCGCAATCTGCGCCCCGAGGACAACTTCCAGGGCATCAACTACAGCGGCCTCTTCACCAACATAGAGAACGATGAGTTTTCCAGACTTGTAGAAGTGAGGGGTTTCGACCCACGAAATTATCGTAGTGCCGACCGAGCTGCCATCCGGTGAGATGGATGCAGCCGCGGATCGCGCATTTTGTTCGATAGAAAATTCGAAAACCTGGACTTCATAACCATCGACACTTATCACCCGGCCTTCAGGAACAAAGAATGGCTGCGAAATGGGGCCCACAGGCTCCACCGTGGACCCATTTCCACGGAGAGCGGCCAGCAAGCCGTCATAGCTCTCGACTGGCTCGCCGACGGTATCTCCGGCAGCTTGATTGACAGCGCATGATGTCGCGATGAAGGCCATCGTCACCAATCCCGCTCGAACGATTATTCCTCGCGTTTGCATATTGTCCCTCCCGTTGAAAATTAGATCCCAACTACAGACGCTTCAAGGCTCGAGGAAGTTCCTTTGAATTCTTTGTGCGCAGCGTGATGGGTCACGTGGATTCACAAAAGTACTGCAATTCTCCGGGTGAGCTCGGATGGAAGACATAAATCAGGCCGGTAAATCCATGTCCCCCAATAAACTGATTGATGAGGTTCTTTCCTCGGTCCATCTGGTTC
>JADFRG010000085.1 GCA_022561385.1 Chloroflexota bacterium
CACGCTCGCGCGGCTTCCGTTCTCGGCACCGGGGCTCAAATCGCGGCCTTTGATACCGTGCCGTTTTGTCTTTGGGTTGTGGCCCACCACGGGTTTGACTATGAACAGTGCATGTGGACGACGGTGGCCGGGTTGGGAGACCGAGACACGACCTGCGCCATTGTGGGTGGCATTGTGGCACTCATCGCGGAAATTCCGGAGATATGGCTGGATCGGTGTGAGCCGCTGCCCGGATTCCGTCCTCCGAACGCACCACCGGACGCTTAGGTTAGAATCAAGCCCTCAATGTGTGGGCGCGACATAGACTCGGTGGACATGCGCCGAAGGTGGGCGACATATCGCCAAGCCGAACCAATGGCGTCCCTGCGCTGTGTGGCCGGTTGCCGAGCAAGTGGACCGGCGGTGGGTGCAAGCTTGTGAGTTACGGTCCTGCGAAAGTGAGGGGACGATGGTGAACAAAGGTGGAAACGAAGTTGCTACCCTCGGGGGCGGCTGCTTCTGGTGCCTCGAGCCGGTTTTTGATGGTTTAGAAGGCGTGGAGCGCGCGGTTTCAGGCTACGCGGGTGGATCGGTCGAAAATCCCAGCTATCAGCAAGTTGTGCGCGGCGACACCGGGCACGCGGAGGTTGTGCAGGTCACTTTTGATCCGAACACGATTTCATTCAGGGAAATCTTGGAAGTGTTTTTCGCCATGCACGACCCCACGACGCCCAATCGGCAGGGTGCGGATACCGGCCCACAATATCGTTCGCTGATCCTCTATCATGGTCCCGAGCAAGAGTCGGCGGCCGCGGCCATGATCGAACAACTGGATTCCGAAGGCGCGTTCCGGGATCCAATCGTCACGGAAATCCGCCCCTTCGAGGCTTTCTATGAGGCCGAGGAATATCACCAAAATTATTATGAAAAGAACCCCAACGCGGGTTATTGCCTTGCGGTGATCGCGCCAAAAATGCAGAAATTTCAAAAGCGTTACGGAGAACGCCTGAAAGAGCGGGCGCCGGCACCGAACTGATCTATGGACCACGCGGAAGTCGTCAGGCGGAATAAGGCGTACAGCCTCGCCGATTGGGTCCCGCAAAACCAATGGAACCCCCTCAGCATGTCGAAGGCGGAGGGGGTTTATTTTTGGGATGCGGACGGTAAGCGGTACCTGGACTGGTCGTCACAGCTGTTCAACGTCAACATCGGCCACAGCCATCCGCATGTCATCCAGGCCGTACAAGACCAGGTGGCCCGGGCGGCCTACGCCTCGCCAGACATCGCGACCGAACCCCGGGCCCAACTCGGCGAGATGCTGGCAGATCTCACCCCCGGCAACCTGGGGAAGACCTTCTTCACGCTGGGGGGTTCGGATGCAGTCGAAGCCGCGCTGAAGATGGCGCGCATGGCTACCGGTCGTCAAAAAATCGTCGCGCGTTACCGTGCTTATCACGGTGCAACCTTCGGCGCTATGAGCGTCGGTGGGGACCCGCGCCGCCTGGCCAATGAGCCGGGCGTTCCGTGGGTCATTCGGGTACACGATCCCTATGCCTACCGCAGCCCCTTGTACCGCGGGCGCAGCGAAGACGAGGGCGATCGAGCCCTTGTCGATCAGATCGAGGAAACTATTCAGTTTGAAGGTCCGGGCAGCGTCGCCGCCATCCTGCTCGAAGGATACAGTGGGACCAGCGGCGTAATTCAGGGTGGGGAGCAGTTCTGGAGGGGGATGCAGTCAATTTGTGACCGGTACGATATCCTGCTGATCGTCGACGAAGTCTTAAGCGGCTTCGGGAGAACCGGCGAATGGTTCGGGATCAATCACTACCCGTATGTTGAGCCGGACTTGATGGTCCTCGCAAAGGGACTGACGAGCGGATACGTCCCACTCGGCGCAGTAGTGGTCAGTGCGCAGGTGGCCGCGCATTTTGACAACGAGACGCTCTCGACCGGCCTCACCCTGGGGGCGCATGCCGTCGGCTGTGCGGCAGCGATTGCCAATATCGAGGTGTATCAAAAAGAGAATCTCGTGGATCAGGCCAGCAAGCTGGGGATAACACTACGAAAAGGTCTGATGGACCTGGCCGAGGAACACCGCTCCGTAGGGGACGTGCGCGGCGTGGGACTGCTGCAAGTGGTCGAACTCGTAAAGGATCGCCGCACGCGGGAGCCACTGAGTCCATTTAACGCCCCACTGTCGGAACCGATGCAGCGCGTGTCGGCCTCACTGCGCGAGAGCGGAATGAACACCGTTGTCCGCTGGAACTGGATCTTTAGCGCGCCCCCCTTGATCATCAACGAAGAACAGATTCGAGAAGGTCTGGAGATCATGGATCGGGCGCTGTCGGTTGCGGACAAGGTTGTGGCAGACTGACCCACTCACTCGAAGGGACTGGTAGATGACCTCAGAAAGTCCAGGGGCTCGAGCACAGCTCGCTCTCGGGGTCACGACCGAACTCTACAACGACGTAAAGAAATTGTGGATCAAACACTCTAAAGCAGAAGACGCAAGGGATCTTGACGGCCTGATCGCCACGCTGGCCGAAGACTGTGTCTATGAAATTATTCCCACCGGGCAGCGCTGGGAAGGCCATGACGGAGCGCGGGAATTCTACACGACGTTTCTGACCGCGTTCCCAAACGTGCGTTTCGACCTGAGAGACATTGTCATCGGCCCCCAGGGGGTCATTGAGGTCACGCAGATGTCTGGCACCCACCGCGGTGTCTGGGCCGGAATGGAGCCGACACGTAAGAAGGTCTCGGTCCCTATTGTGATCCACTTTCCGTGGAATGTTGAGCCCAAGAAATTTTCCGGCGAGAAAATCTACTTCGACACCGCGGAATTCACCAAGCAGCTCGCGGAGTAGCGATAAATCGCAGGGAGGCTAGAGTGCGCCCGCATGGGTTGAGCGCGTCGCAGCGTCTAGGCTGCGGAGGGGGCCTCCTCCGGGTGCACGCGCCAGGTCCGCGCCAGAGCTAAGACGTTTCCTGCCACCACCAACCCGACGCCCAGGATTGTCAGAAGCTCCCACGTTAGACCCTCGAACAAGGTTGAAAAAAACAGAGCCACAATCGGGAATACAACCGCAATGTATCCCGCCCGGTCTGGGCCCATCCGACCTAGGATGGTCAAATAGCTGCCAAAGGCGATAACAGTCCCGAAAATCGCCAGATACAAGAGCGATAGAACGTACTCCGGGTTCGCATCAAAACTTACTTTGGATCCCCGAACCAGGGCTATGACAAGCGTCATCAGCGCTCCATACCCCATGCCGTAGGCGTTGGCCTGCACCACCGGGATCTTACGACGCTGATTCCGAGCCGAGACGATATTTCCCAGCGAAGCGATAATCGAGCCGGCCAATGCGAGCGTCAGGCCCAGACCCTGGCCACCCGATAAACTCAACTTTCCCAGCGCGGGCAGGAAAACCAGAACCAGGCCCACAATCCCGATAGCGGCTCCTGATAAGACCCTCGGCCGGATAGGATCTCGCAGGAAAACTGCGCCGAAGAATACGTTCAATACAACGGTCAGCGAAAACACGATCGCAACGTACCCGCTGGTGAGATGAAGTTCGGCCAGGTAAACCAGGACATAACTGACGGAGAATAGGGTCAGGCCCTGCAGTGCGATGAAGCCATGCTCGCGGAGGGTGAATCTCATCGGCAGCCGACGGATGAAGCAATATGCAAACAAGATGGCGGAGGCCAAAGTGAAGCGATAAACGACCGATATTTCTGGGTCGACCGTTCCCAGTTGGAAAGTGATGGCAAACCATGTGGACCCCCAGATGAGGGAGGTCAGCGCGTAGAGGAGAGAATTTTGAAGCTTCAAGATCGGGTCCTCC
>JADFRG010000046.1 GCA_022561385.1 Chloroflexota bacterium
TGACGCTGTAGTAGTCCAGTTTGTAGTCTTCGAGGAATCTACGTCTTTGTTCGGTCACGGTAACACCTCTCCAGGGCATGGGCACTACCTCCTTGCAGAGGGGAGTGTTACCCATGTCCTTAGACAACGTGTTACCTATGTCCTGAGAATCTTTTGTAACCTATGTCCCGGTACGGTTCACTTGACTTTTACGTTACGTAAACCCTTACACTTACAGCATCAAACAGACTTCAGTGAGGTAGCAGATGTTCCGCATTGGCGAGTTCTCAAAAATAGCACAAGTCTCCGGGCGCTTACTGCGCTACTACGATGAAATCGGTTTGTTCAAGCCCGAGCACATCGATGAGGCCAGCGGTTACCGTCTTTACAGCGCCCGTCAGTTGCCCGACCTGAACCGCATTCTGGCCTTAAAGGAATTGGGCTTGACGTTGGAGCAAATCGCACCGCTGGTGAACGGAGCCGTCTCCCAGGATGAGCTGCGCGCCATGCTTACGCTCAAGAAAGCTCAGATTGCCCAGTCGCTGCAGGAAGAATACAACCGCTTCCAATACATCGAATCCCGCATCAAGCAGATTGACCTTGAAGGATCGATGGCGGATTACGATATCGTCATTAAGTCCGTCTCGGCCCAACCTTTCCTATCCGTGAGGAAGACTTGCTCCGGCCCCGGAGCGGCCCGCGTACTAGCTGACGAAATGCAGCGAGCCCTGCCAACCAAGGTCTCCAAAGAAACGCACGGCTATTTTACGGTTGTGATTCACTCGGACTGGTTTGAGATGGACAACCTCGACCTTGAGATGGGCTTCACGGTCTCCGGCAATGTCCCAGATAGCATCCCGCTTTCTGACGGGCAGGCATTGACCCTAGGTGAGCTGCCTGCCGTAAAGACGATGGCGACAGTCGCTCGAGTAGGAAATCCGGTCAATGGATTTGGTAGCTACAGCATGTTGGGAAATTGGGTTGAAGCGAACGGCTACCGTTTTGCCGGTCTGGGCCGCGAGGTCTTTCTAGAACCCCCTCATCCCGACCATCTGGATGAAACCGTGGCCGAAATCCAGTTCCCGGTAGAGAAACGTGCGGCGCAAAACCTGCTGCCCAGCTGAGCTTTGTCAACCAGACACAATTAATGCCTATAATTCTAAGGAGAAATAACCATGACTACACTTAATCACGAGATTTATATAAACGCGCCTAAATCCCAGGTCTGGGACGTGATCGCTAACCTGGGTGGGATTGTCAAGTTCCACCCACTTGTCACCAATTCCTATTATGTGACCGATGACAAGCAAGGCACCGGGGCAGCACGGGTATGTGAGTTCGGCCCCGATAGATCCGTCAACGAGACCGCCATCGCCTGGAACGAAGGGGAGTCGTACACGCTAGAAGTGCAGTTCATCAAAGGCCAGAAGCCACCCGTGCACAGCCTCCACGGCTCCGTGTCGGTAAGGGGGCATGGTTCAGGGACAGTTGCAACCATGACAGTAGAATACGCGCCCAAGTTTGGCCCTCTAGGCAAAATAGTGGACGTGATCTTGTTGCGCCCGCAGTTCAATAAAATAGTTCCCAATGTGCTAAAAGGCTTGAAACACCACATTGAAACCGGTGAATCTGTTGACCCCCAGGTGCTGTCTCAAATCGAACTGTCTCCTGCTACTTCCTAAGCTTATCCTGAGGTAAAACGACGTTCTTGAAAACGACTCAAACTGGTAAACGAGCGATCCATGACAGTACGTTCAAGGAAATTGAGCGCAACGATCCAATGTTTACCAGTTCCCAATGTATCGAAGTAAGCTTTCCGGCACATCTTACAATATTAGGTACCAGGCACCTGGTACCTAATATTTATAAATCGGCAGTGGACTGTTTCTCCGGAATGTTAGAAGCCTAACTGTTATTGGGTGGTTATTACCCGCATAATCTCCAATCTAAGATATATGCTGGCCGTTCCCGCATAATTCAATTTGATTCATTCGCGTGTCGCCGGTGGTTGCCAGCGCCCCACCTCGGCCTCCTCCCGGCAGAATTCTTGTCTACCACCTTACCAAGACCCACTAAGTGGATTGCTTGCTGCCCGACCATCAAACTAGAGCACTTCTTCGGAGGCGCTTTATTGTTTTGCCGGAGGCCCCCCCGTCAGGGATCGAGCGATGGGCCAAAGCGCCGTATGCTAGATTCAAAACCCTACTGCGTCCCGAACGAAGTCCGAATTCCCTTTCTGATGGCAGGTCACAGACTCAGGCCGCTCTGCTTCGGCCGATAATATATGAGGCTGGAATTTCGGGTATTCCTGAGATCTTATTTGGGCCTCAATCAGTTAGCCCACATCGCCTACGGCGCCAGCGGCTCGAATTTTCTCACCAAACCGTTTCCGGTGTCGGTTATGTACAGCGCGCCTGTGCTGTCGAATGCCAATCCATGTGGCCCCTGCAGCAAACCTGCCGCAACTTCTCCTAGGAACTCGCCTTCGGGGCTGAAGGCCTGCACGCGTGAATTACTAACTTCTGATACGAAGAAATTGCCTGCCGCATCGAAATTAATGCTCGTCGGTACCAAAAATTGACCTTCATCATCTCCAGCCGAGCCGTATACTGCTAAAAGCTCCCCCTGAGCCGTGAACTTCTGAACGCGATTGTTGCCCCGGTCCACCACCCATAAATTGCCCTCGTCGTCGAGCTTGATGCCAGTGGGTGTGGTGAGCATGCCCTCCGCGGAGCCAGATTCAATCAATGTGGCAAGAAACGTTCCGTTAGGGTCAAACACCTGCACCCGGCCGTTTCCCCAATCTGTTACGTATATGTTACCGACCGCATCAATGGCTATGACCATCGCCGAGAGGAATTCGCCAGGATTCGCGCCTCGTGCACCAAACGTTGCCAGCCACTCACCCTTGGCGGTGAACTTCTGGACGCGATGATTGCCGCTTTCCGACACGTAAACGTTGCCCTCACTGTCAATTGCAATACCGGTCGGGTTTAGGAATTGAGCGTTGGCGCTCCCTGCTGAGCCCCATTGCGTCAGCAACTCGCCTTGGGGCGAGAACTTCTGTACTCGGTTGCCCTGGAATTCGATCGTGTAGACATTGTCATCATCATCGATAGCGATTCCATTAGGAGAGGCGAACGAGACATCGCCTGCGGGGTCCTCCCCCCAAACCGCGATCTCAGTGAACATTAGCGCCGCGCCCGCCGATTGCTTTTCCGATATTGGAGCTGTGGCAGAAAGCTTGGGCGGTTGTGATGTTGGCTCAGGCAGGGAATCTGCTGGGTCGGCGCAGGCGGCCAGCATGGTTGATGTGGCTAGGAGGAGCACAGCTGCGATTTGCTGACGAGTCACCGTACGATTCACCGATTGGTGAGGGTCCTGTAGCGAATCACATCTCAAATCCAATACAATCATTTCCACCTTCGCGGTCAAACATGTACGCATAGCGGCCGCAAGCTGCCTTCTTGTACTCGTCAGAGTATCCTGGCGGACTAGGCCAGGGAGCAGTCAGGCCAAGCAACGCTCGACTTTGCAGCCCTCCAAGGCCGCTTCCTGCTCCACCTGCAGAGTGCTCCAGCGAGTGGCTAGATGGCCACAATGCTTTTGCTGATAGTGCTATGATTTCTATTGAAGAACAAAGCAGTACCCTTCGGAGATCATATGTCAGATAAAGAATTCACACTGCCAACTCGCGAGGGTGTTAAACCTCAAACCGGACCGAGTATGCCTCATCTGCAACTTACGAATAATTCCGACAATGAAGTCTATGAAGCGTTGGCTGAGTGGCTATTTTCACTTGAGCATGTTGAAGAACGTCCAACTCGTGTTTCTATTCCAAGTACCCGTGCGGCATGGATTATCGAGTCGTATGAGGACGTGCCCTCCGGACTCAACCGAGAATTTACGCACATCCATACAGAACCGGGACCCGGTAGCCAACACATAAGCCTTCCCAAGAATGTTGCATCCGAGGTCGTTGCCAAAGGTTGGGGTGAGTATCATCCCATCAATGATCAAATTCCTGATTTTGATTTGATCATGGTTTTTGCACCTCGTGATAACCAAGAACTTGATGTCACCAAATCAATTACGATGCAAGGATACAGGTTTGCCATTGGTGAGATTAGCTAAACGCATCTTTACCAGTTGACACAAGCTGTGGCCATCTAACAGCTGCGAGCTGGCGGTCCGGCTCCACTCGCAGAGTGCTCCAGCCAGTTGTTCGGCGCGCCAGGGCGTTGGAGGCAAACTTCACCCCATTATCCGTCCGGATGCGGCGGGGCAGCCGTGCGGCCGGCGGGAGTGCTCGTGAAACCCGGCCTGGCCGTGTTTCTTGAACCGGTTGATCCTCTTATACGCGGTGGTTCTGGAGATCCCAAAACGTTCGGCGAGTTCGGTTACGGAGTAATAGTCCAGCTGGTAGTCTTCGAGAAATCGTTGTCTCTGTTCGCTCACGGTGAGACCTCTCCAGGGCATGGCGCACCTCCTCTAAGAGGAAAATGTCAACCATGTCCGTAGAATATTGTGTGAGCTATGTCCCCGAACGGTTCAGTAGGGTGATATCAACCTACAACTTGCGGAAGCTATTCGATATTTCGTTCAACCACTGAGCGCAGGACAGCATTTCCCAGTCTGAGTACGAACGAGTGTCTATCGCCCTAGGTCAACACGCTGGCATAATCTCCAGACCTTGCCCGGCGTTCGTCATATGTCGATTGCGAAGGGCTCAGTCAACTGACCAGTCAGCGCATGCGCCATCGCCTTTAAACCGAGGGTCTGTCGGTTTCGTCCAGGAAGTACACGTTCGGCACCCCCGTAACGCCAGCTCCCTCCATTTTTTCCCGCAGGTCATCGGAACCAGCAAACGCACGTGCGTTATCCATGGTGTCCCACTCTAGCAGGATGTTTATCTGGTTGGGGTCATCTGCGTTGCGAAGGACAGATCCGCCTTTGGAACCGGCGGCCTGGCGCGTAGCCCCATCCTCATCGAACGCGAGCTTCCACTTGTCATAGTCCTCAACGGAATGTTGGATGAGAACGTACGGCATCTAATATCACCTCCCTTTCAAAATTAAAATAGGAATCTGTCCTGCGCTCAACGGTCGAAAAGTGATGCCACTCGGACTTCGGACAAGCGTGCTATTGGGATTGTAGCTGACAAATGACGCAATCCCGCCTAACGGCTGCGAGCTGAGCGGCAGGGGTTCGCCCCTCCCATCCTCTTGCAGGAGCCCGCATCCCCATTATTTCTTGCTTCTGCCGCGGCATCGCCGGTCCGCTCCAGCGAGTTGTTAGCCGGCGAATCAATCATTTGCCGGATCCCACGCATTCCAGTCAATGTGGCGAAGGGGATTCCATGGTGAGCATCATATCTGGCTCAATGGCCCAGCTCGAGTGATATTATCGACCACACTTTTCGCCTGAAGGGCCTGGTGAGTATTCCTGCGACTTGGTGCGAGCAGAAAACAAGATGCCAGGTTGCCCTCCATTACGGAGCCCGTAGTCCGTTCGAAAGGACGCCGGTCGAGGCGCGAAGTAGAACTGCCGCTCGAGGCGCAGCATAGGGCGCCTAGGGCAGCGTGTATGCGATGAGGCCTCCTTCGATGGGGCCCTTATACCGCCCCCCTGTTCCCGACCCAAAGCCCACGTAGAGGGTTCCGGCAGAGATGGAGAAGCCTCCTCCGAGCGGTGCGTCGAGGGTATCGGTCCACAGGACGGTACCGTCATCAGCGTCGAGGGCAACCACCGTGCCCTCTGGGTCCGGAAAGTTCCAGAGTCCGCGGTAGAGAACACCGTTAGCCAGGGCCATACTTCCCCCGACGATGGCTGGGTCGAACTGCCGTTGCCACAGGATTGACCCGTCGCTTGCCTCTAGGGCGAAGATGGTGCCGTCGCGTATCGCGCTGGCGTTGGAACCGACATAGATGACACCGTCACCGATGGCCGCGGTGGACATGACCCCGCCGATGGCGCTGCCCTTAGTGAGATGGGTCTTCCAGACCAGCTCGCCGGTGTCTCGATCGAGAACGACGTAGTCGCCCGATTTGCCTCCGACACCGACCACGTCCCGGTCACCAATGGTGAACAGGTTGGGGGAAGCCCCCACATCGAAGTCACGCTGCTGGTCGGCTTCGATCAGCTGGAAGAACCAGACCATCTCACCGGTGTCGTGGTCGATGGCCAACACCCCGTCAGCCAGGGGAAGATCCGTCTCGGCCCACTCCACCCCTGCGGGACCGTTGGTGTTGCCGGTGCCGACAAACACCAACCCGCGCTCTGGGTCATAGGCGACCGAAGACCATACCGGAACCCATGTCCCCGACCCGTCGTCGGGGTCGGTGTGCAGACGCCACTGTTCAGCACCGTCTTCGATGTCTATGGCAACCACGCTGGCGCGAAACTCAGGATCATCCGGTCCCAGTTCGGTGTCGGTCATCCCCATGACCACGCTTTCGCCGATGACCACCGGGGAAGCGAACAGGCTGGCCCCCAGCGGATTTAGATGTGTGGACCACAACTGCTCTCCCGTGTCCCGGCCCAAGGCGTGGAGCACGCCCGCCAGATCCCCGGCAACCACGACTTCGTCGGTGACTGCCACGGAGGAGCTGATCGGCACCTGTGACACCTGCTTTTCCCAGATCACCGTGCCGTCATCGGCCCCGACGGCGCGAACGAACCCGAACCAGTCTCCGAAATAGACAATGCCGTTGACGACCGCCGGGGTACCGGTTAGGCCGCCAATCCCGTCCACTCTCCACTTCTCCGTGAGTTCAGTGACGTTCTCGGGCGATAACGTTCTCTCCGCCTTGTTGTGGACCGAGTTGGAATGATCCAAACCATATGCTGGCCAGTCACCTGCTGAGCCAGGGACCTCGGTTTTTCCGCTAACCGTGCACGCCGATATCAACAAGACTGTGACGCCCAAGCCGATGAGCCGCCATGGGCGCGGTCGATCACTCACATTGTTGGCCAAGTGGTGTTGCATTGGTACCTGCTCTCGGCATCAACGATATTGCAAGTCCGCGGCGCCTTCAACAGATTTGCCGGACCTTTCGATTCTGTCAACCGATTCGGATACGATAGACCGCGGTTCGCCGGCTAACGGCTGCGAGCTGAGCGGCCCCGCTTTCATCTTACAACAAAGAAGCCCACTCATTTAAGGGCAGGCCTAGTATGCAGTCGGCGGCTGAGGCGGGGTCCGCTCCAGCGAGTAGTTGTGCCGCGCCTGGCTCAGAGAGACAGCTTAGGCTGGCGCTCTGCTTGGAGCTGGCGCGGAACTTCAATTATGGGTGTCAAACCTTATATTGGTGCCAGAGAATTGGCCGACCAACGTAGAATCCGCTGAGGGAATTACGTTGCTAAATGGTCCTTCTAGTTATCCTCTCATGGACGCCTCTCTGCGGTCGAATTTCCGCGGATCATCAACCCACTTGTGGGGGAAGTGTTATTTCAAAATGGTCTGCCAGTCACCTGTAACGAAAAGACCGCCAAAGAGTAAGCCCTCGTATGAGCCAACCATCCACTGTCCGTCGTGGCGGTAACTCCCTTCAACCTCAAGCCCGCCGGCTGTGAAGTTTATCGTACCGTTCCTCGCAGTCCCGTTGAGTGAACCGCTGATCCAACAGCCAATTACGCCGTCGCTGTCGCAGCTTCGACTACAGAGCGGATCCGGGCCCGAGGAAGGGCCAACCGTGTACCTATAGGTGCCGTTGATGCTCTCGCCTGAGCCCGCGATCGTAAAGGTGAAGTCGGCCGTGCCGGAGCAACCGAACGCGGTCTCGCGGTACGTCGCACGCCCGGACCATGGACCAGCTAGCAGTTCTGCTGGTGTCTCCGCACTCGGGGGCGGTGGTACCGGATCGAGGGTGATGGGCCAGCCGCAGATAGTGCCTTCGAAGGCGCCGTCGGCAGCAACTCTCCCATTGACCGGACAATCCTCTCCTGGGCTAGTCACAAGGTCTCCGGCCAACAAAATCGTGTGCGGATGGTCCTCGACGATGTAATAGCTGCCATTTACCGTCAGGGTTCCATTCAACGTGTACTGCGATCCTCCCTCAATGTAGCCGCAATCCAAAAACTCCGCTACGGCGTTGTCGAGCTTAACCTCTCCGACGAAGGCAAGATCTTGGGGCAGTTGGTTCATCTCCATGTACCCACCCGCGGGGCATTCCACGCGGTAGGTTCCCTCTGCGTCTGCAGATCTCATGTTCCCTAACAAGGTCAGTTCGACCGCCAGAGGAGGCGCGCCGACTGCGTTTCGCAGACCTTGCATGGTCAGGTGGGACAGCTGGCTAGCCATAGCGGTCGCAAAATCGGGATCGCTAGCTTCTTCGAGTGTGCGACTTCCGACCGTCGTGGAAGCGGGCACCCCGGCACCCACGGATGAGTCGATTGCTCGAATGATAACGTTGTCGAATGCCCACTTGGCTCCCCCCTCGTCGTATGTTCCAGCGAATAAGGCTGGGCAGCCCGGCGGCAGGAGCTCATAAGGAAATGTAGTAACGAGCTCTTCATTGATGTAGACGGTGACTTGGTTGGTATCGTCAACAAGGCGAATGTGGTTAGTAGATTGTCCATGCCGTAAGGCGGGCACGAGAGCATAAGGTATGAGATCCTCAAAGTCGAGCTGATCTTCGCTGGAGGTTGTGTTGGAGACCACAAAGAGACCGTCGGCATTGAAGGAAAATTCAAGCCAAGCTTCGTCGTCAACGTCGCAACGAAAGGCGATACCGGCTTCCGACTTAGTGGGCCCGGAAATAAAAGAAATGTCCACTTCCAGAACATAGGTATCTAACAGAAGAAAGTCAGAGTGCCACGAATAAGCATTCCAATGCGGTTGCTGGACTTCGATGATGATTTGCCCCTGACTTATATAAATGGAATCTTCAGGGAGCTCTTCAACGATCCATCCACCCTCCCCTGCCTCAAAATCGTCCTGGAACAGAGGAGCCGCTTGAGGGGCAGCCGTTGGGGTTGGCTCGGGCGTTGCGGTGATGACGACTTCTCGGACCTCTTGGGCCTCGATGATGCCAGGCGTCTGCGCTTCGCTTACCCCACAAGAAGCCCCAAGGGTCGCGGTGGCAACAAGGACGATCAATTGCTTCTTCTTCATTTGAATATACCCCGTCTTCAATAGGAACGATGCCGCCGTTCGGCATCTTCAAACACTATTCGTTGCCCGGTCAGTTTAAGGGGCGACCAGCCGATTCGCGATTGATCCTTTTGGCCCAATGAGAGTAGACATGTACGGACCTTCGGCGACCAAGGCGCAATGATCAGGCAATAAGGAACCGGGGTAGTGCGAGGATTCGCAGCCTGAATTGGCTCGATTCGGGCTGCTATTTACTTCCCAGATGATCCAATTTATCTATCGCCTGTGCAGGGGCACTATAGGGGTTCGATTGTGACAGCAAGGACCTGGAAATTAATGCTTCTGATCCTTCTTCCATGCATCAAGAAGCGACCTAACGGCTTCGAGCCGCCTGCATACGGCCGCAAGGCCGGCCTGGCGGTTAGGCCACTTGTGCCCGCGCCGCAAATGCAGACGGGGAACGGTCCATCATCGACGGGCCAGCCCGACCTCACGTGACGTCGGGCTGGCTACGATGATAGATGCATGGGGTGCCCCACCACGAAAGTAGACTTCGCTCTTGTCACCAGATTGATCCCTGCGCGGTCTGATAGGTCACGATTGTGAAGGACCTTGGTAGGCTTAACTCGTCCGATCACTCCCCTAGCTCAAGTCGACGCTGATAAGATCGGGACGTGCGCGACTATTTATTGAGGTCGGATATTTGGTTTGCTCTCTTGCTCGCGGCGCTGATTGCCTGGACCCTCCTCCGCCCGCTTATATTGAGCTACCCGCCTGTCGAACCGATCTATCTATTCCCCGGCTTTGTGGCTTGATGGCTGATCAGGTTCCGTTTGGCACTGAGACTGGGCGGGGGCACAGGGAAGAAATAGACAAGATTCGGCAAGAGCAGCTGGAACGGATACAAGGGCAATTGAAGACCCTAGCGCATCGAATGGTCAAGATTCGGCGGTCGCATCGGAAAGGGCTCTACGCGGATAAAGACTTCCGAGACGAAAAGAAAGCAATCACAGAGAAAGCCCAACAGCTGCAGGAACAGGCCCAGCGGCTGAAAGATGAGCGCGACTCAGCGGAACAAGTTTGACAGAGGTGTCGAACGAAGAAAGCCGCTACGTTCGTGAAGTATCGCGTATCTCCTGCAAACGATCCGCCGACTAAAGAAGTCTATCGCAAGCTCTGGCTGGCTCCAGCACTAGCAGGCCGGGTCCGGCCCCGCTCGCAGAGTGCTCCGCCCAGAGGTTAGGCGGTGTCTTGTGAGGGACTTGGTTCCTCTCTCACGGGAGCCACAACAGCCAGACCAGGACACCCTCTGTAATTGCCGATACTCGACCAAGGGCACAAGCAGGCCCACGCCTTCGTAGCTCACGGCGGTGGCCACTGCCCCGCCCAAGGCGAAGGCCGCGGTGTTGGCCAACACCCAGCTGCCAGCCTGGGAGACCTGCCATCGCGGTCATGGAGCTCCGCAACAGATTGGTCAGAATGCGAATATGGGTTTTCGTTAATTTTGGCTCGCTCCACTTTCAAAATTCACTAGACACCTATCGGATGTGGTGTCTCGACAGATGAAACAGAGTCCGGTCTGACCTGCTTATTCCGGAGCGTCCGGGTGCAGATTTACTTTTGACGGCCTAGCGTGGTCAGTACTCCGACAATCACCGCCCCAGCGATAGGGTGCATCACGCTGAGGCCAATCCTAGTTGAGCTAGCAACACTTGACGGCAGGCCGAGGGGGAGTACGAAAGATAATACGAACACTACAGCCGAAATAATCCAAAACACACGAATGGGGCGAGATAGAACTTTACCAAGAATGGCCAAGAGTATCGTCGCTCCAATAGCGGGAACAACATTAAAAATAATAATCAGCGCCGCTGGGAGAGCTCGCAATGGGCCACTAGGACCTCCCATTGGGATAATGTATGGAATACCAAACACGCCCTTGGTAATCAAAAAGACAACAAGATTAGACATGGCTGCGCCACCCGTTGCAACCAGCCCGACCCACCACAGCTTGCTAATCGGGACGATTTGTTCATTTTGGTCAGATTTGGTTACCGCATTTGTTGTGGTCTCCATGATTTTCCTCCTAAAGATTGATGGTATTGGTTATTGGTCACGGCACCCCACCTGCCCGCAGGTCAGAAACATCTGCCGATGAACGCAGGCGCCGGGCTCTGCCTAACGGCTGATTGTCCTTTCGAAGCAAGGGCGAGCTGCCCGTCCTGGCGGACTAGGCCAGGGAGCGGCCGGGGCTCACTCCACCACATGCACCGCCAGTTACCACTTTAGCCGCCGTCTTTTGCCTTTGCCGCAAAATCCCCGGTCCCACTCCACTCGCGGAGTGCTCCGGCCAGGGGTTAGGCCTCTGAGCATCATGCTGCAGTATGCGGCAAAGCTATTGTTCGTTGCAGATCAAAACCACTTTCCCCTGTGCTCTAGCGGCAAGGAGCATTTCCTGTGCTTGTTTAGCCTCACTCAGGGGCATCTGAGTGGCAATGATGGGGTCAATTTCGCCTCTCGAAAGATGCCCCAACAGCGCATCAAGATCTTCTCCGAAGAAAGAGGGGTTCTTACGGTTGAAGGGGACAACATCGAACAATATTGCTGATTTCTTGTTCGGCAGGAGGTTCCAGAGCGGCATTCGCAGGGCTCCCAACAAAGTCGCGAATGAACTGATTTCTCCCTTTACGCTCGCATAGGCACTTGTTGAAATTAGGGTTCCTCCGGGCCGCAACGTCCGAAATGAGCGGTTGAGATGGTCTCCCCCTATGTGATCCACCACTAGGTCCACACCATCTCCCGTGATGTCAAGAACTCGTTCCACAAAATCCTCGTTCCGGTAATCAATCGGCGTGGCCCCCAAGCTTGACACCAGCTCGTGCTTGGGCGCCGACGCGGTGCCATACATCTCTAGATCCATGAGCTTGCCTAATTGGAGCATTGCCGTGCCGACCCCTCCAGCGGCGCCGTGGATCAGAACCCGATTCCCAGGAATCATTTTTACGATACGTCTAAATAGCTGATATCCCGTGATGTAATTTAGCGTCAAGCAAATGATCTCGCTCGGATCAAGATCAGCAGGGACTGGGTGGAGATAATCTGATGGAACTATGGCGACCTCTGAATAACCCCCGATCCGTACGAGAGCCGCTACCCTTGCGCCTAACTCGACACCCGCAACACCGGGGCCAAGCTTGTCCACAATTCCAACCAAATCGTATCCCGGAGTATAAGGCGGCTTGGGACCACCGGGGACCTTGCCCGATTGCCACAAGATGTCGCCAAAGGCAACACCCGCTCTCAATACTCGGACACGCACTTGACCCGATGCTGGCTCTGGAATCTCCTCTTCAACGACTTCCAATACCTCAGGGCCGCCAGTTCGGGAGGCTATTACGCGCTTGTGTCTCATAACTTCCTCCGAGGATTAGAGCGTGCCATATGCCAACGACTTATGTGGAAACCTTGGGCTGTCAGACAAGCTTCCACAGTCGGATTGTTCTTGCTCGATTTCCGTAAAGCTGCCTAGCGGCTGCTTGTCCTTGCGAAGCAAGGGCGAGCTGTGGAGCACCCCGCAGGTTTTGGCGGAGAGCGGCCGGGGTTCGCCCCCTCACAAGGCATTCCTGGAACCACGATCGCCATTTTCTCTTGATTTTGCCGCCGCATCCCCGGCCCGCCTGTCCCCGACCTTTGGGGGTTCCAGCGAGGGGTTAGCCGGCATCTCTGAACGATAAATACGTGCAAATCCCAATCCGAATACGGCACCAGTGCCAGCGAAAAGAAAATTGAATAACAGCGATTCCGGCGAAAGGAGAGCTGAAAAGATGCCACCCATGTCAAAACCGCCCAGCAACGCCCATAAAAGAATTACTGGAATGACGCTAACTAATACTCCCACCAAGGGCAAGGCGCCCACGGGATTGACACCATTCAGCAGATATCTCGTGACGAACATCGCAGGAACGTATGCCAGCGGCATAGCGATTAAGCAGGTTATCGCAGACCAAAACGCTACAGCTCCGAAATCTCCGCTTGAGATCGACTCGCCGTAGATGATCCGCAATGCGAGTAGATAAATAACTAAGCCAGCAATCCAGGAAAGCACCGCCAGAAGCGTTAAAAGCAATAATCGCAACTTTTGCCGGTTAACGGCTGCGAGCTGCCTGTCCTGGCGCACTAGGTCAGGGAGCGGCCGGGGATCGCTCCATCACAAAGGTTTCCGGGTACTCGCAGCTCCATTATCTCTTGCTTCTGCCGCTACATCCCCGATCGGTTCATGGTTCATAGCACCGCACTCAACTCAAACTGACTCGTCGCTAGGCTCCGAGTTGTCGCTCTGTCCCTTCTTTGTCCTTGACTGTCGATCCCATGCTGCGCCGATACCCGCCCCAATTGCGATTCCTACTGCAATCCCAGTAGCGATATTATCCAGAGCAACACCGATCCCTACTCCGATTGCAACACCAATCGCGAGGCCTTGACCCATCCGGCTTTTTGTCGTATCTGGTTGACTTTCCATCTTGGAATATCTCCTTAGCTAGACCGCCTCATAGTACCTTCTACCTGCCTGCATAACGGCTGCGAGTTGAGCGGCGCAGCAAACTTAATCTCGACTGATTCGACCCCTGAAGCTGCCTCCGCTCCAGCGAGAGGCTGTGTAAAAAGCCCGTTGAAAGAATAATAGTGGGGAGAAATCCGGTTTTCACAGTCTTTCAGCCCGCGCCGTGCCAATTTCTCATCGAAATTGCCCTATACGGTGGGGAGAAAAATCAATCATCTGATGAATGGACCGACTTTTTACACAGTCTGGCGAGTTGTTAGGCGGGTTGAGTCTTATAAGTCCATAACGCTGTCAAGTCCGCGATGAACCCCTATTAGATTACCGACGCTACGGATTGCCAACAGGGCTCCGTCGACGTAGGGTTCTGCGCTTGCTCCAGCTTCATGGCGGAGCAGCAACCTTTGATCGTGCTTGCCGAAAATGGCGTCTATCGAAATCACATATCCCGGGAGGCGAACCGAGTGAATTTGTGAGCCTTCTAGTCGAACACCTCTGCTTTCAGGGTGACCATGCGTCTTATCAAGTGGAACATCGAGATGAGACTCCCTGACTTTTGAAAGTCGGTTTGCTAACTCGCGAGCAGTTCCGCTTGGAGAATCAATCTTGTCAGAATGTGCATAATCAATTATTTCCCACTGGGGAATATATTTGGCTGCAACTTCCGCAAACTTTTGCAGCAGAACAGCCGTAATTGCGAAGTTTCCAACCGCGAGAACACCACGGCGGACTTTCTTTGCGACAGCGTGGATCTCTTGATAATCATTTTCGCTTAGGCCAGATGTGCCAATGACCACATGAGCATTGCTCCTGAGCGCCGCCAAAGTATTTGACTTGGCTACCTCTGGTTTTGTGTACTCTACAAAGACGTCCGTTTCGATTGAGACAGCTTCATCAGCTGAGGCATAAATTAGTGTATCGAGTCCTGATATCCCTAGCACATCCCCAAGATTGCGCCCTGAATGACTTCGAGATATTGCAGCCACCAGTTCCATCTCAGGATCTTCAGATACACCCCGTGAAAGTGCCGAACCTGCCCAGCCAGTTGCTCCAGCCAAACATACGCGAATATTCATTTCCCTTCACCTCAAATTAAGCCGCCTAACGGCTACGAGCTGCCTGTCCTGGCGGACTAGGCCAGGGAGCGGCCGGGGATCGCTCCCCCACCTGCATTTCTAGGAACCGGCATTGCGATTTTCTCTTTCTTTTGGCGCAGCATCCCCGGTCCGCCTCCAGCGAGGGGTTAGCCCG
>JADFRG010000047.1 GCA_022561385.1 Chloroflexota bacterium
GGGCCCGTGGTCGTGAGCTAAGTAGTCGCAAGATTGCCCCTGCGATCCAAGGGCGTACGCCAGGGTCTCCCACAGGTTAGGACGGGGAGCAATTGGATTGTCACGTCTCCATTGTAAAGCCGGCTCAGGCTCACCTCGTCCGCTTCCACTAATAAAAGGAATGCTGCCGGCGCCTGGCGGTCCTGCTCGCATAATGGTCCCGGAGCTCGTTGAGCATCCAAGCCGGCGTCCCATTCCGGCCGGCTGCTCCGCTACTACGATGAGATCGGGTTATTGAGGCCCGCGCGGATCGATCCAGAGTCCGGTTACCGCTTCTACAGCACCGACCAACTGCCGCGTCTGAACCGCATCCTGGCCCTCAAGGAATTAGGCCTGACCCTCGATCAAATCTCACGCCTGCTCGAGGATGACTTGCCCCTGGAAGAGATGCGTCAAATGTTGACCGTCAAGCAGGCCGAGATGGAGCAGGCACTTGGCGACGGATTGCGCAGGATACGCAGCATCCAGCTCCGATTAAAGCAGATCGAAGAGGCGGGCGCATTCACCGGTTACGACATTGTGGTAAAGCCAATCCCGGCGCATCGCATACTCGGGAGTCGCCAAATCGTCCCCAACACGGAGCAAGGGTTTCAGCTGGCTTTGCAACTTGCCCAAGAGCTCCCCGAGCAGGTGGGGCCAGAAAATCTAGACCGATTTGTGGTGACGCTGTTCTCGGAGGAGTGGACCCAGGAAAATCTCGATGTTGAATTTGGGTACATCCTCGCAATTGACCAGGGGACGCAAGACATTGAAATCGGACTGCTGGTGAGCAACGCGGGCCAAGGATCTCCGGGCTCCTTTCTAAAACAGGATCCGGATCAAGAAGCCCGGCTGGTCCATCTCAACACTACAGCACACATGCGCCTGGCGCATCTCTTCGGAAACAAAATGGTAGATCGCGGCCGGGGAGGCATTTTACTGACCTCATCCGTGGGGGCCTATCAGGCGATGCCTTATATGGCGAGTTACTCCGCGGCCAAGGCATACATCCTAAATTTTGGGGAGGCGCTGCATGTTGAATTGAAGAAACATGGCGTCGACGTCACCGTGCTAGTGCCCGGTCCAACGGACACCCCCGCCAAGAACTGGGATGGGATGAAGGGACCGTCCGGCATGCCGCTTATGTGGATGAAATCCGAGCAGGTCGTCAGGGCGGCCTTGAAATCGTTAGGTAAGGCTCCCTCCGTCACGCCGGGCCTGATGAATAAGTTCATGAGCAACTTCGGTCGGCGGCTGATGTCGCGGCGGGGAGCCGCCTCGGTGTTCGGCAGCTTGACCCAGGCCATGACTGAGGCAGATCGGATGTGAGCCGTTGACCCGACAGGCAGGTTGACGCAGGCCTGTACTGGAGTAGACCGTATATGATCCGCCAACCACGCAAATCAAGCGGCCCCGTTCACTGGGCGGGGCCGCTTCGCGTGCGGGCCTAGGAGGGTGTCAGGCGGCGCACTTTATTGCCGGCCGAGGCGGCCTGGGGGGGTCAGGCGACGCACTCTACGGCTGACCGGAACGGCCTACGAATTTCCAGCCGGCCGGCAGGAGGATCGTCGCCAGCGCGATCTTGAAGGCATCTCCAACCAGGAAGGGGTAGAAGCCCGCGCCTAACACGGCCTGCCAACCTACGAACCTCGACAACCAGACAATTCCGCCCACGTAGATAATCGCGTTCCCGATGATCATGCTGGCCGCGGTCGTCCAGGGCTTGCGGTCCCAGCCTCTCTCGCTAAGTGTCCCGACAATGAACGCCGCCACAGCAAAGCCCACCAGGTATCCGCCCGTTGGGCCGAGGAGCTTAGCAACACCCAAGCCACCACCGGCGAAAACAGGCAATCCGACAGCCCCGAGCGTGAGATAGGTCACTACGGTAGTCAGGCCCCGCCGGCTCCCGTAGAGGGCCGCCAGCAGCAATACCGCGAACGTTTGACCTGATATGGGCACGGGGGAAAACGGCAGGACGAATTGAAGCTGGGCTGAAAGTGCGATGAGAAGGCTGCCTCCAAGCACGAGGGCGACCTCGCGGGCGGCCGGGATCTGGCGGAGCGCCTCAATCATGACGGTTCGACGGGTATCTGCTGCTTCCATTAAATCAACCTTTCTGGCCATATCACCGAACGGGAGCATGGCTGTTGTTCCTGCATTTGCCCACTCTGGCTGTCGAGCCTGGGCGCGACGTTGGACTGGTGGGGGAGCCATCGAGCCGCCCGGCCAGCAGCGGTTAGTATCGCACGGAATTGTCCAGTGATCGAACTGCCTTGCTCGCTTGGCTGCCTGCCGGGCTGCGCCCGCCCTATAGGCGTGCTCGTCCTCTGAGCCTGCTCAATAGGAGCCTTCCGGGCGAAGTCAATGGGCTCCACCTACAAAGAACTCCCCTCAGAGAGCCCTCCGCCGCTCCAACTGACTAGGTTGACTTCCGCCTGCTTATTTTCCCGAAGGGAAGCCAACGATCAACTTCGCTGACATAACCATCGTACGCGCTCCCAAAACGGCGCCTGAGCCCGGGTTCCTCGTAGGTCACTATGAACATGTGGAGTACCGCGAATAACCCGCCCGCGTATATCAGAACCGGCGCGGAGCCGAGAACGGCCGCAAGACCAGCAACTACGATCAACTCCCCGATATAAATCGGATTGCGGACGTATCGATAAGGCCCTACCGCAACGAATTGCGTAGGTGGCGCGGTTGGGGAGGGTGTTCCTTTTCCCTCTCGGACGAACGCGGTGGCCGCCCAAATATAGATCGCCGCACCTACGAGGATTAGGAAGAGACCCGCAGTACGGGAACCGACGAAGCCGGGGCTGCGTGAGGCCATCCCCAGCGCGACAGGAAAAGCGACCACGAAGGCTCCGGGCACCAATATGCTGAAAACGAGGGTTCCAAGAAGCGCTTTCATTGAAATGGCGTCGGGTCTGCTTCGATGCGCGATGGTTTAAAGCTTGAAATGGGATTCACGAGAAAGACGAGTGGAATCACAACAAGCAATCCTACCCTCGACGGGGAGGGGGTGATCAAGAACGAGGTCGAAGCCTGGCGTCCAATCGATAGCCTGCCCCTGCCCGAAACTTCACCAGGGGTAGTTGCTGTACAATGCTGCAGAGGCGAGTCCATCCTCTCGGAACACAGCGGTGCCCGAGGTAGGTTCCTAAGGAAACGCCCACACCTTGAGCCGAATCCGGCGAAACTCCAGTTCAGTATCAGCCGAGACGCGGCGACCTCGCTGCATTACAAGCCTAAGGAGCTATGCCCGTAAATAATTTACTAAGACCCTCATCGCGCAAATTGATCCTAGGATTGGTTCTAGGATTGCTGATCGCGGCCGTACCATCTGTCGCTCTAGCGCAGGGGGACAATCCTGTGGATTCGGGTGACACGGCCTGGATGATAACCGCCAGTGTACTGGTGCTGTTTATGACCATCCCCGGCCTATCGCTCTTTTATGCGGGCCTGGTGCGTGCCAAGAACGTGCTCTCCATCATGATGCAGAACTTCGTGGCAGTCGCCCTAATCACCCTGCTCTGGGTTATTTTTGGCTACAGTTTAGCTTTCGGTGGGGAAGGCCTATTTATCGGAGGGTTTCAAAAGATGTTTCTCTCCGGTGTGAGCGTTGGATCAACGTCCGGCACCATTCCCGAGACGGTGTTCGTGTTTTTCCAGTTAACGTTCGCCATTATCACGCCGGCCCTAATTATTGGATCCCTTGCTGAGCGTATGAAATTTTCAGCTTATCTGTGGTTCATCGGCCTGTGGTCGACATTTGTCTACTTGCCTGTCGCTCACTCGGTATGGGGCGATGGGGGATGGCTGGGAAACCTGGGTGTTCTGGATTTCGCGGGTGGCACTGTGGTCCACATTAACGCAGGCGTCGCGGGCTTGATCGTGGCCCTTGTCCTCGGCAAGCGCCGGGGTTATCCGGGTGCCAAGATGCCCTCCAACAGTATTGTGCTCACAATGGTCGGAGCCGGCATGTTGTGGGTCGGATGGTTCGGATTTAACGCCGGCAGCGGCTTAGCAGCGGATGGCGTGGCGGGCATGGCGGCGCTTGTGACTCAAATAGCAACCGCTACTGCGACCCTGACCTGGATGTTTATCGAGTGGGCAAGGAAGGGCAAACCCAGCGGAGTTGGCATTGCGACCGGTGCGGTGGCCGGCCTCGTTGCGATCACCCCGGCCTCCGGCTATGTTGGCCCCATGGGCGCCATTGCCATCGGTCTGGTCGCCGGCGCACTTCCTTATTGGATGGTAAACACCATGAAGAGCAGGTTAGGCTACGATGACTCACTGGATGCCTTTGGCGTGCATGGGGTGGCGGGATTTGCAGGTGCCATCCTGACCGGCTTGTTTGCGGCCGCGGCGTTGGGGGGTTCGGTGGCGGGCCTTGACATCGGCTCACAATTGGGCATTCAGGCGATCGGCGCTACCGCTACCCTCGTTTACTCCGCCGTTGGCACCTTTGTCATTCTTAAAATCATCAACGCCGTCATCGGGCTTCGTCTCTCGGAGCAACAGGAGACTGAAGGGCTCGACGTATCGCTGCACGGTGAGGAGGGCTTCGCCTTATAGGCTGCCCCTTCACACGCTGACTATAAAGTTCAGGAGCTCGGTGGCGGGATTGTTATGTGCCATATTCGCCACGTCTCCGGGTCGCCCGCATACTTGCCTGCCTGTGCTCGATAAAGTACTTGTGCTCGACCGAGTAACCGAAGCATAGGGTCTGCTACGCGCCCGAGGGGTCAGAACTCACCGCTTTTCGCGTAGCGGAGCTGCAACAATCCGCTGCCAAATTGTTTGTTTACCAAAAGCGTGAGATTCCCCGCCGGTCCTCCTGTGTCGAACAACCGGGTCCCATCCCCAAGAACGGTTGGAATCACCGAAACAACGTACTTGGCAATCAAGCCCGCCGATCGGAAGGAGGCGGCGAACGCGGCCCCTCCGACCAGCCACACACGATGGTGGTCTCGTTCGCTAAGCTCGGAAAGCACCTCATCGGGCTCCGCGTGGGTCAGGGTCACTTCAGAGTGAGGTACATCGAGGGGCGGATGAGAGAACACCCAACATGGCTTTCCCTCCTAGGGCCAGTCGCCAAAGGTGAAAATCTGCTCGCAGGTCCGGCTGTCCTCAACAACGCATCGATGGCCGCGTAGAACCCGCTATATCCGAAGTCATCTTCGCCCGCCCCGGAGGAAGTCAGCCATTCCACGCCTCCGTCCGAGGTCGCGATCTAACCATCGAGACTCATCGCAACGTAAAAGACCACTTCAGACACCAGCTATTTCAACCAGGTTGACATCCGGCCAACTTGCCGCCTGGATTTAAGCCGTTCGTTCTCAGCTCCATGTCTCTCATCAGTCGCTGTGCAAGCATAGTTGTCAGTTGACATCCGACCAAACCGCATATTCGTTACCGTTGGGGTCTCCGAAATGAAACCGCCGGCCCCCGGGAAACGAATATATTGGCCGAACGATTGAACCGCCGGCGTTCTCGATCTTTGACTGGGTACTCTCCAGCTTCATACTGTAAAAAATTATCAATGCGCCGCCGTTCGCGGTAGAAGCCGTCAAGTCAGATTTGTAAAATCCCCCGTCAACTCCTTCGTTTGAGAACGCCGCATAATCTGGCCCATAATCCTCGAAGGTCCATCCGAATACGCTGCTGAAGAATGATTTGGCGACCTCGAGATCCTTGGCGGGAAATTCAACGTAGTCAATTTTTTCGTGTTCACTCATCCTTTAGCTCCTAGGGGGAAGTTCAGACTGGATTTTCCAGCAGGGCCTGTAGAGATTTCATACATACGTCCCTGGTCCGGCCGTCGGGATCGAGCGCCGGATTCCAGGTCGACATCGATACCGCTCTAACGTCTCCCATGCGAGCCAGGTAACGAAAGGCCTCCTGCACCTCCTCTGAGCTTGGGCCGTTGGGTGCGGAGTAGTTCATTGCGGGGGCTTCGGATCGATCAATAATATCGGTGTCGAAGTGCAGGAGGATGGGCATGTCAGGAAGCGGGTGCTCCATCAGGTCATTTACAGTCGCGCATCGCATCACCTTCGATTCACGCAGCGCGACTTCCTCCGCCGGATCTAGGTCGCGGGCATCCAGCAGTAGAACCCGCTCTTCCGCCACACTTTGGAGACCGACCGCCTGAGGCATCGTCTGCTCGCCCCGGCCGACCAGCATGGCCAGCGGCATGCCGCCCAGAAATCCGCTCGGAGAAGTCTCCCAGGTATTGAAGTCGCCGTGAGCATCCAACCAGATCAGCGTGTACTCGATACCGGCCCGCTGCAATCCGGCTGCGACGCCAATAGCCGAGCAGCAATCCCCTGCAATGCTCACTGGGCGAAATCCAGAAGTCAGGTGATGGGCGACCCTATCGGCCAGAGATTCATGAAGCATGCTCATGCGAATCTGCTGCTCGGAATCGGGCAGGTCTATCCTGTTGATTTCCCAGCTGGATTCGGCGAGCGGCTCCAGACCAGGCATTGGCCCATCAAGAAAATAGGGGGTCAGGATAAATCGATCTTCCATCGGCCCTCCGTTCGGCGCCGCTGCTGGTCGAATGGAAGTATGGTTGGAAAGGCTTGAGCGCTTGATTGGCTCAAGTTATCTCCCCACCAGATAGGCCCCTACAGGCACCAGCAACAGACCAACCCCGCGTGCAAGATTGATCTCGATCTTTGGCGAAGCAAAAAGCCCAAAATGGTCAATTCCGAGTGCAATTAAAGATTGTCCAAGCACCATCGCAATTAATGTTGATGTTGTTCCGATTCTCGGTACGAGAGAAATCGAGGCCGCCAGTATGGCCACGCCAATAATCCCTCCCATGTATAGATGCCATTCTGACAGATCCGGTAATTCTCTAAAATTGGAAGCCGAGGGAACCAAGAATATGACAGCAACCAGCAGGATCGTGCTGCTTAAAGTGATAACAAGCACCGAACCCAAGTTGCCGATACGTTGACCTAAAGTTGCGTTCAAGACACTTTGAACAGCGATAAGGCCCCCGGCGATTATCCCAATCCCGGATAATAGTAGCGGTCTCAACGATAACAAGTCGAACCTCCTGTGGCTCTGCTCGATCTCAGGTCAATCTAACGCTGCGAAGTTCCAATGGAATCCAATTCTGCTGCTCGGCCAATTGCTTGCTCGTGCTCGCAGAGTGTGAGCGTTCGACCGCACGTCTTCGCCAGGATGTTTTTCCACGAGGATCCATTGGGAGCACATGCGATCAGACTCCAGTTGCCTCCGGTCACGTTCCCAATCTCCCATTCTGTTCATCCGGCCTCATTTATGAAATTTGCACATTCCTCCATGCGAAGGCACTCACACTCCAGCCCCTCCATGAGCAGGCGCTTCATCCCCTGCGCCCTCTCGATGAGCGCCTCTACCTGCTCGATTTTCTCTTGCGCCATTATCTTCCATTGTGCGGAAGGCGGTTCGGTCTCGGAGAATCCACTTAGAAGCACTTTAATTTCGGACAAGGTAAAGCCGGCCTTCTTCGCTATCTGGATGACCCCGAGCCGGTCAATGGCCTCAGCCGTGTAGCGTCTTTTTCCCCCAACCCGTTTCGCCAGCGGAAGAAGACCAATACTCTCATAGTAGCGGAGCGTGGAGGGTTGCACGCCGGCCTCATTGGCCACTTCCCCGATTGTCATTAGCACCATATTTATCTGCTCCAATCCCTTGACTTAAAGTGTGCTTTAGGTCGTAGCATGCCATTATGTTCATCTCTATAAGAAAAGGAGAGTTCAATGAATCAGTCTAAGAATTTCATCCCGATCGCGTGTGTGCGGGTGGAAGATGCCGTTGCCCCTGAGGTGAAGGATCGACATCGGGAGATCTGGGGAATTGTGGAGAGGAGGGCGCTGGGAATCGATGAACTGGAGGCAGGTTATGCGATCCGTTTCCCGATGGAAGATACCCTGTTTTTAAATCTTGCGGAGCTCATCACTTACGAGAGGCTTTGCTGCCCTTTCCTACAATTCGATTTGGAGCTGAAGCCCGGCGCTGAGGAAGTGAGCTTGCGGTTCACGGGAGGCGATGGCGTCAAGGAGTATCTCATCATGGAGCTTGCTCCCCTGATGAAACGGATGAGCGCTTGAAGGGCGGTGTGAAAGCTTAACGGCTGCTTGATCCCCCCCGGACGAATCCGTTCACAATGACAGTCATCTCTGGCGATACAATCGTCGTCCTCGCCTGGCCAGCCGCGCCTGACCAGGACAAAGAAAATGGCCAGGGCCAATCCTGTTTCGACTAGTCCCAAGCCCAGACCCCAAAGGCCTTCCATTAATTAAGGTGCTCCTTGTCCGAAACTGACTCCTGCCTGGGGCTGGTTTCTAGTATCGGTAGCGGCTGGCGCGCTCATAGAGGACATCGCGCCGATTTTCGCTCGGCGGTTGAGGGACAAACTTCATGAAGATCCAGGTCAGAACCAGACCGGCGATAAACCCTCCAATATGCGCGAAGAATGCAACCCCACCCGACCCGCCTGTCTCCACTCCGATGGACACCGCGCCGCTGAATAGCTGCAGGACAAACCACATGCCCAACACAATCCAGGCCGGCCATTCCATAATTCTGACAAACAATCCCAGCAAAATAATGCCTCTGACCTTCACTCCCGGAAACAAGATCAAGTAGCCGCCAAGGACGCCCGCAATAGCACCGCTCGCCCCAATCATCGGAATCGAGGAAGTGGGGTCAACCAAAATTTGCGCGGTCGAAGCGATAAATCCGGTGAGAAAATAACCGAATAGGAAGAGCGGGATCCCCATTCGATCTTCGAGATTATCTCCGAAAAGCCACAAATAAAGCATGTTGCCCAGCAGGTGGGCCCATCCGCCATGAAAGAACATGCTCCGGAGGAAGTCTAATAATGTATCGAGGGCGAGTGGATTTTGAACCACCTGTGCGGGCACAACGGCAAGGCGGAGGAATAACTCTTGAAGCTCACTCGCGGATAACGATTGCTCCCAGAGAAACACCGCGACGTTGACCGCAATCAAGCCATAGGTGACGACTGGGACCCGACGGGTGGGATTGAGATCTTTTAACGGCAGCATGGTTCACCTCCCAGGTGCGACGCAAATGAAGCCACAATCGCGGCTACGATGTTCTCGGAGGACGGTCTTGTTCAAGAGCGCGCCGGCTCTGCGCCCCGCTCGGGTTCTTTCCCGTCGGTTTTATCGTCGGGCGCCTGGCGGCGGAATTGACTCATATATAGATCGTAATAGAAGCCGCGTGCGGCCAGCAAGCTGTCGTGTGTGCCGCGTTCGATGATCTCGCCCTGGTCGATCACCAGAACCTGGTCGGCATTGCGGATCGTGCTTAAGCGGTGGGCGATGACAATGCTAGTCCGTCCGCGCAGCAGCTTCTCGAGCGCGGCCTGAATCAGTCGCTCGGTGCGAGTGTCCACGCTGGAAGTGGCCTCATCCAGAATCAGGATGCGCGGGTCAGCCACCGCGGCCCTGGCAATCGCCAGCAGTTGGCGCTGACCCTGGCTCAGGCCGGTCCCCCGCTCACCTAGCTCAGTCTGATAACCCTTCGGCAAGAGCTCAATAAATGGATCGGCGTGTGCGAGCTTGGCGGCCGCGCGTATCTCCTCATCGGTCGCCTCGGGCCGACCGAAACGAATATTTTCCATCACGGTATCGCCGAACAGGAAGCTGTCCTGAAGCACCACCGCGATCTGGCTCCTCAGGCTGGCCGCGGTCACCTTACGCACGTCCAGCCCGTCGATCCTCACCGATCCTTTCGTCACATCGTAGAAGCGCGGGATGAGATTAACGATGGTGGTTTTCCCCGCACCAGTGGGCCCGACGATCGCCAGCGTCTGGCCCGGCTCGGCGCGCAGGGTCACTCCCTTCAGCACCGGTTCTCCGGGCACGTACTCCGACCACACATCTTCCAGCTCCACTAACCCCTGGATTTCCGGCATCTCAACTGCCTCGGGATCATCCTGGATATCGGGCACGACGTCCAAGAGTTCAAATATGCGCTCGCCGCCGGCAATGGCACTTTGCACGTTGGTCCACAGAACTGCAATCTGCTGCACTGGCCGATTGAAACTCTGGACGTAGGCCACAAAGGTCACGATCAGTCCGAAGGACATAGCCGTGCCAAAGAAATCCTGCCCGCGCAGAAGCGCAATCCCCCCAACCGCCGTCACAAGCATGAGCGCCAGGTATCCCAGGGCCTCCAGTGCCGGGGCGAGCGCTGAGGTAAAGGCCACCGCACGTATGTTGGCATCGCGGTTGGCAGCGTTTGTTTCACGAAATGAGGCAATATTTTCATCCTCACGGCTGAACGCTTGCGACACTCGGACCCCCGCGATGCTCTCTTGCAGCTCGGCGTTGACGGATCCCATCTCGAGCCGCGTTTGCCGATAGGCCTTGCGTGCCTGAGCCGAGAACCACGAGGTGGCAATGGCCATGACCGGCACGATCGAAAGCGCGACCAGCGCGTAGGGCACGCTGGTGGTGAGCATGTTGTAGGAGACCCAGATAATCAGACTTAACCCGCTAGCCACCTGCACCAAAGCGAAGGTCATGCCTTGCTGGATGGTGTCGGCGTCGTTGGTCACCCGGCTCATGGTGTCCCCGGCTTCGTGCTCCACGTGATACGCAATCGACAGCCGGTTGATCTGTTGGAGGACCTGTACCCGAAGCGTCTTGAGCACATGTTGGCCAGACCACACCATGAAGTAAAACATCAAGCCCACACTGACAGTCCCAATGATGTAAAGTCCCGCGATCCGCAGGACCAGCCCGCCAAGGCCGGCGATCATCTCAGCTTCGGTCCGATCGGCCTTTGGCGTGACATAGGTGCAGTTGCTCTGGACGCCTGGATCCGATCCATCGGACTCCGAGGCAAACTCGAAGACAGAGCGCTCGGCGGCGGACCCGATGCCCGTCAGCGGCACGAGGTAGCAGTCCACTGCCTGCCCAATCAGCCTTGGAGCAGTCGCCTGGGACCAGGTGCTTAGGATCATCATCACCAATACGATGAGGTACTGGCGCAGATAAGGCCTAAAATAGCCGCCAAATCGGCGCAGCGTGACGAATACATTGACCGGTTTGGAGACTTCCCCGCCGAAGATTCGCTCCGCATCTCGGAACAATTCAGGCCTCCAGGCTCACCGATTCCCCCGCAGGGGCCAACTCGGTATCTTCGACCAGCTGCGAGTGGTAGATCTCGGCATAGATCTCGCTGCGCTCCAGCAGCTGCTCATGAGTCCCTTGAGCGGCGATTTGACCCTTGTCCAGGACCAGGATCTGATCCGCGTTGAGCACGGTGCTGATCCGTTGAGCGATTACGAAACTGGTGCGGCCGACCATAAGGCGGTCCAGTGCCTGCTGGATCAGGTACTCGGTCTGGAGATCGACACTGGAGGTCGAATCGTCCAGGATCAGGATTCGGGGGTCGAGCAGCAGCGCGCGCGCGATAGCGACACGTTGTTTTTGCCCGCCGGAGAGGCTTGCCCCACGCTCGCCCACGGAAGTTTCATATCCCTGAGGGAACTCCAGGATGAATTCATGCGCCGCGGCAGCTGAGGCGGCGGCGGTCACCTGCTCGAGGCTCGCATCAGAGCGACCGAAGGCGATGTTGTCCCGGATGGTGCCTGCGAAGAGGGTGGTCTCTTGAAGCACAATCCCGATCTGCTCACGCAGCGAATCGAGCTTCACCGTGCCCAGATCGTGGCCGTCGATCAGCACCCGTCCCTCTGTAGGGTCATAAAAGCGGGGGATCAGGTTAATGAGGGTGGATTTCCCGGAGCCTGTCATTCCCAGCAGCGCGATGGTCTGCCCCGGCTCGGCGACAAAGCTGACCTGGTTCAGCACCGGCGCTTCGGTTCCAAAGTAGCGGAAGCTGACCGCCTCGAACGCCACGCGGCCCTCAATGGGCGGCAGCGGTCGAGCCCCTGGCTGGTCCTCGACCTCCTGCCGGGCATCGAGGATTTCGAAGATCCTTCCGGCCGAGGCCGCGGCCTGCGCCATTTGGCTGATGATGAACCCCAATTGACCGACTGGGACGAATATGAAGACCAGATACAGACTGAATTTCTGATACTCACCGAGAGTCAGGCTCCCGCCGATGATCTGTCGGCCGCCGTAAAACAGGATCAATGCTTGGCCTAAGTTCGCCAGTAAAAAGATCGCTGGAAACAGAAAGGTCATCAGGCGCATCACTCGCAGCAGTCCGTTCATATAGTCCTCAGCGGCTGCGTCGAAGTGCGCCTGCTGCCGCTGCTCGCGGTTGAACGCCTTTACCACTCTGATGCCGGCCAGGTTCTCCTGGAGGATGCCGTTGAGCGCCGACAACTTGCGCTGCACGGTCTCAAACATGGGGCGCGCGATGGCGCCGAATGCCATAAACAGGATCATGGCCACGGGCAGGATCGGCAGAATAATCATCGTCAATCGCACATTGGTGAGAAACAAGATCACCAGGGTGCCGATCATCAGAATCAGAGCCTGCACCGCCATCAACAAGCCCTGTCCGATAAACAAGCGCACCTTCTCGACGTCGTCTGTGGCCCGAATCATGAGCTGGCCGGTCCGATGTCGATCATGGTAGCTAAACGAGAGTCGCTGGATCTTGGCGAACAGTTCGTTGCGGAAATCAAAAGACACACTTTGAGAGGCGCGCTCGCCCATATAGGCCTGCGTGAAAGAAAACAGGGCCCGGATGATCGCAAAAACCAGAATCAGCCCACCGGCGGAGATCAGCGCGCGCTCGGCGCCCTGGCTGTTGGCTTTGAGCTGCTCGATTGTGATTCCCAGCTGCTGCGCGGCGAGACCCTGCAGGTCGCCGGACAATTCAAGCACCCTCGAGGCGATCAGTCCGTCGGTGACCGCGTCGATGATGTTTTGCACCAGCTGCGGAACCGTGAGCTGGGCGAGGGTGGCGATAATCACCGCCCCATACGCCAATCCGGCTTCCTTTTTGTATCGGACGAGATACCGGATCGCGCGTCCAAGATTGCGCGGCGACCCGCTCGACCCCTCACGACCGCCTCGCATCCTGGCTCTCCGGGCCCGGAGCATTCCCAGCATGCTGCCTGACGGCCTCATGCTCGCTGGTTCCTACCCAATTTTGGATTCATCCTGCCTAATCTGTCCTCCAGGTGATGCCCCGCTTCCCCCCCCCCACAAGATTCGTGGACGGCCCCATTCCTTCTTACCGAGCACTCTCAGGCTCGCGTGCAGGGTCTCGCGCCGATTCTTCTTAGTGTAACTTGCATAACCTGGGGATTGTTCGACAAAGTGCGACCGGAAATATGTTAATTTTCTTCGGATACACATGGATCCATCAGCCGCCCCAAGAAGTTTCGCCTTCGGGCATTGGCAATACGGGCATGTCCTCCCAGCCGGATTTTCGCAAGAAACGATCAAGGTTCAGGAGGTCGGGATGAATTTTGCGCACGGCGGCGATGTCGGCTGAGTAGGCCTCACCATTAAAGAATCGCACTCCGGCCAGCTGCTCCTCGTCGGGCTTGAAACCCTCCGGTACCTGAGACTGCACAAGCTCCACCGGGCGGCCAATGACATCGCTCAGTATCCTGGCCTTCTCAGTCTCGGACAGTTCGTCCCCCGCAATTTCGAGCGTGCTGCCCAGATATTCGTCCGGATTGGCGAACACGATTGCGGCGATCGCGCCGATGTCATCCACCGCAATCAGCTGAGTACCCTAGTCCGGCGCCGTGCCGAAGCTCTTGAGCGCTCCGTTAGAAATTTCTGCGCGCGACCAGTTGAGGTTACCCATGAAAGCCACAGGGTGCAGGATGGTATGCGCCAAGTTAATTTCCACCAGGTATTGTTCTATGATCCACTTGCTGTCGAAGTGTTTTTGTCCCATGCCTCGATGCGCCGCACCAACGGAGGTGTATACAAAGTGCTGAATGTCTGCACCTTTGGCCGCCTCCGCGAACAGCTTGCCTTGTTTGATTTCGCCTTCATAACCCACATCCGGGAGCCAGTAGTTTTGGACGCTGAACGCGCCATACGCGCCCCGGAGGGCGTCATCCAGCGAGGCGCGGTCGTACAGATCGCCCTGCACGAGTTCCACGCCCTGGTTCGCTAATTCCTGAGCCTTGTCCTTGTTGGGGTCTCGAACTAAAGCTCGGACCGCCCACCCGTCTTTCACAGATACTGTGCTGCCGCGCCACCTTGTTGACCGGTGGCACTCGTGATGAGAATGACTTTGTTGTTCCTGCTGTTTCTCCTTTTCATCGCGCTCCCACATTTATCGTTCCCTGATCTGCTGTCCGCAGCTGAACTTTATGCAAAAAAATGGACTTTAGGTTTGTTCTCCAAGCCCGAGTTTCCGGCAGAGCCTGGCAAGCTCGTCTTGTTCTCAGGCCGTCAGGCGGCTGAACTCCTGAGCGATGGCATCCACGTGGGCTGGGAGCGTTCGTTCGATATATCGGCGGCCACCTTCCGTAATGCTTACGTTGACCAGGCGGCGGTCATTAGAGTCTTGCCGGCGATTTACGTACTCCAGGGCTTCTAACGAGTCAACAATGGCCACCACGTTGCTCTTGCACATGAGAAGCTTTTCCCCAATCGTCTTCTGTGGCATGGATCCCAGATGATATAAGGCTTCCAGGGCTCCGAACTGCGAATCGTTCAATTCGGTAACTGTCTGATGGCCGCGAACGCGCTCCGACACAGTTCGAGCGGAGCGGAGAAGTTTTATATAGGCGTTTAACGCTCTCATCTCTCTTGGTGA
>JADFRG010000048.1 GCA_022561385.1 Chloroflexota bacterium
ATCGACGTACGGCGCACGGAGAGCATCAAGGTGGGGCAGGAAGTGGTGGGCAACCGGGTGCGGGCGCGGGTGGTGAAGAACAAGGTAGCCGCGCCGTTCAAAGTGGCGGAGTTCGACATCATGTACAGCGAAGGTATCAGCCGGGTGGGGGGTATCCTGGACCTGGGGGTGGAGACCGGCCTGATCGAGAAGCGCGGCTCGTTTTACTCCTACAAAGAGGATCGATTGGGCCAGGGGCGCGAGAACACGAAAGATTTCTTGCGAGAACACCCCGAGATGGTGGAAGAACTTGACCACAGGATACGGGTCCATGCTGGCCTCGAGCAAGAGGATGGCGACGGCGAGTCTGCAACCGTTGATTCGGAAGCCACCGAAAAGGAAACCGCGACGGATTTTCCGGCCAAACCCGAAGGATCAAAGACCAAATCCAAGTCTCCAGTGACCAATGGTCACTCGCAGCAGGAGGTCTCGCCCTGACGTAGGTCTCTATAAAATCACCGCATCTTGCACGTGGCGAGTCGTAACAGGAGGGCTCGAACCACCGTAAGTCTTCGAATATCATCGCAATTGACAGGAGGCCACTCGCACCAGGAGGGCTCGGCCTGGCGTAGGTTTTCGAAATATCATCACGATTGACATGAGGCCAAGGCATGGCATCCTTTGTCAATCGAGTCGGGGCTCATGCTTGGGGTGGACAACCATTTCTTTATTCACCACCAAACATCAGCTAGTTCACACGTTGATTATGGGACCGCGGGAGGCTGCCGCGGTCCCTTTGGTTCTGTATTGTCCAGTCGCTGATTTGCCGGTCCGCTGCACTTGCATTCTCTCCTTCACTTGTTAGAGTAAACGTGGTCGACGAGAGGATCTAGTTGGAAGGATTTTCATCCGGGCAGATGGAATGCGACAATCTTGAGGAGGCCGACATGCGGCCTCGCTCAAGCAAAAGGCAGGCTGCCGGTGGTTTGCTTGCCTACTGGCCGGTCGTTCCCTTCATGCTCTTTCTGACCGTAATTGCGGCTTGTTCCCCGGAGGCGGTTGTGGAGACCCGGGCGACGTTGGATTTAAGCTCTATACCGCTGAGCACGCCTACTCTCGAGCCCGCAATCTTCGAAGAGAAGAACGCCAGCTGCGTAAACGATGCGCGTTTCGTCGAGGATCTGACTATCCCGGACGGGTATGAAGCGAAGCCAGGCGAGGTGCTGGACAAACAATGGGGGGTACTCAATTCGGGGAGCTGCGACTGGGGCGCGGGCTATCGGCTTATCCGAATCGATGATGGACTCTTAGAAGCTCCGGCGGAATTGGCACTTTACCCGGCACGCGCGGGTGAAAATGGAGTCTGGTCCGTTCAGGTTATTGCACCCGATCAACCGGGCGACCAGCTCGCAAGCTGGCAGGCTCAATCACCGGACGGGAACTTCTTTGGTGATCCGGTTTTTGTGTTTATTGAGATCGGACCCTAACGATACAAAAAGCGCCGGGGCGCGTGTCTAGCTTCAGGAATCGGCCCGCCCGGATCTCGGAGTTAAGTTCCCTCCTCCCAGGAGGATAGGTACTTGGACTGCTCCTCGGTGAGGGTGTCGATCTCGATTCCCATGGACTCTAGCTTGAGGCGGGCGATCTCTCGATCGATCTTTTCTGGGATGGTGTAGACGTGATTATCCAGATCTTTCCAGTTCTGCATCAAATATTCCAATGACAGCGCCTGGTTGGCAAAAGAGAGGTCCATCACACTGGCCGGATGCCCCTCGGCGGCTGCGAGATTAATTAGCCGCCCTTCGGCGAGCAAGTTGATTCGGCGCCCGTCGTCAAGAATGTACTGATCCACGAATTCGCGCGGCTTTCGACGTTCGATCGCCATATCTTCAAGGGCCTCGATATTAATTTCCACGTTGAAGTGGCCGGAGTTGGCGATGATTGCGCCATTCTTCATGACCTCGAAATGGGACCGGTCAACGACGTGAACATCCCCTGTTACCGTACATAGGATATCTGCCAGGGGAGCCGCCTCCTGCATGGGCATGACGCGGAAGCCATCCATGACCGCCTCCAGCGCCGGCATGGGATCCACCTCCGTCACAATGACATTGGCCCCGAGCCCCTTTGCGCGCATGGCGAGGCCGCGCCCGCACCATCCGTAACCAGCCACGACGAACGTTTTTCCCGCCAGCAAAACATTGGTAGCGCGGATGATGCCGTCGAGCGTGGACTGCCCGGTTCCATAACGATTATCGAATAAATGTTTGGTCATGGCGTCATTGACTGCGATAATCGGGTAGCTCAACTTTCCATCCTTGGCCATGGCACGTAAGCGGATGACACCCGTGGTGGTCTCTTCCGTGCCGCCGATCAGCTCCTCCAGCTGCTCCGGGCGTTCCTTGTGGATGGAGCTAACGAGATCCGCTCCATCATCCATAGTTGCCTTCGGTTTGTGGTCGAGCGCCAAGCCGATGTGTCGATAATACGTCTCTCGATCTTCGCCCTTGATCCCGAAGACGGGGATCTCGTCGTGCATCACGAGCGAAGCCGCCACGTCATCTTGCGTAGATAGAGGGTTCGATGCGCAAAGCACGGCCTCCGCTCCACCCGCCTGCAGAGTGCGCATCAAGTTGGCCGTTTCGGTCGTTATATGAAGGCAGGCGGACACGCGGAGTTTTTCCAGCGGGCGCTCAGTGATAAATCGCTCCCGGATCTGGGCCAACACGGGCATCTCCTGATTTGCCCACTCAATTCGGCGCCGTCCGCTCTCCGCTAAATCCAGGTCCTTTACATCGTAATTTGAGCTCATCCGATTGTTACCCTCCTCCCGCTATATAGGCACGACAATTCTCTTGTAGAAGCCACAATAATGCGCGCATCCCAGGTTCCGGTATAAATCGAGGCGGGTCGCTGGGCCATTTTGGGGTCGAACGCGACGGTATCAATCCTGGGCTCGAGCCGGTGTTCAACCGCCGCGCCGTGGCACGGCGGCACAATGCCAAACACAACCGGCAGGGTAAGCAGTGGATAACCCAGCATTCGCCTCTCTCCAGGAACTGAACACGGCGCCCGCGCCCGCGAGCTGGGGAACCGTTTGCTCAAGGCATACTCGCACCGTTCTCGATCGTCTACCGCTGGTAGGCGATTCTACTTGTCCGTTATGACAGGAGACGGTCTAGATCGCAATCCGAATCGTACTCGGATCGGAAGCGGGCAATAAACTCGGCCAGATCGAATTTGTGACTTTGCGGCCCCGTTTGTTCGAGTGAGTATGTAGCGGCTAGTGCGCCCATCATGCCGCAACATTCAAGAGGCAGGTCCGCGAGGTAGCCTTTTAGGAATCCCGCCCGATAAGAGTCCCCGACCCCGGTGGGTTCGGCCGCCTCACGCGGTGGGATGGCGGCTATATGCTGGCGGCCTTCCCGAGTGTAGAGATCGGATCCATCTTCGCCTCGGGTGATTACGGTGAACTTTGTCATTTCTGTAATGTCGTCAATGGTCAGGGAAGTTTTATCTTTGATTAATGCTAATTCGTATTCGTTGGCAAACAGGGCTTCGCATCCCCGGATCCCAGTTTCCAGCGCGGCCGAGTCCAGGAGCAGGATCTGCTGACTCGGGTCGAAGAAATAGCTGATTCCTAATTCAATACATTCATCCACGTACGTAATCATCGCCGCAGGATCGTTGGGCGAAATCAGTACAAGATCGGGGGGCGGATCCAAATCCGCAAAACTCAGTTCGGTCGCGTGGGCCATAGCTCCGGTGTAGAAACTGGCAATTTGGGAATCGGTGTCGTCGGTTGTGACAAAGAACGAGGCGGTCAAGAGCCCAGGAATGACCCTGACTTCGTCTGTCACCACTCCGACCGATTCGAGAGCGCGGCGATAATCTTCGAAGTCTTCGCCGACGGTGGCCATTATTCGGGGTCGCTCTCCGAGCAATGCCATTGAATATGCAATATTGGCCGCGATCCCACCCGGCCTTCTCTCCAGGGAGTCCACCAAAAATGACAAGCTAAGTGATTCCAGATGATCGGGGAGGATATGTTCCCGGAATCTTCCCGGGAAATGCATCAAGTAATCGTAGGCTACGGAGCCAGTCAGTACAACTTCTCGGCTGCTCACAAGACATAAAAAGGCGCTCTCGACGGAGAGCGCTCCATGAGGCGCGCGAGGAGTTTAGCACGCGGAACGGAGGCGTGCAAGCAAAATCCATTTCGAAGGGTAAGGCGCGTTGACAGCGGAATATCCGTCACGTATGATAGCCGGCCATGCAGAGAGCCGTACTGGGGGTATTCACGGGCCTCATCCTTGCGGCTTCGGCCTGCAATCTCCCCCCGGCAGCCGCGCCAACCGCGACTCCCTCGCCGAGTCTCTCTCCCTCTCAAACTCCCAGCTCTACGCCCTCGCCGACTCCGGTCCCGGCCTCGCGCAATGAGGCCGCGCGGTCAGCGCTCGTTAATGGCGACTGGGTGCTCGCCGAACGTGAGTTCGAACGCGTAATCGTTGGTAGCGACGATCCGTTCGTGGTTGGCGAGGCGCTCTACGGCCGGGGCGAAGCCTTATTAAGGGATGCGCAATTGGCGGAGGCCGAGCAGGACTTTGCGGACTTTCTATCCTCCTACCCGGATCATCCACGCGTCCCGTCTGCCCTTATCCTGCGCGCTCAAACCTACAACCTGTTAGGAAACCACGGAGCCGCGGCGGCCGATTACGAGTCGTATCTGGGGGAGCGGCCGGGTGTGATCGACTTATATGTACGTGAGTGGTTGGGGGACGCATTGCGACAGGACTTTCGACCGCTCGAGGCCATACCTCATTACGAGTCCGCCATGTTGTCGCCGGGACAATTTAACGTGCTCGGGCTCGGAATCAAGATAGGCAGAGCCTACTTGGAGGCGGGGGAGTATGAGCAGGCGCTAGAACAGTTTGATCGAATTTATGTACAGAGTACCGACGCCGCCACCCGCGCCACGATGAATTTTCTCGCAGGGGAGGCCCTGGAGGCCATGGGCGACCTGGACGGCATGTACGCACACTACCTGGACTCGTTTGAAAACTATCCTGCCGCCTTCGACACTTACCTCGGCTTGATCCGGCTGGTTGAGGATGGGGTACCGGTGGAGGATTACCAGCGCGGGCTGGTCGACTATTATGCCGGGGCCTATGGGCCTGCGGTGGCCGCCTTTGACCGTGCCCTGGCCGCTATTCCCTCGGCCACCGCCTACTACTATCGCGGCCTCAGCCAGCTTGAGCTGGGCGCCCCCGCTTTGGCACTGCAGGACTTGGAATCGGCCACTTTGAATTATCCCTCGGATCCCGTTTGGCCGGACGCGATGACGGCAAAAGCCAGGACGGAGTGGGCCTGGTTGGATCGCTACAGTACGGCGGTGGGGACCTACCTGGAACTCGCGGAGGAGCGCCCGCAATCCTCCGTGGCGGCAGACGCCTTGTTTGCCGCGGGGCGCACAGCCGAAAGGAGCAACGACCTGGGTCGCGCGGCGGATATCTGGCTGAGATTGGCCGAGGAATACGCTGCGAATTCACTGGCGCCCGAGGGTGCGTTTGAGGCGGGCGTGGTGCGGTATCGGCTTGGGGACTTCGCGGACGCGGAACGCGCCTTTGGGCGATCACTTGATCTGGCCGCGACCACTGCACAGGTCGCGCGCGCCAACCTGTGGATCGGCCGGACCCGCCTGGCGCTGGAGGACAATGAAGGTGCTCAGGCCGCGTGGGCAGCTGCGCGCAATGCCGATCCATCTGGATACTACTCCTTGCGCGCGGAGCATCTCGCAGAAGGCACACCTCCCTTCGAGGGCTCGGGAGCGTTCAGCTTTTCGACTGATCTTGAGGCCGAGCGTCAGTTTGCTGAAGACTGGCTGAGGCGTACCTTTGGCATCGAGGCGGAGGGGCCACTCACCGAGCTGGGCCCGGTACTCGCCTCCGATCCAAGATTGGTCAGGGGCCTCGAGCTCTGGAATTTAGGGCTCCTGGAGGAAGCACGCGCCGAGCTGAGCGCGTTAAGGAGTTCCCTCTCGGCGGACCCCGAAGGCACCTATCGATTGATGCACACGCTCCTGGAGCTTGGCTTGTACCGAGAGTCAATTATTGCCTCGCGTCAAATCCTCGACCTGGCGGGTATGGATGACGCGGCCACTCTTCAAGGACCTATTTATTTCAATCGCATCCGGTTCGGCCCATATTTCGGGGACATAATCCTTCCTGAAGCGGCTCGTTATGGCCTGGACGGATTATTTCTGCTCTCGGTGGTGCGGCAAGAAAGCCTCTTTGAGGGGTTTGCCACGTCGGTCGCCGCAGCGCGCGGCTTAATGCAGGTGATTCCAAGCACGGGCGAATCGATCGCCAGTCAACTCGGCTGGCCACCAGATTACGAGGCGCGCGATCTTTATCGACCGATCGTGAGCGTTCGCTTTGGGACCCAATACCTGAGCACACAGCGGGATCGCTTCGACGGCGACCTGTTCGCGGCACTCGCCGCCTACAATGGAGGACCCGGAAACTCGATCGCCTGGATGGAGCTGGCGCCGGACGATCCAGACCTCTTTCTAGAGGTGATTCGTTTCTCGGAAACACATCGCTACATTCAGGTGATCTACGAAGTGTTCGAGATTTATAAAGACCTCTATTCAACAGGGGGAGGGCAAAGCTGAGGGTTAGCCGTAACGGATTGACAGAAATGGCACTCTTGATCTGCCCGCAGTGTAAGTTTACTTGCGCATAGCCGCTTGGGCTCACGCCGTAGATTTCCGCCCATCGCGCTTGCGATGCGACCCCCATTATGGTAATCTGATTGGTCGTCTAAGACACCCTCTTCCCTGAGCCCGCAGCACCAGGGATTCGGGCCCGAGCATGACCCTATCAGGGTAAGGTCATCACTTTCTTCTAGCTTCTCCAAACTTGAAATACTTTTCCTAGGAAGGGAGCAGTATGCCTATCAAGGGCAGCAAATCCTATTCGCGTATCCCCCAAACTTATCCACTGCCCAACCTCATTGAGATCCAATTGGATTCATTCAAGTGGCTCACGGAGGAAGGTCTGGCGGAGCTCTTCGACGAGGTCTCGCCCATCGAATCCTACAACGGCACTATGAAGCTCTACCTGCCGGGCAACACACCCGAAGCCAAACAATTCGGACTCGAATACTGGTTCGAGGATGCGAAACACGACCTTGAAGAATGCGTTGAACGCGACCTAACCTACGCGGCTCCGCTTTACGTGTCGGTGCTGCTCGCGGGGCCGGAAGTCCCAGAGCCCATCAAGCAGGACATTTTCATGGGCGACTTTCCCATCATGACGGAGAAGGGAACCTTCATCATCAATGGGACCGAAAGGGTCGTGGTGTCCCAGCTCATACGTTCGCCGGGTGTCTACTTCGAGGCGCCTGCCGATCGAGCCACCGGAAGGCGCCTGGCCGCGGCCAAGTTGATCCCCGACCGTGGGGCCTGGATGGAGTTCGAGACTCGCAAAAGCGATTACCTGACTCTGAAGTTCAACCGAAAACGCACCATTCCGGTAACCATCTTATTGCGCGCGCTGGCTGCGATCGATGATGGGCTGGACAAACCCGCATTAAAAGATGGAACGGATGAAGAACTCCTGAGATTGTTCGCTAAATCCGACGTCAACCCCGATCATCCTTACATCCAAACCACCATTCGCCAGGAACCGGAATGGGAATCGGGCAATGGACGAACCTTGGCAGAAGAGGCGCTGGTCGAGTTCTATCGTAGGATGCGGCCGGGCGATCCCCCAACGTTGGATAACGCGCGCGAATACCTGACCGACCAGCTCATTGAGCCGCGCCGATACGATCTGGAACGAGTGGGTCGTTACAAACTGAACGGTAAACTCGATCTCGGACGGAAGGTCCCAGAGGACCACCGCCAAATAACCACCTGGGATATCGTGCGCATCATCGAGCGCATGATCAACATCAATAACGGAGTGGTCGAGCCAGACGATATCGATCACCTTGGAAACCGACGGGTGAAGACGGTCGGTGAATTGATACAGGGCAAGCTGCGGGTCGGCCTACGCCGCATGGAGCGGGTAATTCTTGAGCGGATGTCCATTCGAGATCAGGAGCAAATCTCACCCGTTTCTTTGATTAATATACGGCCGGTTGTAGCTGCGATTCGTGAATTTTTCGGTTCGAGCCAGCTGTCGCAATTTATGGATCAGACGAACCCGCTCGCCGAGCTGCGTCACAAGCGGACCCTATCTGCGCTGGGTCCGGGCGGACTCCGGCGCGAACGCGCGGGTTTCGACGTCCGGGACGTGCATCATTCTCATTACGGCCGAATTTGCCCTATCGAGACCCCGGAAGGGCCCAATATCGGGTTGATCGGACGCCTGGCATGTTATGCGCAGGTAAACAAGTTCGGTTTCATTGAAACCCCTTACCGGAAGGTCTTGAAAGAGCTGGCGGCCAAGGACAAACACCTGGTTGGCAAACACCTGCGCGGCGACTTGATGAGCGCCGACGGCGACAAGGTGATCGCCAAGGATGGAGAGGAAATCACGGAGGCGTTGGCTAAAACAATCGAACGTCGGAAGGGAAAGGTGGATATAGTGCCTTTTGTCTCCGATCAGTCGGTTTTTCTCTCGGCGGACGAGGAAGACAAGTACACCATAGCGCAGGCCACTGCGCCGCTGACGGAGGCATTCGAGTTTAAAAATCCACGCGCCTCCTGCCGCCACCACGGAGATTTCTTCTTTGCGGCCGCCGAAAAGATTGATTATATGGACGTAGCGCCGCGCCAGATCGTCGGCGTCAGCGCCTCGTTGATCCCGTTCCTGGAGCACGACGACGCAAACCGGGCACTGATGGGTTCAAACATGCAGACCCAGGCCGTGCCGCTGGTCAAGCCGGAAGCACCCTTGGTATCAACAGGCATGGAGCGGGCGGCGGCTTTTGACTCTGGCCAGGTGATCGTTGCGCAAGAAGCCGGACAGGTTGAATCGGTGACGGGCGACGAAGTGGTGATCCGCTCAAGGAAAGGGACCCATTCCTACTTGATGCGCAAGTTCAATCGGTCTAATCAGAGCACCTCCATCGATCAACGTCCGACCGTAATAAAGGGACAACGGGTGCAAGTGGGCGATGTGATAGTTGACTCGACCTCCACTGAAAATGGAGAGTTGGCTCTGGGACAGAATGTGGTAACCGCATTCATCTCCTGGGAGGGAGGAGATTTCGAAGACGCGATCCTCATTTCCGAGAGGTTGATCCAGGAGGATCGCTACACCTCGGTTCACATCGAGAAGCACGAGGTTGAGGCTAGAGATACCAAGTTGGGGCCAGAGGAAATTACCTACGATATTCCGAACGTGGGGGACGAAGCCCTGCGCGATCTAAATGAAGACGGAATCGTTCGCATCGGTGCAGAAGTGGGCCCCAACGACATTTTGGTGGGAAAAATCACTCCCAAAGGTGAGAAAGAACTGACTCCCGAGGAGAAACTGCTGCGGGCCATCTTTGGTGAGAAGGCACGCGAGGTCAAGGACACCTCGCTGCGTATGCCACATGGCGAGCGCGGCAAGGTGGTGGATGTAAGTGTGTTCACACGCGAGCAACACCGTGACCTGCCGCCCGGCGTAGAGAAAATGGTGCGTGTATCGGTGGCGCAAAAAAGAAAGGCTACCGAGGGAGACAAGATGGCCGGCCGCCACGGGAACAAGGGCGTGATCTCCAAAGTTGTGCCCGTGGAAGATATGCCCTTCCTGGAGGATGGAACCCCGGTCGATCTGATCCTCAATCCGCTTGGAGTTCCGGGACGAATGAACATCGGTCAGATCCTGGAGGCGCATCTGGGTTGGGCGGCCAGCCGCCTGGGATTCCGGGCCATCACTCCCGTATTTGACGGTGCGGATGAGGAAGAGATAGAGGCCGAGCTGGCCAGGGCATGGATGATCGATCGAGCATGGAAGGAAGTCGGCGAGTGGGCCTGGGACTGGGTAAAGGAGCAGGGCTATTACGATGAAGAGGCGTTCGAGGACGATGAGGAAGTGCGACGCTTATACCTCGAATCGTGGATGGAAAAGAAGGGATACGATGTCGAACTCATAGCCACCGATAAAACCTACGCGCGTCGGGCGGCTCTGACGGAATGGTTGAAGGAGAAAGGTTTCGATCCGGATAAGATCCTGGTCTTCGAAGATTCGGAACTGCCGGTTGATGAAAGAGAGCCGTATGATGAGGCGGCCATCGATGCCTGCATGCGGTTGTGGATTGAAGCCAGTGGTCGCAAGCTTCGGGACGATAGTACGCCCGAACAGCTGGCCAAACAGGGAGCGCGGATCATGGTCGAAACCGGTCGGCCTATTCCGACTCTTGGAAAGCAACTCCTTTTTGATGGGATGACCGGCAAAGCCTATCATCAACCTGTGACGGTCGGCGTGGTGATGATGATGAAGCTTCATCACCTGGTTGAAGACAAGGTGCACGCGCGATCCACCGGACCCTACTCACTGGTGACCCAGCAGCCGCTTGGCGGCAAGGCGCAATTTGGTGGGCAGCGTTTTGGCGAGATGGAGGTCTGGGCGCTGGAGGCCTACGGCGCGGCGTACACCCTCCAGGAGATGCTGACTGTCAAGTCGGACGATGTGCAGGGTCGGGTCAAGACCTACGAGGCGATTGTCAAGGGAGAACCGGTCGAGGAGCCGGGAATCCCGGCCTCCTTCCGCGTGCTCGTGAAGGAATTGCAGAGCCTAGGACTGTCGGTGGAAGCGATAGATGACGCGGGCGAGATCATCCGATTTGGCAAAGAGGACGATCGCGCGCGACCCCCGAGGCTCGGCCTGGGGCTCTTGGATCTCCACCCCAAGCGATAGTCTATGTAGAGCGGATGGTGATTCTATAGTAGAAGGTGGCTGCCTGACCACGGCAGTCGCCTTTTTTAATCCTCCGGGAAAGTGCCACGTGGCCCGAATTGACATAATCCTGGCGATGCGCCACTTACGAGGCCCGGGCTTCTCGTGCTTGACGCCCCTTTGGCCCTTTGGTAAAATCCCACTCCGATAGTCTTAGTACCTCGGGCCACGTTCAGCGCGGCCTGAATTGAATACTTGACCTGCCTATTAATTATGAGGCGGACAAGCATCCCGGGGCGAATGCCCCGGTGATTTGTGTGAAGGGGTAAACGCTTGCCAACGATAAACCAATTGGTGCGTAAGGGGCGAAAAGTCAAGAAAGCCAAGACCACTGCCCCTGCGCTGCAATATACCTTTAATTCTATGAAGCAGCGCCGGGTGGCGCAGCCCAAGGGCGCGCCGCAGAAGCGCGGCGTCTGCACCCAGGTGCGCACTCAGACGCCTAAGAAGCCGAACTCGGCGCTTCGCAAAGTCGCGCGAGTGCGGCTCACCAATGGCCTGGAAGTGACCGCCTACATCCCAGGTGAAGGGCATTCGCTGCAGGAGCACTCAGTGGTGCTTGTGCGCGGTGGCCGGGTAAAGGACCTGCCGGGAGTGCGATATCACATCGTGCGCGGCACCTTGGATGCCACCGGGGTAGAAGGGCGCAGGCAAGGCCGCTCGAAATACGGCGAGAAACGCCCTCGAGAATAGTCAAATCGGATCGTCCAGAATTTCGGTCGCCGTGCGCGCGGCGACCGATACTTGTTTATTTGACGGAGTAAGGAAATGCGAAGAAGCAGACCAGAAAAGCGAGTGGTTCCGGGCGATATTCGCTACAACAATCCCCGTGTCACGGGCCTCATCAATAGCCTCATGAAAAAGGGGAAGAAGAGTATTGCACGGCGAGTGGTATATGAAGCTTTTGATCTGATGGCCGAGCGCGCCAACAAGGACCCGGTCGAGATGTTTGAGCAGGCCATCAAGAACATCTCTCCGCGGCTTGAAGTCAAACCTCGAAGGGTAGGTGGGGCCACCTATCAGGTGCCGATTGAGGTCTTGCCTGCGCGCCGCGGCTCGCTCGCGATGCGCTGGCTGCTCGAAGCGACGCGCAACCGTCCAGGAAAGACCATGGCGGAGAAGTTGGCCAACGAGCTTACGGACGCGGCGGGCGGCACTGGGGCGGCGATCAAAAGAAAAGAAGATACCCACAGAATGGCGGAGGCGAACAGAGCCTTCGCTCATTATCGTTGGTAGGTTGAAATGCCCCAAGTAGATTTGAAGCTACACCGTAATATTGGAATCATCGCCCACATCGACGCGGGCAAAACTACCACCACAGAGCGGGTGCTCTTTTATACGGGCAAGACTCATCGGATCGGGTCGGTCGACGACGGCACGACGGTCACCGACTGGATGGACCAAGAACGGGAGCGGGGGATTACGATTGTGTCTGCCGCCGTTACCGCGGAGTGGCGTGGGCACGTGATTAACATCATCGACACGCCGGGCCACATCGATTTCACGGCAGAGGTCCAACGCTCATTACGTGTGCTGGACGGAGGCGTGGTTGTCTTCGACGCGGTCCAGGGCGTCGAGCCTCAAACCGAGACGGTCTGGCGACAGGCGGATCGATACGGCGTACCCCGCATCTGTTTTGTGAACAAAATGGATCGTGTAGGCGCTTCTTATGAGCGCACTATCGACATGATCCGCGAACGTCTTGCAGCCCATCCAGTGGCTATGCAGGTCCCCATCGGAGAAGAGCGGGACTTCCGCGGCGTCATCGAACTGCTCGATGACGTCGCTTTTGTTTGGAGCTCTGAGCCCGGCGAAGCTCCTGAAAAAATTGAAGTCCCTACCGAATATCGCGAGCAGGCGGAAGCCCAGCGTGCCCTATTGGTGGAGCAGATCGCGGAAACTGACGACGAACTCACGGAGAAATTTCTGAATGGCGGAGAAATCCCCACGCAGGAACTTCATGCCGCGCTCCGGCGGGCCGTAATCCATGGGAAAATAACCCCGGTCTTCTGCGGTTCATCTCTGAGGAGCAAGGGAGTACAGCCGCTGCTCGACGCCATTGTGGACTATCTGCCCTCTCCTCTCGATATTCCGCCCGCGCGCGGAATGGATCCAGACGGCACGAAGGAACTGATTCGCGAGGCCAGGTCGGATGCACCTATGAGTGCCCTGGCCTTCAAGATTGTTACCGATCCATACGTCGGACGGCTCGTTTATTTGCGGATCTACTCGGGCAAGATCAGGAAGGGCGCCCAGGTGTTCAACTCTACGAAGGGGCGAAAGGAGCGCATCGGCCGCCTCATTCGTATGTATGCGGATCACCGCGAAGATATCGAGGAAGTATCCGCGGGCGACATCGCCGCCGTGCTCGGAATGAAGAGTACCTTCACCGGAGACACCCTGAGTGACCCCGCTAATCCCATTGTGCTGGAGAACATCGTATTTCCCGAGCCGGTGATCTTCGTCGCCATAGAACCGAAGACCAGTGCGGATCAGGATCGTATGGGGGATGCGCTCCGGAAATTGGGAGAAGAAGATCCAACCTTTCAAATCGACTCCGACGATAACACCGGCCAGACCGTGATCTGGGGCATGGGTGAGTTACACCTGGAGGTGCTGGTCGACCGGATGCGCCGGGAGTTTCGAGTCCAGGCCAAGATCGGTCGCCCACGAGTGGCCTATAAGGAATCTATCCGCAAATCCGTACCGGAAATTGAATACCGCTACATTAAACAGACCGGCGGGCACGGGCAGTACGGTCACGTTGTTATGGCCCTGGAGCCAGGCGAGCCCGGATCGGGGATCGTGTTTACGGACAAGGTAAGAGGGGGAAACATTCCTCAGGAATTTATCCGAGCGGTTGAGCAAGGAGTAAGGGAAGCGGCCGAGGGGGGAGTGCTTGCTGGATATCCGATGACGGACATCCGCGTCACGTTGTTGGACGGATCCACACATGATGTCGATTCGAGTAAGATGGCGTTTAAGATGGCGGGATCGCTGGCGTTTAAGGAAGGTGTTCAACGGGCCGACCCAATTCTTTTGGAACCGGTTATGAAGGTAGAAGTTGTTGTGTCCGATGAAGCCGTGGGGGACGTAACTGGCGATCTGGCGTCTCGCCGAGCCTCCATCGAGGCCCTCGAAAATCGGGGTGGCAACACGCAGATCGTACGCGCCACAGCACCGCTGGCCGAGATGTTCGGATATGCGACCGAGCTCCGTTCCATGACCCAGGGTCGGGGTGTGTTCACCATGGAGTTCCACCATTACCAGCGGGTGGAGCAGCGGGTTACAGAATCTTTGCTAGCGGGGGTTTAGGCACTTACCGAACCTCCAAAGGGGCGATTGCGCATAACCTGGCTCGCCAGGCAGTGTAAATACAGGATCGGAATCATTAATGGAGAACATTCGGAGGAAGCGTGGCTAAAAAGAAATTCGAACGCACGAAGCCGCACATGAATGTGGGCACGATGGGGCACATCGACCACGGGAAGACGACGCTGACCTCGGCCATCACGAAGTGGTGTTCGCTGAATGGGTGGGCGGA
>JADFRG010000021.1 GCA_022561385.1 Chloroflexota bacterium
GAGTCCCCCGGGCCGTAGGCGACGATGGGGCAAGCCCATTCAGCCGCCACAACGTTCATGTCCGAAGTGCCACTCTTGTGCACGAAGCGGGGCGTACCTCCCTCCGCTCGCACGGCGGCCAGAATCGCGCGCGTAAGGGGGTTGCTCTTCTCAGCCACGACGGCTTGCTCCTGTCCGTGGAAGCGCATTAGCTCTCCGTGGACCAGTTCACGGAGGCTGCGTTCAACCTCCTCGGTATCCATATCGGGGGGCAGGCGCAGGTCGATGTCCATGCGGGCCCACCCATGTGCGCCGTCCCGGCCCGTGTTTAGCTGCGTCAAAGTGGGTTCCAGCCGCGCGAATGAGCCCGATCGTCCGGCGTTCAGCCCCTCGGCTAGATCCTGCACGCTTCGCCAGGTGTCTACCGCGACCTCCGCCGGGCTGGGCGTCGGCCCAGCGGAGTGTGCCAATGGACCGCGCCAGGACCACTCCATCGCCAGATGGCCCTTGTAACCCAACGTAATCCGGTCCCATCGACTGGGTTCGCCGATGATGCACAGAATCGGGCGGTAGCGGTTCAGGATGTGGCGAGCACCGCGGCTGCCGCTTTCCTCGTCGGTCGCTCCGATCACAATGAGTCGGGTATCTGGCGGCAGATCCACTGCGGCCGCGGCGACGGCGAAGGTCGCGAGCGGGCCCTTGGCGTCCACGCTCCCGCGGCCGTAGAGCTCACGTCCCTCCACTCGGACCGGCACCGAACCCGGGAACGTATCGATGTGGCCCAGCAGCACAATCTGTTTCCCGCCGTGGCCGCGCTCCCCGATGGCGTTGCCTGCACCGTCTACCCGCGCCGTGTACCCATGCTCGCCCATCCAATGCGCCAGGTACCGTGAGGCTTTTCCTTCAGCGCCCGATAGACTTGGGATGGAGACGAGCTCGCGGAGGAACTGCTCCGCTTCCCGATCCGAGACGGAAGCGGGCGTCCCATTCTGCCGCTTACTCATCCTCGAGCACCTCCAACGCCTCCAGCATCGCGTCGAACACCTCAATTAGCTGTTCTTCGGTCACGACAAGGGGGGGCAGGAGACGCAGGACCGTAGGCCCCGCGGGAAGCGCCAACACGCCTCGCTCCATGAGCGCTTTCAGCACCGGCGTGACGCGCCTGCGGAGGTCGATCCCTATCATCAGTCCAAGACCCCGGACCTCGCGGATCATGGGATGCTCGAGCTCGCGCAGGTCCGCCAGGAACTTCTCACCGACCTGGGCCACGTGCTCGAGCAAGCCCGAGTCGAGCAAACTTAATGTTGCGGTGGCCGCCGCACAGGCCAGTGGATTCCCTCCCAACGTGCTGCCGTGGGAGCCCTGGGGCCACTTGCCCAGTGAGTCGCGCCAGATGACCGCGCCGATTGGCAGACCGCCCGCGAGCCCTTTCCCAACACAGATCACGTCTGGTGTGACCGAAAAATGCTCGGCGGCAAATCTGCGGCCGGTCCTGCCCAACCCGGTTTGGACTTCGTCGAAGATCAAGAGCGCACCGCGTTGCTCACACAATCGACGTACGAGTTCGAGAAATTCGCCCTTGGCCGGGACGACGCCGCCCTCACCCTGGACGACTTCGAGGATCACGGCCGCGGTCGAGGCGTCGATCGCAGCGTCCACCGCGCGCAGATCGTTGAATGGGATGTGTGAGACTTCGGGCAGCAGCGGTCCGAATCCCCGCCGATGGCTCGGATTCCATGTGGCCGAAAGTGCTCCGAATGTTCGGCCGTGAAACCCTGATTTGGCCGCCACGATCCCCGGCCGGCCGGTCTTCAGCCGTGCGAACTTCAGCGCGCCTTCGACGGCTTCCGTACCCGAGTTACACAGAAAGAATCTATTAAGATCCTCGGGCGTGTACTGTGAAAGCGAGGCATATAACTCGCTGCGCCGATCGTTGTAGAAGATCTCAGGGCAGGTTATTAGCAGCTCGGCCTGCCGTCGGACGGTCTCCAGGATGGCGGGGTGGCTGTGACCCAGCAGGGCCACTCCCTGCCCACTGGTCATATCCATATATCGCCGACCCTCTGCGTCCCATAACCAGATTCCCTCTCCGCGCACGATGGCCAACGGCCGCTTGGGGTAAGCGCCTGAGGTGTGCCGATCCTCCAAGTTTATGAGTGCTTGCGTACCTCCAACGGTGAGTCCGGGGGGGTCTCCATCTGTCTCAGGCATTGAACCAGGTCCCTTCTCCCTCGATCGCTCTAACAAGCGGGTGCGATGGACGCGCATCGGCCAGCACCACCCGGCGCACGCCTGCGTCGAGCGCCTGCCGCACGCTCAATACCTTGCGTTTCATGCGGCCCTGTGCCCAACTCATCGCTTGATCCATTTGATCTCGGTCTACCATGGAAACCAGACTGTTTTCGTGCGGGTAGTGGCGCATCAGGCCGGGCACATTTGAGAAGATCAGCAGACTTTCCGCGCCGAGCGCGGCGGCGACGGAGGCCGCGGCACGGTCGCCGTCCACATTCAGCAGGCCGTCCGACGTGCTGCGGGCCAGCGGCGGAATTACCGGGACTTGTCCCGCGGCAAGGATCGACCGCAGCGAGCCTTCGTCGATACCCGTGATCCGCCCGGAATAGTCGTCGCGCACCACCACCGTGCGACCGTCCACGACCGCTCGCAGGGCCTGCTTGCGGACCGCGCGGAGGGCGACGCGATCACCCGTCATTCCGACTGCGACCGCACCCAACCCACGCAGGAGCGCTACGATTTCCTCATTGGCCTCCTGCGCGGCCTGGACGAATATCTCCCGCGCCTGGGGATCCGTGTATCGGCTGCGGTGGCCGGAAGGAGAAGTCAAGAATCGCGGTTCGAGCCCCCTGGCTTTAGTCAGGATGTTGGCGCGATGTGAGGCACCATGGACGAGGACCACCGGCCGTCCGCGGGTCGCCCAGGCAGCGACGTCCGTGCAGACGCCGCTTGGGTCAATGCCAGCCCCTCCGCCAACTTTCACAACCGTCAGAGAATTTTCCTGCATCCTGGTTTCCGCTCTACCTAAACCGGGTGGAGCCCGGGGAAGGTGAGGCCGGTGGTCTCGTCCCAACCCAGCATCACGTTCATCGACTGCACCGCGGAGCCCGCGGCACCCTTCATCAGGTTGTCCAGCGCGGCCATAACAACGAGCACCTCCGAACCTTGCTCCAGTGCGAATCCAATGTCGCAGTAGTTGGTCCCGATCAACAGCTTCGGTTCCGGATAACGATACAGGCCGGTGCGGGAAGCGACGAGGCGCACGAAAGGTTCTTTCGCATACGCCTCTCGATAGAGCGCCCACACGTCCTTCTCCTCCAGGAGACGGCTGCCGGATCGGAGGAAACAATGCGCGGTCAGGTGGACGCCTCGGACCATCTCGATAGCGGTGACGGTCAGGTGGATAGGCAGGCTGCCAAGCTCTTGCTCCACCTCCGCCAGATGTCGATGCCCCGAAGGGCTGTAAACGCGCACGGCCCCGCTTCGCTCGGGGTGATGAGAGGCGTCGTTCGCGAGCGAGCCGCCCTCCGAGGATCCGACCTTGATCTCGATCGTGGCCGTCTCCAGGAGACCCGCCTCGGCCAGCGGTGCGAGCGCCAGGGTCACCGCCACCGCGTTGCATCCCACACCCGAGGCATATCGCGTCTGCGCGAGCTCCGCACGATGTCGCTCGGGCAGGCCGTAAACAAAGCGCGACAACATCTCCGGGGCTTCGTGATCGCGCTTGTACCAGCGTTTGTAGGCGTTTGGATCTCGAAGACGAAAGTCTGCGGAGCAATCGATGATAGTTGTCGCCAGGCCGGCCCATCGATCGAACTCCCTGGCCATCTCACCATGCGGCAGCGCCAGAAAGAGAATATCGCAGGCCTCGACTTCGTCTGGGGATTTGAAACGCAGGTCGGAAATGGCACGTAAGTTGGGGTGAACCTGGTGGACGTAACGACCCAAATACTTGCGAGAGGTCACCTGGGATACCTCGACCTCGGGATGAAATAACAGCAGCCTCAGGAGTTCGCCACCCACATATCCGGATCCCCCCACAATGGCAACGCGCGGGCTCATGTTTGCTCGCTCCCGTCTTGCCTGTGCTGTTCGGCCAGGCTCAGTGCATAATCGACAACCTTGATCGCGATGTCCACACCGGTGGGTTCGATACTGTTGCGGAACTCCATGCCGTGATTGATTTCGTTAAGAACGAGACCCTCTTCGGTCTCGAAAAGGTCCATGGCCAGAACGCCACCCCCCACCGCATCCGAAGCGCGCTGGCACAGGTCCTGGAGTTCCGCACCGACCGGGCAGTTCTCCGCCAGGGCACCGCGCGCGGTGCTGGTCACCCAATGGGAGGACGACCTATAGATGGCGCAGATCGTTTGGCCCGCAATTACGAAGGCGCGGATATCGCGACCATGAGGTTTGTCGACGTAGGACTGTACGAAGTGCACATGGTAAGCGAAGTTGCCCAGCGTCTGTCGATGTTCGAGAACCGCCTCGGCCGCATCCACGTCGTTTACCTTCGCCAGGAGCCTTCCCCATGAGCCCACCAATGGCTTGAGCACCGCTGGATAACCTAATTCGCCGACCGCTTCCAGGGTGGAACGCGGCGTAAACGCGAGCCGCACCTCGGGCTGAGGAAGTCCTGCTCGGGCAAGCGCCAGGGAGGTCTTGAACTTGTCGGCACAAATGTTCGCCGTTCGCAGGCTGTTGACGGTGGGGACCTCCCAGCGGTCGAAATACTCGAGAAGATAAAGCCCGCGCGAAGTGCTTAGTGTTCTCAGGAAAACGATGTCGAATTCGCTCCAGCGCGGATCGATGGCGAGCGGATTCAGGACGAGTTCCTCATCGCGGATTAGCTCCGGTTCGATTCCTCGCCGCTGGAAAGCTTTGAGCAGCAACTTCTCCTCCGCGCGGGCACGGGTGATGATCATTGCAACCCGCATCACTCGCCCCAGTCCTCCTCCACCTCCGGCGCGAGCGCCACTTGAAACGGATTCAGGGACATCACCTCCAGCTCCACGCCGCAGTCGGGGCAAGGCAGGATCTCATTCTGGATGACGTCGTCATCCAGCCGGAGCTCGGCCCCGCATTCGGTACACACTATCTCGCTCATATTCAAACTCCTTTCGGGCTTAGCTGTCACCTTAAAACAAACGACCGACGGTCCAGGGTCTGGACGGCCGGTCTCCGCAGGGGGAACTAGGTAGGCGGGCCTATCCAGACCAAGTGTCTGGCATCTTGTCCTCCTGCTTCTTCAGGGTTGTGAGTGCGATTTCAAGCATCGTGCGGACCTCAGTAAAGGAAAAATCCCGCCGGCTTCCGGCAGGATTCAGGTCGTGGCGTGCACAAGCGCGCGTCTCCTAGCCGGATATTGCTCCCAGCGATTGCTTCTTCACGCGCTTAACAAAAAACACCAAAGTTGTCATCTGACTTCGTCACACACTTTAATCCCACGTGTGGTCTGTGTCAAGGGGGGGTCGATGGCTCGGGATCCGTCTCACAGGAATGTGCGGTATATGTAATCGGTAACAGCGGCTCCGATCCGGAGCGATTGTGCCAAGCGATCTGGCCTGGCTGGCAAGTGCGCGCGTTTCGAAGTGGCGCGTGGTAGTTTCAATATCGAGTCCACACCAGAGAGAGGATCCGCGGTCCCATCACGTCTCTATTCACTGACACGCAAACATGATTTCGGTTCTAGCGTTGCGGAAGCATCTAGCCTTCTGAATTCGACAAAATAGAGCTCCGATTCCGGGCATATGCACGGATTGCTTTTGACGCTCTTGCGCTGACAAAAGGAACATGACAACCCGTAGGATCGTACCTACACTCATTTTATGTAGTCCCCAACGAGGTGATGAATGGACAAGAAATCAAGTCGTCTCATTGTATCTGTCGTCCTCGCGGCCCTTCTGCAAGGTTGCATAATTACGCCTTCGAGAGAGAAGCCCAGTCCAACCGAGGAAATGCAGAATGCTGGAAGGGTGGGGCCGACTACGGCGCCGGATGGTTCAATGGTCACGGTCTATAGGAGTCCCACCTGATCGTGCTGCTCCACGTGGGTGGGTCACCTACGCGCCAATGGTTTTGAGGTCGAAATTATAGATGTGGAGGGTCAGCGCCTACGGGACGTGAGACGGAGCTTGGGCGTACCAAGGGAGTTGGCTGCATGCCACACCGCGCTGGTGGATGGCTATGTGGTCGAAGGCCATGTGCCGGCGGATCTAATCGCCACCCTCCTGACGGAGAAGCCGGATGTGCTTGGCTTAGCTTTGCCTGGGATGCCCGTCGGCTCGCCGGGAATGCAGGGGCCGAGTAGCCAGCCGTACGAAATCCTGGCGTTCAATAAGGATGGTAAATCGTGGGTGTATGAGCGCAGGTAGCCCGCGGCCCGCGGGCGACGGCAGGCCGGACTTTTCTGCGATGCCTAACTGATTCCCGCTACCTGGCAGGTTGAGCCCGGCTAACTCGCCAGACTGCGTAAAATGCCGGCACAATCTTTACAGGATTGGTATTTCGCCCAGCTGCGCAGGGCAAATTTTGCTAATTAAACTCGCGGCACGCTACATCAGGCCGAAAGCAACCAGAGCGTGAGGACTATGCGTTCAGGAAAAGCAAGGTTTCTGACGTCGTACTTCCCGAGCGCAACATGGCTTACCGTTCCGACAGAAGACAGAAACAGGCAACGGGATGCCGGCACCGGCAGAACGCATAGGCCGCCTGCCGCTCTTCTCGATCCCACCCCCAAAGCCAGGACATTCGTCACCCTTAATAGAGGCCAACTGTCACGATCTAAGAGGGCGCGTTTCGCGTAAGATTTGTGAAGAAAGTCACAATTGAAGGGCACGCTGCTGGTTGGCGTGCCGCCCAAATAGCGAGCATTAAGAAGTAGGAAGGAGGGTTACGATGTCGCTTTCCGTCCGAGAGTTATGGACCGCCGTCCACGGCATGTTCTTAGGCGCCACGTTTTTGCTGGCGTTCGCTGGGGGTTTGGCCGGGCTCTACAGCTTGCGCCCGAAGTGGCTGACGCCGGAGGGAATCCGGGAAAGGGTGGTTCGCCTTCGATGGGGAACTACCATCATGGCCCTGGCTGCCTGGCTCACGGTGATCACCGGAACCTATATTGTCTACCCTTGGTATCGGGCAAAGGCTCCAGCGGGCGCCGACCTGTCGCTCTATCCGCGGTCTTTTCTCAAGGCTGATCCGTCCTTGGCGGCTTGGCACACCTTCGGGATGGAGTGGAAGGAGCACATAGCATGGTTTGCGCCGATGTTGGCCACCGTGGTCGCTTACGTGGCTTGGAAGTACGGTGCGCGCCTGGCTGAAGACGACCAATTGCGCAGGATGATGATAGTGATTTTCATCCTTGCTTTTGCCACGGCAGCTATTGCCGGGCTGTTGGGCGCCCTGATCACTAAGGTAGCTCCGGTCCTATAATCGACCGGTCGAATTGAGGGGAGTGCATCGTCATGACTACTGAGACCCAGCACGAGCCGAAACTACCCGTCAGCGGCCCGGCTGCCGCTGCCATGATTGCAGCGGGAATTGGCGCCTTGGTGATTGGGATCTTAACCACCGGCGCCGTAATAATCGAAGGCTTGAAAGCCGCGCTCAATTTTTGGCCGCCGGCCGGATCCCTTACAGGAAAGACGCTGATCGGCGTGATTTTATGGCTGATCAGCTGGGCCGCATTAAACGCGAGTTGGAAGGATAAGGATTACGATCTCCGCAAAGCGTTTCTAATAACTCTGGTTCTACTTGGCCTTGGGGTGATTCTGACCTTTCCACCGGTTTTTGAGGCGTTTGAGTAAGCTTCACAACATGCCTTAGGAGGGGGTTCGGTCTGGGCTAGCGGGGGATTTACGATTACGGCTTCATCGCCTCGTTGGTTCGGCACCGGCGACCGATATTATGTTGATGCTCCTAACATTTCCGGGAAAATGGTTGAATGGGAGGTCGAGATGAAAATCGTAATCGATCACAACCAGTGTGAACACGGGGGCGCCTACTCTGACCGCTGCCTCCGGGCGACCATACTCAACCCGCTAGGCCACGAGCGGTACTGTATGGTCGATTTCGAGGATGACTCTCGGCCAGAGCTCACCGTTACGCTCCGGTTCGACCACGAAGAATACACACGCGTGCTGCACGACGAAGCGGAGCGTAAAATTGTCGCCTCGGATGGCTGGATAGCTTTCGTCCCATCCGAATAAGTAGTTGAACCGCCGCCGGCGCCCAGGCGAACGCCTATTGGGTCCCGGCCGCACGAATCTCCGTAGGAAATCTAACTAGCCTGTCCTGGACGGACAGTCCAGGGCAGCCGCACACTTTCTAGAAGCATATCGCTACCCAGGTCCGCGCCAATCCTGCAAAGGTAATCCAGAGTACAACAGTAGGGTTGGTGTTCGTGTTGCCTCCTTTGTGATGTCGAAATCACGCGAAGGAAGCACAGGATCGGGCGGTCAATCGAGTTTACACCACGTTATGACAAGTGAACGATTGGCGCTTGTATATCAGAAATAACCATAAAGGCCGCCAGCAATCCGGCAGGCTAATCACGGCCGATTAGAATAGGCTCCATCTAAGATGCGTGTTGTTTTGATCTCGACCTATGAACTCGGCCGACAGCCTTTCGGGCTGGCCTCGCCATCCGCCTGGCTCAGCCAGGCCGGAGCCGAAGTGACCTGCATGGATCTGGCGGTAGAGCGGCTAGACGAGGGCGCCATACGCGCGGCAGGCCTGGTGGCCTTTTATTTGCCGATGCACACTGCGACCCGGCTGGTCGTGCCGCTCATCGAACGGATCAGGCGGCTAAACCAGGGGGCACATATCGTTTGTTACGGCCTGTACGCGCCAATGAATGAGAAATACCTGCGCGGGCTGGGCGTGGACACCATCCTGGGAGGCGAGTACGAGGCGGGATTGAGTTCGTTGGTGACACGACTGATGGCCAACGGCTCGATCCCTCGTGCGGCCGCCCAGCCGGAACCCACAATCTCGCTGGCCCGGCAGCAGTTTATAACCCCGCAGCGCGCGGGATTGCCTCCCTTGTCTCAGTATGCGCAGCTGGATATGGGCCAGAACCAGAGGCGGATTGTGGGCTATACGGAGGCCAGCCGCGGTTGTAAACACGTGTGCCGCCATTGCCCGATTGTCCCGGTTTATGAGGGCATGTTTCGGGTGGTCCAGAAGGACGTAGTTTTGGAGGACATCCGGCAGCAGGTACGCGCCGGTGCGGAACACATCACCTTTGGCGATCCAGATTTCTTCAACGGGATCGGGCACGCGCTGCCCATCGTGCGATCGTTACACGCCGAATTCCCTCAGCTGACTTACGACGTGACCATCAAGATCGAACACCTGCTGCAACATGCCGAGCACCTGCCGACACTGCGCGATACGGGCTGTCTGTTTGTGACCAGCGCGATCGAGTCTATCGATGAGAAGGTGCTGGCCCGTCTGGACAAGGGACACACGCAGGCGGATATCATCCGGGTCATCCATCAGTTCCAGGAAGTGGGGCTTACTCTGAATCCGACGCTGGTGACCTTCACGCCCTGGACGACGCTGGACGGGTACCGGCGGCTGCTTGCCTTCCTTGATGAATACGAGCTGGTCGAAAATATGGGCTCCATTCACCTGGCCATCCGCCTGCTGATTCCGGCCGGCTCAAAGCTGCTTGACTTGCCTGAAGTGCAGTCGCTCGTCGGCCCCTTCGATGAGCAGCTCCTGATCTACCCCTGGCAGAACAGCGATCCGTCGGTAGACCAGCTTCATCAAGAGGTGCTTGCGCTGGTTGAAGCCGGGGCGGCGCGCGGCGAGGAGCGGCGCGAGGTATTTAATCAAGTGGCGGCGCTGGTTGAACTGCCAATGCGGCAGGCCAACGGGCGACATCCTCGAGCACAGGTCCCTCATTTGACTGAGCCTTGGTATTGCTGTGCGGAGCCGACCGAGGAGCAGCTTGCTCCGCTTTATGGTGAACGAATCAAGGAGCGGAGCGGCCAGCTCGTCGGAACGCCAGTCCCCGAAATCTAAACGCACGCGGGAAATCAAGTCGAACCGGCGACTGTCGCGCCGGGTGATCTCCTAGGCCAAGCGATTTCGCGGCTGCGAGTGGGATGAGCGCAGGTCAGAAATAGCGAGGCATCGAGTGACGATGCCGCCGCAGGGCCGAGGCTTCGCCTTTGTCCTCTAGATCAGGATTAGGGCTACTCCTCCTCCCATCTCCTTGACCGCCATGAGGCCCGCCTCCACAGCCGCGGGGCTGGGCGAATCGATAGAGAGCGGCAAGTCCCACTTCCTCCATGCTCGCCCGCACCGCCATGGGCATCACAATTGGTTCGTCGGCACCTGCAAAACCCACATTCACGTCAATCACCTGCGCCCCGGCCTCCATCTGTCTGCGCGCGTCGCGACGCGCGAGGGTCATGTCCCCGCCTTTCAATTGCTGAGTCAAAACCTTGCGGTTGGCAGGATTGATCCGCTTGCCGATCGTCACAAAGGCGTCGTCAAATCCAATTGAGGTCTGCCGTCCATCACGGGCTTCCAGTACGGTCTCGACAGGGTCAGTCATAGGGTTCGTCGCTCCTGGGGACGATCCAATGAGGTGATGTAGTCAGGAAGGAGAAATATAAACGGCTGTGACTTCGGTATAGAAATCAAGTGCAGCTTCGCCCATCTCCCGCGGACCCGTAACTGAGGCCTTAGCCTCCGAACGGGAGATGAACCTTGATGCCTTGCAGCAACTCAGTACCCTCTTATTTGGCCAATCTCAATATAGTCCACACGCTGTTCGCCTGGCCCTGAGAAACTGCAGGTCCTATGATTGTCGCCTCGTTCGGGCCGTCGCCTCACTAACGGGTTGAAAGCCTGGGCATTGCAGTACGGGCAACGGTGGGTATTTGGTAAAAGCCGGATCCGTCTTGGACAAGTTGCACATGAGAAAAGTGCTGCCGCGTGCACTCCTTATGATTCTGACATGCCGGCATCTGCCGCAAAGCCCCGACGGTGGAGGGAGGGATGTTTCTGGGTCTTGCTTCATCCGCTCGCTTGGATCCGCCATCCCCCTTGTCGAGTGCCTAACGCTAGCGGAAAGATCGTGCTAGAAGGCTGCATGCAAAATCCTCGTCGCTCCCAGCGAGCGACCATGGCCCGTCCGTTCAAGCAGTGCCGGCGTATAAGCAGCATGTACCTGGGTGCTCCGGGCGCCAGAGAGTCGAGAGTAACACAGCTTAACATTCTTCCTAGCGATCTAATGTCCGAGGTTCTTTATGTGCTCGCACAAGGTGAATATCTCACCCAACCGTTAACGGGTGACAGATTTATTGAAGAATGGCACCGACCTGTACTGTCCCTTGATCTCGAGCGGAAGGTGACAGCACCGCCGCCCAGCAAGGGGAGTGAGCCGTTCAAGCCGACAAGCGCTGCCCGGTCGCGGTTGCCGAGGCCTTGATAGAGCTGGGGCTGGCGGGTACGGATTAAGATGCCGACTCACTACCGCCTTTTAGGACCAGCGGCAGACCTGCGACCAAAAGGATCACTTCATCGGCCGCCTGAGCCAGGCGAGAATTAGCTCGGCCTAGAGCGTCTCGATAACTGCGACCAAGGGCATAGGGGGGCACAATCCCCGAGCCGACCTCATTCGATATCACGATCCACTCCGCGTGGCTTGCAGCGTAGGCCTCCATGAGTAGGTCGATTTCCCGATCGAGAGCCGCCTCGGCCTCCTGCGGCGTGATTGCTTCAGGCAGTGAGGTGAGCACGTTGCTGGCGAGCAAAGTCAGGCAGTCAATCAGAATCAGCTCGGCTTGAGGTTGGTGCTGGCGGATCGACTCACCGAGATCGCGAGCTGCCTCCAGCGACTGCCAGTGGCCGGCTCGCGCGGCCCGGTGTTTGGCAATGCGGGCGGCCATCTCCTCATCACCGGCCTCGGCCGTGGCCACAAATAGAACCGATTCGCTTCTTTGCTGGGCCAGGCGTTGGGCATGATCGCTCTTCCCGCTCCGAGCCCCACCCAGGATCAGGGTCAGCTTTTTGCCCATAACTTTTTCATGGCCCGTTCCAACACGGCTTGCGAACTGACGAAGTCCTCTTCGTTGAAAACTTCCATCGTGACCACGCCTCGATAGTTTCCGCGCAGCAGGCATTCAAGTACCGGGTTGAGCCGCCCTGGAGGCACATGCAGGAGCGACCGATGATCGCGTTCCGCGATGCCGTGCAGGTGGATCACCCGCGTGCGCGGCAGCGCCTTGCGTATCAAGGGTATCGGGTCGAGTCCGTCCGCCCATAAATGGCCTACGTCCACACAGCGACTCACGGCGACGCGGTCTAGAACCGGCTCGATCAGACCCTCCGCGTGGCCTTCCAAGTTTTCGACGGCGATGTGAGCCGGGTCGCCAGCCCAATCTGCAGCCTGCTCGAGTGCGCGCGCGCTTCGTTCAACCCAGGCCGACTGCGCGCCCGAATTTATACCGTCGAGATGGACCACGTAAGCCCAGGGGTCGAGGGGTCGGGTACGTTCCATCACGCCTCTGGCCTTGATCAGGGCGCGGTGACCTTCTTGCCCATGCGAGCCAAGGCGGAGATCTAACGGCAGATGAACGGTATAGGTGAGGTCATTTTCGCGTGCCAGTTCAGCAAGCTGTGAAATTACCTCCGCCGACGGTAAATTGCTCAAGTCGTCATCCACCTCAAAAAGGACCAACTCAATGTCGCGCACCTTGTCCGCCAGGTACCTCACGTTGGGCAAGATCTCGTCCGGGAGGATGTAAGAAGTGGTTCCGATGCGGAAAGGGATCATGCCTGCAACTTGGCCGCGGACGCAAGGAGCACAGAAAGTTCTGCAAGTTCGCAGGCCGCGCCGAGGACGTCACCCGTTACGCCGCCAAGCCGCACCCTGGCTGCGCGGAAGAGGGCAAACACCACCGCGTGCGCCACCGCGAAGGCCAGCAGGCCGCGCCAGCCCAGCAAGCCGGCGGCGAGCGCCGTGACCAGCGCCGCGGCAGCAAGACCGCGCCGGGTCAGACCCGAGCGGAAATCAGCGCCCAGCCCGGCCGGCCGGGCCGGCGAAAACACTCCGCCCAGGAGTAGGGACCAGCGGCCCAAGATTGGCGCAAGCAGGAGCGGGAGTGGGTCGATTAGCGCTCCCACCGCCGCGGCCTTGAGCAGCAAAAGTAGGGCCACCCCGATGGCTCCAAAGGCCCCCACCCGAACGTCGTGCAATATCTCCAGCCGTCGGCTGGGAGTCTCGGTGGCCAGGAGCCCATCGCAAGCATCGGCCAGCCCGTCCAGGTGCAGCCCTCCCGTCAATGCCACCCACGCCAGGGTAACCAGCGCTCCGGTCAACATGTCGGGGAACCATAACCTGGCCAGGAACCAGGTGGCCATCAGCGCCGCTCCCAGTACAAGGCCAACAATCGGAAACCAACCCGCCGCGCGGCCAAGGCCCTTCGGAGAGAGCCCGACCGGATTCCGGATCGGTAGGGTCGTCAAGAATCCGGCTGCTATCCGCCAGGAGTTCACGTGCGATCGCTTACGCCCGCCTCGCCAAAGGTCGCCATTTCGTTCGGAATGCGCGCCGCCGCCTCAACCAGGTGCATGGCCAGCACGGCTCCGGTGCCTTCGCCCAATCGAAGCCCGAGGTCCAACAGCGGTCGCAAGCCGAGCGCCTCCAGGATCACCCGGTGCCCGACCTCCTCCGACAGGTGCGAGGCGATCAAGTAACCTTTGACCGCCGGCTTCATATGTGCGGCCACAAGGGCAGCCGCGCTCGAAATGAAACCATCGATCAGCACTGGGACACGCGCTGCGGCGGCGCCCAGGATCACTCCTACCAGTCCGCCGATCTCCAGCCCTCCGACCTTGGTTAACACATCGATCGGGTCGTCCGGATCTGCGTGGTTCACCGCCAACGCGCGCTCGACGACGGCAATCTTCCGCGCCAGCCCGGTGTCGTCGACCCCCGTGCCGCGCCCAACAACCTCCGCGACCGGTGCCCCGGTCAGCCCGGCGGTGATCGCCGCCGAGGGGGTCGTATTGCCGATGCCCATATCACCCGCAGCCACTAGGTCCAGGCCACGCGCGATCTCCGCTCGAACCACCTCTTCACCCACGGCGATGGATTGTTCGGCCTGGTTACGGGTCATGGCTGATCCATGAGCCATGTTGGCCGTGCCAAGGGCTACCTTACGGATGATCAGGTCCGGATGAGGCTCGAGCGGGATGGCCACGCCCACGTCCACTACCACGACCCGCGCGCCGGCCAGGCGCGCCAGCACGTTGATGGCCGCGCCTCCATCGAGAAAGTTGATGACCATCTGGGATGTGACCTCCGAGGGATAGGCGCTCACCCCCTCCGCCGTTACCCCATGGTCGCCAGCCATCACAATGACCGCTTTATCTTTGGTTCCCGGGCGCAAGTCGCCTGTGATGCCCGCCAATTGAATGGAGAGCTCCTCCAGCCTGCCCAGACTGCCCGCTGGTTTCGTCAGCTTTGCCTGGCGAAGGAGTGCCGACTCCATGGCCGCTTCATCCAGCTCGCAGATGCTGTCGCGTAGCGTGTCCAATGTTGTCATCTTCGCTCCTCCCGGGGCGAGAATGGCGGGTCGGGACCGGGCCAGCGCCTTTCAATCTGCGTAGGACACCTGTCTGCACGCTTCAGCGAGCGAACCCATCGTTCAACCGGTGAGCACCAGCGGAGTGCCATGAATCGGATCTTCCACCACATGGATTTCGACTCCGTAGGCGGCACCTAGCTCGAGTGGCGTCAGGACCTGACGCGGATCGCCGATACTCTTGATCCTACCGTCGGAAAGCAGTGCCACCCGGTCGCTGAAGCGCGCCACGAGGTTGAGGTCGTGTAGGGCGATAAGCACACCGAGTCCCTGCTCGTGGGCGAGCTCTCGGACCAGCTTCAGGGTGCGGTCTTGATGCCGGAGGTCGAGGTGCGCCGTGGGTTCATCCAGCAGCAGGACCGAGGCGGACTGCGCCACCGCGCGGGCGACAAGCAAACGCTGCTGTTCGCCGCCGGATAACTCGCCCACCCGCCGGTGAGCCAGCTCATAAGTTTCGGTGCGCCGCATGGCATCCGCTGCGAGCTGGCGGTCGAGTTCGTCCTCGCGCTCTAGCCATCCCAGGTACGGCGTGCGGCCCATCAAGACCACCTCCATCGCGCGAACTGCCGGAGGCAGGTGGATTGCCTGAGGGACCACGGCGACCCGGCGGGCTCTCCTGGCGGGAGACATACGCACAATATCCTGCCCCTGGATCGCAATCTTCCCCCGTTCCGGTGGGAGGATCCCGCTGGCGGCCCGGATCAACGTGGATTTCCCAACACCGTTGGGACCCACTACCGCAAACACCTCGCCCGCTCGGACGGAGAATTCGATGTCTTCCAGGACCGTCCGGCCGGGGTAGCCGAGCGTCACCTGGCTGAACTCGAGCGCAGCCGTTACCAGAAGACCTCCTGCTTGGCTCTCCTGAGCAGCCAGAGGAAGAACGGGGCACCCGCCACCGCGGTGATGATGCCCACCGGCAGGTCGCGCGGCGCTAGGACCGTGCGGGCAACGGCGTCAGCCGCCAACAGGACCGCGCCCCCACCGATCGTAGCTAAGGGGAGCAAGCGACGGTAGTCGGGGCCCCACCTCATGCGCACCAGATGGGGCACGATCAGGCCAACGAAACCGATGATCCCGGAAAATGCTACCGCGGTGGCCGCGACCAGTGAGGCTAAGATCACAATCACTAGCTTGAGCTTCTCCACGTCCAGGCCGAGCTGCATAGCCTCCTCGTCGCCAAACTGCAAGACGTTCAGTGGCCGTGCCAGTAAGATCAGGCCACCCAGCCCGATTGCTAGGTAGGGCAGTGAGGCCCACACTGGCCCCCACCCGCCCAGCGAGAAGCCGCCCAGGAGCCAGCTGATCGCCCGCCGAAGCTGGTCGGTGGAGAGCAGCATGATCAAGCTGGTCAATGCCGAAGCGAAGATGCCGACCGCTACACCCGCCAGCAGCAGCGTGGTCACCGGAGTCGAGCGTCCCACGCGCGCGACGCCGTACACGATCGCCACAGTCACGAGTGCGCTGACGAAGGCGGCCAATGGGACGGCGGCCATGCCGAGCGCGCTCGTCGGCCATTCGGCTGTCATGGCGAGCACGGCGCCTAAGCCGGCACCGGAGGCGACGCCGATGATGTACGGATCCGCCAACGGGTTTCGGAACAGACCCTGATACGCGGCTCCGCTGCCGCCCAGCGCCATGCCGGCCAGAGCGATCAGCGCCGTATGAGGCAGTCGGATGTCATTCAGGATAACGCCGTAGGAGGCAGGCCAGTCTGACACGACTCCAAGGGCCGACACCCTGGCTAATAACACTTTGAGAACCACCAGAGGTGGGATGTGCACCGGGCCCACTGCGGCGCTTAGGACCAGCATGGTCAGCAGGGCCGCGCTGGTCCAGAGGAAGGGGACCGCCTTGCTCCGCCGCGAAAGCGTCGGGAGCGGCCGTCCCCGAGCCGTCACTTCGCTCACTGCTCGAATCGATCCGGATGCAAGATCCGGGCGATGGCCTCCAGCCCGTCCACAAGCCGCGGCCCGGGGAGGTCGGTCCAGTCCGTGTTCACTCCGTAAACCTGCCCCATTTCCACCGCTGAGATCTCCCCCCATCCGGCTCGGGCCGAGAGCGTCTCGACACTGGTGGGGACGAATGGAGCCGTACCAAAGATGATCACTGCGGGATCACGCTCGACGATTTCCTCCAGGCTCAGCTGTGCCCAGCCCTGGATATCGGCGGAGATGTTCTCACCCCGGGCCAGATCAAACATCATCTGCTGGAAGGTGCCAGTCCCGGTCGTCCAGGGAGCGGTGGGGTCGCTGCCATCGACCTCGTAGAACACCTTCGGTGGCTCGGAGCCTTCCACCGCCGCCGTGACGGCCTCGACCCGCGTTTTCATCTCGTCGACCAGGGCACTGGCATCGGCTTGATGGCCGGTCAGGATCCCAACCTGCTGGATGTTCGCATAAAGTCCTTCGAAGTCGGTCGGGTTGGCGATCACAAAGACCTGCAAGCCGATGTCGAGCAGGGTTTGGATCTGCTCCTCGGGTGAAATGGCGGCTGCCAGCACCAGATCGGGCTCCAACGCCACGATGGGCTCAGGGCTCAAATCCCCGAAGGTGCTGCCGATGCTTTGCACCTCAGACGCCTCGGGCGGGTAGTCTGAGAATTCATCACGGCCGACCAGCTGGGAACCCGCACCGATGCTATACAGGATCTCCGTATTGGAGGGAGCCAAGGAAATGATACGCTGGGCAGCAGCCTCCAGTGTGATTATGTGTCCAAGGCTGTCGGTGAGCATAATCGGCTCCGGGGAGGGTTCGTTTGTCGCCGCGACCTCGGGCGCCGGCTGATTCGACGCTTCGGTGGGGGCCTCCGTGGGTGCACCCGCCTGCGAGGGCGCACACGCGCTGAGTATCAAGCCAAGGGCTGCCACTGCCGGCAGCATAGTAGTAAGAATCTTGCGTGTGATCATTTCAATCCTCCGTCGCTCTTTCCGCCCGATAGCGGGCTTTCGGACGCGGATGCGAGCTTAATAATGAAGAAACCCCCCTGTCTCGAGGGCAGAGGGGTAAGTGGTAGGCCGGGCTTTGAACAGTTTGGCCGCGTGTTCCCACCCCCTTTCCGCGAGGGTCGTGGTGAACGCAATCGAGGCGGGCGGCCTGGCTTTCCACACTCCCTCGGCATCGCCGACGGGGTGTGGATTACAGTTGCGGGACAGCGCTGGACTTCACCTGCACCGGGTGCAGGTGTCACCAGCTTCGCCTTTAAGCCCTCCCATCCGGGGGGTCAGGCACCTGGTCTGCTGTGCACGAAAGATATTTGAATGTTAAGAGTAGTGTAGTCACATCTGATAACGGGTGTCAAGGACGAACCGTTCTCCGTTAGGCCCGATACGAACCAATTGAAGTCAATGAGAGCTGATCCTGAGGAATTTAATACCGGGATATCTTGGAGTTGACTTGCTCCGGACATGATTCATTCTGCGGCCACCTGCGCTTGCGCAACAGGTGCAGGCAGGCCATATAATCCGGCCCCCGTCACCCACAACGGAGAAAGGCACCCACATCGGCGCTTTTTTCGTTCTATGTGGACGCGGGAAGACTACATTCCTGCTAACGGCCTGAGCAGATCTGGATATCGAACCAAAGCCTCGTCGACAGGAGAACCCTCGGCCCATAATCGGGAACCCAATGGCCCAAGAATCTAGACAAACCTTACGCCCTATGACATAATCCCTTCAGGCGGCCAGCGACAGGGAAGTCGCGATCCGGCGGGCCGCTCGCGGTGAACTATCCCCACTGTGCCAGTCTCTTGATTGGTTCCCATCCGACAACTTATTATTCTCGAAGGGAGAGGTCCTATGATTCCACCCTCGTTCGATTACGAAGCCCCCGCTTCGCTCGAGGAGGCAATCGCGATTCTCGGCAAGAACCCGGAGGCCAAGATCCTGGCGGGCGGCCAAAGCCTGATCGCGCTCATGAAACTCAGGCTGGCGTCGCCCGCAGTGCTAGTCGACATCAACAGGATTGAGGGCCTTGGGTACATTAAAGAGGAGGACGGATGGCTCAGAATCGGGGCCATGACGCGCGAGAGTGATCTCGACACCTCGGATCTGGTCCGGGAGAAATATCCGCTGTTGGCCGACACCACCCGGGTGATCGCCGATCCGCTGGTGCGCAACCTTTCCACCTTGGGCGGCAACTTGGCCCATGCCGATCCGGCCAACGACCACCCCGCCACCATGCTGGCCTACGGCGCGGAGTTGGTCGCTACCGGTCCGAAAGGCGAGCGCATCATTCCGGTGGGAGACTTCTTCACCGGTCCGTTTGAGACCAGCCTCGCCCAAGATGAGATCCTGACCGAGATCCGCATCCCCTCTCCCAACGGGTCGAGCGGCGGGGCTTATCAAAAGCTCGAACGAAAGGTAGGCGATTTTGCGACCGCCGCGGTCGCAGCACAGGTCAAGCTGGGCGAGAAGGGCGTAGTGGAACAGGTCGGGATTGGACTCACCAATGTCGGTCTGACCCCGATCAAGGCCACCGCGGCGGAGGAGTCTCTGCAGGGCAAGGAAGCGAACGAGGCCGCAATTTCGGAGGCCGCTCAGCTGGCCTCCGAGGCTGCCGAGCCGGAGGCAGATCCGCGTGGATCGGTGGAATTCAAGCGCGCGCTCGTGAAGACTCTTACGCACCGCGCGATAAAGACGGCCGTCGGCCGAGCACAGGGAGGCAAGTAATGAGCAATCACCACATCCGCGTTACGGTCAACGGAGACGTGCAAGAGGCCGACGTCGATGCGCGTCTTCTGTTGGTGCATTTCATAAGGGAAGATCTAAACCTGACGGGAACACACATTGGCTGCGATACCTCGCACTGTGGCGCGTGTACGGTTCTAGTCAACGGCACGGCAATCAAATCGTGCACCTACTTTGCCGTTCAGGCGGATGGAGCCGAAGTGAGCACCGTGGAAGGGCTCGCGCAAAATGGTGACCTGCACCCCATTCAGGAGGGATTCCGCGAGATGCATGGATTGCAGTGTGGCTTCTGCACCCCGGGGATGATGATCGCATCCATAGCGCTATTAGAGCAGAATCCCAACCCGACCGAAGATGAGATTCGCTGGGGCATATCCGGAAACTTGTGCCGCTGCACCGGCTATATCAATATCGTGAAGGCGGTGCAGTACGCCGCCGAGAAGATGCAGGAATAGGAGCAGGCGATGCCTGAAATTCAAGGACTGGGTCATTCTAGAAAGCGGGTCGAGGACGCACGCTTCATCCGGGGACGTGGAAATTATGTTGACGATCTGAAGGTCCCGGGGATGATCTATCTGGACCTCGTTCGCAGCCCCCTGGCTCGGGCGAAAATCAAAAGCATCAACTCCGAGAAGGCGCTCGAAGTTCCCGGCGTGCTGGCGGTGCTGACCGGGGAAACGCTCAAAGAGTACGATGTTCACAACATGCCTACTCTCATGAACGAACATCAGATGGTGCTGCCACTGGATACCGTGGAGTACCAATTCCAGGAGGTTGCCGGCGTATTGGCGACCAGTCGGTATGCGGCGGCAGACGGCGTGGCGGCGGTGGAAGTAGACTACGAGCCGCTGGAGCCGGTGGTGGATCCATTCAAGGCGCTCGAGCCGGACGCACCGCTCATCTGGCCCGATCGGCCAAAGTGGGCCGATGTCCCGGAGGAGGAGCGCAGCAACCACATCTGGCACTGGGAAAAGGGGGACAAGGAGGCCACGGATAAGGCATTTGAGGAGGCCGAGGTCACCGTCAAAGAGAACCTTTATATTCCGCGCCTCTCGGCGGCCGCCATCGAAACCTGCGGTTGCGTGGCCAAGTGGGATGCCGTGGAGGGCCAGCTCACACTCTGGATGACCACTCAGGCGCCGCATGCCATCCGCACCGTGTTCGCCCTCGTAACCGCACATCTGGGGCTTTCTGAAGAGAAGATCCGAGTGATCTCTCCCGACCTCGGGGGCGGATTTGGCGGCAAAGTGTACGTGTACCCGGGTTATGTGATTGCGGTAGCGGCCTCGATCGTGACCGGATCACCAGTCAAATGGATTGAGGACCGCACGGAAAATCTGGGCACCAATGCGTTTGGTCGGGATTACCACATCACGGCCGAGCTGGCGGGAAAGAAGGACGGCACGCTCACCGCGCTGCGCATCAAGACCACCGCCGATCACGGCTATGTGGACGCGGCAGCCAACCCGCTTAAGTGGCCTGCGGGCCTGTTCAATATCTGCACCGGCTCGTACGATTTCAAGAACGCCTTTGTGGAAGTCGACGGGGTCTACACGAACAAGCCTCCCGGGGGAATTGTGTACCGCTGCTCGTTCCGGGTGACGGAAGCGGTGCACACTATCGAGCGCCTGGCCGATCTCATGGCTCATGAAGTCCAGATGGACCCGGCCGAGTTTCGGAAAAAGAACTTTATCAAGCCGGAGCAGTTCCCGTATCAGTCTGTCCTGGGATGGGAATACGACAGCGGCAACTATGCGGGGGCGCTAGATCTCGCGATGGACATGATTGGCTACGACGAGCTGCGCAAGGAACAGGCCGAGAAGCGCGAGCGCGGCGAGTTTATGGGCATTGGCATCTCCTCCTTCACGGAAATCGTCGGAGCCGGTCCATCCCACTCGTTTGATATCATAGGCCTCAAGATGTTTGATTCATGCGAGCTGCGTGTACATCCCACGGGTAAGGTGATCGCACGCTTTGGGACGAAGTCTCAGGGACAGGGCCACGAGACGACCTTCGCGCAAATCATCGCCGAAGAACTGGGCATCCCGGCCGATCACATCAAGATCGAGGAGGGGGACACCGATACCGCCCCCTACGGGCTCGGGACTTACGCTAGTCGGAGCACGCCCGTCGCAGGCGCGGCGGGAGCGATGGCCGCCCGCAAGGTCAGGGACAAGGCCAAGAAAATCGCGGCCCACCTGCTCGAAGTCTCCGAAGAAGATCTGGAGTGGGAGCAGGGCAAGTTCTTCGTCAAGGGCTCACCCGACCAGGCCAAGACCATCCAGGAGATCGCCTTCGCCGCCTACACCGATTACCCACAGGGCATGGAGGCCGGGTTGGAGGCAGTCTCGTACTATGACCCTCCGAATCTGACCTATCCCTTTGGTTCCTACATCTGCGTGGTGGACATCGATCGTGGGACCGGCGAAGTGAAGGTGCGGCGCTTTGTGGCAGTCGACGACTGCGGAATCCGGATCAACCCCATGATCGTCGAGGGTCAGATCCATGGCGGCCTGACGATGGGCTTCGCGCCCGCCCTGTTGGAAGAGATCTCCTACGACGAAAACGGCAACATGTATGGCAGCAGCTTCCAGGACTACCTGCTGCCGACGTCGGTGGAGACTCCGAAGTGGGAGACTGGAACGACCGTGACCCCTTCTCCGCACCACCCGCAAGGCTTGAAGGGCGTGGGAGAGTCGGCTACGGTGGGTGCGCCCGTCGCGATCGTGAACGCGGTCGTCGATGCGCTCTGGCACATCGGAGTCCGTCACGTGGACATCCCGATGACTCCTCCGAAGGTATGGGCTTTGCTGAAGGAGCACGGAGCGGCGCTGGAGCAGTAATCGCAGGAACTACAATAGGGCGGAGGCACGCGTATCCGCCCTATTGTTTTTGCGGACGATCATGGACTTTGAGACAAAAGTAGATGAGTTGCGGCAGGCGGGAAAGCCTTTTGTGCTTGCCACGGTCATTCGGGTCGAGCGCCCGACATCGGCTAAGCCCGGTGCAAAAGCGGTCGTCACTGCGGATGGCACCCTCACGGGTTGGGTCGGAGGCAGTTGCACCGAGCCCACCGTTAGGCGCGAAGCCGCCAAAGCCCTGCAGGACGGGGAACCGCGCCTCCTTCGCCTGTGCGCCCCAGAAAAAATGGCACTTGGATCACAAGAAGGCGTGATCGAAGTGGCACTCACCTGTGTCAGTGGGGGGACGTTGGAGATCTATATCGAACCCCAGCTATCCGAGCCCCAGCTAATTGTCATCGGGCATCAAGCTACGGCGGAAGCTCTGGCCACGATAGGAAAGGCAGTCGGCTACAACGTCACCGTGCTTGGGCATGAAATTACTCCCGCACAGTTTCCTGCTGCAGACCGATTGATCGACGAGTTGGATTACTCCCATCTACGATTCACGCCGCAAACTGCGGTCGTGGTGACCAGTCACGGGAACTATGATGAAGAGGCGCTTGAAATTGCACTCCAGAGCGAGGCTGGGTACGTGGCGCTGGTCGCCAGCGGAAAACGTGCAGACGAAGTCCTGGCCAATTTGCGCGGTGCCGGACTCCCAGAGGAGAGTCTTTCAAGGCTAAGATCCCCCGCCGGACTCGATCTAGGTGGCCATACGCCCGGCGAAATCGCCCTCAGCGTTCTGGCCGAGATCCTCCAGTTCAGGCACCAAAATCAGACTGGCCTGCCAGAGGCGGAAACCGCGGCCGAGTTAGGGCTCGGTGAGGCCTTGGACCCAGTCTGCGGAATGACGGTCGACATTGCGACATCCGCTCTCATGTCTTCCCATCAGGGCCACACCTATCACTTCTGCTCCGCAGGCTGCAAGCATCGCTTTGAGGAGCATCCGGAAACCTACCGGATGGAGGGTTGAGGCATTGCATTTGGAAGGCGACGTTACCATCGACGCCGCGAGAGCGGACGTCTGGAACTTTCTAACCGACCCTCATGCTGTCAGCAAGTGTGCTCCCGGCTTTGAATCCCTAGAGATCATCGAGCCTGACAAGGAGTTCGAGGCAGTAGCTTCTGTAGGCTTTGGCGCGGTGCGGACCAAGTTCAAGGGGCGCGTCAAATGGATCGAGCTCGACGCGCCAAATCGAGCCGTGATGGAAGTCAAGGGCACTGCACCTGGAAGCGTAGTCGAGGTGATAAGCGCCATGGAGCTGCAAGAGGGTCCAAATGGCTCGACTGAGCTCCACTGGACCGCGGATGTCACCATCTATGGCACTATCGCCAATCTCGCGACTCGCATGATGGGCGGCCTGACCAAGAAACTCTCCGGCGAATTTTTCAACTGCGTCAAGGCACAAATCGAACAGTGAAGTTCCGACCTGTCCCATTGGGGGAGGCGGAGGGCAAGGTGCTGGGCCACAACGTCACCGGTCTCAATGGCCGTCGCGCCTTCCGGAAGGGGCGCACGCTCACCGCGGAGGACGTGGGCAGGTTGCGCGACATCGGTAAACGGGTGATCTACGTGGCCGAACTCGACCGTGGCGACGTCGATGAAAATAATTCGGCCAACCGGGTGGCGGAGGCCGCGGCAGGGGAGGGCCTCGACTTGTCCGGCCCCTCAACCGGCCGGGTCAACCTCAGAGCCAAAGGCCTGGGCGTGTTTAGGGTCGATCGCCCTCGGTTGGATCGGCTCAATGGCTGCGACGGGATTACGCTGGCCACCTTGCTCACACATTCGACGGTGCGACCCAATCAGATCGTGGCGACGGTCAAGGTGATTCCGTTTGCAGTTCCCAGCTCGGTCGTGATCGATGCGGAGGGCATTGCGGGAGAAGGGGGGCCTCTGATCTGGGTCGACGCACTCGAGCGTCGCAAGGTGGGATTCATACTTTCTGCGTCTGGCGGGATGCGCGAACGGATCGAGACTCAGTTCGCACCGCTCCAGGAGCGGATCGAGGGATTGGGCTCTGAGCTGGTCCGCATCGATCATGTAGATCCAAACGAGGGTACCGCCGAGCGAGTATTGGCGGAGGCCATTCGAGCCCAGGTGAAGAGCGGAATGGATCTGATCATCCTTGCTGGGGAGACCGCCATCATGGATCGACAGGACGTAGCGCCGAGGGCCATCGAACGAGTGGGAGGCAAACTTGAGTGCCTGGGCGCCCCGGTCGATCCTGGGAATCTTCTGATGCTCTCCTACGTCGGTGACGTACCTGTGCTTGGAGCACCGGGCTGTGCGCGCAGCCGGAAGGTGAACGTGGTGGATTGGGTGCTGCCCCGCCTATTGGTTGGAGAGCGACTGACACGAAGCGACATCGCCTCCATGGGGCACGGTGGCCTACTGGACGATACGCCGGAACGGCCGATGCCACGCTCCTCGATCTAGCTGCGACTGATTCGTGGCAGGGAAAGACGATCGATTTGCTAGTTTCAATCCCCGCTGATCTCCTTTCAATTCCTGCTAGTCTCAAATGGAATGCGGGCGCGAACTATAGCTGAGCCGCCGGGTCACCTGCTCCACAATCTTATTTTGTTTGGGCGCATGCTCCGGTCGCTCGGCCTTCCTGTTCAGCCCGCTGTCGTGCAGGACTTCCTAAGGGCGATTAGGTGGGTGGGTATCGGTCAGAAGGAGGACTTCTACTACGCGGCCCGATCCTTATTTGTCGTGCGAAAGGAAGACTTACCAATTTTCGATCTGGCCTTTGAACGATTCTGGAGCAATCAGTGGTCTGCCGAACCCAGGTTGCCGTCCGACCGGCGCGGACCCGCTCATCACAACCCCTCCGGGGATCTGAGTTCGGGAACTGAGGTGAGTACCCTCCTGCGGGAGCTGGCCGACACCGCCGAGCACCGCGATGACGACCCCATAAGCACCCACCAAACATTCACCTACAGCCCAGCCGAGGTATTGCGCCAGAAGGACTTCGGCGAGTTGTCGGTCGATGAGCTCCAGGAGCTAAAGCGGCTCGTGGCGGGGCTCACCTGGAACCTGGGACAGCGGCGAAGCCGCCGTTGGCGCCCCGGAAATCTCAGGCTGATTGACTTCCGGCGCACCTTCAGGGAAAGCCTGAGGAGCGAAGGAGAAGTGCTCCGATTGGCGCGGCGCAGGCACAAGATGCGGCCGCGACCGCTGATCGTGTTGGCGGACATCAGCGGATCCATGGAGCGATATACTGGCATGCTCCTGTACTTCGTCGTCGTTCTTGCCAGAAGCTTGGACCAGCCGATCGAAACCTTCCTTTTCAGTACGCAGCTTACTCGCATTTCGCGCCAGCTTCGAAGTCGTGACATTGAGCGAGTGTTGCGTGAAATCTCGCGTAAGGTTCCGGATTGGTCAGGCGGCACGCGCATCGGTCAGGCGCTCAAGACCTTCAACTATGAATGGGCTCGCAGGGTGCTCAGGCGCAGGGCGGTGGTTTTGCTCATCAGTGATGGTTGGGATCGAGGGGATATCGGCCTGCTCCGCCGCGAGATGGCCCGGCTTCAACGTAGCTGCTACCGTCTCATCTGGCTGAATCCACTTCTGGGCTCGGCAAAATATGAGCCCCTCACCCGCGGCATTCAGGCTGCGCTGCCCTACGTGGATGACTTCTTGCCCGTTCATAATCTCGCGAGCCTCGAGCAGTTAGCGGGCTTGCTGGAACGACTCGACGACGTGCGTCCGATTCGTCGTCAGCAGCGACCCGAATTCGATCGACAATCGATTTGAGATTTGAAGGCAGCTAAGGGGGACTCATTTGAGCAAGGATGACCTGGTAGGAATCGTCCTGGCCGCGGGTGAATCAAGCCGCTTCGGAACGGCGAAGCAGCTGCTCCCCTTTGGCGACACCACTCTGCTTGGACATATCGTGCGCAATGCCAATCGATCGACGCTGGACAGGGTGGTGGTTGTGCTCGGACGAGAGGCTCCAAAAGTGAGGCGCAGTTTTGAGTACGGATCGGCGGCGGTGGTGGATAACCTGGCTTATGGCGAGGGCTGCGCCTCTTCGCTCTTGGCCGGACTGGATGAGGCGGGGGTATGTGCAGGCATCGTCTTGATCCTCGGCGACCAGCCGGGAGTCAAGACCGCCACTATCGACCGAGTGATCGCTGAGTGGCGGAATGCGCGGATGTGGGCTTCGGCGACCCAGTACCGAGGCAACCTGGGACATCCACTCCTGTTCGACCGAGAAGCTTTCGATGACCTGCGAACGCTGCACGGTGACAAGGCCGTCTGGAAGCTAATCGAGGGTTATCCGGATCGGGTCCTCCGCGTCTATATCGATTCTGAGTTGCCTCCTGACATCGACACGCCAGAGGACTACGAGGCCGCGATCGCACAATTTCGCGGCTAGAATTGCCGACGGCTGTGAACTTCGATCCGCGAAATCTGGCCGGCACTCACACCAAGCCATAGCCGATGCACGGACTTTTACAGCAAACGGCAGATTGGACCTGCAATGTCGTGAGCTGGGAGCCTAGGAGAAGCCGGCTCCATCCATCAGGCCGACCTGTAAAGATAACTAGGCCCTCGAAGGGAGCGACCCAATATGTCCTCGCGCGTTAATCTGGTCCTTTCCAAGAAGGTAGCCGAGTACGCCTCCCCTGGCACTCCCGGCATGCTTCTGACCATCGACAGCGAAGGTTATCCTCATACCGCCTTCACTTGGATCGTGGCAACGTCGCTTGTGCAGCTTCGCTTCGGTGCGGACCAAGGAAGCACGACCTTAGCCAACATTGAGCGTTCGAGTCTGGCCTCGGTGCAAATCATCATCGATGAGGGTCAGCCCTTTTTGATCAAGGGGAGGGTCACAACGCTGAGCCCACGAATAAAGTCCGCGCCTTTCGAGATGGCGCTTATGGAGATGGAGATCATTGAAGTCCGGGACCAGTCGTGGATCGGAGTGAGCGTGCGGGCGCTCGACTACGAATGGGCCCCCAAGGAGCGCGATAAGATGATCGAGGTGGAGCAGGCAGTTTACGCCGAGTTGCGGGAGTGGGGTGGATAATCCACTATGGGGGACGTGCCTCAGCCATTCGAGGAACAAAAACTGTGCCGCGAATTACCAGCCGGGCCCCTGGTCTCTCGGCTATAATCGTGCCCTGAGCGTGGCCGAAATGTGGGTCGGAAACTTGCGCCGGCCGCGGGATGCAGGCCGAACGTAGCTCCGTTGGAAGAGCTGGGGACCTATAAGCCGTTGGCTCATCAAGCTTAGGCCCGGAGACCAATGAATCGGAAATACCGCATGGCGCGGTAGCTCAGTCGGCAGAGCAGGGGATTCATAAGCCCAAGGTCGGGAGTTCAAGTCTCCCCCGCGCCACCAGGCAGGCGAGCTGAATTTGCAGGAGAACCGAAAACGGCGCCTGAATTTTCAGGCGCCGTTGTATTTCTGCGACCGGAACTGCTAGCCCCCTGCCGACGGGCGCTCGTCGAGCTCTATGGAGACGCCGATCTGCTGCGAGTCACGGATCACTCCCAAGATTATTCTCTGTCCGACGCTCGTTTCGCTCGTGAGATAGGTTAGCAAGTCTTCGAAATCGCGGACCTCGAAGCCATCCACGCTTGTGATGAGATCGCCCTCGCCAACATCTCGGCCTCGCAGACCGGCCGCGGATGCTGGGCCTCCCTCAAGCACGCTTACAACCAGAATTCCCACCTGATCCTGCGGCAGGCCCAGCTCCTGTCGAATCTGCGAGTTCAGGTCCGTGCCGGAGATTCCCAACCATGGGTGGGGGTAGCTCCCGCGCGCGATAAGGGCCGGCACAATACGACGTACTGCATTTGAGGGCACGGCAAACCCCACCCCGCTGGATTGCCTCACAGATGATTCGATGGCGGTGTTGATCCCTACGACTTCACCCGAAAGGTTCAATAGCGGACCCCCGGAGTTTCCGGGATTGATGGCGGTGTCGGTCTGGATAACACTGGGGATGCTGAACTGTGCGCCGCCGGTGAATTGGCTCTGGGCCGGTAACGTGCGACCCAGCGCGCTGACGATACCGGTGGTCATCGTGCCCTGCAGGCCAAAGGGATTCCCTATGGCGACCACCTGCTGGCCGACGCGCAGGGCGTCCGAATCTCCGAGGGAAAGTGGGCGAACTCCCTGGGGGAGATCCTCAACCAGGATCACGGCCAGGTCGCTGCCTGGATCGGTCCCTACCACCTGGGCCGCATAACTGCGCCCGTCGGCGAAGATCACGTTCAACTCTTCTGCACCTCTCACCACGTGGAAGTTAGTGACGATGTGTCCGAATTCATCGAAGAGGAAGCCTGATCCCTGGGCAAATCGCAGCGGGCCGTCCGATGATGTGTCCCCGGTCCGCTGCTGGACCTGGATATTTACCACGGCCGGATTGACGGTTTCGTATAGCTCTATCAGCCGCTCGCTCAGGTCGCTTGTGACAAAAATTCGTTCCGCCGACTGAGTCCGAGTCCGTGGCTCCAACTGCAGGGTTTGATCTCCCTCAGAACTTAATACAGCTGAGCAGCCCGCCAGAAACACAGCGCTCAGAATTAATGTGAGGCCCCGGGCTTGCTTTCGATTCCACTTAATAGTCATGGTTTCTCCTTCGGAAGGTCAGCTCGCGAGACGGACGTGTTCGATGATCCAATCCTTACCATCAGGGTGAAGCGAGTGTAATTGGGCTCCGTAAGAATTCCATAGGGCTCGGATGAGAGGCGGATTAACTCGGGCTGCCCCGGGGCGGTTCTGAGAGTGGCAAAGGGTTCTTCCGGAGCAATGCTAGAATCTGGGCCTGTCGACGCAGAGTACCGAGAGACAAATTTAGGCTTGCCTAAAGATATTTTTCGCCATACAATATCGTGTTTTCTGCAGCCGAATTAGGAGGCGCGGATGACTGAGGCGATACGAATTGAGAAGCTGACCAAGAGTTACGGAAAAGAGCGCGGGGTCATCGATCTTGACCTGGTGGTAGAGCCGGGCGAAGTCTTCGGCTATCTCGGCCCCAATGGAGCCGGGAAGACCACCACCATCCGTACCCTCTTGGATCTTATTCGGCCGACTTCGGGCCGGTGCTGGATCTTCGGCCTGGATTGTCAGGAGCAGCCCATCGAGGTTCACAAGCGGGTAGGTTACGTCCCCGGTGAGCTGGCCCTTTACCCCAAACTCACGGGCGAACAAACCGTACGCCACTTCGCCGCGTTGCGCGGTGGGGTCGATATGGCGTGGGTGAGAGAATTAGCAGACCGGCTTGACTTCGATCTCAAGCGGCCCGCGAAGGCCTATTCCAGTGGCAACAAGCGCAAGCTGGGATTGATACTGGCGTTGATGAGCAGACCCGATCTGCTGCTGCTGGATGAAGCGAGCGCCGGCCTCGATCCGCTCATGCAGCAAAGCTTTTATCGGATCCTGGCCGAGATGCAAGCGGCCGGATCGACGATCTTCTTCTCCTCGCACAACTTGCCGGAAGTGGAACGCGTTTGCGACCGGGTGGGCATCATTCGCGACGGGCGCCTGGTGGCCGTCGAAAGCGTAAGCGATTTAAAGGCTAAGTCGCTGAGAAGGATCGAGATTCAATTTGAGCGTCCCGTACCTGTATTGGAGTTCGAGGGTTTGCCGGGTGTGCAGGACGTGGAGGTGCAGGATAGCCGGCTCACGTTCACCGTGCTGGGCTCGATTGATTCGATCTTCAAGGCCGCCGCTCAGCACACGGTAAACAATATCATCAGCCACGAACCAAGTCTGGAAGAGGTGTTCCTGACCTTCTACGAAGGAGGGGGGAAAGATGCTAACTAGCGTATTTTCCAAGAATCTGTACGACATGCGGGGAGGCTTGATCTGGTGGTCGGTCGGCTTGATACTGACGAACTTTCTGGTTGTTTCGATTTTTCCTTCGATCGAGGAGAGCTCCGCTGCGCTGACCGAATACATGGACAACCTGCCCCCGGCCATGGTCGCGCTCTTTGGAGACATTCAAGAGTTCGCCACTATGGAAGGGTATTTGGGGCTGGAGCTGTTTGGCTTCTTTCTTCCCGCGCTGACGTTGGGATTTGGAATTGCCTATGGTGGTGGCGTGATCGGCTCCGAAGAGGACCGCGGAACGCTGGACCTTCTGCTCTCCTACCCGATCTCCCGCCGAAGCGTGCTCACACAAAAATTCGGTGCGATAGCGGTTTTTGCCCTCCTGGTTCTGGTAACCAGCACCCTCGGTCTGCTCCTGGGAGTTGCACTTGTGGACGCGACGGTCGACATCGGCAACCTGGCGGCAGCGGTCCTGAACGTGGGCCTGCTGACCCTGGTTTTCGGGACCCTGGCCCTGGCGCTCACGGGGGTGGGACTGAGCCGCGGCGCGGCTTCCGGGATCTCGGCCGGACTGGCTGCAATCACGTTTCTGATGAACGGTCTTGCTCCGCTTGCCGGTCTGCCCGATGCGATCCGCCATTTCACCCCCTGGTATTACTACGATGCAAGCGAGGTCCTGCTTACCGGCTTCGTCCCGGCCAATGCGGCGGTACTGGTGGTGGCGATTGTTTTCCTGCTGGTGATCGGACTCCTGGGATTTCAGCGTCGAGATATCGCCGTATAGTCAGCCCTCCCCCTTTCGCGCGAGGCCGCGCCGCTCGGACAGCGCTCCCGAAGGAAAAAAGGTAAGATTGCCGGCTCAGTTTCGCGGGTGGTCGCCCGGCCCCTCCAGAGCCATCGATCCACATGGCGGGGGGGAAGTTGGGCGAAGCCAAAGGGGAAGTTGGCAACCAATGAACGCCGAGCTGCAAAAGGGTGCGAGGCCCATAATTAGGATAAGGCGCGGCCCACGCGTGCGACGGGCTGGCTTGCGAGTGGTATTGACCGCGGCCGTGTTTATGGCCAGCGCAGTTGCGCTGGCCGTCAGTGTCGCGGCTGATGCGTCGCACGAGGGGGGGCGATACTCCCCGGAGACGGGGCACACGCTCGACACCGTCTTTGAGGCGTTCTACGACGGTCTCGGCGGAGCAGCGGTGGTCGGCCACCCGATCACCGAATCATTTGTCGATCCCTATTCCGAATTCCTGATTCAATATTTTGAAAACGCTAGACTAGAGTACGCGCCGAACACTGTCGGAGAATTCGAGGTCCGGCTGACCGAACTGGGAGTGCTGCTCGGGGGTTGGGACCTACCACTTGAGGTGGACAGGTTCCCGATCGGGAACAATCCTGGCTGCCGTTATTATCCAGAGTCGGGTCATCAAGTGTGTCATGCTTTCCTCGACTATTTCGACGCCCAGGGCGGTCCAACCGTATTCGGATTTCCTGTAACGGAATTTCGATTCGAGAACGGCCGCATGGTGCAGTACTTTCAGGATTTTCGCCTCGACTGGTATCCGGAATATAAGGAAGGGGCGAGGATACGCGTCGCGGCGCTTGGTCGGGAGCACTTCCGCCGGATGGGTTATGAACCCTCTTTGCTGGAACCAATCGTTCCCGAGGACCTGGAAGATTACCCGGTGCTGGACATTCGGCTGAGCTCGTCCGTGCTCAAACCTCTAATTGGATCCGATGAGACTCAGCAGGTGTACTTGGTGGTCAGCGATCAAAATCGCCAGCCGGTCACCGGCGCCGTGGCGCTGTTGACCATTTACCTTTCCGACGGAATTCACTTTCGCATGATGCCCATCACGGATGCCGCGGGCGTAACTCAGATCGATATTTCCCTGGAGGGCACCGTCCCGGGTTCCAGAGTGGCGCTTGAATATACTGTTGTTTACGGTAATCTCTCCGCAATAACCCGCGATTCCTTTTACGTCTGGTATTAACCTCGCCGCAATGTAGATTGCAAAGTCTATAGCCTACGCTGGCCCAGTTGTGGATACCCGCTTACCCGCGCGCGTGGCCGGCGAATATTGACCCGCGATCGAGGCTTGTGATACGATGAACCTACCGACCGTTCGGTAGGGAGCACACCGCCCTCTATCCTCGAACTATCTTTCAACGCTCGGTACAGACCCTCCAATGTCTACGCAGCGAGACGAGATTATCCTGTCGGCGGCCCAGATTTTTCGAGAAAAGGGCTTCCATGCCACCTCCATGCAGGACATCGCAAATTCGGTCCAGCTGCAGAAGGGCAGCCTCTACCACCACATCAGCAGCAAGCAGGAGATTTTGCTGGCGGTGCTCGACCAGGCCTTAGATATCCTGATCGAACATGTAGAACCCGTTGTCGATTCTGATCTTCCCTCCGAGGAGAAGCTCAAACTGGCCATGAAAAAGTATATCGAACGGGTGACCGGCAGCGCGGATCTGGCGGCGGTGCTGCTGCTCGAGCATCGCAGTCTGGAGCCCCGGCTCCGGGCGCGTCATATCGCCAGAAGGGATCGTTTTGAGGAATTGTGGCGCAAAATCGTTCGGGAGGGAGTGGAGCGGGGGGAATTCAGGCCAATGGATCCGGCCGTCGTCACCTTCGCGCTGCTCGGGGTGCAAAATTGGCTGATTACCTGGTATCGAGAAGGGGGCCGGTTAGACGGATCGCAGCTCGCCGAGCAGTTCGCAGAACTTTTCCTGCATGGATTGAGCGCTAACTCTAGCCGATCGTAAGATGGGAGAGCTCGATGTTCGGATTTGAGCCCACTGCAGAACAAAAGATGCTGGTGGAGGCGGTTCGCCGCTACGCTGAGAACGATCTGCGGGCGGCCGCTCACGAAGCCGATGAAAGCGGCGAGCTGCCGCGTGAATTGATCGAAAAGGGCTGGGAGCTAGGCGTACTCCAGGCCAGTGTGCCTGAGGCGTATGGAGGCTTCGGCGAGCGTTCGGCCGTGACCGGGGCGCTGGCTGCCGAAGAGCTGGCCTGGGGAGACCTGAGCGGTGCGTTAGCCATCATGGCCCCGGGCGCATATGCGCTTTCGGTCCTCCTATCGGGGAGCGAGGATCAGAAATCCAAACTGATTCCGGCCGTGATAGAGGGGGATTGGCAGCCTTACACGACCGCGTTTATGGAGCCCGACTACGACTTCTACGCCGGCGAAATGCGGACTACGGCGGTCGCGAGTAACGGTGACTACCTGATCACCGGACAAAAAGCACGCGTAGCGTTTGGTGACCGCGCCCGGACGCTGCTTACTTTCGCCCGCGTGGAAGGGCAAATCGAGGCCTTTGCCGTGCCCACCGATACAGTGGGCCTCCGAGTTGGAGAGCGAGAGACGTTGCTTGGGATCCAGGCCTTGCCCACTTTTCCAGTGACCTACAACAACGTACGCGTTCCGGCCTCCGCCCGCCTGAAAGGGATGGACCCTTTCAAGATATTGTCCTCATTTGACGCGGCCATCGGTGCCTTGTCCGTTGGATTGAGTCGGGCCGCCTACGAGTACGCTCTGGATTATGCGAAGGATCGAGAGGCTTTCGGGAGCCCGATCGCGCAGAAACAAGCCATCGCCTTCATGTTGGCCGAGATGGCCACCGAGATCGATGGCGCGCGTTTGATGGTTTGGGAGGCGGCCTGGGAAATCGACCAGGGCAAGGATGCCTCCCGGACTGCCTTCCTGGCGCGCACCAACGCCGCGGAAACGGCGATGATGGTCACGGATCGGGCGGTCCAGATCTTGGGGGGCCACGGTTACATTCGAGAACACCCGGTGGAACGGTGGATGCGTAACGCGCGTGGATTGTCGACCTTTGCCGGACTGGCAATGGTGTGAGGAGCATCCCATGATCAGCTTCGAGATCCCCTCAAGCATCGAACAAACGGTGAGTATGATCGAATCGGTGGCCACCGAGATGATGCGGCCGCAAGCGCGCTACTACGATGACCACGAGCACGAAATACCGTGGGACTACATCAACTTCATGCACGCCGCGCTTCAGTCTGCGGGCGCGGAGGTGAACCTGGCGCCCACCAGCTCCCAGGATGAGCACCAGGAAGCGGGCGGGGAGGCGACCATCGGCTTTCCGAGCACCGGTTATCTGGGCATGGCGCACTACGTGGAAATGTTGTCCTGGGGAGACGCCGGCCTCTACCTGTGCACTCCGCAGGGAGGACTCGGAGCGGCGGCGGTGTCCGCCGCCGGCACGCCGGAGCAGGTAGCCAAGTTCCTGGAGCGATTTAAGGGTGACCGGGCCGTATTCTCCGCCATGGCCATCACGGAGCCCCACGCGGGGTCCGACACAGCCGCGATCAAAACCACCGCCGTGCGCGACGGCTCCGACTGGGTGCTCAACGGCGAGAAAATCTTCGTTACCGGGGGCCACAAAGCCCTGGTGGACACGCCCGGATTCGTAATCGTGTGGGCCACAATTGACCCTGAGGCGGGACGCAAGGGAATCCGCTCCTTTGTCGTGGAAGCCGGCACCCCGGGATGTACGGTCACCAAACTTGAAAAGAAGCTGGGCATCCGTTGCAGCGATACCGCCGCGATTGTATTGCAGGACTGTCGCGTTCCGCTCGAGAATATGCTGGGCACCGTCGAGCAGGGAAAGAAAACATCCGAGGGTTACAAGGGTGTGCTGCGGACCTTCGAGGCGACCCGTCCCCTGGTGGGGGCCTCGGCACTGGGCATCGCCCGCGCGGCGCTGGAGTTCCTGAAAGCTAAGCTGGCGGAGGGCGGGATCGAGATCCGGTATGGCCTCCCGCTTAGCCGCATGACAAATCTGGAGGCGGAGGTGGTCGAGTTGGAGGCCATGTTACGTTCGGCCTGGCTCCTAACGCTGAGAGCAGTCTGGATGGTGGACAACAAGATTGCAATCAACGCCGAGTCATCCATGTCTAAAATTAAGGCCGGCGACGCCGTGGTGAAGATCACCCAAAAGGCGGTTGAGCTGCTTGGCCCCATGGGATACTCCCGCGAGCATTTGCTTGAGAAGTGGTTCCGGGATGCCAAGATCAACGATCTATATGAAGGGACCGGACAAATCAATCGACTCATCGTCGCCCGCCGTATTCTGGGCTACAGCCGCCACGAGCTGAGCTAGGCTCAGTTGCTCGCCAGGCCCGTGCCTGCTCTGAGTAGGAGAGGATTGCATCGCTCCGCTCGCAATGACGGATTCCGTCGGGTCATGTCATTGCGAGGAGCGCAGCGACGAAGCTATCTCGGCCGCGTGGCAGGACCGCAGGCGCAATTGACCAAGGCTATAGGAAACATCCCATGACCTATAAGATCGGACACGCGGCGGTTGTTGGAGCCGGCACCATGGGCGCGGCGATCGCGGCCCACCTGGCAAACGCCGGCGTGAGCTCGCTGCTGCTGGACGTGGTCCCGACCGAGCTATCCCCGGCCGAAGAGGCGCGCGGCCTTTCGCTGAAGGACGATTCAGTGAGGAACCGCATTGTGAGAGAAGGTTGGGAGCGTTGCCTGACCGAGCGGCCGGCCAACCTGTTTAGCGATCGACGTGCGGAGCTGGTCACCCTGGGGAATATTGAAGATGACATACACCGCTTGGCCGAGGCGGACTGGATCATCGAGGCCGTGGTGGAAAGGCTGGATGTCAAACACGAGATCTTGTCTCGCATCGAGGCTGCGCGACGGCCGGATAGTATCGTTTCCACCAATACCTCCGGCCTGCCGATTCACAGAATCTCCGAAGGACGCAGTGAAGATTTCAAGGCGCATTTCTTGGGGACGCACTTTTTCAATCCGCCACGTTATCTGAAATTGTTGGAAATTATCCCGGGCGAGACGACTCGGCCCGAGGTGCTTGAAACCATGGTTGAGTTCGCCACCGAACGTCTGGGCAAGGGGGTGATCGTCTGCAAGGACACACCCAACTTTATTGGGAACCGCTATTTCAGCATCGTTAATACTTACGCGCTGGACTACGCCCTGGAAAATGGCTACACCGTAGAGGAAGTGGATCGGCTGACCGGCCCGGTGATCGGATACCCGAAGACGGCTACCTATCGGCTGTTGGATCTGGTGGGAATCGACGTGATGGGTGACGTGCGCGATCATCTGTACCCCGCGCTCGAGGGGGACGAACACCGCGAAGTGCTTCAGAGCACGCGGGTCGGGGCGATGGTGGAGCGGATCGTCGAGCGTGGTTGGTTGGGCCGAAAGACAGGTCAGGGTTTCTATAAGCGCGCCGAGGACGGCAAGTTCTGGTGGCTGGATACGGAAGACATGGAATATCGGCCACCGACGAAGCCCGAATTCGAATCCATAAGCAAACATAAAGATGAGCAAGATGTCGGAAAACGCCTGCGGCTGATCGTGGCGGAAGAGGACCGCGCGGCAAAGTTCCTCTGGGCAACCGGCTCGTTTGGTTTTCGCTACGCGGCCAGCCTGATTCCCTCCGTTTCGGAGAATTTGCTCTCCATAGACAAGGCCATGAAATGGGGCTTCATGCACGAGCTGGGGCCTTTCGAACGTTGGGATGCACTCGGCGTAAACGAGTCGGTGGCGCGCATGGAATCGGAGGGCCAGTCGGTGCCGGAATGGGTGGTGGATATGCTGTCGGCCGGCGTGGAGAGTTTCTACCAGCGGGAAGACGGCCGTAAGATCGGTTACTACGATCCGGCCAGCCGCGACTATGTGCGCATTCCCCCCGACCCGCGAGTTGTATCGATCTCCGAGCTCAAGGCGCAGGGGAAGGAGCTCCGGGCGAACGACGGGGCCAGCCTGCTCGATATGGGGGAAGGAGTGCTGCTGCTCGAGTTTCACACGCGCGCTTCCAATGCCCTGGATGCAGACGTGCTTGAGCTGGCCGGGGCCGCGTTGGAGGAGCTCGAGTCGGAGACCTGGAAGGCTATGGTAGTTGGCAATGAGGGCAAACATTTTTCCGTGGGTGCCAACCTATTCACCATGGCCGTGGCCGCCCAACAGGGCGACATGGACCTGATTGACGAGGCCGGGCGCGCGCTTCAATCCTTCCTCCAGCGCATGCGGGCCAGCCCAAAGCCGATCGTGGTGGCCCCCTTCGGGATGGCGCTGGGAGGCGGGGCCGAGGTCGTAATGGGCGGTTCGCGCGTGGTGGCCGCCGCCGAAAGTTACATTGGATTGGTGGAGGTCGGAGTAGGATTGATCCCGGCCGGCTCGGGCACCAAGGAATTGATGCGGCGCAAGTTGGGACCAGTGATGCAGACAGATAACGCCGATGTGTTGCCTCATCTGCAGGCGATATTCGAGCAGATAGCGCTGGCCAAAGTTTCCGAGAGTGCCGAACAGGCCCGGGACATGGGATTCCTGACGGAGGGCGACCGCATCGTCATGAACCGGGATCATTTGTTGGCCGAGGCCAAACGCACCGCGTTACAAATGGTGGAGGCCGGCTACCGGCCCGAGGCGGAGGGGAAGGTCTGGGCCGCGGGGCGGGATGCTCTTGCAGATCTCAAGATGATGGTCTGGACGATGGTAGAGGCAGGATACGCCACCGAATACGATGCCGTGGTGGCGAACCATCTGGCGCACGTCATGACCGGCGGCGACATCAGCGGGCCGGGATGGGTGCCCGAGGCGTACATCCTGGATCTTGAACGAGAGGCATTTGTTGCGCTCGCGGCCGAACCGAAGACGCAGGAGCGAATGTGGCACATGTTACAGACCCGCAAGCCGCTGCGAAATTGAGGCCCTCTTATCGCAACTCTTGCCCGCGTGCCATGCGCATAGCCATCTCTAGATTGGGCGGGATTGTTAAGGAGAATGGAACACGCGGGAGGTGGAAGTCAGACGTGGATGGGGCGCTGTGATGCGGGCGAATTGAGCCAGCCGGAATTGGGAGACACGCGCAAATCGGGCGGCTCGCTACGGGAGATTGGAACCGGCGGGAATTAGCAGACACGCGCGGATCGGGCGGCTCGTTGCGGGAAATCGGAACCGGCGAGAAGTAGCAGACACGCGTGGATGGGGCGCCGTAAGGCGGGGGATTGGAACAGGTGGGAGGCGACAGAAACTCGTGGACGGGGCAGAGTGGTGCGGGGAATTGAAACGCGCGGGAGGTGGCAGAAGCGCGTGGACTGGGCCGCTTGCTGCGGGAGACTGGAACACGCCGGAGAGGCACATATTCATGGTGCGAAACAGCAAGAACCGGATTTCTTAGGTTAGGCTGGGCAGGTGAAGGAGTTAACAAGATGAGCCGAGAAGCAGTGATCGTGGCCGCCGCGCGAACCGCGGTGGGGCGGGCGAAAAAGGGGATAACCCGCAACCTGCGGCCAGAAGACATGGCCGTGGCCGTTATCCAGGACCTGCTGGGACGGGTCGAGGGAAAACTTGATCCGGCCCGCATCGATGATGTGATCCTGGGCTGCGCCTATCCGGAGGGGGCTCAGGGGCTGAACGTCGCCAGGTCGATAGGGATCAGAGCGGGACTGCCCGTGAGTGTGCCGGCTCAAACCATCAATCGCTTCTGCTCCAGCGGGCTTCAGTCAATCGCCATGGGCGCCGAGCGCATTATTGCCAATGGTGCGGACATCGTGATTGCGGGAGGCGTGGAATCGATGAGCGCGGTTCCCATGACGGGTTATCACCTCAGCCTGGACCCGTGGCTCGTGGAAAACAACCCAGAGGTCTACATGAGTATGGGCCTGACCGCCGAGCGCGTGGCGGAAGAATTTTCTATCTCACGCGAGGATCAGGACGAATTTGCGTTCCACAGTCATCGGAAAGCGGCCGCCGCGGTGGATGCGGGGAAGTTCGAGGATGAAATTGTTCCCATCGAGTTCGAGCAGGTATGGGTCGAGGCGGACGGGACCCGAATGCGGGAACAGATGATATTTCAGGCCGATGAGCATCTCCGGCCGGATACAACCCTGGATGGCCTGGCCGGATTGAAGCCTGTGTTCAAGAGGAACGGGACCGTGACTGCCGGAAATGCCTCTCCCCTGAGCGATGGCGCGGCCGCGGTGCTGGTCATGGAGGCCGGCACCGCCGTTGAGCTCGGCATCGAACCTATGGCCAGGTTCGTCGGCTTCAGTGCTGCCGGGGTACGGCCGGAAATCATGGGAATCGGCCCGGTCAAGGCGGTCCCCAAGTTATTGAGCCGCACCGGCTTGCAGCTCACCGACATCGACCTGGTCGAGCTGAATGAAGCCTTCGCCTCCCAGAGCGTGGCGGTGATGCGCGAGCTGGAATTTGATCCGGAGCTGCTGAATCCGAATGGTGGCGCCATCGCCCTCGGGCACCCGCTGGGGTGCACCGGAGCCAAGCTGACCACACAGCTGCTTTATGAAATGAGGCGGCGCGGATCCCGGTATGGGCTGGTGACCATGTGTATCGGCGGAGGAATGGGGGCGGCTGGGATCTTTGAAAATCTAAACTAATGCGCGAGGAGCAAATATGGGAGAAGAGCTGACGATTGTAAAGCTTATGGAACTAATGCCCGCGGCGTTTCAGCCCGAAAAGGCGGGAGACCTCAATGCCGATATCCTATTCAATCTGCAGGGCGAGCAAGGTGGAGATTGGACCCTGCACATTCGCGATGGAACCGCTTCCGTCGAGCAAGGCAAAACCGAGGGGGTGAGACTGACCCTGACCGCTGAGGCCGACGACTTTCTCGGCCTCATCACCGGCGAACTTAATGCAATGTCCGCTTTTGCGCAGGGAAAGGTCAAGCTCAAGGGGGACCTGAGCCTGGCAATGAAGTTGATGGATTTCTTCAAGTTGCCGGCATAACATTCGTTCGCAATGATATGGCGCAATTAGCGTCCGACAGGATCATGTCATTGCGAGGAGCGCAGCGACGAAGCAATCTCCAACCCTCAGGAGGAGAATACTTCGCCCGCAAGTTATCACATAACAGAGGCCAGCCGAGCTCTTAGCCCGGCCGGCCCCTTTTTGGTTGTGACACCAATCACGCAGGGCGGGGTGTTTAACTGGCCGGTTCCCCGGCCTCCGACACGTGATCTTGATGTGGGTTCGGATCGTAAAACCTGCGGATCACAGGTCCGGTGTCTCCTTCGAGGACTGTCAGTCTGAATCGCGAAGGATGAGCAAGACCCTATGGGGAACCAGGGGGATGGGATCCAGCTCGAGCGCAAGTAATACTTCGTCCGGACGGCCGGTTGCGCCGCTCCGCGCCGCCAGCCGCAGGCGGAGCTCCAGAGAATCTAGCAAAATCATGTCCTCGATCAGCGGCCGGAGGTCATACTCCTTCCCCCTTCGCACCCGCGGCAGCTTGTCGGCCGCGAGCTGAGCTCGGATGCGAGCCTGGATCTGCTTCTGATTTTCATCCGGAATTGGGATCACATACTCCGAGGAGGTGATCAGCTTCTGGAGCTTCGGGGATCCTTCGGCGATGGGCGCGATCGCCGAAATCGTAAGGCCGGGCGGTGCGGCCGCCGCCAGTCTCTCGGTCAGTTCGGCCGTCTCAACTTCTTGAATAAGCTGGATGTCGATCAGGTCCGCCTCGCTCGTGCAGCCCAATGGGAGCGCGGCTCCGATATTAATTTTTGGCCTCGGGTTGTAACCTTCTGAGTAAGCCAGCGGAATTCTTGCTCGCCGAAGTGTACGTTCCCAGGCGCGGTGGAGGTCTAGATGACCGGTGAAACGGAGTTCGCGGCCTTTGCCGAAGGTGATGCGGTAGCGGTAGGACGTCAAGCCGGAAGAAGCGGAATCGACTTTATCTTCCGGCTGGGGGATCTTACCTCGGGGCACTCCCAGACCTCACCCGGATTCTGGCGCCGGAGCTCCGCGAATTTGGGTAAGATGCCGCACGCGAAGCATCGCTCTCGGCAGTCCACGCGGGTGCGGCCTTCCAGGCTCCAGAGATAGTCCTCGGTCAGGAAACGTTTGTGCAACGCCGCGTCGATGTGGTCCCATGGCAAGGTCTCGTCAACGGGGCGCTCGCGATGGGTGTAGAAGGAGGGGTCGAGCCCGACGTAGTCGAAGGCCTCCATCCAGGCCTGGTAATTGAAATGCTCGCCCCAACCGTCGAACTTCGCCCCCCTCCGCCAGGCGTGATAGATGACCTGACCCATGCGACGGTCACCGCGGGACAACCAGGCCTCGAACATCGTCTCCAATGGATCGTTCCAATTGAACTTGAGCCCCGGACCGCGCAACTCTCGCTTCAGCAGCCGCTGCTTCGCCTCAATCTGATCCAGCGTATCGCAGGGCACCCACTGAAAAGGGGTGTGGGGCTTGGGGACGAACGTGCTCACCCCGGCGTTGACCCGCGCCCGATGGCCCATGACTCGGCGGCCAATTTTCAGGACCTGCTTGCATAGGTCGGCGATCGCCTGCACGTCTTCGATCGTCTCGGAGGGGTGTCCGATCATGAAATACAGCTTGATGGTATGCCATCCATGTTGAAAAATTGCTTCCGAGGTTTCCAGGAGCTGTGCCGTGGACACCGGCTTATTGATGATCTTGCGCATGCGCTCGGTGGCAGCTTCCGGAGCCAGGGTGAATCCGCCCCGTCTTGAGCTTGCCTTGAGCAGGTCCATCAACTCCACGGAGAAGGATTCGATTCTCAGGGAGGGCAGTCCGATATTCAGCCGGCGGTCGCGAAAGCGATCGCTCACCGCTCGCACCAGTGCCAGGATCTCGTCGTAGTCCGACGAGGAAAGGGAAAGCAGGCCTACTTCTTCAAATCCAGTGGCATCAAGTGCCGCCTCGATCGCCCCGACTACCTCCTCCACCGGTCGCTCTCTGACCGGTCGGGTGATCATTCCGGCCTGACAGAATCGACAGCCACGCGTACAACCGCGCATGATTTCGATTGGGATGCGGTTGTGGGTGATGTCGATCATGGGAACGATAAAGTTGGTGACCGGCTCAGGCAATTTGGAAACGATGCGCTTGATGACCGGAAGGCTCGCTTCGGGCGCCAGCGCTTCGATGTGGTCGAGCGTGCCGTTTTCCGCATAATGAGGGCGATAGAGTGAGGGCACGTAGACCCCCCAGATTTTAGCAAGCCGGCGGTGGAGCTGCCCCCGACCCACACCCTCGGCGCGCCAGCTTCGGATGACCTCAACCATCTCAAGGATCACGTCTTCGCCCTCGCCGATGACGAAGGCATCAATGAAATCTGCCATGGGCTCCGGGTTGTAAGTGCTGTGGCCTCCGGCAATTACCACGGGATCGCCTTCGACGCGATCCGAGACGAGGAGCGGAATGCCGCTTAAATCCAGCAGGTTCAGTGCGTTGGTGAAGAGGCTCTCGTATGGAAGCGAGATTGCAAGCAGGTCGAACTCCGAAACCGGATGTTTCGTCTCTAGCGAGTAGAGCGGGACCCGCGCCGCGCGCATGGCCAGCTCCATGTCGGTCCACGGGCTGTACACGCGCTCGGCCAGCACCTCAGTCTGACGATTCAGGATGTCGTAGAGGATGGTCAGTCCCAAATTCGACATGCCGAGTTCATAAATCTCGGGGAAGGCGAGCGCGACCCGGAAGGGAACTTTCGCCCAATCCTTGACCTGCTGATTTAGCTCGCCGCCGGTGTACCGCCCAGGTTTCTGAACGGACAGCAGGTTACGATCGAGCCAGCGCTCGATGTCTGAAGGTCCCATTGTCGGAGTGGCGATATTTTCCATAAGAGGAGCTACTTTATTATAGCAACCTGCTGCGGATAGGACCGGACACCTTGCCGGATCGAAACTCCGCCCCCCAAGTCCTTAAGCAGCATTACAGGTGACTTACATCCTGTTCAGCAATTCCATTTCCACCTCTACAATGTTTACCGTCCGCACGTGGCAGTTTCAAACAGCATCTGCTGGGCCGGGAAGCGACCGGACCACCGCATGGCTATATTGAATCCGCCGATTGTGTGGAAGACGATCGACCCTGAGCTTGTCGGGAAACCTTCCGCTCGCGCAGGGAAAGACCCACACAGGCCAAAGGAGTCCACCATGCAAGTTGCATCGCGCCCCGCGCAACCTTCTGGAGAGACGATCGCCAAAATGCGAAGCTGGCTCAAGAAAAAGCTTTCGCAGGAGCTGAGCCTTGGCGCGCCTGCCAGCTCGATCGAGTCGACCACTCGGCAGCTGCTCGAAACCACTCTCGCGCAGTCTAAATTCACGCTCTCTGCCGAGGCACGCGAGTCGCTGATCGAGGAAGTTACGGCCGCCTATGCCGGATTCGCTCGTATCCAACCGCTGTTAATGGACCCAGAGATCACCGAGATCATGGTCAATGCGCCGGACAAGGTATTTATAGAGAAGGGTGGAAAGCTGGAGCTCACGGACGTTACCTTTCCAGACAACCGGGCCATCATGGGGCTAATCGAGAGCATTATTTTGCCCCTCGGCCGCCGCGTGGATGCCAACAGTCCCACAGTCGACGCGCGGCTGCCAGACGGCTCCCGCGTGAACGCGATCATTCCGCCCGCCGCGATTGACGGGCCCATCCTCACCATCCGCAAGTTTGCCAAGGAAAAGCTGCAGTTCGAAGACCTGGTCCGCCTGGGGAGTATCACCGCCGAGATCAAGGATTTCCTGATCGCCTGCGTGGCGACCCGGCTCAACATCCTCGTATCGGGCGGGACTGGATCGGGAAAGACGACGCTGCTCAACATCCTCTCCGGGGCGATCCCGGAGGGCGAGCGTATCGTAACCATCGAGGACGCCGCAGAGCTGGACCTGCATCAGACCCACCGCATCCGGTTGGAAACGAAACCCGCCGATACAGACGGCAAGGGAGAAATCACCATACGCCATCTTGTGAAGAACTCCCTGCGCATGCGACCGGACCGCATCATCGTGGGCGAGGTGCGCGGCGGTGAAGCGCTGGATATGCTGCAGGCTATGAACACCGGGCACGACGGGTCGCTGACCACAGTGCACGCCAACAGCCCCCGCGATGCCGTCTCCCGATTGGAAACGTTGGTGCTGCTCTCTGGGTTCGACCTTCCGTTGAGAGTGGTTCGGGAGCAAATCGCCTCCGCCCTGGACCTGATCATTCAACAAGCCCGCCTCCCGGACGGTACCCGCAAGGTCACGTCCGTGACCGAGGTGATTGGGATGGAAGGAGAAACAATCGTGCTCAACGAGATCTTCAAATACGACACGCGGGGTCGCAACGGCACGGAAAATGGCGCACCGAAAATTGAGCCAACCGGCATTCGGCCTATGTTTGATTCCAAGCTTAAGGCGGCCGGCTTCACCCTACCCCCCGAGCTCTATGGGGCGGATATGGCCACGCTCAACGCCCCCCGGCGGAAGAAACGCTGATCGTATTATTTTGAGCCCACGCGGTCAGCATTTTTATTCGAATTATTCGCACCAGATCGGTCGACACATGCTCCGCGCATAAAGTCCTGGCGCCAGGCCGTCATGGGTCGGTATGTTACAATCCCGGCCGCCATCTTGAGCATGCGGGCAGAGGAGCAGGGGAGCGTGGGAGCCGGTGAGCATGTGAGAGGCGGCCTAGCCGGGTGACTCGCGGTCTCGGGTCTCACCTAGCACCCCTGCTATCGCGCCCCCTGCACCCAGACTCCCCCGCTCAAAACGCGCCCCCATCGTCTAGTGGCCCAGGACGCGGCCCTCTCAAGGCCGAAACCGGGGTTCGAACCCCCGTGGGGGCACACGCACCGCCCCATCCGGTGGGTGAATCTGGGAAGGATCAGTACCCGCGGCCCCTTAATTCGACCCAAGCCTATGCGCTCAATCCCCCCTCCGATCCAGCAAGTTTTTGCTGATTGTGGGCCGGCGGGTCCCGAAAATCCTAATTTTTGAACCAATCGAAATGCGCTAAAGGTCCCGTTGGCACCGAGAGGGTGGGTGGGTATTATTGATCGCAGTCTTAGGACGAATGAAGTAATACTTCGTCGCCTGTCCGAAGGAACGCCTTGATGCCCACATTAGACCCCATCACCCTGGCCAACGAGCTTCATGATGGCGTGATTCAGGAATTGTCTGCCCTGTTGCTACAACTGGAAACGTATGAACGGAGATTACAAAAAGATCCCGCGGCCGCAGAAGCAGATCTGCAGCGAATCAAAGACCAGACGCGGGCATCCTTAAACGAACTTCGCAAATTAATGACACGACTGCGCGAAATGGAGAAAACGAGCCTACTTTGAGTGGACCCAACGGACAACCCATCCGAATCCTGATCGCTGAAGACCACGCTATCGTCAGGCAGTCGGTCAAGATAATGTTGGAAATGGAGCCTGAGTTCATCGTGGTGGGGGAGGCCGAAGACGGTGAGCAGGCTTTGGAACTGGCAGGGAAAGTCGATCCGGACTTGGTCCTGATGGACATCCGCATGGAGGGGATGGATGGGGTTGAAGCCACGCGCAAGTTGCGCGAGCGATTGCCAAGTATCGGCGTATTGATCCTGACCGGGTTTGGCGACGATGCCATTCTGCTCCAGGCGGTCGAGGCCGGGGCGCACGGCTTCCTTTTAAAGGATGCCACCGCGGAAGAATTGAAGAAGGCCATCCTGCGTGTGGTAGCGGGCGAGTCGCATATGACCCCTTCCCTGCTGCGGAAATTGTTGGATGAGTTGGCAATCCGAGAAGTGAGTCACCAGCCTGCCCACACCGACCTGACGCCTCGAGAGCGAGAGGTGCTGGAAGCTCTGGCGCGCGGGATGTCCAACGAGGAGATTGCCACCGAGCTCGTGATCTCAGAGAAGACGGTCAAGACACACCTGGGGAGCATTTTCGGAAAACTACAGGTGCCCGGCCGCGCGCAGGCCATGCTATATGCCATAAGGGAAGGCCTTGTTGAGGTTTGAGCGGTCCTAGGACCTAGGACCGAGCGAGCCCTTTTTTCTGCGACTTAAGACCGAGCCAAGGTTCGGTCTTTTGTTTTGCCCGATACCGTCCCTCGTGCGGATGTGAGAGCGGCTACCGCGTGAAATAATCCACTCAACCCATTAGAGTGGAGACGCCAGCCTGGAGGCCATAGGCCGCCGGCTGGCTTTTTGTTTGTGCGGAAGCAGGAAGCAGGAAGCAGGAAGCAGGAAGCAGGAAGCAGGAAGCAGGAAGCAGGAAGCAGGAAGCAGGAAGCAGGAAGCAGGAAGCAGTAAGCAGTAAGCACAGAGGAGATGGGCGAGAACGGAGACGAAATGGATCCGGTAGATCGTAAGTTGAATGAAGACTCGATGGATTGGCGCAAGTTCTATGATGACCTCGATTTGCACGTCATCGGGACGCTTTCGAAAGGGCAAGACGCGCGTTTATCGCTAGCCGTGGTTTCGGCCAGCGGAGACCATCTCTACGCATTTATGCGAGAGAACGTGCTCGGCCATATGGAGGACAACACGCAGGTAGACGACGCCTGAGACGAATGCTTTCCTGCCAGGGTTTCCACGAATTTTTGGCAGTCTTCCTATTCGGTGCACCACCGCATTTCCTAATGCCCAAAATTAAATGAACGAGCGCCTTCGTCTACTTATCGTCGATAACAGCCAGGCCTCCCGGAAGGAGCTGGGCGACCTGCTTTCCGGCGAATCCCACCTCCAGGTGATAGGGACGGCCAGGCATGGGTTGGAAGCACTCAGGCTTGTCGAGAAACACAAGCCAGACGTGGTGCTGCTGGAGCAAAATATTCCCGGGCTCACGGGTGCGGAAGTCGCCCGCCGATTGAAAGCCGCGAATCCAGCGACGCGCATATTCTTCGTATCGGCCGACGCTGAAGCGAAGGAATTAGCGATGGCGGCTGGTGCAGAAGCCTTCTTTGTGAAGGGAGTGGATTCTATCCGCTTGCTCCAGGCGCTCCGAGTGGCTCACTCTCCGCCAAGTCGCATGAAGCGATCGCTGAGGCTGCCGCGCAGGAAGAAGGCAGCTCCAAAGATCGTGCCCTGGCTGAGCGCCGTCCTCCGCATTTCCGTCCTCGGTCTGATCGCTGGGATCGTGCTGACTCGTGGAACGCTGCTTGCCTACATCTCGCTCATTTCAGGAATCTTCTTCTTCGTCTACGCCATGAAATACTACGTCTCCATGGGGCTGATCATGCTTGCAACCATTGGCAACGGCAATGGCAACGGCAACGGTAAGAATGGACATATCAACGGCAATGGCCTCAAGAACGGAAAACGCCTCAACGGGCTCCGCAACGGCAACGGCCACAACGGGCTCCGCAACGGCAACGGCCACAACGGAAATGGGAACGGAAACGGGGCAAGGGAGCGCCTCAAGAAGCAGCCTTTCGTCTCCATTCAGCTCCCCATGTTCAACGAATCGTCGGTCGTCGATCGCATCCTGCAGGCGGCCACCCATCTCGATTACGAAAACTATGAAATTCTGGTCGCTGACGACTCCAGCGACACGACTGTCAACCGCCTGGAGAAGTGGGCCAAGCACCCCAAGGTCAAGGTCTCTCACCGCATCAACCGCAGCGGCTTCAAGGGCGCCGCGCTTCACTATGGACTGGAGATCATAGACCCTCGAACGGAATTCATCGCCATTTTTGATGCCGATTTTGTTCCACCGCCTCAGATTATTTGGCAGTTCCTGGACTACTTCTATGGCTACAAGGAAAAAAACGGAAACGGAAACGGAAACGGGAACGGAAACGGAAACGGAAACGGGAACGGAAACGGGAACGGGAGCAAGAACGGCGAAGCCCCCGAGCTCATGGACGAGCGGGTCGGAGTTGTGCAGGGCTATCAATGGCACATGCTCAACGCCGATGAAAACTGGATCACCAAAGGAATTCGGGCGGAATATAGCGGCTCCTATGTGATTGAACGCTCCGGACAAGAGTTGCTGGGCGGCATGAAGATGATCTCCGGCAGCGTCTACATGATCCGGGCCGACGTCCTGCGCGAGATCGGGTGGGGCACCAGCATCACGGAAGACTGGGAGCTCACCCTCAAGCTCTACCTGCACGGCTACAAGGTGCTCTACACGCCGTTCATTCAAGCCCCCTCCGAGTGCGTATCGACCTTCGGTCGCCTGGTGAAGCAGCGAATGCGCTGGGCGGAGGGTCACACCTACAACGTGCGCAAGTACTTCATGAGGGTCTTGACTTCCCCCAAGATCACCCGGCGCGAGAAGCTCGAATTTATCTATTACGTTCCGTATTACCTGCAATCGATTTTCTTCACGATTGGAACTGTAGCCTGGTTCTTCTCGGAAACGATCCTGCACCAGGAGATCCCGTATTGGACCTCGGTGCTCGGCTGGTCTCTTGTCTTCTCCAACATGGGCGCCCTGGTTCTCATGAACCTGAGCGGGCTCTTCATGGAGCGCGGCGTCAAGAAGGAATGGACCGGCGTGCTTTCGGCGGTGGCCTACGGCACTCTCCTGGTTCCCTTCCA
>JADFRG010000022.1 GCA_022561385.1 Chloroflexota bacterium
CCGGGTTGAGATAGTTAACGAGAAGCGCGCGACCCTGTACTCGCCGGACCAGGCGGGTGCCGTAGATATTCGGCCCGACAATATCGGAATTGAAAACACAGAAAAGTTGGCGCGGGGGCTGGCGCCTATCGAATTGGCGGATTCTCAGACGGCCGGAGATCTTCCGGATCAGATTCGCCTGATGGAGCTCATCGGCTGCCCGGACGTCAAACGCCTGGACCTTAAGAGTCGTTGGCTGGCCGCCCTCTCCCGACCCCCGAACCTGGAGGTTCCGCTCGGAATGCGTCATGGATCTCGTCCGCTCATTGCGAACCTCAAACAAAGTGGTCAAGGCCCCCACGGTCTCATTGCCGGGACGACGGGTTCTGGGAAAAGTGAGCTACTGCTGACGCTTTTGAGTGGGTTGGCGCTTTCCAACCACCCCCATCAAGTCAATTTCGTTCTGGTGGACTATAAAGGAGGCACCGCAATGTCGGTGCTCGCCGATCTGCCGCATACCGTTGGCATGGTGACCGATCTGGACGGGAAGCAAACTCGGCGGGCCCTGGTCGCCTTGCGCAGCGAACTCAGCCGCCGGGAGGAAATTCTAGCTCGCCATCAGGTGGCCGATGTGGATAAGTACCATGAGCTTGGGATCTCCGAACCCTTTCCCTATCTGTTCATTGTCATCGATGAGTTTGCCGAGTTAAAAGAGCGATTTAAGAACGATTTAGGCGAGATCTTGAACGAGTTCGTCAGCATCGCTCAGAAGGGGCGGGCGCTCGGCGTCCACTTGATCCTTGCTATGCAGCGGCCAGAGGGCGTCGTAAATGAAAGCATCCGCGCCAACATGCGTTTCAAGGTCTGCCTACGGGTCGAGCGAGCCGAAGACAGCCGCAATGTACTCGGTCGACCGGATGCCTATCTCCTGCCAAGCCAGCCGCCCGGCAGAGCTTATTTCCAGGTGGGAAATGATGAGCAGTTCGATCTCTTTCAAGTCGCACGCGTGGCTGGGTTCTACCGGGAGGATGGCGCAGTGGTAGCGGAGGATCCAGTCCTGATTCAGGAGGTCGCCCCGGACGGACGGCGAATCAAGCTGTTTGAGATTGAAGCCGCCAGCCCAAAGACGCCGGAGCCACGAGGGAGAGTGCAAACCGAGGCTCAGATCCTCGTAGAGAAGGCGGTTCAAGCCGCCGAGGAGCTAGGGATTGAGAGGCTGAAGAGTCCCTGGCCCCCGCCGCTCCCGAAAGAGCTATCTCTGGAGAAGTTGTTTGAACTAAGCGGCCATCAGAGCTTCGGCGGGACGAATTGGCCGAGCGATCTCTCCCGGGAATCGAAGGTCCCAATCGGTTTGCTCGATGAACCCGCGCTACAGCGCCAGTCGCCACTGCTGATCGATTTTCAGGAGGATGGAAACATTCTGGTAATCGGATCCCCCGGTTCGGGTCGAACGATCACGTTGATGACGCTCGTAACCGCGTATGCACTATCTCATCCACCGGACCTCATCCACTTTCATCTAATTGACTTTGGGGGCCATCAGCTGAGGGCCGCGTTTTCTGAAATGCCACATGTTGCCGGGGCATATGTTGGCGATGACGTCGATCGGGTCCGCCGATTAATTACGACCCTCCGATCGGAACTCGATGCCCGCCGCAGGTTATTCGAAGAAGCCGGGGCGGTGGATTTCGCGCGTTATCGGGCCGGCGAAGATGGAGCGGAGAAATTGCCCGCGATACTCACCGCCATCAACAATTTCTCAGGGTTCCAGGAGGCATTCAATTTCGAAATGGAAGGTTTCATCCAACTCCTTCGAGAGGGAGGCGCCTACGGCCTGTATTTCGCTTTGACTTCCGACCGTTTTCCCTCAGGGAAAGTCGCGGACTTGATCTCTCGCCGGATCGCTTTGCAGCTCGCAGATCGAATGATGTATTCGGTAATTCTCGATGGGCGCCCTGACCTCGCGACCTACGACCCGGTTCCGGGGCGGGGCTTTTACAATCTGAAGCCGCCGGTCGAGGTGCAAATAGCTCTTCCAACTTCCGAGCCACCCGAACGGCAAATCCACGCGCTTCAGGAGCTAAGTAGCCGGATGAGTGCGGCCTGGGAGGGCCCCAGACCGACACCCGTTCGCATGCTTGGCAAATCCGTTTCCCTGGCTGAGGTCCTGCATCAGGGCAAGACTGAAATTAGCGGAGGGACCCGCGCGGCGGTGTCTTGGATCGCGTTGCAGGATAAAGATATGCGAGCGCGAGAGATCGACCTGGCTAGAATCGGCTCCTACTTCCTGATCGCCGGGCCTCCAAAATCAGGCAGAACAACTGCCCTGTCCACCATCGCGATCGCCCTGAGTGCTGAGCTTGATCCCGCTCAGTTTCGATTTGCTTTGGTCACACCCAAGAGGGGAGAGCAGAACAGGTTAGACACGCTCACGACACTTCCGCATTGTCTGGGACAAGCCAAGACGGATAAAACTTTGGATAACTTGCTTACCGTTCTGGAGCAGGAGGCGGAGAATCGGCTTGACATAGATCTTGAAGATTCGCGCCCGCTGGCGCGCATACTTCTGATGTTGGATGATTTTCATCTACTAAGTACACGCACAAGTCCAGAGTCTATGGCACGACTGGAGGAGCTTGCCAGGAGATCCGGCGACATCCGGATGACAATCATGTTGACCGTACCCTCGACGATCCTGAGCACCCTCGCCGGCCCGCTTATCCGTCAGGCGAAGTCGTGGCGAACTGGCATCTGGCTGCAATCCACGGACGGTCTGGAAAGCAACATTGTTGGAGTAAAGATGCCTGTGGATCTCAAAGGGAAAAAGCTGCCACCCGGCAGAGGGTTCCTGTATGATCCGGGCGGCCAGGATTTGATGCAGCTAGCCTCTCCTGAAGTAGCGTGGAAGGCCCAGCCTGAGATGCCCTGCTCATTCGATGACTGGGTGGAGCACATTCTGGAGAAAAGCAACGACCCCCACCTATAGGGTGGGGGTCGGTAAAATCATTTTGGAGCTCGGTGCTACACAGGAGCAGCTGCTCCGCTTGCGGCTGCGGCGGCGGCCGCATCCAGGTCCTCGAAGTTTTGCGCCACGCTCGTCAGGTATTGATGAACATTATTTAGCGTGTCGCTATACTTCCTGAGCTGTTGGATCCAGTCTCCATAGGCCTCCTGGAATGCGATCTGCGACGGGCCGTCCCAGGCGGCATTCAATTCTTCGTTGATGCCGTTTAGTCGGCCCAGCAGGTTCTCCACGGTGTCGTTTCTTTCGTGAGCGATCTGAGCGGCAAGCGTCCGAATGGTTTCAATATCCTGTCTTAGAAGTGCCATGTCGAAAACTCCTTTCGAAAAGACCCCCATACAATAAAAGCTCGTTCATTATTGCATAGCCCAGGTCGGTTTTCAAGGTGTAGCCCTTTTTTGTAGGCCATCCTACACCTGTACTTATGTACAGACTTTGGGCAAGCGGCGTGGACCGCACGGGGGATTGGGCCGTACCCCCTTTGAAAACACGAAACCATACAACGATATGCTGGACATGGTGTTGTAGAATGACATAACCGCTGTGGTCGCACTTGAGAGGGGTCCGCTGAGGAGCACGTGGTTAGATGACTGCGGTTGTGGTTACCGTCAAGGACGGGAAGGCGAATACACGCGACCTTGAGCTTCCCGCCGAACGGCCGGTTGAAGCCTTAGCCCCTTGGATTGCCAAGGCTATCGAGCACTCGGATCTCCCTGCCGAGGGAGAGGTGGTCAAGTACATCCTCAAGTTCGAAAACTCGATTGAACCCATTCCCCCTGAGAACAGCCTACGAGCCGCAGGAGTGGTCCATGGAGACGTGCTGCAGCTGCTGATCAAGGTTATTCCCAAAGAACTCTCAGGCAGCGATTCCGGACGGCGCTTCGCCGGCCCTGGGCTGGTCTCAGCCGATGGAAAGGTATTTCCGTTTCGCGCCAAGAACGCGCTTGTAGGGCGCGTGGATACCGCTTCGGGCGTGGCGAAAAGCGTGCTCGGAGTGGATCTCACCTCATTGGACTCAGAGGGATCACCATCGGTATCAAGGCGGCATGCCCAGGTCCTGCTTCGCAAGGGGAGCTACCTACTGCATGACCTCAAGAGCACAAACGGGACCCGCATAAACGGCAAGGAGCTTGGGCCGGACAGCCGAGCGGAGCTGCGGCATGGCGACCGGGTCCAGTTTGGGGACGTGGGATTGATCTTTGTATGGGACGGGCAGGAAGTCAAAAAGGGGAGTCACTAGCGAATGAAATCGGCCACGCGCAATATCCCGAAATCCAAATGGTTGCTTTCGATGCTCTTGCTGGCCGTACTGACGATTCTTCCCAGCGACGCCTTATCGCAAGAGCAGACTCAACCTATCCAGGTGACCCACGTCGTAACGGATGAGTTTCCAACGGTCAAAGTGCGGGTCGCAGCCTGGGGGACGAACATGGTCATCATTCCGAATGAGAACTTGAATGTTTTTGAGGACGGAGTCCCTTTCGTAGTCGATTCGGTTGCGCCCGTGGACGTCGGAGTGCGAGTGGCCTTTGTGATCGATCCAGGAGACGGCGTTCGAAATACCGGGATAAATCTCAGGACCGTTTATGAAATAGCGGCCGAATATCTCGAGACTTTTATGGTGGGGCGACCCTGGATGATGGCAAATGTCGACGAAATAACGGTGATCGTTCAGGAAGGAGATTCGACAGAGATCATCAGCCCCATGAGCAGCGATCCGGCCCTGATTTCACAACAGTTAGCCTCCTACGTGCCGCCAACGAATATCGGGAGGCCGTCGGAATCCGGCGCGTTCACGCGTACCGCGCTCCGAAGGGGGCTGGACGAGCTCCAATTCGTTCCTGGTGATCAAGATAAGCCACAAGCCCTCGTCTTGTTCACGCCTGGAATGCGAGCCGATACCTCTGACCTGGCGGAAAGGGCAATCGAGGCCGGCATACCGATCCACGTGGTAATGACCAGAAATAAGGAATCGAGTTTTTGGGAAGAGGCGCTGGAGCCACTCGCCTCCGTGACCGGCGGCGAATTCTCCACCAACTACGGCAGCGATGGCTTGGAGCCGATGTTCGAACAGCTTACTCGCCGGCGGCAGCAGCTTGAGGTGACCTACCGCACCAACTCCCCGACTGCGGGTCAGCGCAACGTCACGGTTGAAATTCAAGGCAGCGGAGAGATTTTCACGGCCACCGGCCAGTATTCGGTCGAGTTGAGTCCGCCCAAGGTGGAAGTGATTTCTCCCGCGCCTGGCGCGGTAATCAACCGGCAGGCGATCGAGCGAGGGGCAGATCCTTCCGAAGCGGAGCCTACCTTCTTGACGGTTGTCGCCGAGGTCAATTTTCCTGACGGATATCCGCGGGAAATGGGACCCGCGCAGCTGCTGATCAATGGCACTCCAGCCGGCCAGGGCCAGGTCGTGGACGGGCGAACAGAGATCACATGGGACATTCGTTCCTATCAGGATATAGGTCAAGTTCCGGCCACTTTGCAAGTCGTGCTGACGGATGAACTGAGCCTGCAGGGTCAGTCCAACCCGCGCACGGTCTCCGTCAACTACATCGAACCCTCTTCCAGCGGAACTCCGCAGTGGCTGCTCATCGTTTCCTTGACCGTGGCGATTGTGTCGTTGGCCGCGGTAGTTTTTTTGTTTCTCAACCGCCAGCATCTGGCGCCGGCGCTGGCCGGGGCAGGCGAGAGCATCTCCGATTTTGTCGAGCGGGTGACGGGCCGGCGCACCGCACTAGTGGCGAAGGCCTACCTGGTTCCGCTGGAGGGTTTTGATGAGCTCCCGCAGCGTTCATTCGAAATTTACGGAACCACCGCAATCGGTCGCTCGAGGAAACACGCCGATTTGCTCTTTCACATCAACGATGAAGACAGTGCCATCAGCCGGCTGCATACCACGATCCTGGACGAAGATGATCACTTCGCCATCCGGGACGAAGACAGCACAAACGGTACCTTAGTGAATGGAGAAAAGATTACGCCCCTCGAGTCCATGCGATTGCACGACGGCGACATAATCGAAGTGGCTCCCATCGAGCGGGGAGGCCTGCGCTTCCTCTTTCAGCTCGCGGATGTAACCGGGGAGCAGCCTGACCCTGACGATGAGCGGCGCGTCACGCAGCCAAGAAGCATCTCGGATTTTGAGGCTGCCGCCGACGAAGTTGGTGACACATACGATGAATATCTGGAGGATGACCCGCAGTAACGGCCGGTGAGCGTGGAGAAGCAGAGGCCAGGCGCGCGAAACCGGCTCAATGTTGCTGATGCCTTGGAATGGGTAGGCGCGGTGAGTTGCGCCCCTTCACCCTTGCGAACACGTCGCGCCAGGGGCCCATGTTATGGCCTATCGTGAACTGCGCATAACCATGAAGAGCGCGCACCGAAGCTGTGGAATGTTCGGGGATATTCTGTGCGACGCCTGCTCGCAGCTAAGACGGCAAACTAGAAAAGCAAACTGAGATGCAACAATACTCACTGGCGGAGATCAAGGCTGGGAAGACCATCGGGGATTTCAAGATCGTCGAGGTTTATCCCGAGGGGCGCGGCGGGATGTCGAGGGTGGTGCGAGCCAAGCCGATTGGCAATAGCGACCAACAGGAAGCGCTAAAGATCAGCCGCACCGGCGGGAACCAGGATTATTTCTTCGCCGCCATTCAAAAGGAAGTAGAAATCCTCCAGAAGCTCGACCACCGGGGCGTGGTTCGGCTTCGACGAGTTTCCAAAGGCAAGAATCCCTTCAAGGAGCGGGCAGTTCAGATCGTCGGCACTCCCTGGTTCTTCGGCATGGAGTGTCTGCAGGGTGGGTCGCTCGAGGCCTACTTGCGCGGCCTCGGCCCATTATCGCTCGGCGAGGCGGCCGCGATTTGCCATCAAGTCGGCAAGTCGCTCGAGTACATACACGGTCGGGGATTCGCCCACAATGACGTCAAACCCGACAACATCTTGTTTCGGCGCGAATTGAGGGTGGGCGATCGGTTGGAGCCGGTGCTCATCGATTTTGGTGTCGCCGCCAAGCTGGTCAAGGCACAATTAGACGGCTCAGTTGTATATATGGCCCCTGAGCGGCTGCAGGAGAGCCGAGACCCCAGCGCGCCCGAAGTCGTGGCTAATGTGGACCCTTCGAAAGCCGATGTATGGAGCATGGGCATCCTGCTCTACCGGCTGCTGGTAGGTCGGGAGCCTTTCCAGGGCATCACCGATCGCAGCGTCACCTCCGCCATCCTGCGGGGCATGCCGCAATCGATGAAAAAGCGACGCCAGGACCTGCCAAGGGAACTGGACGAGTTTGTCATCGAAGGTTGTCTGTCCAAGGATCCCGGGCTGCGGGTAGATATGCGCGACTACAACGCGGTGATCGACCGCTACTCGGGAGATTGGCGCGTCAAGCGCGCGCCGAAAAAAAGGCGAAAGCTCCCCTGGCGCAGATGATCGACCCCGAACTGCGGTTGGCGCGGAGCTCTGGCTAGATGGCCAGAACTGCTGGAGCCGAAATCCGGCTTGCGGCCGGCTCCCATATTGGGGCTTCTCCAACACGCACGCTTCTAGAAGATCGAGCCCGGGCCGAAAGGATACGTACGGCCGGCGGCATGGTGCTGTCGGTGGGAGTTATTGCGGATGGGATCGGCGGCGAAAACGCCGGCGAGCGGGCGGCGGAGTTGACGGTCACCACCGTATTTGAAAGCCTGCAGCACTCACGAGAACGAAATGTGCCTCGCCTGCTCGAGGCCGCACTAAAGGAAGCGAACGAACGCGTCTTCGTAGAGTCCCAAAAAAGTCAGCGGAAAACGAACATGGGCTCCACCGCCGCGATCGCCGCCATCTGGAGCAATCGACTTTATGTGGCGAACGTAGGTGACAGCCGGATCTATCTCCTGCGGGGTCAGAAGGCCCTTCCGCTGACCGTCGACCACACCTGGGAGAACGAGATCGTGGCCTCCGGCAAGCTGAGCCGAATGGAGGCTTCGAAGCATCCCCGCAGAGACCAGATCGTACGGTCCATCGGGTATGAATCTAAAGTCAAAGTAGATCTCGGCCTGTGGCTCCAGGGAGGCGAAGAATCGGCTGCGGAGGCAAGGGCCGCCCAGGGTCTGCCGCTTAAGACCGGCGACATCGTGCTCGTTTGTTCGGACGGATTAATCAAGACCCGGCGCGATCAGCGCTTCGCCCATTATGTGGAGGCCAGCGAGTTCACCGGACTCGTGCGCGGGCGATCGGCCAAGGGGGCGGTCGACCGGCTTATCAAGAAGGCTTTGAGGCGCCAGGTCGACGATAACGTGTCGGCCGTAATCCTCGAAGTGCCGGGAGGGGTTTATTACAAACGCTTCCTGCTCCCGGCGGTGGGGGCGGCCGCCGCCTTCGCAATGGTGGTTGGCGCCGCGGCCTGGGCCGTACCCAGGCTGTCGGGGGCATTCGCTGGGCCAAGCGCCGGCCCCACGATTCCGGCCCTGCCCTCCGGCGTAGCGTATGTGTCAGAGATTGGAGGCCGCGCCGAAACCAGCTCCGCCGCGGGCAATTTCGAGACTCTAAGATCCGAACAGCTGGTGGCCGCTGGATCCGGCGTGCAGCTCCGAACGATCGGGGGGACCAGTTATGTGCGCCTCGGTCTCCCGGACCAATCTATTATTTACCTCGGACCCGACAGTCAGATGGAGCTGCTCGAGATCGAAGGCGAATCGGGCACGAGCCTGCGGCTGAACGGTGGGGTGGTCCTGGTCTCCGGCCAGGGTTCAGGGAGTTCCACCATCTCGGTGCTCGCGCCGTCTGGGGTGCTGGCGAAGTTAACCGGATCGCTCATGGGCGTGTATTGGGACCCGGTCGCGGGCCAGTTGGAAGTCGATTGTTTCGGGGAGGCCTGCGAGATTGTCTTTCCCGGCGGGGTCGCAATGGGAGTCAGTGCCGGGCAGAGGATCATCATATCCTCCCAGGGAGAAGTCCTGGGCCCGCTGGCCATCGATCCCTCCCGGTACGCGTTCGGCCAATATGCGGGCGGATTGGTCCTGGCCGCCACTCCAGAGCCGGTGCTGGCGGGAGGTTCCGGCGCCCAGCCGAGCCGCACGCCGCTGGGCCCGCTGTTTGTTTCCCCCACTCCGCCTCCGCCGACTCGCACCCCCAAGCCGCCCCCGCCTCCACCGCCGGGACCCGCGCCCACGCAGCCCCCGCCGCCGACGGACACTCCCGTGCCGCCGACGAATACGCCAGTGCCGCCTCCGACAAAAACACCAAAGCCGACGAAGATACAGACGCCAACGGACCCGCCGATCACCCCCACCGCCGAACCGATCCCTCCGCCGGAAACCACCGAGGCTGAAGCGCCATAAACGTACGACCCGAAGCCGAATCGATGTCGCCCGCCCTACGATAGCAATCCAACAACAAGCGGGCTAAAATTCGGGCCAATGGGGAAGACCATTGCCGCCACGATTCAATGAAACAACCTGCAGCACGAAGCCTCGATTCGATCCCATCCGTCTCCGCACAAAATGAGTAAGCAGCGCGGTTCTTCGTTCGTCGGCAGCGCCCAAGACGTCGGCGGCGCGGCCGATGGCGTTCAGCACGAGCGGGTGCGCACCGGCCCGGTTCAGACCGCCGACGGCAGGCGCCTCCTGCTCAGCGTACTGGGGGTGGGAACCGACTCGGGAGAGTCGGCCGCGCGGGTCGTGGAACAGGTCTTCCAATCTGTATCGGGCGCGCAAGCGAGAAATGTCCGCCGCGCTCTCAAACGTGGGCTCGAGATTGCGTCGCAAGGGCTGATCCGCCGGGGAGAAGAAGTAGCCGTCGCAGCCGTCGCCATACACAAAAACCAGGTAGTCTTCGCCAGCATAGGCAACAATGTCGTATTCCGCGTGGCAGGACAGAAAGCCATCCTGCTCACCAAGGCCTCGAACAGCCGACTCGGAGCCGAAGGTGCGCCCCAAATTCAGTCTGGAAGCGTGGTGCTGGAACGTGGAGACCGAGTGTTGGTGGGCTCAGCCGCGCTTATCGCGCCCAGTCCCGCGGACGGCAAGCCGTTCGTCGACCCCAAACTCATTCCCGAACACATCCAGAATCTGCCTCCCGAAGACGCCGCCAAACATCTGGTCAGCATCGCGCTCGGCCGCGATGTAGATAGCAACGTCACGGTGGCCGTATTGGGTGAGAGCAAACAAAAGCGTAGGTGGCCTGTTGCCGCCATCGTCGTGGCTGGATTTCTAGGCACGCTGCTGCTTGTCATCGGATCCCTGGCAATATTCACTCCGCGGGAGAGCGACTCCGTGACCGACTTCGGTTTTGCGGTCCTGGTTCGAGGGGGTGTGCTCGCCGATACCGGCGACGGCGTTCCAGGCCTGGTGAGAAATCTCGATACGATTCCGGCGGGAGCCTCCCTTTCCGCGCAAACGGATGCCGTACTGGGTTTCCAGAGCGCGTACGAGGCCAGCACCAACCTCACTCGCAGTAACGTGTACCTGGAACAAGGAGCCGATCTACGACTCCGCGCCATCGATCCACGCGGAGAAAATGCGCAAGCCGGCCAGACGCGCCTGGTGCTGAACCGGGGCTCGATCCTTATGTTCCGGCAATCCGGCACCTGGGAATACCGGGTTCAGTTCCTTGAACACGAATCGATCCTGAGCGGAGCCGGCCCGGGGGCCATGGGAGTAGACACGAGCAACGGAGGGTTACAGATCGATTGTCTCATCGGTATCTGCCGTTACGAATCAGAGCAGGGTGAGGAGCTTTTGCTGAGCGCGGGAGAGCGAATTCGGGTGGAAATTTCTTCCGGAATTGTTGAAGAGAGCGCCATCCCACCGGAGGCCGTCGCACGATGGGACGCGCTGTGCAGCGGGTGCGTTGAGGGTGGGCCCTGAATCCATGCCATACAATAACCCGCCATGACCAAACCAAACATCGATGAGCAGGTGGCCCTGCTCATGCAGGGAACCGAATACGGCGATGCCGCCCTCGCCTCCGCGATGGAAACCGAGCTCCGTGAGCGGCTGGTGGAAGCCGATCGAGAGGGCCGACCCCTGCGGGTGTATTGCGGATTCGACCCGCGCACCGCCGATCTTCACATCGGCCACATGGTCCCGATCCGCAAGATGCGCCAATTTCAAGAGCTCGGACATGAGGTCACCTTCTTGATCGGCCGTTTCACGTCGCTGGTGGGAGATCCGTCACACGAGGACAAAGTACGCGCCCAGATCACGATGGACGAAGCGACCGAAAACGCGGATACATACACTCAACAGGCACTGGCCATCCTCGATCCGGCCGAAACTATCATTCGTTACAACGATGAGTGGCTGGCGCCGCTTACACTCGAAGACCTGATCAGCTTGGCCTCCAATTTCACGGTCCAGCAATTCCTCAGTCGAGAATCATTCCGTCAGCGCTTTGATGCCGGGGATCCGATCTACGTGCATGAGTTCTTCTATGCCATCATGCAGTCTTATGATGCCTACCAGTTGAAAACGGACGTACAGATTGGAGGGACCGACCAGCTCTTTAACATCATCACCGCTGCGCGTAAGCTGATGGAAGTGTTGGGGGAGAAGCCAAATATTGGCATCATCCTCGGGATACTTCCCGGAACGGACGGGGAAGTGAAGATGAGCAAATCGCTCGGAAATCACATCCCACTCAACACCTCGGCGGAGGACATGTACGGAAAGGTAATGAGCGTGCCGGACAAAGCCATGGGGGAATATTTCCGCCTGGCGACGCGTTGGGGACCGTCGCAGATTGCTGAGATCGAAGCGGGATTGGCGTCCGGGACAAGCCATCCGCGAGATGCCAAAATGAACCTGGCGCGAGAGATCGTGGAGATCTACTATGGAGAGCAGGCAGGGGCCGAGGCTGAAGAGTACTTCCGCCGGGTGTTCCAGGAAGGCCGCGAGCCAGAGGAAATGGACACCTTCCAACTGAGTGGTGATACCAAACTCATTGATGTGATGGTAAATTCTGAGCTGGCCTCGAGCAAGAGTGAGGCGCGTCGGCTGGTTCAGCAGCGCGGCGTGCGTCTCAATGATGAGGTCCTGGAAGACCCCAATCGAGACCTCGTGTCAGCCGCCGGCGGCGTGTTGCGGGTGGGGAAACGGCGATTTCTCAAGCTGCTGGCAGCAGACGAATAATACGTGTGGATCTAGGTTGCCAGCGGTCATGGCAATTACATTAGTAATGTTAACCTGCCTGGTGGGCCTCAGCCTTTGATCACCGCCACCGGCCGCAGGCGCGCCACTTTCTTGGCGATGCCGGCCCGGGCGACCACCTCCACCACCGCGTCCACGTCCTTGTAAGCCAGCGGAGCTTCCTCCGCCAGTCCCGGCATAGACCGGGCCCGGATGTGGATCCCGCGGCTCTCGAGCTCAGCCTTGAGCCGATCCCCTCGAACCGTCTTCTTGGCTCTCTTGCGACTCATGACCCGGCCCGCGCCATGGCAGGTCGAACCGAAGGATTGCTCCATGCTGCCCTCGGTTCCTAAGAGCACCCAGGAGGCGGTACCCATGCTTCCGGGCACGAGCACGGGCTGACCCAGCGACCGGTACTCCTCCGGCAAACCTTCGTAGCCCGGCCCAAAGGCGCGGGTGGCGCCCTTCCGGTGTACACACACCTTCACGAGCTCGCCCTCCACCCGATGTTCTTCGATCTTACCCATGTTGTGGGCGATATCGTAAACCTGTGTGAGATCCCAATCGGCAACCCGGCCGCCCAACGTCTCTTCAAATGAGCGCCGCACGTGATGGGCCATGATCTGGCGGTTGGCGAAGGCATAGTTGGCTGCGCAGGCCATTGCGGCCATATACCGCTTACCTTCCGGAGAATCGAGCGGAGCGCAGACCAATTCCCGATCCGGGAGCTGGATCTTGTACCGCTTAACGGCGGGCTGAAATTCGCGGACGTAATCGGAACAGATCTGATGTCCGAATCCGCGCGAGCCGCAATGAATCTGAACCGCGAGCTGACCGACGGTCAAGCCCATTGCGGCGGCCGCCTGCTCATCGAAAATCTCATCCACGACATCCACTTCGACGAAATGATTGCCCGCGCCCAGAGTACCGAGTTGTGGACGCCCCCGCTGCTTGGCCCTGGGACTTACGGCCGAGGGATCCGCCCCCGGGATGCGTCCCGATTCCTCGGTACGCGCGATGTCGTCCTCATTGGCAAATCCGTTCTTGAGCGCCCACTGCGAGCCCTCGCGGCACACCCGGTCAAGGTCCTTGGCGCTTAACCGGAGGTTGCCCCCGACACCCACGCCGCTCGGACAATTGCGGTACAGCGCCGTGGCAAGATCGGAAAGGAAAGGCTTGGCTTCTTCCAGCCCCACCTCACTGGACAGCAGCCGGACTCCGCAGTTGATGTCATATCCGATGGCTCCGGGAGAAACGACTCCGCTGGGCAGCCGAGTGGCGGCCACACCACCGATCGGAAATCCGTACCCCTGGTGTACATCCGGCATCACAATCACATGGCTGACGAGTCCGGGCAACATGGAGGCGTTGATGGCCTGCTGTAGCGACTTGTCTCCGAGAGCGGCTTTTAGCAGGCGTTCATCGGCATACAGCCTGACGGGGACGCGCATACCTGCCTGAAAGGAGGTCGGTATCTCCCACAAGTAGGGGGTCAGGCGCGTGAAATCTTGCTTTCGGATTTGTGTCATCGGGAATTTGTCCAATCACACATCAAAAACAACCGTGGCTTCCAGCCCATCGGGGGATTCCTGGATGAGAAGCTCATTGTAGGTGACCGCCTTGACCGGTTTGTCCATTGAAATAATCGGTACCGCCTGAAATGTACCCACTAACTTCTTGCCGCCGGTGATTTGCAGCTCAATCTCGCGGAACGCCAGTTGTTCCAGCTCCAGGGCGACCAGTAGCTCATGCAGCCAATCGACGAGCAGCGATTCCTTATCGAGCGCCTGAAGTTCGATTCGCCGCACTTCCCCCGGCTCATCGCCGGTCCGGACCCCGGCAAGCTCCATCATTCCCAGCGCGGCGTTAACGAACAGTGCGGGAAGGTCTCGGCCCTGAACTCTAAGCGCCCAATCGGCCGTGTGCTCCAATTCTTCGTACATCTCCCGAGGGGGTTCCGGCACCCGCAAAGTATATCCCAGCCAATATTACCCACTTTGAACCGCAGGCCTGCTTGTTATAGGATAGAGGGCATCGTTTACTGGAAAGCGTATAATTTTCGCAATGGACGAACCCTCAGTCCTCATCGACCAGCTCCAGGCCTTTGTTGATCAGCTGCTTAAGGCAATCCCGAAGGGGAAATTCCCGCGCGACGAGCTTGTTTCACAGTGGGCCGGCGAAATTCAGTCGGGAGCCAAAGAGGGAGAGGGGGGCCATCGGTACGCGCCTGACCAATACACGATGAGCGTGCACCCCAAGGTTTACGACGGTCTGACAAAGGACGGCAACACATCCCAATCCGAGTTGATGGTAGCCCTGCGGTCCGCACTTGAAGCTGCTGATTACCGGCTGACGCGGGAGCCGCACATCACGCTCGCGACCGATCCAACGCTCGACCGATCGACCATCCGGGTGATCGCCTGGCATAGTAGCGATCCCGCCCTGGGGCCGATCGCAACTGAGGAGCCGGCAACCGAAACGCCTCCCGAGGGGGCGTTTTTTATCGTGGATGGGAGCAAGCATTATCCATTGGACCGACCGCTCATAAATATCGGACGCCGGCTGGACAACCACCTCGTTCTGGAGGATCCACACATTTCACGACGTCATGCCCAGCTGCGGGTGCGCGGCAGCCGATTCGTCATTTACGACCTCAATTCAACCTCTGGAATGCGGATTAATGGCAAGAAAGTACGGGAGTGGGTGCTCCAGCCAGGCGACGTGGTGACGTTAGCCACCGTGCAGCTGATATATGGCGAAGATCTCAAAGGCCCACCCGATGTAACGCCGCCATACAAACCGCCGTTTAAACCAGACATCGAGCGTGATCGGGTCACGCCGCTCGACCTCAGCACAATCGAGCTGGACAAGATCGAATTCGGCACGCAGAAGCTGGGCCAAGAACCCTCCGACCCGAAATCCTAATTCCCAATACCCGGCCCATGCCGGAGCTCGGGATCTGGTTGCATTCTGCGTTTATAATCACGCCTGATGCGCGAGCAGCTCTCCAAACTTGAAGGCCAGCTTGAGAATCTCTTCGAAGGCTCGCTTGCGAAGCTCATCGGAGAAGAGATATCGGTCGGCACATTGGCCAGTCAATTGGCGCGCACGATGGAAGATGGCCTCCGCCGCGACGATGGAGGCAAACCATACGCGCCCAACGAGTTCGCCCTAACGCTGCACCCGGACGACGCGGTACGGATTTTGGAAGAGGCCCCTGATATTCAGGCCATGCTCTCCGAGGGTGTAGCACAGGCCGCGAAGCGTTGCGGCTACTCCCTGACACATCAACCCAGTATCACCCTGGCCTCCGATCCTACTCTCGCTCGGAGGGAAATGCGCGTGATCTCCTGGCACAGCAGCAATACGCTCGAGTTCACCAAAGCCATGCAGCGCCAGGCTCAGGACCCGGGGGTGCGGTTGCCCAAAGGAGCGTTCCTGATCCTGGGAGATGGGCGCCACTTCGCATTGGATCAGCCGGTGATCAATGTGGGGCGCCGGATCGACAATCAGATCGTCCTGCAGGATGCTCACGTTTCCCGCACTCATGCACAACTGCGAGTGCGGGACAGCCGGTTCGTGCTCTTCGATCTAGGATCGACCGGCGGGACCGAAGTTAATGGCCGCAAAGTGAAACAACATATCCTGCGACCGGGGGATGTCATTACCATCGCTGAATCAAGACTTGTTTATGGCGAGGACGATAGCGGTCCGCCCGACACGGCCACGGCTTATACTCCTCCCTTTCCCCCACGACCCGCCGGAGACCAGGATACCGAGACAGACGGTTGGGATGACGAAGAGGGGCGATGAGCCCCGAGCTTGTACTGCTGGCGCTGCGCCTGGCCCTGGCGCTAGTGCTCTACGCTTTTCTGGCCACCACACTTACCTTCTTGTGGCGCGACCTTAAGTCGGCAGCCCTCGCGACCGATGTCGCCCCGCAAGCTTATCTGGAACTCCTGAGCCAGCCCGCCCTCGGGCAAATTTTCCCGCTCGGCAACCTCAACTTATTTGGAAGATCAGGCGACAACACGATTGTGCTGGACGAGGAAACCGTATCCAGTCACCATGCCCGGCTTTCCTATCGAGGGGGTCAATGGCTGCTGGAGGATCTAGGCTCAAGGAACGGAACCGCGGTGAATGAGCTGACCCTGGCGGACCCGATGGTGGTCACCTTCGGTGATGAAATCCGGCTCGGCAATGTGCATCTGGCGCTTAAGGCGGGTCAGCCTCCAATTGAGGCCAGCGCGGATCGAGAGGAGCGCTAACATGACACTAGGCGTGCTTGGCGGATCAGGTCTTTACTCGATGGAGGGCCTGCAAATTGTGGAAACCCGCGAGCTCACCACGCCCTTTGGGTCCCCCAGTTCGCCGCTGACCTTTGGGGAGCTGAACGGCTCTCCGGTCGTGTTTCTGGCACGTCACGGTATGGGACACACTCTTTCGCCCACGGAGGTGAACTACCGAGCAAATATTTACGCACTCAAAGAAGTGGGTGTCGAGCAAGTCGTGGCGGTCAGCGCTTGCGGCTCACTCCGGGAGGACTACGCGCCGGGGCATGTTGTGGTCCCCGATCAGATCTTCGATCTCACGCGCCTCCGGCCGCGCAGTTTTTTCGAAGGTGGGCTTGTGGCTCACGTCAGCGTGGCCGACCCATTTTGTCCCGATCTTACACCGGCGGTTGTGGAGAGTCTTCGGGCCGCGCAGGCCGAGGTCCACGAAGGCGGGACCCTCATCACCATTGAGGGACCGCGCTTCTCCACCCGCGCCGAATCAAACACTTTCCGGGCCTGGGGGATGTCGATTATTGGAATGACCTCCTCCCCTGAGGCCTTCCTGGCCCGCGAGGCCGAGATGTGTTACTCCGTGATGGCGCCGGTCACGGACTACGACGTATGGCACAAGTCCGAAGAAACCGTAACGGTCGATCTGGTGATGCGCACTATAGAAGAAAATACCCAGGTCGTTCAGGCCGCTTTGTCTGAGCTCATGGACCGATTGCCCACGGAACGAAAATGTATCTGCGAGAATGCCCTGGAAGGTGCCCTCATCAGCTCGCGCGAATCCATCCCGCCCGAAATGCTGGAGAAACTGAAGCTCCTGGTCCAGCGATATTACCGCTGAGGTAACTGAGCCCGCTTGCTTAGTGACATCACCTCCGGAGGTCGGATCGCGCTTGGCCGGCGCGAGTCGCGCCTGCTGTGGATCGCATTCACCTTCCTGACCCTGACCGGAATAACGATAGCGCTGGCCGCCGGCCTCGATTCGCTCAGAAGCGTCCAGCACATGGTGGCGCTCCCGGCATGGGGGCTGGCGGCCTGGCTCATTCACCGCACTGCAAACCGCTACCATCCGCTGCGGGACCCGTACTTGCTTCCAATTGCGCTGCTGCTGGCAGGTTGGGGCCTGCTGATTGTGTGGCGTCTGTCGCCCGGCTTGGGAGCCCGTCAGACACTATGGCTGCTGCTGGGGGCCGGGGCCATGGTGTTGATTCTAAGGGGGCCCCCGGGGTTGAGCTGGCTTCGCCGCTATCGGTATTTGTGGCTGTTGAGCGGGATCCTGCTCACCGCACTGACTCTGGTATTCGGCGTCAATCCAGCTGGCGGAGAACTGCGGCTGTGGCTGGGATGTTGTGGGGTATTCTTTCAGCCCTCCGAACCCCTGCGGCTGCTGTTGGTAGCCTTCGTGGCCTCGTTTCTAGCGGATCGCAAGCTGATCGAGCGCCCGGTCAGCCTCACACGCGATTTCTTTCCGCTCCTTCTAGCGGCCGCGGTGACTACTCTTCTGCTGTTTGCCCAGCGGGACCTGGGCGCGGCCACCCTGTTTCTGGCGGTATTGGCTTTCATGATTTATGTCGCCTACGGTCATCCAGTGGTGTTGATTGGGGCCGGGTTGATCGCGGTATTGAGCGCGGCTGCCGCTTATCAAACGTTGGACATCGTTCAGGTCCGATTCGAGGCCTGGCTGAGTCCCTGGATCAACGCCAGTAATTCCGGATATCAAATCGTGCAGTCCTTGATTGCGGTGGCGAGCGGGGGTGTGTTCGGTCTGGGGCCGGGGCGGGGTGTCCCCGCTGCAGTTCCCCTCGTGCAGTCGGATTTCGTGTTCGCGGCGGTGGCCGAGGAGTGGGGCATGTTGGGCGGGCTGGCAATGATCTTATTATTTGCGCTCCTTGTGGGCCGGAGCCTTCGCACTGCGGCACGGCGAAAGGAGCCGTTTGCGGTACTGCTCAGTGCCGGGATCGCGATTGCAATGGGCCTGCAGGTGATTCTAATCGTGGGAGGGGTCCTTCGGCTATTTCCCATCACGGGCGTCACCCTTCCGTTTGTTTCATACGGGGGTTCATCGCTGGTTACAAGCTTCGTGGGACTTGCGTTCATCGTGCACCTTTCGAGAGCCCGCCTCCCGGGAGCAGGACGCTTCGCGCTGCCGGTCCTCAATGTCCAGATCTTGCTGAGCGTGGCTTGGGCTGCTATCGTCCTCTCTCTGGGTTGGTGGACAATCATCAGAGCGGACGCCCTGACGTCCCGTACCGATAACCTTCGCCGGCGATTGGGAAGCCTCGTGTCGCCGCGTGGGATGATCCTGGACCGCAACGGATCACCATTAGTCTCAACGGAGGGCGAGGCTGGTGAATATCGGCGCAGCTACCGCGACCCCGCGGGCGGTTCGCTGACCGGCTACGATTCGCTCGCCTTCGGTCAGGCCGGGATTGAGCGACAAATGGACCCCTATCTGCGTGGAGAAATCGGACCCAAGGCCCTGGAGATTTGGTGGAGCAAGCTCGTCAACGGAGTGCCTCCGGCCGGATCGGACGTGCGGCTTACCGTGGACGCAGGCCTGCAGGGTGCTGCGGCGCTCGGCTTGGAAGGATTGCGGGGGGCGATTGTCGTTTTGGACGCGGTCACGGGGGATGTATTGGCGAGCGCCTCGGCCCCGAGCTACGACCCGAATGAGCTGGACGAAAGATGGTCGGATCTCATCGTGCGTACGGATGCCCCGCTGCTCAATCGGGTCGTTCAGGGCAGCTACCAGCCGGGAATGGCGGTGGCGCCGCTCCTGTACGCATGGTCGGTGGCTGAAGGCCTCATCGAACCTGGCGACGCGGCCCCTGATTTCTCGGTAACAATCGAGCTCTTCAATCGAACGCTGGCTTGTTCGGCCGCTGAGCCTTCCGGGATGTGGAGCGCGGCCCTCGCCAATTCGTGCGCGGGTCCGTTCGTCGTTCTGGGTGAACGGCTTGGGCCCGACGGAATTTCGGAGGCCTTTGCTGCGTTTGGACTCTCGATACCGCTGGACATTCGGCTGACCACCGCTTTGACACAACCGCTCGAGTTGTCGGACGACCCGGATGTTCTAGGCCTGGAAGCGATCGGACAGGGCCAGCTGACGGTCACGCCGCTGCATGTGGCGAGAGCATATGCCGTTCTGGCCGGAGCCGGAGTTCGCCCCTCGCTCTCCATCGTGGACGCCTTCCGAGCCCAGGAAGGGGAGTGGCAACCGATCTCCACACTGGGTACGGAGCAGGTCGTTCTTTCGCCAACCGAGGCTCAGGTGACGCTGGATTCGTTTTCGACCTATGGCGGCGACTTTGTGGGCTACGAAGTCGAAGCGCTTAGCGGAGCGGATTCCGTGGCCTGGTTCATCGGAATCGGCCCGGCGGGGCGATTAGTGGTTGTGCTTGTCGAGGGAGCTGAACCGGCCCTGGCTCGGGAGCTCGGCCTCGGGTTGTTGGAGCTGGTCAAGGACCTTGACCTCGCTCCGGCAGGCGACTAGAATGGGCGAGGTCAAATTAGCGCACCGTATTCGTTATTCGGGACCTCCGGGAAGAATTCCTTTTCGGAGGTCTTAATGGGAAAGACATAATGGTCAGAATCCGCTTCCGCAGAGTAGGCGCCCGAGGTCAACCGAGCTATCGCATCGTCGCGGCAGACAAGGAAAGCCCGCGCGATGGGCGATTCTTAGAGGTCCTGGGATCCTACAATCCGCGTACGAACCCTTCAACGATCCATGTGGACGAGGCACGCCTCTTCCATTGGATGTCCAACGGCGCGCAACCGTCTGACTCCGTGGTCCAGACGCTGCAATCTAGGGGCACCTGGGAGCGTTGGGAGCGATTCAAGGGCGGCGAAGCGCTGGAAACGCTGATCCAGGAGGCGGAGGCCGCGATTCCAGACGTCGATCCTCGCACGCGGCGGGACGACCTGATCGGCCAGCGCTCTACTAAACGACGGCGGCATCCGGAGGCTGATGAGATGCCTGAAGCGGAGGCCAAGGTCGAGGCGGCTGAATCGGAGGCCGCGGAGCCTGCCGAGTCAGCAGAGGCGGAAACTGTTGAGCCTGAGGCCGTGGAGCCTGCCGAGGCGGAGGCCGCAGAAGCTGAGGTGGATGAGGGAGAGACCGAATCCGCCGAGCCTGAAGTGAAATCCGCAGAGTCCAGCGCGGAAGGGGACGATGCGGTCGAAGACGAGCCCGAGGCCGATGCTGACGCAGAATCGGCCGAGACCGAGGCCGAGGAAGAAGCCAAATCCGAAGCCGATGCCGAGGCAGACGATGCGGAGCCATCCACGGATCCCCAGGGTGGCGAGTAGCAGATGAAAGAGTTGATTGAGTACATCGCCCGCTCCCTGGTCGATGATCCGACCGAGGTTTCTGTTACCCTGCGCGAGACAGAACGCGAATCGCGTATCGAGCTCAGCGTGGCCGCGGAAGATATGGGTCGCGTCATCGGTCGGCAGGGGCGCGTAGCAAATGCGATGCGCACTCTCATGCGAGTCATATCCTCACGACAGGGCGTTCGCAGCTCGCTCGACATCGTTTGATCCTGCATCTCTAGTAACCTGCCCCCGCCAAGATGTTTTCGGGGGGTACGGACCCTCACCAAAGTGCGGCCTAAGATTCGAATGGTGTAAGCGTGGACGACCAAGATATCTTGGCGGTCGGGCGTGTCCTGCGCCCGCATGGCATTCGGGGCGAATTACTCGTGGATCCATACTCCGAAACCATCCGCTCCATCGAGGCAGAGAGCCAAGTATTTATTGGATCGCCTGACAACCCTCATACGGTTTTGTCTATAAGGAGTCACCGCAGCCACTTGATCTTGCGCATAGAGGGAAGTGAGGATCGCGAGGCGGCGGAGGCATTCCGGGGTAGCGAGCTGCTCATTCCAATGCAGAGCGCGGAGCCTCTCCCAGAAGGTGTTTATTATCGCTGGCAGATCCTGGGGTTGGCGGTGGTGGAGCTGGATGGCCAGCATCTGGGCACGGTTGCCGAAATTCTGGAGACTGGTGCCAACGATGTTTATATTGTCCGGGGAGACGGGCCGCGAGAGCTGTTGCTGCCGGCGATCGAAAGCGTGATTTTAGAGGTGGATCTGGATCAAGGCAGGCTGCTGGTTCGAGTTCCTGAGGGGCTGGAATAGTGGGCAGATGGGCCCCCAGACTCTAGTAACTTGCTCGGCCCATACCCTCATGGTAGACTGACCCGGACTTCCCCCAAGGTGGAATTTGGCCGAAAAAACCCGCACGGATCACATGGTCGATCGTCTGCGAGAGTTGCAGTACCGGACCCCAGACGTGGAAGCCTCCGCAATTGTCAGCGTAGACGGGTTAATCATTGCTTCTTCCCTGCCCGGGGGGGTGGAGGAGGATCGCGTATCCGCCATGTCGGCCGCGATGCTTAGTCTTGGCGAAAGAATCGCCACAGAACTAGGGCGCGGGTTCTTGGATGAGGTATATATCCACGGCGATGAAGGATATGTGCTGCTCATGGCCTCCGGAAATGAAGCCGTCCTGACCGTGCTTGCAAGAGGGAAAGCGAAGCTCGGCCTGGTGCTCTTGGAAATGCGGAGAGCGGTGGGGGACCTGGAGGAACTTGTTGGATAGTGGACGGGCAACTGCCCACAAATCGCTTACGGTAACAGTGTGGGGAGGCTAACTTAGCCTCCCCACCGCTCTTTAAAGGGGAAGGATGAAATGAGCAAATACTTATTCCTGACCGGCGGAGTTGTCAGCTCAGTGGGCAAAGGGGTGACCGCGGCCGCAATCGGAAAGCTGCTCAAGGAACGCGGCCTCAGTGTGTCCATCCAAAAGTTGGATCCGTATATCAACGTCGACCCGGGCACCATGAGTCCCTACCAGCATGGGGAGGTCTTCGTGCTGGATGACGGTTCAGAAACGGATTTGGACCTGGGTCACTATGAACGCTTCATAGATGTAAGCCTCAGCCGAGTCTGTAATCTGACCACCGGCCAAATCTACTCCAATGTTATTGCTCGGGAACGCCGAGGGGACTTCCTTGGGGGTACCATCCAGGTTGTTCCCCACATCACCAACGAAATTAAGAGCCGCATCCGCGAAGTTCATGAAGTGACCAGCGCCGACGTCGTGATCACCGAAGTGGGCGGAACGGTGGGTGACATCGAATCGCTGCCCTTTTTAGAAGCGCTCAGGCAGATTCGATCGGACGTCGGGCGGGAAAACGCGATGTTCGTTCACGTCACCTGGCTGCCATATATTGGTGCGACGGGTGAGTTGAAAACCAAACCTACTCAACACTCGGTGCGCGAGCTTAGAGGGATCGGAATCTCACCAGATGTAATCATCGCGCGCTCGGATCACACGGTGGTCGAGAGCCTGCGGGAAAAGATTGCACAGTTTTGCGATGTCGACCGGAAAGGTGTGATTCCGCTCACCACAACCAGCAGCCTCTACGAAGTCCCGCTGTTGCTGGAAGCGGAGGGCCTGGGCGACAACATCGTGAATCGCCTGGGTCTCATCCCCACTCAAGTGCCGGACTGGTCTGATTGGGAGGATCTGGTTGCGCAAGAGCGAGAGGACCGTCCCAAAATTCGTATTGCTATCGTGGGCAAGTATGTGGAGCTGCAAGACGCGTACATGAGCGTACGCGAGGCCGTCCGACATGCGTCGCTGGAAGCCAGGGTCGAAGCCGAGTTCCTCTGGGTGCACTCCGCCGAGCTGGAGAAGGACAAAGGCTGGGACGAGTTGAAACGGGCACACGGCATTATTGTCCCCGGCGGGTTTGGTTCGAGGGGAATAGAAGGAAAAATCGCGGCCGCCCATTACGCGCGGGAAAACCAGATTCCGTATCTAGGATTGTGCCTGGGAATGCAGGTGATGGTGATTGAATTCGGTCGGCATGTGCTTGGAACCGAAGACGCGAATTCTACAGAGTTCGATCGAAACACTTCGCATCCGGTGATCGATTTGCTTCCTGAGCAGCGGGGAATTGGCGAGATGGGCGGCACCATGCGGTTGGGGTTATACCCCTGTGACCTGGTAGAGGGAACGCTTGCCCGGACCGTATACCAAACCGAATCGGTAAACGAGCGCCACCGACATCGTTATGAGTTCAACAATACCTATCGCGAGATCCTGGCTGAACACGGGATGGTTTATTCTGGCCTCTCGCCGGATGGCAGGCTGGTGGAAATCGCTGAGTTGAGCGACCATCCCTTCATGATCGGCAGCCAGTTCCATCCCGAGTTTCTCTCGCGACCAAACCGTCCGCACCCGCTCTTTGCCGGCTTTGTTCAAGCCGCGACTCGGCGTGACAAGCTGCAGGTAGAGGAAGTAGCAGCCGGTTCCTCCGCGTTGAAATAGTCCCTTAAACGAAAATCGCCCCCTGCTTTTGGAGGGGGCGATATCTCCTCGTAAGCTCGAGAGTGGGTTAGGCCTCTCTGACCAATTCAGGCGGTTCCATGATTCGCTCCCTCTCCGCGCTCATCTTCGCAATTCCGTTGCGCGTTTGATTGAGCAATCGCGTGAGCTCGTCCTCTAAAGCGGCAAGGGTTTCGACGGCGTATTCATCGGCTTCCGAGCGCATAGATTCTACGTCCGCCCGGGCCTGATCCAATATCTGCTCCGCCCGCTCATGGGCGGCTTCCACGACGGAATCGCGTGACAGGGATTCTTCGCCGCGGCGCTTCGCAAGTGTGAGCGTGCGATTTGCCTCTTCCTGCGCCTGCGCCATTACCCGATCGCGCTGCGCAAGCACCTGCTGAGATTTCTTCACTTCCTCCGGGATCGAGATGCGCATCTGATCAATGATCTCGAGTACTCGATCCTCGTCAACCACTACGCTATGGGTGAGGGGGATGGGCCGGCTCTCGTTGAAGAGCTCTTCTAGTCGGTCCACGAGGTGGAGAATGTCCATTACAGGGCCTCCGGCAGCGCTGGATAGTTCCGCAGCGCAGAATGCGGAAGATTACACCTAACTGAGAATCTGGTCAAATGGGGGGGTCGGCATGCGCGGCTAGTCTCTCAAAGAGGTCATGTAAACCGCGTCGTTTCCAACCTCCAGAAACCGGCGCTCTAGCGCGGCCGCCACATGCTCCGGCACCATGCTGCTGACATCCCCATCCAGAGAGGCGATCTCGCGCACGGTGGACCCGGTTAGAAAACTGTGTTCCTCATGCGTGATAAACGCTACAACCTCAATTTCCGGGGCCAATCTGTGGTTCGCCAGCGCCATCCGGAATTCGTGCTCGAAGTCGGAAAAGACCCGTAGGCCCCGGACGATAACCTGCGCATCGACCTTACGACAGTACTCCACGATCAGGCCCCCGAACATCGTGACCCGAATACGCTTGTCATCCGCAAAAGTCTCCTGGACCAGTTGCATGCGCTGCTCGGGAGTAAATAGCAGGCTCTTCAGAGGGCGGTCGTACACCGCCACGATGAGCTCATCAAACAATGGGGCCGCCCTCCGGGCAATGTCAATGTGTCCGTAGTGAACGGGATCAAAGGTTCCCGGAAATACGGCTCGAGTCATCAGCTGATCTCTCCCTTTCCATTTGTCCAGAAGCGGTCTACCGCCTCTGCCAGTAGCTTATGCTGCGACGTCTCGAGCATAGGGTCTTTGTCGAAAATGCGCGTAGCCTCGCTGCGCGCCTTCTCGATCATGCGCAAATCTGTAAGGCGCGCCGCTCGCAGCTGAAGAAAACCAGATTGCCGGGTCCCTAAAAAGTCACCCGGTCCGCGTTGCTCGAGGTCCATCTCGGCCAGCTTGAATCCATCCGAGGTATCTTCCATCGCCTCCAGCCGTTCGTTTTCGCGTTCGCGATCGCTGGTCGGAATCAGTAAACAGTAGGATTGATGCTGACCGCGCCCGACGCGGCCGCGAAATTGGTGCAGCTGCGAAAGCCCAAAACGGTCCGCGCCCTCTATCAGGATGACGGTGGCATTCGGAACGTCGACGCCCACCTCGATGACCGAGGTAGAAACGAGCGCGTCGTATTCACCCTTTCGAAAGGCCTTCATCACGCGCTCTTTTTCTTCGGGTTTGAGGCGACCATGCAGCAAACCCAGGCGATATTCCGGAAACGCATTTGCTTGAAGGCGCGCGTGTTCATCAACCGCCGATTTAGCCTGAACCTTCTCGGAGCCCTCCACCAGGGGATAAATCATGAACGCCTGATGTCCGGCTTCGAGTTGGCCGCGGATGAAGGTGTGTGCGCGGGTCCGTTCGTTGGGGCGAAATACGCGCGTTTCGACCGGGAGCCGGCCAGGAGGCATCTCGTCCACGACCGTCAGATCGAGATCTCCGTAGATCGTAAGTGCAAGCGAGCGTGGGATGGGAGTGGCGGTCATCACCATCAAATTGGGATTCGCTCCCTTGCTACGTAATGCGGCCCGCTGGGCCACCCCGAAGCGATGCTGTTCATCGATCACAGCCAGGCCGAGCTTCTTGAACTCCACCGGATCTTGGAGCAGCGCGTGGGTGCCCACCACAAGCCGGATTTCCCCCCGCGCGAGGCCTTCCCGGATTTCTACCTTCTCCGTCTCTGGCGTCGCGCCCATCAGCAGCCGGATGTCTTGCGCCGAGAGGTCGGTGGAGGCGGGCAGAAGCTCGAGGAAGGTCTCGTAATGTTGTTCTGCCAGGATGCTTGTGGGAGCCAGCACCGCGGATTGTGTCCCTTGGCTCGCCGCCATGCCGATTGCGGCCGCAGCGATCACCGTCTTGCCGGAACCAACATCTCCCTGGATCAAGCGGTTCATGGGAACCGGGCGTTCGAGATCGGCGCGCACATCCGCCAGCGCCTTATTCTGGGCATTCGTCAGCTGATAGGGAAGACCGGCCAGAAAATGTTCCATCCAATCGTCCCCAACTCGAATGGGTTCTGTTTCGAGCGCCTGCCATCCATGTTTCTGGCGCATGACGCCGAGTTGCAAAAACAACATCTCGTTGAATGCCAGGCGGTGTTGCGCACGCTCGAGCTGGTCCCAGCTATCTGGAAAATGGATTTGATGAAAGGCCGTTCCAAATGGCATCAGAGCGGCTTCGGAAACAAGCGTGGCCGGGAGCGGGTCGGGCACGCGTTCCGCGTGGCTCTGCACAACCGAATTGATCACCCTGCGCAACCACTTCGCCGTCACACCCGCCGTCAGTGGATGGACCGGAACGATGCGGTTGGTATGGACCTGCTTCCTCTCCAGCGGCTCCCACTCGGGGCCATTCATCGTGAGCTTGCCCAAATACTGCTCCACCTTGCCGGAAAGCACGACCGCTTTTCCGGGCTTGAGCCGGTTTGCGATCCAGGTCTGGTTGAACCAGGTGACCCCGATCGATCCGGCGCCATCACTGACAACGGCCTCCACCAGCTTGAGCCTCCCACCGCTGACCGGGCGAACCGAGATCTTGTCTACCGTACCGATGATCGTGACTTCCTCACCGAGTTCCAGCCGGTTGATCGTCTTCAACTGCGAATAGTCGTCGTAGCGTCGGGGGAGGTGCCACAACAAGTCGCCTAATGATTCCAGGCCAAGTTTTTTCAGAGTCTTGGCAGACTTGGGGCCGATGCCCGGAACTTCGGTAAGCGGAGAGTCGAGCGATGCGGGTTCGACCGGTTCCGGCTCGACCGGCGCGACTACGCGCGGGGAGTCGGGCGGGTCGAGTGGGCTGGAAGCGGGCCCCTCGGCTGCGATTGCGGCGGGGCCGCCCTCGCCCTGCCGGAGATCCATCCCGGCCGCGCTTCCTTCAGCTTGAATGTGCGCCGCTTCATCAGGCTCGCCGCGGAGAGACGACGGCTCCGGCTGGGCGGCGCTCGGCGGTTTCTTCGGGATCTCATGCCCGCCGGTACTTGTTTCCGCGGGGGAGGGTTGATGCTCATCCGACCTGACCACCGCCGCCTCAGCTCCCCGAGACTGACCCGCGGGTGCCGCGAGCTCGGGATAATCCGCTCGGAGCCGATTCCACAATCCCCGCAGAGTCTCTTCCCGGGATTGAGCCGAAAGCCGAGGGTAATCACGCAGTCGGCTGACCACAATCTCCATCAAGTCCGGCGCGACCTCAGATTTCCGAGCCTCTTCTTCCCAGGGATCCAACATTCTGGCAAACCCGCCGACGACGGCACCGTTGTCGTAGCCACGCTCGGCTTCCAGCGCAAGGTATTTGGTCAGCTTTTGGATGGCCGAGTTCAAAGCGCTAAAGTGCATCCTCCTCGCTCTCCAGGATTATGAGGCCAAGACCGTTGAGGCCAACATAGGTGGCAGCTGCAGGCCCATAATTGACGTACTGGATAAGAGTTTCAGGATACAAGGCTTCCAGCCGCTCGGCAACCGACAATGCTTCTTCGTCTGGCTCCGGGGTGCTGTGAAGAATACCCAGCTGCTCGATCGCCGAGAATTCCATCACGAATTCGATAAGCTTTTCCTGGGCCCGTATGCGGGTGCGCGCTTTTTCCATCGGAATCAGGCGACCGTGCTCGACCGTAAGAAAGGGAAAGATATTGAGCATATTCCCTAGGATGGCTTGCGATTGGCTGACCAGGCCGTTTCGCTCGAGATAGGCTAGGTCGTCCGAAAAGAAAACGACGTAAAGTCGGGGGATGATCCCGCGTACCACACGCACCACTTCTTCGAGGGAATGGCCCTCTTCGACCGCTGCTGCGGCGCGGCTGGCGAGAACGCCCAGTCCGGCTGAAAAGCTGGTTGAGTCGATGACCTGAATATCGCAGCGACCGCGAAAGCCCTCGCTGGCCTTGACTGCGTTTCGAAAGGAATCGCTGATCCCCGCTGAAGTGTGAATGGATACGATTTCATCGGTTTTATCGTGAAGCTGAGAGTAGACCGCCACCAGCTGCTCGACGCTCGGAGGGTCTGCGAATGCCCTCCCGGGATCCGCCTCGAAGTAGCTTCGAACCTCGCTGAGAGGCAAATCGGGGCGGTCCTCAACCGCCTGATCCCCAAACCGCACCGTCATTGGAGCGAGATGGATCAGGTCGTGATGGTTACCCTCCGGATTGAGGAAGCGGACGGAGCTATCCGTCACGATGTGGATCTTCATTCGACGGAAAAGATCAAGTCGTAATGGGGTTGGCCACCATAAACGAGCTCGACTTCCTGCTTGGGATAGTGATCACTTACCATTTGAGAAATCTTCTGTGCCTCCTCTTCGGCTAGATCTGCGCCCCGGTACAGCGTAACAAGCTCGGATGTGTCGGCGCCGGCCTCTGTTAATGCCTTCAGGACAGCTTCGAGCAGGTCTTTGCCGGCTGCGACTAAATCCCCGTCCAACAACGCAATGATCTGCCCTTCCGTAATATCGATGCCATTCATCGTCATACTGCGCGAGGCTCGGGTCAGCTCACCGGTCTTGATTTCTTCCAGCGCGATGACCATCGAGTCAGAGGTTTCCTGCAAATCTCGCTCCGGATCGAGGGAAAACATAGCCGCAATTCCCTGTGGCATGGAGCGGGTTGGCACCACCTGTACTCGCTTGTCGCTCAGCTCAGCCGCTTGCCGGGCGGCCATAGCGACGTTTTTGTTGTTGGGTAACACGATGATTCGGTCGGTGGGCAGATTTTCTATGGCGGAAAGGATCTCCTCGGCGCTTGGATTCATGGTTGGCCCACCCTCGATGATGGCGCCGGCCCCCATGTCTGCCAGAATCTTCGCCAATCCAGGGCCCGAGGCAACTGCCACCACCGCCACCTGGCCCTCTTTGACCTCGGCCAGTTCGATCTCAACACGTCCATCCAGTTGAGCCAGCTGATCCATCAGGTTTTCAATATTTACGTTTGTCACGGTGCCCATCTGTTTGGTGTATTCGATAGGCTGATATTCGGCCTCATCCGGGACGTGAATGTGCATCCGAACCAGGCGATCCCCTTCCGCGATCTGAATAGATGTGCCCATTTCGGCCAAACCATCGGTGAAGGAGCGAAGCTCGAAATCGGCATTGGGTCGGAAGTCAACCACCACCTCCCAATCCTGTCCCTCCTCGATCTCACCCCCCACAAGGTCCATCAGATGAGGATCGACGTCGATCGACATCAACGGAACATCCAGATCCAGCCCTGTCGCCGAGCGCAACATACCTTCCAGGATAAAGAAAAGTCCCTTGCCACCCGCATCCACCACCCCCGCCTTTGCCAGGACCTTCAGCAGATTTGGCGTGTTTTCAACTGCCTCATCCGCGGCCTGGACGATGCTGTCCAGAATCTCCAGGTTCGAGGTCGCGCCGTTCTGAAGCGCCTGCTCGGCGGCCGCGGCCACCTGCTTCGAGACGGTCAAAATAGTGCCTTCAACGGGTTGCCCGACGCCTCGATAGGCGGTGTCACGCGCCGCCGCCAATCCTGCCACGAAGGCTGGGGCATCCATCTCATCCACCCCCTCGAGCGCACGCGCGAATCCCCGCCACAGCTGAGAGAGAATCACGCCCGAGTTGCCTCTTGATCCCATCTGAGCGCCGTACGCAAAGGCATGCAGTGCCTTTCCGATTGAGCGTCCTCCCGCGCTCTCCACTTCTTTTGCGGCGGCCTCCATGGTCAGAAGCATGTTGGTTCCGGTGTCGCCGTCGGGAATTGGAAATACGTTGAGCGCGTTGACCGTCTTCTGGTTGGTTCTCAACCAGGCCATTCCAGATCCGGTCAGCCGCAGAAACATATGCGCATTGATAAACCTATAGCGCCGCGCGAGACGTTCCCACGCCTTAGTGCCTTTCTCAATCATTCAATCTGTGTCGCTCACTCTCAAATCCTGCACGTGAACATTAACCGCCACCACCGGCAATCCGATGGACTCCTCTACCTGGTACTCCACGGTGTTTGCGACGCTGGTTGCAACGCTCGCGATCCGGGTGCCGTATTCAATGATGATGTACAGATCTACCGTGACCTCATCGTCGACGACGGCGACATCGACTCCATGGCGCGGGTCGCGCGCGATAGCGTTGGTTATGCCATCTATGAGGTTCTTTGAGGCCATTCCCACGACGCCGTATGAAGTCAGCGCGGCCTTGGCCGCCACAGAGGCAATGGCGTGCGGGGAGATCGTGATCGATCCGCGTTCATTAGTTGTCATTTTTGGTTCTTTCTCTGGCGCCGAGACCTTCTATGGTAATATTGCGGCCGCACTCGTAGAGAGAAACAAAGGCAAAATGGCACACTGTGAAACCTGCGGTAAGACAACTGCGTTCGGTCAGAGCCGTAGTTTCTCTATGAAAGCTACAAAGAGAAAGTTTAAACCAAATCTACAACGGGTTCGCGTTCTGGAGGAAGGAAGATTGGTGCGCAGAACGCTTTGCGCCAAGTGTATCAAGCGCCTTTCAAGGCCCTAGAGAATCGTACTGTGCTCAGCACCGACGGGACCCGCGGGGTCCTTTTTTTGTGCTGAAAACGTGTATACACAGCTCTCAATTACCGTTGGCTCCCACCGGGTTAAGAGTCACTGGCATCGACGAGCGGTGCCCCTTGAGCCTCCAGAGAATCCCTGATGGCCCGTATTCCCACCGGAATTCCTTCCGGGTGTCCGAAAATTGCGCTGGCTGCCACGAAGACCTCGGCTCCTGCCTGCGCCGCAACCGGGGCGGTTTGGGCGTCTATTCCCCCATCCACCTGGATGAGAGCTTGTGCTTGCTCCTTCAATATTAATTCGTGAAGCCGGCGCACCTCCAGGAGCGGCTCGGCCATGAATGACTGCCCGGAGAATCCAGGCCGGACCGTCATCACCAGCACTACATCGATGCGATCGAGCACCGGCAAGACCCGATCGGCGGATGTGCCGGGGCTGATAGCGACTCCGGCTCGCAGGCCCAGGTCCTGAATGGCCTCCACGAGCCGCTCCAGCTCGTTTGTGGCTTCTACGTGCACCGTGAGCGAGTCGGCGCCCGCCTCAGCAAAGTCATCGAGGAAGCGCCGCGGAGACTCGACCATCAGGTGCACGTCCAACGGCAAGGCGGTGGCCCGTCGTACGGCTTTGACGACGACCGGGCCCATTGTGATGTTAGGCACGAAGTGGCCGTCCATCACGTCGATGTGTATCCAGTCCGCGCCGCCCTTCTCGGCAGCTTGAAGCGCGTCTTCTAGGTGCAGGAAATCGGCGGACAGGATCGAGGGGGCAAGAAGGAATCCCTTCGCCATTGCGGCAATTTTACCTTTCAAAGAATCGGTTGACAACCAAGGGAATTATAGAGGCGTCCGCGATACACTCGCTCTGTAGGGCAACTGTAAGGGGGCCACAACGGCCTGTGGCTGATACTGTAAGTTAGAGTTGCTCTCGGCGACGGGACCGTGTGAATATGGCCGCATTCCTGCAATGATTAGGGTTGGGATCCCGCGATGTGTTTTGTAGACACAGGAGAGGGAACGCCAAGTGGGTGTCCTCAATTCAATTAACCAGATCCTAAGTGGGGTCGAACCAGCGCCACGGCCCGCATCTCCGCCGATGGGCGAAGAGCGCGTAAGGCGACTCGAAGCGACCGTAGAGAAGCTGCGCCGTGTGCTGCGGGGAACGGCTGCGCTCAATTCGGCCCTCAATTACGAGCGCGTGATGGATATGGCGCTCGATCTGGCGACCAGCGCGTTGACCGATGCAGAAGCGGGCGGATTGGTAAGCGCTCTGTTGCTTTTCGACGGCGACGAGCTTAATGTCGTCTCCTCGCGGGGCTTCCTTCGGGCCGATTTGAATGTTGATATCCCAGGGCTTACGGGTGTGGTCGAGCAGGCCATGTCGACCGGCCAGCTCGAGATCATCTCCGATCCCGCTTCCGATCCCGAATTGGGCCGACTGCTGGCGCTCAGAAAATGCAGCACCGCGGTGTGTATTCCACTTGTCGTCGGGCTGGAAGTATACGGAATCATGTTATTTGGTCACCCAAAGGAGGGTTACCTCACCGAGGAGGGCCTGGAAATTCTTGAATCCATCGCTCAGCAGGCAATAGTTGCGCTTCAGAACGCGCGTCTGTATGGCCAACTCGAACAAGATAAGGAAAGGATGGCTGAGATCCAGGAAGAGGCCCGCCACAAACTAGCGCGGGACCTGCACGATGGCCCGGCTCAATCCATTGGCGCCATCGCCATGCGTGTCAACTTTGCCCGCCGCCTCGTGAATCGGGATGCCAAACGTGCGGCGGATGAGCTCTACAAGATTGAAGAACTGGCGCGAAGAACATCGAAGGAGATCCGTCAAATGCTCTTCACGCTGCGGCCTCTGATCCTGGAATCAGAGGGGCTGCGAGCTGCGCTGAAAGACCTTTCTCGCAAGATTGGCGAGATGCACGAGCAAAAAGTCCATGTGGACATCGACCCCCAGATAGAGGCCGCCTTGGAGGTCGGCAAGCAGGGTGTTATTTTCTTCATCGTTGAAGAAGCGGTGAACAACGCCCGCAAACATGCCCGCGCGGAACACATCTGGGTGCGCTTAAAACCCGACGGCGAGATGGCGCTTCTCGAGATCGAAGACAACGGGATTGGGTTCGATGTGGCCGAAGTCCAGGACAACTACGAGCAGCGCGAAAGCCTGGGTATGGTGAATTTATATGAACGGGCCGAGATGGTGCACGGAGTTTTGAACATCGATTCGACCCCCGGCCAGGGAACACGAATCGCAGTCAGGATCCCTATGACGGTCGAAGCCGCAGAACGACTGCATCGGATCGGCGGTTAACCCCTCTTGCTCCCTGCTCGCCTGCCCTAGCAGTGCAGAGGAGCGCAAGCACAAGTGGCGGGGCCTGCCTGCACCTCGGCCGCAGGCACAGGTGGCGACTACGTTACGGCAGCCAGCTCTCGGCTGAGCTCCTCCAAATTCTCAAAAACCCAATCCGGTTGCAGATCCGATTGAGCTACTTGCTCGGCGGTGGTCACGCCGGTTAGGACCAGGGCGGTCGGCAGCCCCGCGCGCGCGCCTCCCAGGATGTCTGTCTCCAGGCGATCTCCAACGGCCACCGTGTGGGTCTTTGGAGTCCCGATCCTTTGCAGGGCTTCAACAAACAAGTGGGGCTCCGGCTTCCCGAATATCACCGCCTCTCGACCGGTCGCCGCTTCGAGCGCGGCCAAAATGGCGCCATTTCCCGGCGCAAGACCGCGTTCTGTGGGAAACGAGACATCCGGGTTGGTTCCCATGAAGAAGGCGCCCGCCATCAAGGCGTAGCTTGCTTCTGCAAGTTTCTCCCACGTGAGGGACCAGTCCATACCCACCACGACCGCCGCAACATCATCGCTCGAGTCCTGCACCGAGAAACCCGCACCTTCCAAGGCCTCATGAAGCGCCGTTCCCCCAACGGCGTAAACTCGCGCCCCCTCCGGTATATGCTGCTTCAGGTGGATGGCGGTACCCAGCGCGCTTGTGAGCACCTCGTTTTGCTCGATGGACACCCCTGCCTCATCCATACGGGAGCGAACTTCTTCAAAGGTCTGAGTGGCGTTATTGGTTGCGAGCACGAACGGGATTTGGCGTGCTCGGAGGAGAGAAAACGTGGTTCGAACGCCGGGGAGCAGTTTTCCCCCGCGCCAGAGGACGCCGTCCATGTCGAAAATGAGCCCCCGGACCTCAGAGAACTGTTTCATAACACGCATTTCTGTGCGACCTGCGGGCAGTCTGATGGAATATTCCCGGTTCAGCGAAGCGGCTTGAGTATAAATGAAGTGGGGCGCCGCTAGCAGCGCCCCACTGTCCTTCGGTATTTAACTGGACGGCCTAGGCGGCGTCTCTCAGGTCAAATTGCTCATCTTCCGAATCTTGCGAGAATTCCTGACCGTCCTCGAGCAATAACTTCGGGCGCCGGTCTCCTGAGATCACGTGTTCATCGACCACGACCCCACGAACCTCGGGCAGGGAGGGGATCTCGTACATGATTTCCAGCAGCGAATTCTCCAGGATGGATCGCAACCCGCGCGCGCCGGTCTCCCGATCCATGGCCATTTCAGCAGCTATCTGAAGGGCTTCGTCGGTGAAGGTCAGCTCGACCTTATCCATCGCAAAAAGCTGAATATATTGTTTGATCAGGGCGTTCTTGGGCTCGGTAAGGATCCTCCTCAATGCCCCGACATCCAGCGGCTCGACGCTGACCGCCACCGGCAGCCGCCCGACCAATTCGGGGATCATTCCGAAGTGCATCAGGTCATCCGGCTCGATGCGCCGCAGCAGCTCCGTTTCGTCGAAATTTAGGGCTTCCCGCTCTTCAGCGTTACCCGTAAATCCCACACGGCCCCGCGTCCCGACTCGCGCGGAGACGATATCCGCTAAGCCGTCGAAGGTTCCGCCACAGATGAATAACACGTTGGTGGTGTTCATCTGAATAAACTCTTGGTGGGGGTGCTTGCGACCGCCCTGAGGAGGAATATTCACATCGGCGCCTTCAATGATTTTAAGTAAGGCTTGCTGGACGCCTTCACCGGAAACGTCTCGCGTGATGCTGGGGTTGTCTCCTGATTTCCGGGCAGTTTTGTCCAGCTCGTCCACATAAACGATGCCACGTTCGGCGCGCGGCATGTCAAACTCCGCGGCCTGCAGCAACCGGAGCAGGATATTTTCGACGTCCTCACCCACGTATCCCGCCTCGGTCAGAGCCGTGGCGTCCGCTATACAGAAGGGAACATCGAGTATGCGCGCGAGCGTCTGCGCAAGCAAAGTCTTACCCACACCGGTTGGGCCAACCAGAAGGATGTTCGATTTCTCGAGCTCGATATCTCCGCGGGAGCGGCTTGCGATCCGTTTGTAGTGGTTGTAGACCGCAACCGACAAGACGCGCTTGGCGTGGTCCTGTCCGATTACATATTCGTCCAAACGGGCGCGGAGCTGCTGAGGCGCCAGGGAAGGTTTCCCAACCGAGGTCAACCCCACGGCGGAGGCGCGGCCGGTGTCCCCGTGCAGGATGTCTCCGCAGAGGTCCACGCACTCGTTGCAGATGTAGACCGCGTCCGGACCCGAAATCAGGCGCTGGACTTCATCTTCAGGGCGGTTGCAGAAGGAACAACGCCGCGCTAGGTCGTCCGCTTCGCTCATATCAGATTACTTTGACACCTTTTCCTTCTCTTTCCCGTCTTCCGATTCGGCATGTTCTGCCGGCTCCAGCACCTTGTCGATCAATCCGTACTTGAGGGCTGCTTCGGCGGTTAGATAAAAATCGCGCTCGATGTCGTGCTCGATGGTTTCGAGCGGCTGGCCGGTGTGTTCTGCGAGTATGTTATTGATCTTCTCTCGCTGGCGCAAGATCTCTTTGGCCTGAATTTCGATATCGGTGGCCTGTCCCTGCGTGCCGCCCAGGGGCTGGTGGATGTGAATGGTGGCGTTGGGCAGGGCGAAGCGTTGACCGTGGGTCCCCGCCGCAAGCAGCACGGTTCCAAAGGAAGCCGTGACCCCCACGGCAACGGTCTGAATCGGCGCGCTGAGCTGCCGCATCGTGTCGTAGATGGCCATTCCGGCGTAGATCTGGCCGCCAGGCGAGTTGATATATAGTCGGATCAGCCGCTCAGGGTCCTGGGAGTCCAGCCAGATCAGCTGGGCAACGATGACATTCCCGACCATATCGTTGATCGGCGTGCCCAGGAAGATGATGCGTTCCTTTAACAACAGGGAGTAGATATCGTAAGCGCGTTCGCCCCGGCTGCTGGTTTCGATCACCATCGGAATTAGCGATTGGGGATCAGTAGTGTTCATTCTGGCTCCTTATCTTGTTATTGTCTCGTTAGTTATGACTCTCGGCAATAGGCCCGCGGTGCGCCTTTCCAGGTGCAAGGAACGCTCCGATGCCTGTTCAACGCTGGATCTTGAACGTAATCTGCTTAAGTTCCGTCAGAATCGGAATCGGATTCAACCGCTTCCTCATCCGGCTCAGGATTTCCCTTGTCCGGATTCTCGCCTTTGGCGATGGAAATCAACCGATCGATCGCCTTCTCAAATAACAAATCGTTTTCGACTCGCCGCCGCGACCGGGGCGTATTCAGTGCCTTGAAGATTTTTCCTTCCGGATCCTGCATGTTGCTTGCCAACCGCCGCACCTGACGGCTGACTTCCTCTTCATCGACCTCTAGCTGCTCTTCCTCTACCACCTTCCCCAAAATTAGCGCCCGCTTGACGCGTTCCTCGGCGCGGGGCCGGAGTTCATCGCGCACTTCGGCCTGTGTCTTATTTTCAGCCTTGAAGTAGTCTTCCAGAGTTAACTTCCGCGCCTCCAACTGGTGAACGAGGTCGTGCAGCAGGTCGTCCACCTCCTGATCTGCCAACATCGGCGGGTAGGTTACGGTAGCGGATTCGCCTACCTTCTCGAGCACCTCGTCGGCGTATTCCGCTCCCGCTTCTCGCTCCGCGCTCTCCGCGAGTCCTTCGCGGGCCTTGATGCGCAGGTCAAGCAGGTCGTCATACTCTCCGATGCCGCGCGCCAGATCGTCGCTCCACTCCGGGACGAGGCGGGATTTCACTTCCAAACAAGTCACCTCGAAGGTCGCCCGCCGGCCTCGAAGTTCCTCCGCCGGATAATCCTCTCGGAAGGTATGAGTGAGGGTGCGGGATTGCCCGGCCTCGATGCCTATGAGTTCGTCCGCAACGCCCGGGTACGGCCAATCAGTATCCGCTTCGATCAGGAGCGAGATGCCCGACTCCTTAATCACGCGGGCGGATTCGTCTTCCTCGGGTTCGTCCAGGTTGCCTTCAATGTCGATGACCGCCACGTCCGACATCTGAACCGGCCGTTCGGCGGGCTCAATGAGCGCCTGCCGCTGCCGAAGGTCTTCCATCATCGCATCCAGGGCCTCATCCGACACTTCAGGCGGATCAAATTTCACGCGCAACTTGCGATAATCAGCCAGGTCGACTTCAGGACTGAGCGGCACAACATACCGGAGCACCAGCGGCGTTCGGCTCACGACTTCGTTGAGTGCGCCCGGCGCAAAGGGTTCGAGCTCGCTGTCTTCCAGTGCCTGTTTGTAAACGTCTTGCCCGAGGGTGTCGATCGCCTCGTCGAAGATTGCGTCCTCACCGAATCGGCCGACGGCCACGTTGAACGGTACCTTGCCCGGACGAAACCCGGGGATCTTGTCCCGCTTGCTCATGCGACGGGCCGCGGAACGCATGGCCGCCTTGTACCTATCGTCGGGCACTTCGATGGTGAGCTGTACCTGCCGATCCTCTATGTTTTCGGTATCGATTTTCAAATCAAGAATTCCCTCAGTCGCGTGAGGCGTTTGGCCGCAAGCGACTTTCGGTTAGTAGTCACCCCTGGTTGCTTTCGTCCAGGTTATTTGAGACGCTAGGCTACTTACGACCACAGATTAATTGCGACCCCTGGTTGCTTGAGGCTTTCGGTTGCTTGTGACTGTAGGTCGCTTGAAACCTGCGGTGACTGGTGGGGAAGGTGGGAGTTGAACCCACACGCCCATAGGGCACGTGATCCTAAGTCACGCCTGTCTGCCAATTCCAGCACTTCCCCCGGTCAGGCGATTATATCTGCCGCTTTGTAGCCCTGTAAAGTGGGTTTGCGTAAGAACTTCATTTGAAGCTGGCGGAGTGGCCAGAACCCAAAATGAGCACGTTATTCGTTGCCTTTGATGACTTCATTCTGAGCCGCGAGGCTATGCTTTGCAGCTCCCAGACGATCGACTTCTATCGCCGAATGCTCAAGCCGTTCATGGCACTGGCGAATGGGAGCCCACCTTGGAACCGCATGGTCCGAGAGTTCCTTTCGTCCGTGGCCCAGCGCGGCGTCTCCTCCGCGACCGTCCACGCCCACGCGAGGGCAGTGCGGGCCTTCCTCCGATTCTCCCACGAAGAGGGCTGGATCGAAGAGCCGGTAACCGTCCGGATGACCCGTGTCGAGCAGAAACGGATGGAGGTGCTCAGCTGCGAGGACGTGAAGCGAGTGCTGAGCCTGTGTGGAACTCGCGACCGTGCCCTGGTGATGACATTGATCGACAGCGGGGTCCGCCGCGGCGAGGCGCTGGCCTTGGATTGGGACGACGTTGACTTCCGCACGGGAGCGATCCACGTCCGGCGAGGCAAGGGACGCAAAGCCAGAGTAACGTACGTGGGTGCAAAAACCCGCCGGGCGCTGCTTCGATGGGGCGGCGGCCATCGAAGCAGCGCTATTTTTCCGCTCACGCCTTCCGGCGCGGCCACCCTGATGGCGAGGCTGAGCCGCAAGTCAGCAGTCCATATCACCTTCCACAAGTGTCGCAGAACGTTTGCAAGTTGGGCGTTGAGGGAGGCCATAGACCTACTTAGTTTGCAGCGCCTTCTGGGACACAGCAGTTTTCAGATGGTGCGACGCTATGCATATCAGAGCGAGAGCGATCTTCGAGCAGCGCACAGTAGAGCTGCACCAATCGACAACCTGCGTTAGAAGTCGATGTTGGAAGGTGTGGGTGAAGATCAGGCTGCTAAGGGGCTAACTCGCAAACCTAAGCGTATATCCTAGAAAATCTTCGAATGGGTGATCTAACCGATCTTGGAGGCTCTCAACAATCGGCGATTCTTGCTCCCACTGCACTCTTTTAGCTTCCCGTACTCGTTCGGCCATATATGGGTATCGAACGTCATACGCCTCGAGCAGCTTGCCAAAGAACAGGTCGCGATGAAGAGGGCTGTCAACGGGAATTGATTCGAAGGTTCTCGAAACCCGATCATCAGAAGACTCAACAAAGTGCAGTGCAACAGCCTCATAAGATGAGGGATCTTCCCACTGAGTCTTCCGACCCGATAGGGCCTGGATAGCCAGCAAGTACCGCTGAACTTGAGGCTCGATGACATCGGAACTTGAAACACTCACATCGTTCTTATTACCGACCAATCGGTGCTTTCCGATCTGGTCGGGCCTGTTGGCCAGAATCACATGATAGAAGCCATAGACAAGAGAGGGATAGGCAAGGTGAATATTCGTGCAATCACCCAGCGCTTCTTCCATTCGGTTCGTAAGGTTCCGAAATGCCTTCTGGGTTCCTTTGAATGAAATTGCCACCACTGGACCAATCGATGGCTTTGTTACGACAACATCAATCTGCTTACTGCGAACTCCCCCAATCACCGTTCTTTCAGTTAGAGTTCCAACTGACTCGTCCAGGGTCAGATAGTGCCTTCCGCTTCTTATCTCATATGCGAACGGTGGATGAGGGGTGATCTCCTGCGGCAGGAAGCCGCCCTCAAGCACAAGCCTCATTGAAAAGTGCATATGAAGGGGCTTAATGTGCCGCTGTCCTTGAGTAGTTTCGGTGACGCAAGCCGCCAAAGCGGGCTCAATGCTCAGATAGTCGATGAATTTTTGCGGCTCGTCAGGCACTGGGGCTGATATGGCGCCATGAACGCATGACGGACGTTGAGTGCTGGAGTAAATCCAGATCCAATTTCAAGTTGCTGTGAAGCGGCAATTTGACCCTGGATGCCTCTCTTGGCTCGAGTTTGAGCATACCGCCACCAAGCGGGTGGCCCTCAATCTCCTGGCTGAGCCTAGCAAGAGGATGTCCCCACGCTCTGGATAGACAATTAGAATCGACCCGTGTCATCGGTAGAAACCGCACGGCCAGAATTGAATTTGTGCAAACGCAGGCCGCGCTATTCAGGACGAAGGAGGGCTCGACTCCATTCATATAAGTGAGGAATGCATCTGGGGGCGACACGTCCGGGACTGCATACCAGGGCTTGCGTGTCCGACACTTGTAGCGACGCATTGCTCTGCGACTTTCCTCCGAATCGAGGTATGCGGTTACAGGTGTAGGGAGTTGCTCTAAATGGTTGAGGTCCAGCAGCAGCACCTCCTGATCGTCAGCGATCCATCTAGCCACTTCGGAGTCGGTTACTTCAGATGTAGACAACTGCGATCCCTTACGAATTGTGACGCGAAGAAGCTCTTTAGGGATCCCAAGGTCAGTTGCCTCACTGGGCCTCAGGTGGAAGAACGAGTTGTCACCGGAGACATATCCGATACCTACACGGGCTAGCGATCCCAGCGCGAAAACTCCATCTCGTGCTGATAACTCATCGTAGTGAGCGAGACCGTCAGGCGGGAGAAGATAGCGCCTCAGGCGACCCCCAGATTCTCGGAGGTTTCGAATGTCAATCAGCCGCTGAGGCGACGCATTGTCAGGAACTTTAGCAAATCGATCATGCGCCGAGAAGCCAACGCTTGATGTCTTTTGCCCAAATCCATGTGTATGTAGGAGCCAAACGTCTGTTGATAGCTCTGGAAAAATCTTCTCGCGGATAGCGATAATGTGAACGTGCGAGAAGTGCGAGCAGAGGTACTGCAGAACCGCAAAGGAATAGGATGCGTGACCAATCTCCGCGGGAACAACAAACGCTAGTGAACCCCCGGGTCTTAATAGTGTGGATGAGGCAACAATGAATGGCGCCCACGATGAGGTCAATCCGGAGATGTTAGCCCCGGCCTTCGCACACAACTTTAGGGCGCGCGTCCTTCGGTCTCCGTTGAAGAGCTGATATCGGATGAATGGAGGATTCCCTGCAGCAGCATCGAATCTCTTATTGGTTGTCTCGGCCCATTCGAAGAAGTCTGAGTGAACTAGGTCGGCAGAGGGTGCTCTGCTTCCCGCTACTACGCATGCCTCTTCAGATAGGTCTACGCCTGTTGAGTTAGCATGGCGCACTAAGAACTCGCCGTCGCCACAGGATGGATCGAGCAATCGGTCCTGGGGCCCTCGCGTGGCCCATTTCACGAGTAGCGCAGCCACTTCAGGGGGAGTGAAGTATTGGCCGAGCCTCTTTTGCTCAGTAAGCATGTCTAGCGGGATATTATCAGAACGCATGTTCTATGTAAAGCTCTCTCCCAGTATGCCCGCGCTTTGCAGCTGGGTTTGGCCTGGTGTCTGCTGGCTCTTCCAATCGAGGTTTGAAGGGTACTCAACTTGCCCAAGTAGATCCAGCCGTCTCGCCGCAGAACTGCCGAATGATCGGACATAGGGTAATACTGAACCCGCCCAAGTTGCAAACGTTCTGCGACACTTGTGGAAGGTGATATGGACTGCTGACTTGCGGCTCAGCCTCGCCATCAGGGTGGCCGCGCCGGAGGGCGTGAGCGGATAGATAGCGCTGCTTCGCTGGGGCGGCGGCCAGCGCCGCAGCGCCCGGCGGGTCTTCGCTCCTATGTAGGTCACTCTCGCCTTGCCGCCCTTCCCGCGCCGGACGTGGACGGCTCCGGTGCGCAAGTCCATGTCCTCCCAATCTAACGCCAGCGCCTCGCCTCGGTGGAGGCCGCTGTCGATGAGCGTCAGCACCAGGGCGCGGTCCCGGATGCTGCAGGCGCCCAACACTCGCCTCACGTCCTCACGGTCCAGCACCTCCATCCGTTTCTCTTCGACCCTCGGCATCCGCACGGTGACTGGCTCTTCGATCCGACCTTCCTCATAAGCAAAGCGAACAAAGGCCCGCACCGCTCGAGCGTGCGCGTGCGCGTGGACGGTGGCGGAGGCTACGCCGCGCAGTGCGACGGTCGATAGAAACTCGCGGACCATGCGGTTGGAAGGCGGACTTCCATTCGCCAGGGCCAAGAACGGCTTGAGCATCCGCTGGTAGAAGTCGATCGTCTGCGGACTGCAGAGCATCGCCTCGCGGCTCAAAATGAAGTCTTCAAAAGCGACGGATAACGTGCTCATTTGCGGCACTCCAAATTCTGCGAGCGTTCAAACGAAGATCTAACGCAGCCTATGTGAACAAGTTTCATGGACAATAAGCGAAGACAGAAACCCACCATCCCAATGCTTGTCCCTTGACATTAGCAGTCGACTGATAGTACTGTAGTCCTGTCGGTCTTGGCTGGGGGTCATCGACCAGTTTCCCTATAGCTAGTTCAGAAGCCCTACGGGCAGCTGAAACTCGCGCGACCAGTCCCATGGGATTGGGCTACTGACTTGGGAGAGAATCACCGACCCGACCCGTACTAACCAAGGGTCGATTCACGAATCCTCTCGGTCTTCTGGGCAAATGATGAACCTGATCCTTGACCACCTGGGTCGATACCTCCCATTCGCTCAGTCGGAGCGAGCCACCAATTTCCCAAGCTCTTCGCTGACCAGGCCTGCCATCGGCCTGGTCGCTTTGTTTTTTCTGTCGCAAGCAGCCGCGAATTCACAGTCGTGGCATGTACGTCCTATGGTTCGACGAGGAGATAGCGGCACATGCAGGTAGAAATGCAGGAGAGAAGCTGGGGGCTCTCGGAGTCCATCAAAGAGATCTGCATTGCAATATTGATAATTGCTGCGACCTCAGCATGCAACCCATTGCGCGGACCCGTTATCGACACGAGAGACGATGGCCAGATTCGCGGAACGCTCGAAATCAGCCGAGGGCAATATCGGGTGGGTGAGGTTGTAGAAGTCAGGTTCACGATAGAGAACATCTCGAACGAAGTCGCGGTCTTGCAGCGAGAGGATGGTCCTGTGCAAGATATCATTGTGCCAATCGCTGGTGTCGAACGGCGCTGGACAACTGAGACTACACAAGCCGAGGCGTTCGGCTACTTAAAGCTTGAACCTGGCGAGGAGTCCACGATCGAATGGAGTTTGTCCGACCTCGAGACAGGGCCCTATGGGTTCGTAGGTATGTGGTGGAGCAGCAACCGCCGGGAAGCTGTTGTCGTCGCTGGAACAGCTTATGGTCCTTTTAGGAGATAGTACGAATACTCAACTGAACCGTATCCGGCACACGCGGGAGAATGGCTGAAGAAAAGATTTTGAAGAAGTTAGTAACAACCGTAACTCTGGCGTTGTCGCTTTCTTTTTTCATCGCAAGACCTGTCTCTGCTGACCCAACTGCAGGATCAAGCGAGCCGGCATGGGCGGAAAGCGTAGCGAAAATCGAGGCGGCGAAAGAGGCAGGGATCTTATCCATTGAGGAGGCTGCGGGACTGAGGATCCTTGCGATAACGGATCTCACTCGCCTTCCAGAGGAATACCTGCCCAACCCCCAAATGCAGGATGAATCACGAGTTCAGCCGACAATTGACGCCCCCTCATCTTCAGGCCTCAGTGTACTGGCATCGAAGCTCGACGCCGTGTTTGTGGATCAGGACCAATGGAGTCCAGAAACAAGAGTACAAATCATGGGTTCATTCATGGGCGCCTCCTTCTCTGCGGAGCCAGAGCTCGCGAACCTGCCGAACACCTACACTACGCCTCACTTTGTTATTCACTGGACGGATCAGGGATCCGACTCACCTCCACTGGGGGCGGCATACATTCAGGCCATTGCCGATTCCCTGGAAAATGCTTGGTCAACGCTTGAAGACCCATCCTATGGATACGATATGCCGGATGCACTCGAATTTGGGAGAATTCCGGACCCAAGTGATGGAATCGCAAGATTCGATGTCTTTGTTAGCGAGGACATCAAGGCGTGCGATCTGGTACCGATCGACGCGGATGGGGTCACCCTACCAGGCGAAATCAGATTGAAGCACGACCTCTCCCTGAACGGGATCGGGACGCTTGGAACGCACGAGTTGTTCCATATGCTGCAGTGGAATTACGCTGGGTTCAAAGAAAGCGACTGCGGGGGGATGATCGATGCCTACCTATGGTACGCGAGCGAGAGCGCTTGGCTTATGGAGTCGACTGCGACATGGATGGAGGACGAAATCAATCCAGCTGACAATCGATACCTCCGTTTCGTATTCGGATACACGACTTTCCCCGAAATATCGCTATTCACCCGAACAAGTGTGGCACCATTTCACGAATATGGCGCGGTCGTTTTCATCAAGTTCTTGCAGGAGCACCTGGCCGGCCCTGCCGGCTATTCGAACAATCGTGACATTGTTCGCTCAATATGGGAACGGGTACCGCTAGAGTCTACTTCCACGGTTGACGCAGTAACCTTCGTGTTGATGAACCCGCCTTCTGGGGCACATCCCTATGCTGATTTTACCGATACTTGGACGAGCATTTTCGATGATTTCGCAGTCGCCAATTACCTGAAGGATTACACGGAAGGTTCCGTATGGCCCACCAACGCTAACGTGAAGATCACCGAGGAGAAGAAACCGATTGCCGAACCGAAATATCCGGTGAAGGGGAACCAACCAGGATTTGGCTCGCCCGCAGCACAATTTATTGAGGTCTTTCCAGACGACCTGAATCTCCCGGGCGGTCCAGATGCCACTGGAGCGACTCTTCAACTCGACTTCGAGACCAGCTGTCCGGCCTGCACGTTGGACATTCTGGAGTTTCCTGCATCCGGAGGATCCACAAGATCGACATACCAGCTTACCCAAACAGGCGCTCCTGGGCCGATATTCGGCATGTTTGAGGACATATCTACAAATTTCGGCGCGCCGTTTGGAACCGAGAAGGTCGTCCTTGTTTTCGTTAGTCCGGTCCTCGATTTCAGCTTCAACGGCTTCTTTGAATACAGCTTTACCGCCCTGGACAACCCTCCACAAGCTCCAGAAGATCTGGAAGCCTTCGCGGATGAGTTTGCTGATTTGATTGAATTGACATGGGACGAGGTAAACGAGGACGCGATCAGCTACAGGGTGTACAGAGATACGAACAGCCCCGTACCGTTGGATGATGATCATCTCATCGCCATCGTCCAAAATGACGACTATCAAGACGCGTCGGCAAGTCCGAACGTAGAGTACCACTACGTGTTGACGTCTGTTGATGATGGTGGAAACGAAAGTGATCCATCGAATGAATCGTCCGCCGTCCTTCCTGGGCCAACTCCAACCCCGCCGCCAAGCGGCACGACCATTACAGTTCAGATCAATCGAGGAGTCGACGACGCTGGCCCTGATCCTGGCAACTGCACATACTCGACCACCTTGAACGAGGTGTATTTTGGAGAGTGCTTCGATGGATCAGACATCACTTCGGGATTCAGGTTTGGAAATGCGCAGATTCCTCAAGGAGCGAAGATCCAATCCGCGTACCTCAACTTTACTGTGAATGGCCCTTACACGAACGAATTGACGTTAAGAATCAGCGGCGAAGACACCGGAGACGCCGGCTCGTTTGATCAGATTAGGAGACCCGACAACCTTGCTCTTACCTCATCAAGTGTGCAATGGGTCATATCTTCTTCCGACGCGTGGGGATTGGGCAACGATAGGCAGACGCCAGATCTATCGGCGGTCGTTCAAGAGATTGTAGATCGTCCCGACTGGTCGCCTGGGAACGGAATCGCTGTGGTGGTACAGAATGATGGGAACGCAGGCGGCCTTCATCGTCGAGTTATTGGGTTTGAGCGTCCGCCCCAGACCTATTCCGGTCACCTTGCCGAGTTGGTTGTCAATTATGCTGGAAATCCCCCGCCGGGAGTAACGCTCACGCCGACACCGACCCCCACGGCAACCCCGACACCCCCACCTACCCCAACACAACGGCCATGCGAGTGCGCCATCCTGTGCCTTGTCGGAGCATCATCGTCGACCGCACAGTCCTCCGGTTCGTCGCTGGTCATGCGTGCACGGGGCCTGCTTTCTGTGCTCATGCCCCAAGCAGCGGAGCTATGGGATGGCGTCGAACTGCTTCAGCAGGTCCGAGACCAGATACTCGCGAAGTCTCCCGAAGGCAGTCGCTATATTGATTTGTACACAGAGCATTCTCCCGAGCTTGCGCTGATCCTGCTTGCCGACTCAGAGTTCCGTGAGCAAGGGTTCGAAGCGATAGACCTCTTCCGACCAGGGTTGGAAGCATTAGTTGAGGGTCGGGGCGATGATGTCGTCATTACAGCAGCTCAGGTTTCGGCCGTTGAGCAATTCCTCGATGAAATAGCCGCGGCGGCAGGCCCCGAACTCGCACAAGTAATCGCCGATGAGAGAGCAGTGAAGCCCCTCGCACAGTTATCGGGGATGACGATGGGCGAAGCACTCGGCGACCTTACCGATAACCAATCTCCAGCTGCGGTTGCCGGCGCCGGCTATGTGGTCGAGGAGGGGGATTTCATCGATCTCCAGGGAACCGGGATCGATCCCGAGGGAGATCCGTTGACTTTTGAATGGGATCTGAATGACGACGGCAGATACGATGTCACCGGTCAGAGCGTGGTTTTCGCCGCGATAGACCTCGATGGTCCATTAACCCGATTGGTAACGCTTCGCGTCTGCGACGATAAGGCCGGATGCGCGGTTAGCCAAACAACGGTTCAAATCCTGAATTCGCCGCCCCTCGTGGCCGTCGATGAACCCGTTGATGGGGCTGAAGGCGATCCAATTGCGTTCAACGGGGTTTTCCTCGATTATGGAACTGATACGCACGCGATCGAGTGGGATTTCGGGGATGGGTCAAATGCTACAGGTTCGCTCGACCCCGAGCACACCTTTTCTGATGACGGAGACTATCAAGTCACCCTCACTGTCACGGATGATGACGGTGGAACAGGCAGCGATTCAGTGTCTGTGACTATCAGCAACGCGCCTCCAGTGCTCGGGGAGATCACCCCCTCTGTTGTTCCCGTGCAGGTTGGGATACCCGTGGAATTCTCCGCCACCCTTTCCGATCCCGGTTCAGCTGACACCCATTCCGGGACCTGGGATTGGGGCGACGGCACAGTCACGGATCCGGCGACCGTGGTTGATGATGCTGCTGGTCGGCGCGTTGAGGATTCTCATATATACGAGCTGCCAGGCACATACACCATCCAGTTGCAGATTTCAGACGATGACGGAGCGGTCGATACGATGGACCTTACTGATTTCAATGTGATCCAGGTCATAGAGGTGGATATCGAGAGAGCCAGGACCAAGTGTGGCATTGATGGCAAGGACTCCATCCGGCTCGGCGGCAAGGTGGAGAACCTTCCCGTTTCCATGATTCTGAGGTTGGAAATCAGCAGCCAACCAGCGGACATCTTTGGTGTTGGTGGCTTTGGCGTGAGCATCCCTGCGGGGACCAGAGGGCCCGTTGAGGTCCCTGGAGGGACGGTAAAAGTGACCCTCCCGGAGGATGGGACGGGCAACTTCCACATCAATGTCGATGTCATCGACCTCAACGATTGCCCGGACGGCCTCGACGAGGCTAATCTGATCCTGAGCTTATTCGGCGTTGAGGACTCTATCAGGATGGAACGGCAGACAGACAGCAAGTTCCGCTCATCGAAAGAGAAGTAGTGTAGGCGCATGCTCCATCACATTATGGGCCTGGGCCGCCCACCCTGGCCCCTGCTGTCCCCCCCAAGAAAATACTCCAAGGGATTGCGTCAAAGCTAGGCTTGCCGTCAAGTGCAGGCGCTCTGCTCGCGCGCGCCTTTTCCTCTGAGGCGGACCTAGACAGCGCATAAACGCAGCGATATTGGACCCCCAAATTACGATAATGTGTCTATGCATTGCCAAGTGGGACTTCCACCCCGTGTTCACGACAGCGCTATTTGGATACTAGAAAGGCCCGCTGGTTTCCTGAGGTCTTTGATGCGAGGTCGGTTTTTGGAATCATCCCTCATCGGTATCTAGGTTTCATTATCCAAGCCAGGCTCCAACTTAATCGATGGAAATGGAAACCCGTCCACACTTACTGGCAGTTCCCCTAGTAAGCGCAAAGCCCCCGAGCGGCGGCGGGGGCTTTGCGCCTTATCTTCGGTGCTCCAGTGAGCACGTGATCTTCCGGGTTTGGGCCTACAATCAAAGGGGCGGTGGCTGATTCTCAGCCACGTGATCCTAAGTCATGTGCTCAAAGTAGCTCCGTGTACCCCTGTTGCTTCTCCACGGCGCGAATTAGAGAGGCACTTGAGTTTTAATCGTCAGCTTACCCCCGGGCAGAGTGAAGAAAGTTGGAGGCCTTACATGATAGGTATGAGGCGGTTGTCCCGCTGGGTTTGGGTCGCTCTTTTGTTGTCGGCGGCGGCCGCCTGCCAGGCGTCGGACGACCT
>JADFRG010000049.1 GCA_022561385.1 Chloroflexota bacterium
TTGAAGTTCCCCACGAGAACAATAAGGATGCCTGCAAGCAGGCCGTTCAGGCGTTCATGGAAACCGGGTCTCACTTCATGACCAATGCGGACTGGGGCTGCGGCGATGATGAGCACAAGGCCTGGTTCATCGCAGACCTGGACAGCAAAGAGCAAGCGATGTCCATCTTGCCGCCTTTGTTCCGGGAAAATGCCAAAGTCATCGAGCTGCAACAATTTACCCCTGAGGATGCGGATCACACCATCGCTCAGCACGGAGATTAGCTCGCCACCCAGCACAGCATGGCACGAGAGAGATCGGAATATGACGTCATCGTCGTCGGAGGGCGGATCGCTGGTTCAATTTTGGCCTGTCTCCTGGGAGACCGGGGCCATCGGGTGCTGGTCCTCGACCGCGCCACCTTTCCGAGCGACACACTCAGTACTCACTTCTTTCGTGCCCCAGCGCTGCGTGCCTTCGATCAGATTGGCGTCTACAATGAAGTTCAGTCCGTAGCTCCGCACCTCACGGTCAACTACAACGTCATAGATGGGATAGCATTCCAGGAGCCGGTGGACCGTCCGGAAGACTTCCCATTCTACATGTGTGTCCGGCGGATCACGCTCGACGACATTCTTGTGCGCCGCGTCAAGAGCACGCCAAATGTCGAACTGCGTGAGGGTGCAAAAGCACACTCCCTGCTCTCAGATCATGGGCGCATTTCTGGTGTGGCGTGGAAAGTTTCGGGTCAGGAGCAGCAAGCGCACGCGAAGGTGGTCGTCGGGGCGGATGGCGTGCGCTCGTTTGTGGCCAAGCAAGTCGGAGCTAAGACAGAACAGAACGAACCGGTCCATCGAGCGATGTACTACGCTTACTTCCGAGGGCTTGAGGCCAATGAAGGTCCCGCAGCCGAATTCCACTATCGGGAAAATAATTTGGCGTACTGCATGCCGTGCGACGATGACCTTACGATGCTTGCCGTCTCGGTTCCTGTGGATCGGTTCGGCGAATTCAAGCGTGACCCTGAGCGCAGTTTGCTAAACGAGCTGGACACCATGACCGCGCTCGCCCCTCGCCTGGTAGACAGCAAACGAGAGGGGCCGGTCCGCGGTTCAGGCAGCATACCGTGCTATCTCCGGATCCCGTATGGAGAGGGCTGGGCCCTGGTTGGAGACGCTTCCATGGCGCTGGATCCGTGGTCTGGCCAGGGGATCGATCAAGCCTCAACCCACGCGGTCTTCCTTGCGCAGCGGATTGCGGATTACCTTGAGGGGCAAAGCGACTGGGAGGCGGCGATGCAGGCTTATCATCAAGAGCGCAACGAGTTCAGCAAGAAGGTGTACCGTCGCACTAGCAAGTTCAGCGCCGATCTGCGCCCTATGACACGCGCCGCTCTGGCTAAGCGAGGTCTTGGCTAAGAGGCAACGTCCTCAACGGCCGAGTCTCGCGTAGGCGGGGACGGGATTTGACCTCCCGACTACCCGCCCGCCATTCCTCTCTACTCTATGGCCGATCGGTCTCTTTGGCCGCCCTCGTCCCTTGATCTATTCTCCGTCCAGGCCGGATGCTGTGACCTGAAGTGCATGCAAGCCATTATTGCCATAGCCACCGCGATTCCAGCGATCAGTTATGGGCTGAACATTGCCCAATGAATCGGTGGCTCTGGAGACAAATTCGTATTCTGCGCCACCTTCGGCCGCCCACAGGAATCGCCACCGCTGGAGACCGAAAGGTGAACTCGATCGGTCCAGCTCGGCCCGATGCCACTCGGCTCCTCCATCCCAACTGACCTCGACCGTGGAAACGGTTCCCTCACCGGTCCAGGCAATGCCGACAATCCGTAATTTGCCCTCTTCCACATCAGTAGCATCCAAGATCAAGGATCGCACGCGAATGTGGCGAACCAGCTCGCCCTCCGGCGTGCCATCTTCCTCAGAATACACATAATGCTCATCTTGGAAGAAGCCGCCAAATATGTCCTTGCTCACTACAATCTGTTCGAGCCATTTCACAGAGGCCATCCCGTACCAGCCGGGTACAACCATGCGTAATGGGAAGCCGTGGTCAGTGGTCAGTGGTTCTCCATTCATTTCCCAGGCCAAGATCGTGTCGGGACTGAGCGCGACCTCCAGGGGCAGGCTGCGAACGTATGGTTCCATGCGGCCAGGCGCCACTTCTCCGCGATCTGCTCCGTGGAAAACTGCCTCCACAGCCTCATCCGATATCCCGGCCAGCTCCAGCACGTTCGATACTGGCGTCCCTGTGAACTCGACAATGCTGACCGCTCCGTACCCCCAGGGCGTTCCCGCAGGGACCGGATCCATAGCTCTTCTTCCGTTTCCCGCGCACTCGAGCGTCATCCTGAGTGTTTTGGAGGGAAGCGTCCTGAGATCTGAATGCGAAATGGATCGGGGTTCACGGACAGAGCCGGTCACTTTTAGCGTCCATTCGGAAACTTCGAGCTCGGGAACTTCGAAGTGGTTCCGAACGTAGACTAATTCTGAGGGTGTTATTTCCTTGAGCAGCGCGGGCAGGGGTGTTTCTGCGTTGTACGGCCTATCCGAGACCGTCACTAACTCATGCGAAAACACCGATGAATGTTTTCTGTTCAAGCTATGTCCTCCGGATATTATCCTGCGGCTTCAGTATCAGGCGCACCGTTGGGCGAAATTTAGGTATGCCAAGATGCCGGCAATCGAAAATGGATCATCGGACAGATCTAGCTTTCGGCGACGCTGATAATGATGCTGGATCCGCCTTTGACCCACCACTCTCCGGGCTTGATGTCGCTTGGGATGAGGTCCCAGCCCTCATGCTAACTGACATCTGCCCTCACCCTGGTTTCGCGAAGGATCTGATTCCCATTCACACACTCGCGCCCAGCAAATCCCGCGGATTTGCAGCGACACGAGGCCTATTCGTCGATCTTCAATTGCCAGATTCCCGTGCACTCGGGTAGCGTAATAGACCCATCATGGACTACTTCATCCAGCATAGCCTCCCCAAAGAAAAAGCTCACGACTCGTTCTGCCTCTTCAAGGGACTCAAATCGATAATCCGTCCGGACCCAGGAATGCGAGAACCCCTGCTGCTCCAGAACTGAGAAATAATCCACGAGGTTCTCTGGCGGCTGCGGAGTCACATGTCCGGTTCCGAGAGTCTCCAGAACAATGATGCTGCCTCCAGGCCGGATTACGCGCACCATCTCGGCCAGGCCCTTGGCCAATTCGCGTTCCCAGGTCTTCTCGTTCCAAACCACCAGGTAGACCAGACCCCACCCTGAAATCGCGATATCCGCCGCACGGTCGGGGAGCGGCAGCCTACGGTGGTCCGCGACCGCGACCCTCCAATTGCGCAGCCCAGTTGCTCGCAATTTGGCGGCCGCGACCGCAAGCATGTGGGCCGAGGCGTCAAACGCATGGACGGATTTTGCGGTCGGAGCCAGCATGCGCGCCAGCCTTCCGGTTCCCGTTCCGAGCTCGACTACGTCCCGTCCGTCAAAGGTTTCGATTTCTTTGAGTTTACGCGCGATGTTCGACTCCAAGTCTTCGCGCGAGATCAACAGCTCATACTGGTCGGCGTGATGGGCGTAGATCTCGCGGTGTTCCGGTGTCCGCGTTGGATTCATGAAAGCCCGATGTTTTGCGGCACGATCATCAAGCGCTTCTGAGGTTTCTGCCCCACGAGAAACTTTGACCGCGCTCTACTCGCTAGCGCCTGCGGGATCGGTTGCCCTCAGAACGTGGCCCCGCGACTACGCTATGGCGGACCGTTAGAGTGGGGCTTCATCTTCCTGAGGCAAGACCAGGAATGGTAAGCCTCTACCCGTTGCGTGGCTCCATCGTCGAGGCCCACCAGAGTCGGCGGGAATTCGATCTCAGATCCGAGAGGAGCTGGCGCAGGGGGGCGGGTTGAAGGTTCCGCTCTTCAAATTCAGATGGCGAGATCCAGGTGAACTCGATGTAATCTTCCCGAGATTCGGGCGAGTGGGTCGCGAGAAGTTCAGGAGAAGTGACCACGAATAGGTGATTAATTTCTTGGCTTCGCACCCCTGCGGCCTCCCACTCATGCTCCACAGCGCCAAGGTATTCGCCGACAAGAACATCAACCCCCAGTTCCTCCTCCAGTTCGCGGGCAAGGGCATTTACCATCCCCTCTCCGGGCTCGACGTGCCCTCCCGGCAGGTACACGTTGTCCGCTCCTTTCGTATGGGTTATGAGCAAGCGGCCCTTGTCCCTGATTACCGCGCGCACCAGCAACTCTATTTCCAACCCTGTGGCCCCTCGCCTTCTACCTTTTTCGCCCTTGCTCTCAGAACCACGGAAAAGGCCTTATCAGCTCGATGTGGTGCTCGTGAAAGTCTAATTGGACTTACTCACAGGGGACGGCGAATTCGAATGTCAATCGTGATGATAATCCCCTGAGCTTGTGTAGATTCATACTTTCCATCCGAAGAGTGGATATCTGGCCTCAATGGGCGAATATTTATAACGCGCCCGAGACCGAGGCCGACTAATCCGCTAATCCGAGGTCCTCTTTTCTTTCCTCTATCGAGAGTTGAAGCAAATCCCGGATAGAGGATTGCTCGGCCTGCTCAACACTACGCACCTTCACATGGCGCAGCCGTTTGCCGGTCCCTTCCATTAGACTCTCGGGATCGGACAATCCAGCACCATAGAAAAAACCTAAATTTACGCGAGTGCTCAAGGCTCCGATATAACAGAAGTGCTCAGACATTTTCTTGGGCCCGACGCCGTATCCTACGATTCTTTGTTTGGGCCAGGGTACCTCGACCACGTCAGGGTAGATCTCAATGATCAGCTCGCGAAGGCGTCGGGCGATTAATTGGACCTCGAGACTGGAACCCTCGATTGCGTCCTCAAATGCACCATGCTTGCCGATGGTTTTCACTTGCGCCCTCGAGCCTAGTTCCTGTCTCTTGCCGGCTCGATATGAATCACCACATCCGTGATCGCGAGCGATGATTTTTTCAGACGATCATTGACCTTATGGCCGATGGCATGTCCATTCTTGACCGAGATGTCGCGGTCCACCTGGACGTGTAAATCCATGAGGTATCCGAGGCCGCTCTTTCGAATCCGAGTCTTCTCGATGGCAACCACTCCTTCCACGGAAGAAGCGATCGATATTACTCGCTGCTCTATATCGTCAGAGACGGAAGCATCCATCACTTCATCCAACGCGGGTCGAAGCAGCCGGATGCCGTTGGCGAAGATGATTGCGACTGCCAGCAGCGCGGCCCAATCATCCGCGGACTCATATCCGGTACCCCCGATCAGCGCAATGCTGATGCCTACGAACACGGCCGCCGAAGTTATGGCGTCGGAACGGTGATGCCAGGCGTCGCTCCTGAGTGAACTGCTATCCAGAGCGGAGCCGACTCTGTACATCTTTCGATACAGCCCCTCCTTGACGAGGATAATGACCGCCAGAATGGGCAAAGTAAACCAGGCCGGCGATTGTTGCGGAGTCAGAATTTCCCGAATCGCCTGGACCGCAATGATGACCCCGGCACCGATAAGGAACAGCGCGACCGCCATGCCGGCCAGCGACTCGGCTTTGCCGTGGCCGTATGGGTGACTGTGATCCGCGGGCTTTGATGAAATCTGGAGACCACTCAGTACAATGAGCGAGCTAAAGATATCAGAGGTCGACTCAATGCCGTCTGCAATGAGCGCGTAGGAGTTGCCGATCACCCCGGTTGATATCTTGATGAGGGCCAACACGAGGTTGATGGCCATCGAGCTGCCAGCGATCCCCATCCCGGGACCTATCGATTGCATAAGGCCATTCTATCTACAATCTCCAGGTGGAGCCGGCTGTTGCTGAGTGAAGATGGGCAAGGCCGCATTGGGGATTCTCCGAAAAATCACGCATCCGTCTGGTCGGCTAGTAGGAGCGCAACCGGCGCCCGACCGAGAACGCCCAAAAGGGATAGCCGATGTACAACCCCGCCAGCACGTGTAAGAGCATACTGCCCGGCAATTTTTCGCTGGTGCGCCCCGAAAATCCATTGACGATGAACCAGACTAAGACCAGCAGGAACGCCAGCACTACCGGCACGATCTGGTTGGCGAACGGGAGAATGTCGGTTACAAGCAGGATTTGAAGGATGACGACCGCAAGCATTCCTGGAATTCCAATCAGGAGCGCCGCCAGGCTGAGATTCGGATGGTAGGGTCGCAAGATCTGGAAAAGACCAAACGGTATGGGAAGCATCATCGAATACTGCACAATAACTGCAATGTCATTTAGTCTGCCGGTTGGGGCTCCCAGAACGAAGAAGGCGAGCAGGAATGCGATCCCGAAGATAGAGGCGATGCCACTCCCGTATGCAGACCATGCGGCTGCTCTGATGAGCCCGGCAGATGGTCGAGCTGCATGATTGAAGCTCACTAAGCGGCCGTCAGTTTCTTACAGGTCCAGAATTGCAAGATTGTCTCTCCACGGGCCCACGGCATGTATATACCGCTTTGCCAGGGACTTTGCGATCTGATGCGTGTGGTTGTAATCGTGCACGACCCAGGTCGCGATAAGCTGCCTCAGAGTAACCGTCCCGTGAACCGGATGTTCTCCTTCTCTATCGAGATCTTCCGACTTGATATCAAATTCCCGCATTGCAGAAAGATTGTTTTTACGAAGTTTGGCGAATTGGTTTAGCAGCTGGTCCGTTCCTGCGGGAGGGTACTCGTCCGCCTCCGGCATCTGACGAAATGGAATGAAGGACTTATCCTTCGCGTCGGATAGGATCACGCGCGTTCTGGTCAGCCAATTGGTCTGCTCGTTATGAATAAAATGGACAAGCACTGTGCGCGGGCTCCAGGCCTCCGCATCTTCGCTGAAATCGAGCCAGGACTCGGGCAGGTCGGCCAGGAGTACCTTTAGCGTTTGCGGAGTTGCCTCCAACGCCCCGAGGGCCTCCGCCAGATCAAATGGATCCTTCTGCTTGATTTGTGTCATCCGTCACCTCCCGACGCGCGTCAGTCGTGTGATCCCGACCCTTTCATGAATGACGGCCTCGGCATCTTCCCCAGAACCCCTCAGGACATCTTCCGCTCGCGCAAATACCTCATCTTCATATTCGAGAAGGGCTACCTCCTTGGGCGACTCGTTAAATGCATTGTAACTATCCCAGAAGTCCCGGAGTTCGGCTACGGATGAGGCGTAGGAGAAGAAGTCGAAATCACGGTTTCGCTCGGCGACAAATAGCTTGCGCCCAAGCACCTCCGCGACCGCGCGGTCCGCACTCTGGATACCCTCATGATCGCCCTCTCTCTTCGGCTCCGCGAACAGGATCCGATTGTTTTGAATCACCTTAACAAGCGGCGGCTCGGCAAAGGGGTGAATGTCGATTAATGTGCCATCGGGGCGCAGAACTCGATGGATTTCCTCAAGGGCATGGACCATGCCCTCTGGTTCCATTCAACACAGCGACCAGGAAAGGAGCGCCATATCAAACATTGCGGGTTCGCTGCCGGCGGCGAAATCTTCGAGTGCGATGTTTCTAAAATCCACGCGCCCCACCAACTCGGCCGGTAATTCTTCCCGTGCCTGGGCGATCGATTCCGCGTAGGGCTCAATGGCAATGGTATGCGCGGCTCGGTCTGCGAAATGCCACGTCAGGCGGCCGTCACCGCTTCCGATCTCGAGCACTTTTTTTTCCTCGAAATCTGCCAGGTCAAACAAGACGCGTGTCTCATTGTTTTCAGGATCTATCCGGACTGCCATACGGGTCCCTCCGCGGCTTAGATTCTTCCCGTCCAACTCCCTCTTGCTTTCGACAATGCGGCAAGCCAGGCGAAAGGCGAGCTTTGGCTGGACAGCGAGTTCGCCCTATGCCTGTGTTTTGAGATATTCGGACCGGATGGCGGCATCGACCCTGCTCCCGATACTCGAGACGATGTCGGGCAGGGCCTCGATATCTTCCAGCGCTGTGCGGAAATTGACGATGCAGGCACGCAGGAGATACGTGTCACCAATTACCGCGTTGGAAACGAAAGCCTCTCCACCATTCTGCAGCTCGGTCAGGAGCTTCTCGTTCAAGGTATTCAAGTACTCTTCGGTTTCATCCGAGCCTGTCGCGAGATTTGAAGGAACGTAGCGGAAGGTTGTGATGCTCAAGTTTTGAGTGAACGCTTCAAAGTTTGGATGGATTTCAACTAGATGGTACAGATGCTCCGATAGTTGAATGTCGTCCGAGATCATCCGTATATAGCCGTTCTTCCCCACCTGCCTCAGACCCAGCCAAACCTTGAGCGCGCGGAAGCCGCGCGAATTCTGCGGACCGTAATTATGGTAGTTGATCGGCGCTTCCTCAGCAGCCTGCTCCTCTTCGAATTTGTAATACGTGGGGTGATACTCGAAGGTGTCGAGTAAATCTTGCGGGTCGCGCACCAAAGCGCATCCGGCTTCGAGCGCCGAATATAACCATTTGTGCGGGTCGACGGCGATCGAATCGGCCTCGTTAAGTCCTTTGAGCTCGGGCGGGGCATCCGGCAAACACGCTGCGAAGCCGCCGTAGGCACCGTCGACATGGAACCATAGATCCTGCTCGCGGCAGAGCGCCGCGATCCGTGGAAGGTCGTCCACCGCGCCGACTCCGACCGACCCCGCCGTTCCTACAACCAGGAAAGGGGTGTCCCCGTTGGTCTTGTCTTGCTCGATCTGCTGCCGAAGCGCAGCCAGGTCCATCTTCTGGCTATCATGAGTCGCGATCCAGCGGATGGAATCTGTTCCGATTCCGAACTGATCGGCCGCCTTCTCGATCCATGTGTGTGTCTCAGCCGAACAGTAGACCCTCGGTTGACCGGTGCTTGAAATGTTGACGCCCTTGGTTCGGACATCGGCTCCTAGTTTCTTCCGCCGTGCCGCCAGGAAACCCACGAAATTCGCCGCATTGCCGCCGCTCACCAGCAATCCGCCACAATCCGAGGGATAACCAAGAAGTTCGGCGATCCATCTAACCGTTTGTGCCTCAATTTCGGACTGTATAGGCGACAGCGCCCATCCGCCCACATTGGCGTTTACTGTCGAAGCCAGCAGGTCTCCCAGGGCCCCAATGGGCGCGGCCGAGGAAGTGATGTACCCCCAAAATCGAGGGTGGCCGTTGAACATTGAGTGATCGAACATCAAATTTGTGGCTTCCTCGAGCAGCTTGTCGGCTGGAGTGCCGTTCTCGGGTAACGAAGCATCTCCCAATACCGTCCTAATCTGCGCAGGAGTCTTTCCGGGACCCAGCCTGCGCGCTGGCAATGAACCCAAAAAGTCCGCGATGTGGTCTATCAGTTGGTGTCCGACTTCTCGGAAATCATCCGGGCTCATCTCCAAGGGGGCCACGCGACCCCTAAGAGCCTCCACTGAACCTTGCTTCAACATGGGCTGCTGATTCCTCTCTACTTAGAATATGTGCGAAGCTTCAAAGCTGCTTTGGTATTTGAGCTCGGGGCGGACCTAGATCGGAAAATCGTTGTCGATCAGGTAGTTACTCATTCCCACGATGACCTCCCTGGATCCACACACTCGCGGAAGGGGTTCAGCCGTCCGCTTGTACGGTTCAAAGTGTAATGGAGCTTCTTTTTACTGCCCGATTGTTCTCTCTGCGCCGTTTGGGCTCGTTGAAGTGAAACGGATCGGGCTCACGGGAAAGACGGCGGGCGATCAGACCGGTAGGCCTTGGCCCGCTCCACGCCAGCGGCCGCGGGAGGAGCTCGCGTTTCCAACCGGAACTCTAGCCGTTGGCGGTTGTCGCGGAGGGGAGGCCGCTCGCAATCTCCGTGACTCGTTCCAGGCGAGTCATGGCCGACAGGCTCAGGTCATCTGCCACTTCTGCCATTTGTTCGACCGAGTAGGGCTGATCATTGTCCAACCACCATCCAATCAAAGCCAATACCGCTCCGGACACATAACTATCGATAATTTCCATGACCGGACTGGGTGGACTTTGGCCAGGCATTAACTCTGCCGCGTTTTCAAAACAATGCACATATTTGATCGCGAGGAAGGTCCGTAGCCGTTCAGAAATGTTCGGGGTTCCACGTCCACCCACAATCACCCGATAGAGTCTGGGGCGTTCTGCGACGTGGTTAAAGAGCGCAATATACGGATTTTCGTCCGGCATGTTTTCAGGAGCGATCTCCTGCAACTCGCTAAAAACCTCTTCTACGCTGGCCCACAACAACTCTTCTTTGTCTCGATAGTGTAGATAAAAGGCGGCCCGACTTAGATTGGCATGATCGGTGATTTCCTGTATCACAAGCGACTCGTAGCCTCGTTCAAGAATTAGCGAGAGAAGCGAGTGCTGCAATAGTTCGCGGGTGCGCTGTACACGCCTATCAATTTTCGCTACCACATACCTTCTCCCGAAATAGACAACTATCTAATAGTAGACACGACAGGCAAGTTGAGTATTGACGTCTCTATACAATCTGTTTATTGTTGGACACATTGTCTACAAGTATACGGCTTATATAACCAAGGAGCAAATTGTTATGACGGGAAAGATGGAAGGTAACGTAGCGCTGGTCACGGCCGGAAGCACTGGCATTGGTTTGGCAACAGCACGCAAATTTGCCAGCGAGGGTGCGAGTGTTGTTATTGCGAATCGGAACATCGAGGCCGGCAATCGGGCCGTTGAGCTAATCAAAGGTGAGGGAGGCGAGGCCACATTCGTGCAGACTGATGTCTCGCTGGCTGCGGATGTGGAAGCGGCAGTCAACAAAACCGTGGAAGTGTATGGGGGCTTGAACTACTCGGTAAACAGCGCGGTCTCAGCGACGCTGGGGGTGCCCATCACGGAGCTTACGGAGGAAGAGTGGGCTCGCACGATTGACACAAATCTCAAGGGCGTGTGGCCGAGTATGAAGTACGAAATTCGACACATGCTGCAGAATGGCGGGGGATCCATAGTTAATATCTCGTCAACTGCCGGCGGCAAAGGCATGCCGGGGTTGGGAGCCTATGTGGCTAGCGAGTTTGGCTTGAACGGGCTGACCAAAACCGCGGCTCTAGAATATACCGAGGCGGGCATTCGCATTAATGCGGTGATGCCTGGCACAACCGAGACTCCGCTGTTGGAAAAAGCGTTGGCCGACGCTGCCGCGGCTGGCATGGACAGCATGCGCGAACAATTTATGACGATGACCCCGGTCAATCGTTTTGCCCGGCCGGAGGAAATTGCCGAGGCGGTCGTCTGGCTGAGCTCTGATGCGGCTTCGTTTGTGACGGGCACCAACTTCCCCGTCGACGGCGGCATGCTGGAGATGTAGGTTCAGAATCAATCGGGGCCGAAGCTAAAGTTTTGGCCCCAATACGACTGTCTTATTTCTGAGATATAGGGGCATGTAGATAAGTAGGCCCTGCACTAGACGCACCACAAAGGGGTCTATTTGGGGAAGCCTGGGTAATCTCGCTCTCTCTTTGGCAAGCATCCCCGCACCTCAGAGGCCAGCAACCTGGCTGCTCACCCTTTGGCAGATCGACAGTACTTCTCGATTCCACCGTAGCGGATAAGTTTATTTTGCTCAGTCTTCCTGAGGAAGTTCGCAAGCCGCTTTTCGGTAACCTCCGGCCTCGCCCGCCAGCTTCAATATGGGAAATGCGAATACGGATATAGGGCCCCGAAAATCCTTGAAAATTAATCCAGGCCGTGTCATTAGCCTTTATCGCCTGCAGGATATCGGGAGCTATTTTGAAGTCGTATTCCGACAGATCGGGCAAGGTTTCAAACACGTCTGGCATAACGCGGCCCTCCTCAACCAGAACTCGAAGCCTCTCCTTATAGGGTTGTGACCAATTGTTCGTATTTTTCCGCACCGAATATCTCTGGGCGAAGTCGTCATTGTCGATCGCTATGACGATGCTGCCGATCCAGCCGAAGCAGAGTGCTTCCTCGACCGCGTCGTTGTACGAGATTCGGGGCTTCCCGTGTGCTTTTTTGCGTACACGAGCCAGATCTCGTCTTCAGGCGTGTAATTTGTCATCAGCCAAGCGCGCCACGTCTTTCGCTTCGTGACGTGCAGTAATTTGGATTCTGGGACGGGATGGGTCAAACGCTCCCGCTCTCGTTTTCGTCCTTGCGGGCCGATGGATTGCCAATGTGGTGCCGACGCCTGCCGCCTTTCAAGACCCAAGCAGCCAGCGAGCCTATCTGGCGTAATACGTATTCCTGATGCAGAAACCTAAATAGAGGGAGTTATTATTCCCGAGGTTCTGGCAAAGGGTCGCCATCTGGAATAAATTGCAGGGACGATCCATTGTTGCACCAGCGCTGGCCCGTCGACTTGGGGCCGTCATTGAACACGTGACCCTGGTGCCCGCCGCAGCGTCGGCAGTGGTACTCCGTTCGTGGAAGGCCTAGCTTGGAATCACGTTTCTCTTCGACACTGTCTTCAATGGGTTGCGCAAAGCTAGGCCAGCCGGTTCCACTGTCGAATTTGGCTTTGGAGGTGAAGAGCGGCGATCCACATGCGGCACAAAGGTACGTCCCGCCGCGCTTCTCACCGTTCAATTCATGAGAAAACGGACGTTCGGTGGCCTCTTCAAACAGCACTGCGTACTGTTCGGGATCCAAAAGCGCTCGCCATTCCTCTTGCGTTTTGGCCGACCTTTGAGTTGTTTTGGAATCTGGATTATTCATTTCAGCCTCCTGTCAAGAGCATACCGCAGACGGGGCTTAGAGGGGCTCGTCTGGCCGATTTGGAGCGTGGTTGCGCCCAGCGCAGTTCCGTAGATTTCATGACTTTCGCGGGCAAGCTCACCAAACCTCTGCCCCGGTTCGTCTCGGCGCTGCGGCCGAGCGCCTCTGTTGCCACCCCTTTGAATAGACAGTCGCCCAGCCTGGCTACAGTGCACGCCGAGTGAGTTGCTCAACCGCACGCCAAACACTCCCCGCCTCCCGGCGCTGAGAGAATTCCAGCGAACTGTCACGCGGCGTCAGCCGCCAGGTCGTTGAGAAGACTCATCGCCAGGTTGGCTTTCTCGGCTGGAATGAACAGGTGATCGTGATGGAATGCGGAGACTGCGTTGACGCTCACTCCAGCCGCGGCAAGTTTTTCCGTCACGGCCGCAAGAAATCCCACGGCTTCCAAACTCGAGTTGACGTTTAGCGAAATCATTCGGTATGCGGAGCTCTGTTTGAGGCCCAACCGCTGGGCGGCCGCGCGATCGAGAATCAATGAGATCCCTTCCACCTCGCGAAACCACCCGACGGGTTCGATCTGCATATCGTCGAAATCCTCCTGAGTAACCGAGCTGAATACATATTCTCCTTCACGCAACTCGGGACTCATTGCCGTGAGCAGTTTCTCTAACTCAAGCTCCGCTGTCATAAGAAAATTGATGCCGCCAGGTGCATAATCCGCCAGTCAGCTCGTGAGTCCGAGGCGGCTCCTTCGCGGCTCCCTCCTCACAGCATCTTCGCCGAGCATCAACAGGATGCGTTACGAAAGAAGTTTTTCCATTTGGTCCCGGACTACCTGCGATCCGGCCTCTGGAAAGTGCCGCTACCGATATCTTGGATCGCTTCACGCATTCTCCAGAACATAACGAATACTCAGGTCGAGCAGCTCTTTCAACGCGCGCGGATCATCCGCCACAGATTCGGATAATAATACGTACTTCCTCTTGACCGGGGCCTTTTCGAAGTACCGCAATTCCGTACCATCGCCCTTCTTGATCAGACGCTCCCTGACATCCGCGGGTAATTTCAGGCCGAATCCCACGGGAGTGAGGGAGCCGATGATCTTTCCATCGGCATATAGAGCGGCTCCGCTGAAAAAATGTTTGCACTCAAGTAGATCCTGATCGGAAGACGGCAGGTTTAGCTCTTCAATTTTCTGCGACAGCATCTTTAGGTAAGGCTCTGCCATTTATGAGTTTCTCCAGAACGGCTTGGCGCAGTCCGTGACGACCGCTTGTTTGCCCGCGTTCGCAGAGGGCCCGTGGTCGTGAGCTAAGTAGTCGCAAGATTGCCCCTGCGATCCAAGGGCGTACGCCAGGGTCTCCCACAGGTTAGGACGGGGAGCAATTGGATTGTCACGTCTCCATTGTAAAGCCGGCTCA
>JADFRG010000086.1 GCA_022561385.1 Chloroflexota bacterium
ACATTGTCTACAAGTATACAGCTTATCTAACCAAGGAGCAAATTGTAATGACGGGAAAGATGGAAGGTAACGTAGCGCTGGTCACGGCCGGAAGCACTGGCATTGGTTTGGCAACAGCACGCAAATTCGCCAGCGAGGGTGCGAGTGTTGTTATTGCGAATCGGAACATCGAGGCCGGCAATCGGGCCGTTGAGCTAATCAAAGGTGAGGGAGGCGAGGCCACATTCGTGCAGACTGATGTCTCGCTGGCTACGGATGTGGAAGCGGTAGTCAACAAAACCGTAGAAGTATATGGGGGCTTGAACTACGCGGTAAACAGCGCGGTCTCAGCGACGCTGGGAATGCCCATCACCGAGCTAACGGAGGAAGAGTGGGATCGCACGATCGACACGAATCTCAAGGGCGCGTGGCTGTGTATGAAGTACGAAATCCGACATATGTTGCAGAACGGCGGGGGATCCATAGTTAATATCTCGTCAACTGCCGGCGGCAAAGGCATGCCAGGGTTGGGAGCCTATGTGGCTAGCAAGTTTGGCTTGAATGGGCTGACCAAAACCGCGGCCCTAGAATATGCCGAGGCGGGCATTCGCATTAATGCGGTGATGCCTGGCACAACCGAGACTCCGCTGTTGGAAAAAGCGCTGGCCGACGCTGCCGCGGCTGGCATGGATGGCATGCGCGAACAGTTTATGACGATGACCCCGGTCAAACGTTTTGCCCGGCCGGAGGAAATTGACGAGGCGGTCGTCTGGCTGAGCTCTGATGCGGCTTCGTTTGTGACGGGCACCAACTTCCCCGTCGACGGCGGCATGCTGGAGCTATAGGTTCAGTATCAATCGGGGCCGAAGCTAAAGTTTTGGCCCCAATAAGGCTGTATTATTTCTGAGATATAGGGGCACGTAGATAGGCGAGCCCTGCACTGGACCCACCAGAAAAGGGGTCTCTTTGGGGAAGCCTTGGTGATCTCGCTCTCTCATTGGCAAGCATCCCCGCACCTCAGAGGCCAGCAACCTGGCTGCTCACCGGTTGGCAGATCGGCACTACTTCTCGATTCCACCGTAGCGGATAAGTTTATTTTGCTCAGTCTTCCTGAGGAAGTTCGCAAGCCGCTTTTCGGTAACCTCCGGTCTCGCCCGCCCAGCTTCAATATAGGCACTGCAAATACGGATATAGGGCCCCGAAAATCCTTAAAAATTAATCCAGGCCGTGTCATTAGCCTTTATCGCCTGCAGGATATCGGGAGCTATCTTGAAGTCGTACTCCGACAGATCGGGCAATGTTTCAAGCACGTCTGGCATCACGCGGCCCTCCTCAACCAGAACTCGAAGCCTCTCCTTATTGGGTTGTGACCAATTGTTCGTATTATTCCGCACCGAAAATCTCTGGGCGAAGTTGTCATTGTCGATCGTTTTGACGATGCTGTCGATCCAGCCGAAGCAGAGTGCTTCCTCGACCGCGTCGTTGTATGAGATTCGGGGCTTCCCAGTGTGTTTCTTCGCGTACACAAGCCAGATCTCGTCTTCAGACTTGTAATGAGTCTTCAGCCAAGCGCGCCACGCCTTTCGCTCCGTGACGTGCAGTAATTTGGATTCTGGGGCGGGTTGGGTGAAACGCTCCTGCTCTCGTTTTGTCCTTCTGGGCCGATGTATTGCCACTGTGGTGCCGACGCCTGCCGCCCCAAATGCCCCAGCAGCCAGCGAGCCTATGTGGCGTCGTACCTGTTCCTGATGCAGAAACCTAAATAGAGGGAGTTGTTATTCCCGAGGTTCTGGCAAAGGGTCGCCATCTGGAATAAATTGCAGGGACGATCCATTGTTGCACCAGCGCTGGCCAGTCGACTTGGGGCCGTCATTGAACACGTGACCCTGGTGCCCGCCGCAGCGTCGGCAGTGGTACTCCGTTCGTGGAAGGCCTAGCTTGGAATCACGTTTCTCTTCGACACTGCCTTCAATGGGTTGCGCAAAGCTAGGCCAGCCGGTTCCACTGTCGAACTTGGCATCGGAGGTGAAGAGCGGCGATCCACATGCGGCACAAAGAAACGTACCGCCGCGCTTCTCACCGTTCAATTCATGAGAAAACGGACGCTCGGTGGCCTCTTCAAATAGCACTGCATACTGTTCGGGATCCAAAAGCGCTCGCCATTCCTCTTGCGTTTTGGCCAACCTTTGAGTTGCTTTGGGATCTGGATTATTCATATCAGCCTCCTGTCAAGAGGATACCGCAGACGGGGCTTAGAGGGGCTCGTCTGGCCGATTTGGAGCGTGGTTGCGCCCAACGCAGTTCCGTAGAGTTCATGATTTTCGCGTGCAGGCTCACCAATTCTCAGTCCCGCCTCATCTCGGCCCTGCGGCCGAGCGCCCCTCTTGCCATCTCTTTGAATTGACAGTCGTCCGGCCTGGCCACAGCGCACGCCGAGCGGGTCGCTCAACCGCATGCCAAACACTCCAGCTTCCCGGCGACGAGAGAATTCCAGCGAACCGTCACGCGGCGTCAGCCGCCAGGTCGTTGAGCAGACTAATCGCCAGGTCGGCCTTCTCGGCTGGGATGAACAGGTGATCGTGATGGAATGCGGAGACTGCGTTGACGCTCACTCCAGCCGCGGCAAGTTTTTCCGTGACGGCCGCAAGAAATCCCACGGCTTCCAGACTCGAGTTGACGTTTAGCGAAATCATTCGGAATGCGGAGCTCTGTTTGAGGCCCAACCGTTGGGCAGCTGCGCGATCTAGAATCAATGAAATACCCTCCGCTTCACGAAACCATCCGACGGGTTCGACCTGCATATCGTTGAATTCCTCCGGACTGATGGAGCTGAATACATATTCTCCCTCCCGCAGCTCGGGACTCATTGCAGTGAGCAGTTTCTCTAACTCAAGCTCCGCCGTCATAAGAAAATTGAATCCGCCAGGTGCATATTCCGCCGGTCAGCTCGCGAGCTCCGAGGCGACTCCTTCGCGGCTCCCTCCTCGCAGCATCTTCGCCGAGCATCAACAGGATGCGTTACGAATGAATTTTTTCCATTTGGTCCCGGACAGCGCGCGATCCGGCCTCTGGAAAGTGCAGCTACCGACATCTTGGATCACTTCACTCTTTCTCCAGAACATAACGAATACTCAGGTCGAGCAACTCTTTCAGCGCGCGCGGATCATCCACGACAGATTCAGATAATAATACGTACTTCCTCTTGACCGGGGCCTTATCGAAGTACCGCAATTCCGTACCATCGCCCTTCTCGATCAAACGCTCCCTGACATCCGCGGGTAATTTCAGGCCGAATCCCACGGGAGTAAGGGAGCCTATGATCGTCCCATCGGCATAAAGAGCGGCTCCGCTGAAAAAATGTTTGCACTCAAGTAGAACCTGATCGGAAGATGGCAGGTTGAGCTCTTCAATTTTCTGCGACAGTATCTTTAGGTAAGGCTCTGCCAATTATGAGTTTCTCCAGAACTGCCTATCGAGGTCCCTGACGACCGCTTGTTTGCCCGCGTTCGCAGCGGGCCCGTGGTCGTGAGCTAAGTAGTCGCAAGATTGCCCCTGCGATCCAAGGGCGTACGCCAGGGTCTCCCACAGGTTAGGACGGGGAGCAATTGGATTGTCACGTCTCCATTGTAAAGCCGGCTCA
>JADFRG010000050.1 GCA_022561385.1 Chloroflexota bacterium
TCTTCTCCAACATGGGCGCCCTGGTTCTCATGAACCTGAGCGGGCTCTTCATGGAGCGCGGCGTCAAGAAGGAATGGACCGGCGTGCTTTCGGCGGTGGCCTACGGCACTCTCCTGGTTCCCTTCCAGGCGTACGCGGCGATCAAGGGCTTGCTAGAGGTCGAAGAGGGCGGCTGGTTCCGCACCCCGAAGACGGGGACCATCACCAAGTTCGTCGACAAGCTGCGACTAGGTGGGAAGATGGGCTGGCTGCAGCCCAAGAAGCGCAAGCGTCGTTCTCGCCTCGCGGCCAGTAAGCTGGCGCAGGCGACCGGCGTGGCGATTCTCCTCAGCCACCCAGGGAAGTTTATCAACGCCCTGATCGGCCTCATGACAGTAGGGATCCTGGCGCTGAGCTCGCTCTCTCCCTTCGTCCAAGTGGCCGGAGCTGCGCCGGATAGCTTCTACCTGCATGATGTCACCGCCGGCGTTGCCTTGCGAGAGGTCGAGACAGGCGGTTCAAGCGCTTCTACGACCGTCGCCACTGCAGCCAATCTCACCGCGGCACACAATCAGCTTTATCTGGCCGCCATTAGCACCAACGCCAACATCGCCGTGAGCTCGGTGTCCGGATTGGGGCTGACCTGGACGCTGGTGTTGGCCCAGTGCTCCGCGTCTGGCCAAACCCGGGTTGAAGTCTGGAAGGCCCTGGGGACGACGACCGTAGACGCAGCCGTCAGTGCAACGCTGGCCTCAGCGCCTGACAATGCGGCCATCGCGGTGTCCCGATATTCTGGGGTGGATACCGCCAGCCCGATTGGAGACACCGCCTCCACCAACACCAAGAACGGCGCCTGCAACAACGGCGGCGGCAGCTCTTCTTATACCGTCGACTTGACCACGACCGCCGCCAACTCCTGGGCCTACGGCGCGGTTGCCATGCAGGATAAGACCCACACTCCGGGAACAGGATACACCGAGCGGGCAGATTTCCGACAAGGGTCCAGCAACGAGGCGGGGCTTGCGGTCGAGGACAGGCTGGTGGCGGCGGCCTCGACCGTGGCGGTCGACGGCAGCTTGAGCGCTAACGTTCGCTGGGCACTGGTGGCGGTCGAGATCAAGGCTCTCAGCATATCCCCTGGCGGCAAGGCCATGAACACCACCGTGGGAACCGGCGGCACTACCCTGTCCTTCGACACCGTTAATCAAAATGAATATTGGTACGCGGAAGAGACCTGGCCCCTGGGCGACGACAACGGGACCATCGCCGCCGGTGCCTACAACCTGAACATGTATTTCAACTCGCTCCCCGGCGGCGCGAGCCCGCCGCAGGCAGAGACGGTTTCGACCGGAGACACGAGACCGGCGAGCCTGACCATCTCCCACACCACTGGGTCCGGCTCCGACCGATTGATGTTGGTAGGCATCTCCCTCGTCAACGACGAACTCGAGACGATCTCTTCGGTGACCTATAACGGCACAGGCCTCGACCCCGAAGGCTCGGTTGCCAATGGTGACGACGCCCGGGTGGAGATCTGGAGCCTGATCGCGCCGCCAAGCGGGACACACGATGTCGTGATCACCTTCAGCGCGCCATTGCAGCGAGCGGCAGTGGTCGGGGTGATGACCTTCACCGGCGTCCACCAGACCACGCCGCTGGGAACCTTTGTCTCGAACACCGGATCGCCGGTTTCGTCTGGTCCAACCGTGGATGTCACTTCTGCCGCTGACGAATTGGTATTCGACACGGCGGCTTGTGAGACCTGCACTTCGTTCACGGTGGGCGCGGGCCAAACTGAGCGCTGGAACATATCCGAGCCTTCTGGATATGGGCCGACCCTCGGAGCCGGCAGCACCGAGCCCGGAGCCGGGACGGTCACCATGTCCTGGTCCCAGGGTTCGGACGACCACTGGGCCATCGGTGCGGTCCCGATCAAGCCCTCGGGCGGTTCGGCGCCAGCGGTCGACGGCAGTGCCTCGAGTGGCTCGACCCAGCGCACCAGCATCACTATTTCTCACACGGCTTCGGGCGCCGAACGGCTCATGCTGGTCGGTGTGAGCATGCACCATTTCAATAGCGAGACGGTGAGCACGGTGACCTACAACGGTGCGTCGCTCAGTCCGGTCGGGGCGGTGAACTCCGGCACCGACACCCGGGTCGAGATCTGGAGGCTGATCGCGCCGGCGACGGGGACCCACGACGTAGTCATCACCTTCAGCGCCAGCCTGAGATACGGCGCCAAGGCGGGGACGATGACCTTCACCAACGTGGATCAAACCACGCCGCTCGGCACCTTTGCTCCGAACAGCGGCAACTCGGCCGGCCCGGCCACGGTGGACGTGACCTCGGCGAGCGATGAACTCGTCTTCGACACGGTAAGCTGCCGGTCGTGCATTTCGCTCACCGTCGGCGCGGCGCAGGACGAGCGCTGGAACCTGGACACCTTGGGCACCGGAAGCGCGAGCAATCAAACCCTTGCCGCCGCAAGCACCGAGCCTGGCTCCGGCACGGTCACGATGTCCTGGACGTTGGGGGCGACGAACGACTGGGCCATCGGCGCGGTGCCGATCAAGCCTGGGACCGCGTCTGCTGCGGTGGAGATCGTGGTCAGCGTGCACCACACGGCTTCCAACGGCTCCGGCGAGACGCTCATCGTCCAGTCCCCCACGACCACCATCGACTCCTCCACGTCCAACCCGCTCAACCTCTCCATCGACACGGGCGCCTTGCAGACTTTTACATCCGGCAGTCCGCGCCGCATGCGGCTGAAGATCAACGTCACCGCAATAACCGGCGGTGCAAGCTTCGTCCTCGCCTATGACGGCAGCTGCGGCAGCAACCAGTGCAGCAACCTGGCCACGCCCGCGGTGGTGGTGCCCGAGTATGGGTGGGTGATTTTCCCCCTAGCCGTCACCCTGCCCCCCCTGATGTTGTGGATGAAGCGCAGACGAAGGCTTAAGAGTCTTGAGGTGCCAATTCATGAATGAAGGATACGACAAACGGTCCCTTAGTGAGATCCAGGCCGCGCCTGCGCCGCCTGGGCAGTTCACCTATCAAATGATCCTGCTGCTGGCGGCCGGCTTGCTCCTGGTGCTGCCGTTCATCACCACCTTCAATGAATTCCTGACTAGAGCCGTCATAGAGCTGCGGCTGGATCGGATCCTCACCGAATGGGTGGTGCCGACCGAGGTGCGGTTCATCGCGCTGATCATGCGGCCTCTCGGGATCACGACCCAGGTCACGGACGCAGCGCTGTATCTCTACAAACCGGGCTCGGTCCTGCCCATCCCGGTTTACGTGAGCTGGAACTGCGTGGGATGGCAGTCCTTCATCCTGTTCGGAATCACGCTGGTGACCGGCCTACAAGGATCTTTCCCCGTGCGGCGCAAGGTGCAGTTGATCGTGCTGGGCCTGCTGGGAACCTTCTGGATGAACCTGTTGCGCATGGCGGCCGTTGCGATGGTGGCCTACTTTTTCGGTAGATTGCCGGCAGTCATATTCCACGACTACGGAGGGACGCTGATGATCCTGGTCTGGCTGGCCGTGTACTGGTACGCGCTCTTCAACTACTTCCTGGCCGACCATCTGGATTCGGACGAGGAGCTGGTAAATGCCTGAGATCTGGAATGAGACCGGCCCGCTTCCGATCGGCCACGTGGGTCCGACGGCTGTTAGACCCGCTCCCGAACTAAGTGGCCAGAAGCCCGTCAGGCGGCCTGAAGACCCTACCCGGCATGTGCCCGCGCACAGCCGCACGGCCGATGGGCCGGGATTGGCTTCACGCGCCCGTTCGCCTCAAACGGATAGGCGGCCGATTGTCGGCTCCGCCGACCACACGCGCGTGATCTGCATGATCAACCGCAAAGGGGGCGTCGGCAAAACCACCACCACTTTTAACCTGGCCGGCGGGCTGGCGCAGATGGGCAAGCAAGTGCTGGTGATCGACATGGACCCGATGGGCAGCCTGTGCCGCTCCATCGGCGTGTTTCCTGCGGAGCAGGCCCTGTCCGACCTGCTCATCGGCGCCAACGGCAACCTCGGAGCTCTTGTCCGTTCCACCCATATCCCAAATCTTTTCGTGATTCCGGGTGACCCCAACTTGCGGACGTTCGAGATGCGACATGGCACTTCCGTCGTCTACCGCGAATCGCTCAGTAACCGGCTCCAAGAGATCCTTAAGTGGAAGCCGTTCCACTTCATTCTCATCGATTGCCCTCCCAGCCTGGGCCTGATCTCCGGCAACGCCATGGCGGCCGCACACCAGGTCATCGTGCCGGTCGACGGATCGACCTACGGCATGGGCGCCCTGATGGATACGCTTGGAATCATCCGACTGGTTCGGGAGAACGTGAACGAGGGGCTGGGAATGTGTGGCCTGCTGCTCAACAACGTGAACCTGGGCACGGTCTACGACCGCACCATCCTGGATGTCTTCAGGCGGCGCATGCGAGGCGCCATGTTCCAGACTGTGATCCCCACCTCACCGGAGGCGGATGAAGCCTCTCAACTTGGCGAGCCAGTCACCCAACACGCCCCCTCCTCGTGGATGGCGAAAGCATACCGCCAGTTGATCGAAGAGGTCTTGGCGAAGGAGCCCAACTATGCCACTTAGGCTGGCGGACCGCTCCAATATTGAAGAGCGCCTGCGTCTGTCGATAGGGCGGGCCTTTCAGACGGAAGCTCATTTGATCTCCGAAGAGAGGTTCCTGCATGGGCCTCTGAATCCAAATGTGGAAGGCGAATTTCAGAGCAGAGCATTGGCATTGTTATATACCGAGCCGACCATTTCCGAAGCCGAACGCGCCGCGCTTCTTCCACTCGGACCGGATGTGTGGGCAGAGGCGAGCAGGCTCGTGGAGTCGCATTTGGAAATCGAGCCGGCCATACCCGATCGCGATCTGGCCGTGTACTCACCTAGCGAGGTGGACATCGAGAGCCATGTTGAGCAGGGGCTGCTCGATCAGGTGGACCGGATCGCGCGTTTGGCACTAGAGGCCGGAGGCCGCGAGATGGAACTGCCGACCGCGGTCGAAGAGACTCCAGAGGAGCATATCCTTGAACCCGAGCCTGGTCTCGATCCGGAATTGAAACCTCCTTCCGTTTCAGCGCCAGTAGACAAAGAGCCGGTCGAATCCGCCCCCATGCCCGTCGGCGCCGAAATCGAAGCCGTCGAATGGGATCTGGAAGCCGCCATGGACCCAAGTCGGCTCACGCCGCTGCCGCTCGTGGCCGCCGCGCTCGAAGCCGTGGGTCTCGATGAAGATCAATTCGGCTTCCTGCTTCGCTACGGCACATATGCTCCGGTGGGAAGGAAATCGGAAATCAAGATCGCCGGATTAGGTCTGGCGGAATTCTCTCAACGCGCGGCGGAATGGTTCAACGCGCTAGGAGCCTCCAAGTTCCCCATTCAAGTCATTGATGATGGCTCGGGCGAGCTGACAGTTTATCTGTTGGAGAGTGTGCCCGCTTAGCCGACTTTCATTCGGGCATTCACCGCATGACATTGCTGGTCATCCCTCACCTCAACAACTACCTGCTCTCCCGGGTTTGGATCACGGGATGGGTGGCAGTGCTACCTCCCCGAGATTTCGCAAGTTATTTTCTTGACCGCTCCTTAGCCGGAGGCCCCTTGCATTTCCGCAAGTTCGTATGTTATCAGCGGATAAGAGGCTCCGGCTAGCGGCATGGATTTCCTCCTACTCGACCTATTTGCGCAGGCCCCCGACGCGGGTACCAGCTCCGTGCTGAAGTTCTTTGCGTTGGCGGCCCTGTTCTTCGGCGGGATCTTCTTCCTGTACGCTCTCAAGTACTACATGAGCATTGCGCTCATTCTGATTGCCAACGCCTCCAGAGGGAACGGCTACGGCAACGGTCGCCACAAGGGCAACGGTAATGGCAATGGCAACGGAAATGGATTGAGGGGAATCCCGCGCAATGGGGATGACCACGACGCATTCCACTACAAACCCTTCATATCCGTGCACTTGCCTCTGTACAACGAGAAGTCGGTCGTCGACCGCCTGCTCCAGTCCGTCACCTCCTTCGACTACGAGAACTTCGAAGTCATCGTCGCAGACGACTCTTCAGATGAAACATCCGATATCTTAGATCAGCGCTGGGCCAACCACCCCCGAGTAAAGATCTCACGGCGACACGATCGGAACGGCTTCAAGGGGGGTGCGCTACAGAAGGCGCTGGAAGTTACCGATCCTCGTGCGGAGTTTATCGTGGTCTTCGACGCGGATTTCATTCCACCGCCCGACATACTCCAGCAATTCCTGGCCTACTTTTTCGGGGTAAACGGTAACGGTAACGGTAACGGTAACGGGCACAACGGCGAAGATGAGCACCCCAAGCTGGTGGACGACCGGCTGGCCGTCGTGCAGGGTTACCAGTGGCACGTCCTGAACGCCTCCGAAAATTGGATCACGCGTGGCATCCGCACGGAGTTTGCCGGGTCCTACGTAATCGAGCGCTCCAGCCAGGAGCTGCTCGGCTCCATGAAGATGATCGCCGGCTCGGTCTTCATGATCCGGGCGGATGTGCTCCGCCAATATGGCTGGGGAACCTCCATCACAGAGGACTGGGAGCTCACCATCCGCCTTTACTTGGGCGGCTACAAGGTCCTTTACACCCCATTTATTCAGGCCCCCTCTGAGATTGTTGCGACCTTCAAGCAGCTGGCGCTCCAGCGCATGCGTTGGGCCGAAGGACACACCTTCAACGTAAAGAAATACTTCCTGCGGGTCATCACCAGTCCAAATCTTGAGACCATTGAAAAACTGGAGTGGATCTACTACGCGCCTTATTACCTCCAGTCCGTTTTCTTCGTGCTCGGGACTGGTTTCTGGCTGCTATCGGAAATTGTTTTTCGTTATCGACTGCCAATGCTCGCGGCCTCCATAGGTTGGGCGCTCGTGTTCACTAACGCGCTGTCCCTGGTCTTCATGAACCTGGCGGGGCTCTTCATGGAGCGCGGCGTTCGACGCAATTGGAGAGGCCTGCTCTCCTTCATCCTGCTGACCTACCTTATGGTGCCTTATCAGGCTTACGCATCGCTCAAGGGCCTGATCGAGCCTCATGAGGGCGGGTGGCACCGGACTGAAAAAACGGGCGTCATCACCGACATGGTGGACTAGCTCGGTCTGGGCAAACGCATGAAGCGACTGCTGCCCAAGCAGAAGAAATCGAAGAAGAAGAAGAAAGGCAGTGGGGGGACCGACATCGGCCGGCGACTGGGTGGAAAGTCGGTAGCCCAAGTCACTCGACTCATCCCGGCCCCGGTGCGGAAGAAGCTGCTCGGGCTCAGCTCGGGAGTGCGCATCGCAGCCGGCCTGGCCGCGGTTCTCTTGTTCCTTGGCCTCACGGCCGCAGTGATCTCGGGGGTCGAGTTCGCGCCCAACCTAGCGGCCGGGGCAATCTTTATCCCCATTTTCGCGTTCCTGGCCACCGAACGCCGTCGCATGGCCGCCCGCCTGATCAGTGTGATCGTCTCGCTGATGTTGGCCCTGGCGCTGCTCTCCTCACAGGTGGGAGTTGTGAGTGCGGCCCCTGGCTCCTTATATCTGTATGACACGCTAAAGTCGGGCGCCGCTCCGGCCGGCGAGACGATGGATGATTCTGTCGGCTCGAGCGCGGCAAGTCTGACCTTCGACACCGCCGGCCAGAACGCGTACTGGTACACGGATCTAAGCTATCCCACGGGAGGGGACGACGCCAGCAGCGCGGCCGGGGATTACCTGCTCGAGATGTACTTCAGTTCGCTCCCGAGCGCCGCCGGCTGGTGGGATACGGCCTACGGTTATCGGCAGCAGATCACGGTCACCGCCGGGACCACCGCCGTTCCGTCCGGTTATTCGACCCTGCTGACCTTCGATCACGCCCAGCTGGTGACCGACGGGAAGGCCCTGAGCAGCGGCGATGATCTGCGGGTGCTGTTCTGGAACGGCGGCAGCTTTGTGGAGCTGGATCGCGCATTGGACGACGGCTCCAGTTGGGACAGCGCTACCACCGACATCTGGATCCAGACTCAGGCTTCCATCGCGGCCAGCGGAACGGACACGAACTACTGGATCTACTACGGCAACTCCGGCGCCACCGGCCCGCCTGCCAACAAGAGCAACATCTTCCTGTTCTGGGACGACTTCGAGAGCGAGACCATTGGGAGCGTGCCGAGCGCCTGGACCGAGGTGACGTCCACAGATGACTGGTCGGTGCAGGTCGACCCCACCGATGGGACCAACAAATTGCTGCGCGCCCGCAACGTGAGCAACAACTATGTCTACACCACCAGCAATTTGGGAGCCTATAACACGGAGCTTCAGGCCCGGATCCTGTCGCAATCGGCTGGCGCCAATGACAATCCTTCGGTTGCGCTCTCGCACCGCTACAACCCTGGCGAACCGCAGAGCTACCGTGCCCGTCAGCGGACCACTGGGGTCGGCGAGTTCCACATCTGGAAGCGCTCGGGCAACTGCACCTTGGCTTCATCGGCCTTTACCTTCCCGGCCGACACCTGGGTGATCCAGCGCGCCCGGGCAACGGATAACGGCGCAAACGTAGACCTGGACTTCCGCACCTGGGAAGAGGCCACGCCTGCCACGTTCGCGCAGGTGAATGCGACCGACGTGGCTAATGCGTGCGGTATTGGGGAATCCGTCAATCAGGCCTATGAGAAGATCGGCATCTACGCCAGTGAATCGTTGGAGGACCTCTTCTTCGACGATGTGCGCGTGCGGCTCTATGTGTCCCCCGAGCCGACCACGCCTCTCAGCACCGAAGAACTACTGCCCTCCGTAGATATCACGGTCGGCGTCTACCATACCAAGACCGACGGCACCATCCCGCAGCTGATCACCAGCGCTTCCACCAGGATCGATCCCAATACCGTGGATGGACTGGTCATAAACCTTGGCTCCGGCGCCGCACAGACCTACACGCAAGCCGATCCGCAGCTCCTGCGGGTGCTCATCACCGTCGACGCCGCCAACAACGGAGGCAGCTTCGATCTGGCCTACGGCATCGCGGCCGATCCAACCAACATCGAGACCCCCAGCCTGACCGTGCTTGATCCAGTGCTGCTTCTGGCGCTCTTCGCGATCCTCATCCCCATATTGACCGCCATCATCACGCAGAAGCGCAATCTCGCCACTCGCATGGCCAGCCTCGTACTTTCGCTCCTGCTGGCCATCGCCCTGCTTTCAACACAAGTAGAGGTCGTGACCGCTGCCCCGGACGCCTTCTACCTGCACGCCAATACGCTCAACGACGGCCAGGACCTGAGCAACATGACCGGTGCTGGGCCAACCTCCAGCACCACCTTTAATTCGGAGGCGCAATCCGCGCGCTGGTACACCACGCTGACTTACCCGGCCGGGACGGACGATTCGACGCTCGACGCGGGGACTTACACCTTCAATATGTATTTTCAACAGCTGCCTGGAAGCGGCTGGTGGGATACGAATTACGGATTTCGTAAGCAGATCACGGTCAGCACCGGGACCGAGGGCATCGGCCCCGGATACAGCGCCTCCCTGACCTTCGACCACGCCGCCTTGGTCACGGGCGGCAAAGCCGACTTCACCGGCGACGATTTTAGGGTCGTTCACTATGATGGTTTCACCTTCACGGAACTCGATCGGGTGCTGGACCCGTTTTCTGGGTGGGACACCGGGAATACCAAGATTTGGTTCCCGCTCGTCGATCTGATCAGTGCCACCAGCTCGGATAACCAGTACTGGATCTACTACGGGTATCCGCTTGCGCTCGGACCGCCGGCGGAGATGGCCACCGTATTCCTTGTGGGGGACGACTTCGAAGACGGTGCGTTGACTATTGAACTGACCCCCTCCACCAGTGGGGCAGTAAGCATCTCCGAAATCTTCGGAGAGGCACTGATCGAAGGCGGCTCAGTCGGCAGCGACGCCGGCATCCTGGTGGACGAGAACTTTGTTCGACAGATCGCCATCCAGAACATCATTAGGCTTGAGGGTGGGAGCGGCGAGTCGACGTTGTTCGGGATTGTCGAAGACGCAACGATACCCACCGTGACCGATACCGCCACAGAAGACGCTCGCCGCCGCATCATGATTACCCACGACGCCGATACCGGCGATGCGTACATGTTCTACACCGAGGCCACTACCCTTACACAGATCTATTGGGATGGTATCCAGTGGACCTCGACATTCTCCAGCTTCGACAACTGGGCTGTGAATGTCTACCACTGGATCGAGTTCTTCGGCGACGGCACGGACTGGTGGATCGATATCCGGAGCGAGGGAGGTACGCTTCTCGATCAGACCGACACGGTGGCATGGACCAGCGTTGAAGATGGGGGGGACGACTTCTGGTACTACTGGGGCGATCCTTACACCGACCAAAACTGGGTCACTTTCTTACGCAGCCAATGGCTGACCATCCGAGAATATGTGAACCCGGAGCCTGGGATCGCATTCGGAACCGAGCAAACCCCTCCCTCGGTGGACATCACGGTCAACGTCCACAGTACCGAGGCGGACGGCAGCAACCCCCAACTCGTCATTAGCAATTCGACCACCATCGATCCGAATACCGCGAATCCCTTCATCTTCAACCTTGGCTCGACAGTTTCAGCGACGAACTTCAGTTCGAGCAACCCGCAGCGGCTGAGAGTAGAGGTCATCGTCGACTCGATCAATTTGAGCGGCGATTTTATCCTGGACTACGACTCCCCCACACAGCTCACACGGCTCGAAACGCCCAGTCTCACCGTTCTCGATCCCGCTCTCGTTTTGGCCGTTGCGGCGATATTTATTCCGATCATCACGGCCCTGGCTACCGAGCGCCGTCGCATAGCCACACGTCTGATCAGTGTGCTCATCTCGCTGATGCTCGCCGTTGGTCTGCTCTCGACCCAGGTTGGGATTGTGAGCGCCGGGCCCGACTCGCTGTACTTTTACGATACGAGCAAGGTGGGACCGGCGCCTGCCGGAGAGACGATGGATAACTCCGTCGGCTCAAGTGCAGCGAGCCTCACATTCGACACTGGCGGCCAAAACGCTTACTGGTACACGGACTTGAGCTACCCGACGGGTGGTGACGACGCCAGCATCGTCGCCGGGGATTACCTGCTCGAGATGTACTTCAATTCGCTACCGAGCGCCGCCAGTTGGTGGGACACCGCCTACGGCTATAAGCAGCAGATTACGGTCACCGCCGGATCCACCAGCGTTCCGTCCGGTTATTCGACCCTGCTGACCTTCAATCATGCGGCGCTGGTTGCGGCAGGCAAAGCGCTGAGCAGCGGCGATGATCTCCGGGTGGTGTTCTGGGACGGCGGCAGCTTTATGCAGCTGGATCGCGCATTGGATGACGGCTCCAGTTGGGATAACGCAAGCACCAGCATCTGGATCCAATCCCAGGCCGCCATCGCGGCCAGCGGAACGGACACCAACTACTGGATCTACTACGGCAACTCCGGCGCCACCGGCCCGCCTGCCAACAAGAGCAACATCTTCCTGTTCTGGGACGACTTCGAGAGCGAGACCATTGGGAGCGTGCCGAGCGCCTGGACCGAAGTGACGCCCACAGATGACTGGTCGGTGCAGGTCGACCCCACCGATGGGACCAACAAATTGCTGCGCGCCCGCAACGTGAGCAACAACTACGTCTTCACCACCAGCAATTTGGGGGCCTATAACACGGAGCTTCAGGCCCGGATCCTGTCGCAATCGGCTGGCGCCAATGACAATCCTTCGGTTGCGCTCTCGCACCGCTACAACCCTGGCGAACCGCAGAGCTACCGTGCCCGTCAGCGGACCACTGGGGTCGGCGAGTTCCACATCTGGAAGCGCTCGGGCAACTGCACCTTGGCTTCATCGGCCTTTACCTTCCCGGCCGACACCTGGGTGATCCAGCGCGCCCGGGCAACGGATAACGGCGCAAACGTAGACCTGGACTTCCGCACCTGGGAAGAGGCCACGCCTGCCACGTTCGCGCAGGTGAATGCGACCGACGTGGCTAATGCGTGCGGTATTGGGGAATCCGTCAATCAGGCCTATGAGAAGATCGGCATCTACGCCAGTGAATCGTTGGAGGACCTCTTCTTCGACGATGTGCGCGTGCGGCTCTATGTGTCCCCCGAGCCGACCACGCCTCTCAGCACCGAAGAACTACTGCCCTCCGTAGATATCACGGTCGGCGTCTACCATACCAAGACCGACGGCACCATCCCGCAGCTGATCACCAGCGCTTCCACCAGGATCGATCCCAATACCGTGGATGGACTGGTCCTAAACCTTGGCTCCGGCGCCGCACAGACCTACACCCAAGCCGATCCGCAGCTCCTGCGGGTGCTCATCACCGTCGACGCCGCCAACAACGGAGGCAGCTTCGATCTGGCGTACGACTCAGCTGCCGATCCGACCAATCTCGAGACACCCAGCCTGACGGTGCTCGATCCGGTGCTGCTGCTGGCGCTCTTCGCAATCCTCATCCCCATATTGACTGCCATCATCACGCAGAAGCGCAATCTCGCCACTCGCATGGCCAGCCTCGTGCTTTCGCTCCTACTGGCCATCGGGCTGCTCTCCACGCAAGTGGAGGTTGTGACTGCCGCTCCGAATGTGTTCTATCTCCACGATGCCCTGCTCAACGACGGTTTCATGATGAACCAGGCCCAGGGCATCGGTTTCGGCGAAGCCGTCATCTTCGACATCGAAGGGGACTTCGGTCAGACACAGTGGGCAGTTGAGCTCGTCTATGTCCTGGGTGGACTCTTCGACTACTGCGAATTCAGCGTCGCAGCTAGGGCATGTGGCGTTCAACAAAGTTGCCATGATGGCCTCCAAAACGTATTAGATTCTGTCCATCAGCTCAAAATGGGTGTGATGGACTTGATCTCACCGTACGACATCCCTAATCCCTTGTTGAGTCGCGCCGCGAGCTGATCTGATGGACCGTGGTTCGTCACGATGAATTTAGTCCGATCAGCTAGCTGTTTCGATGTGGGAAACAGACTGACAGACCCCCCTCGACAGCATTTGGCTTTGGGCAATAAAGTCACAGATAGACGCGACACTATGTTTGGTAGCGACGGGAGTGTGAAAAAGAAGTGGCCAACAGAAACGATGACCGGCATTCCAGAGAGGTTGATCGAGAACTTTTCGAACAGGCTTTTCGGCCAGTCGCGACTCGTCGAAAAACCCAACCGTTCGTATTCTCTCCCGACACAGCTGTATCAGCTGACGCGGGCCATTCCCAGCAGAGCTTGGAATTTTCAGCCTGGCAGTCGACAAGCGGTGACGATCAAGACAACAGAAGCAGAATCACCTGCCACATCTTTCCAAATAGTCTGGATGGTGTCGTAGATAAAATCATGGCGCAAATGGAGCTACATGGTCGTTCAAATTCAACATCGACGTTATATCGACGAATATCCTCGTTGGGGGTTCGCGTTTTGCGAGTGAAAAATGAAGTCATTAAGCTTCGAACAACATTGGCTGAATCAAGGCGCAGGCTAAGTGCAGACGAGTTGGGTTTCATATCGAACCCATCGACCTACGGATTTGGGCAACGTTACTGGCTGGGTCATCGTCGGAAAAACATCCCGATTTACGACAGTTATCAGGAAGACGCAGAAAGATTGACTAAGGACCTAGCGGTTAGTCAGTTAAAGTTCGTAGCCCTCATGATGCTGGCCGCAGTATCTCAGAGTCGATG
>JADFRG010000051.1 GCA_022561385.1 Chloroflexota bacterium
ATTGACCAATCTTTGGGTAGGACACGACAAAATCTTGAATCTGTTAGTTGACCTGGTTGCGAGGCCGCTTCCCAAGGGGGTCATTCATGAGAAGTTCGGCGCACTCCCAGAGACGGCGTAAGGCTCATCTGCTCGACATACATTCGTCAAGGTGCGAACTCCAGTCGTCGAGTAAGTAGCGAAGCGAAGTCTACGTGGCTGATCGGCAAGGATTTCTCGTTCTGAGGCCGAGGAGATTCGACAGGATAGCTGTGCCGTGATCCGTTTGCCTCCAAAGGATACCGCTCAAGGCGATGCGCGCCGCCTAAATTGTCCCAGCTTCGTACGTTCTAAGCCACAAAGATCGACATGTACCGGGAGGTGGTGGAGACTATCGAGTTCGCCACCCCCCACCGCCGCAAACACGCGGCATCGTTTGAGGCAGGTGGACGTCATCGTTGCAAATGTTTGTAGGCCCCTATGACCGAACAACATGAAGTGATTGTAGTTGGCGCCGGGCCAGCCGGATCTGCGACCGCGTATTTTCTAGCGATACAAGGCATAGACGTGCTCTTGGTCGACAAGTCAGACTTTCCGCGCGATAAGACCTGCGGCGACGCTCTAAGCCCCCGCGCGCTCTGCGTTCTGGACCAGATGGGTCTGCTTGACGACCTGAGGGCAACCACGCAGCAGGCAGACGTGCTGCGCTTTTTTGCGCCGAATGGCAATCAGGTGGAGACACCAGTCCCGGGTACGGACGGGCAGCCGTCCTATGCGCTTGTGGTGCCGCGCCTGATCTTGGACCTTGCAATTCAACAGCGTGCTGTTCAAGCCGGCGCCAAATTTCTGGGGCAGAATGCAGTTGTAGATGTTGTGCAGGAGGTCGGCGGCTCGGTAAGTCTCCGGGTCAGGCACGCCGGCCGAGTGCGTGAGCTGCGCGCCAGGGGGGTCGTAATAGCGACCGGGGCGGCTATGAGGTTGCTGCAAACCGTCGGCCTGCTGCCCGAACGGCCGGGGCTAATGTTCGCCGCGCGCGCTTATTTCGAGAATGTCGGCGGTATTGAGCAAGAGCTCGAGTTCTACTTCAACCATATTTCACTGCCAGGATACGGTTGGATGTTCCCCACCTCCCCGACGACGGCCAATCTCGGCATGGGTTACTACGGTCGGCTGCACCCTACGCCACAAGTTGGCTTTGAGAAATTCGTTGCCGAACATCCGCGAATGCGGCAGATGCTGGCCGGGGCTGAACAGATGGGTCCGGTTCGAAGCTACCCGCTGCGCGTGGACTTTCATCGGTCGCCTAAGGTTCGGCCGGGCGTGGTCGCTGTCGGTGAGGCGATCGGCCTGGTAAATCCCTTCACTGGCGAAGGCATCGATTATGCGCTCGAATCGGGCCAAATCGCCGCCAAAGTAATCGGTGAAGTATTGTCGACTGGTCAGGCGTGGACCCCTGCCGCCTTCCGCAATTACGTGCGCCTTGTAAACGAGCGGTTCCAGAAACTGTTCGTGCTCATGACCTGGGCCCGCGGCTTGTATTACAACCAACCGGTTCTCGATCGTATCTTCGGGCGTAGATTTGGCAATCAAAGCGCGCTAGAGACCCTGATTAGTGTGAGCTTCAGTAATGCCAGCCCGGCGCGTGTCTTTTCGCCGCGCGTGATTTGGGAGATTATCCGCCCCACTCATGGATTTCAAGGGTCCCGCTAGAGGGTGCCGCTGCGTGAGCGAACTTCATCTGGTGCTAAGCGGCCAACTTGGAATTGGCGTGGATATCAGCGGATACGACAAGACCTGGCCGGTAGGTTCGATCAATACCGCACCCACGTAGAAGCCTCCAAGCCCTGCGGCTTTCCGAATGAAGAAGACCGCGGCCGTGATGCCGAGAATGATCGGCGTGAGCCACATCGCCTGCCAGGCGGTCCGATCTCCCTTCTTCAAGTAGGCGAATGCCACAATCGCACCCCAGGTCCCGAAGCCAAATGAGATCGCGCCGATCAAACGTTCCAAACGATCAACACAACCTATCGCGCCACCTCCGTGCTCGAGGAATTACGCGCCTCCCGCGAGATTCCCGTGCTTGATTCAAAACCGCTCGGATCGACCCTGATGAAGATGACTCCAATTCCAAATAAGCTAAACAGCCCCCCGCAACACCATGGGAATAACCCATTTCATCCGTCACAACGCCACCAACCTTTCATGTCAGCCAAGGTACACAATAACAATCCGGATGATTTGGCCGAAATAACAATCAGGTTGTCTATAGGGCGTCACGGGAGCGTGACGGCTGCATCATTATCGGTGAAGCTGTTGCGATCGCGGAAATAGACTTCACCGTAGTGACGCGGTTACATACCAGGTCTGCGACCTATAGACGGCCGAACCGCCCCTGGAGATACAAGTTGCTTACCGCTTTCGTAAAGTGCGGTGAGGCCCGATGTTCAACTTATGCGATGTAAATTTGCAGGATAAATAGCCCGGAGTGATTGGCGCAGCTTGGTCCGTGCGGAGCGGGGGTCAGGCAGAGTATTTTTGGCAAATTATTGTCTTGTTGGGCCCGACCGAATCGGCGCATTTACAGCGATTCTTGGTTTCTTAGGTATCGATGGTCGCGCAATCAGGGTCAAAGCTGAAGGTCAATCCGCTGGGTGCGCTCGAATTATTGGCATTGTCAGTCACTTTGACTTCAAACTTGAAGTTATCGTCGGTGCTTATCCCAGAGATCTGAGAAGTGTAGAATCCTACCCACTTTTCTCCAGGCACCCCAGGTACCCAATCCCCCCCGCCACTTAGGCTGGCTTCCTTCTCCCCGGAGCCGATTGGGGACTCGTAAAAGAGGTGGACTTGGTTGTTTTCTACGCCAGCTGAGGGCTTCGCATCCACTACATCAAAGTTGATCTCCAATGTGCAGGTTGCGCCAGTCTTGCTTCCGATCAGCGCGCCGATCACGATTGAAGGTGCGATGGAATCTACAAACGGCGTAGGCGTGATCGACGGAGTCACGGTGATGGTTGGCGTCTTAGTCGGAGGCGGCGGGGGTGGCGGATCATCGGGCTTGTCCGTCGGGGTACGCGTGCGCGTGGGTCTGGGAGTATAAGTCGCGGTATTAGTGGGGGTTGCAGTATAGGTCGGCGTCGGCGTGTTCGTAGAAGTGGCTGTAGCTGTTGGCGTTGCCGTGTACGGAGCGGCTCCGGCGAAATCCCGCCAGGTGGCGGTCGGGACGGGGCGCAGCAGCTGCTCCATGCTGTCCCCCCCGCCCAACTCCCTCAGGATGGTCAGTCGCAGCGTTCGAAAGACCTCTCCCAAGTTGTCAGCACTGTAATTCGGATTCAGCCGCGAAAAGAGCCCGCCCTGATCAGCCATTTTGGCGGCAGCTCCCCCCCCGGATAATATCGGAAAGAGCAACCAGATCAAGGTTGCGAAGGTAAATAGGCCGAGTCCAAGGACTCGCCAGGTCGGGCTCGAATTCGCTCTCACTCTCGCCGTGAACGCCTTGCGTGTTTTATGGGGATGCCGGAGCCTAATCCTAACGCAAAGATCCCCACCCTTCAATTACCTTTCACAGTGCCTTCGTACTACCCGATCCCCTCTAGAATGCGGATAGACTCAATCGCGGATCTCCCAATGCGCTTCCGTACAGCATTCCTCCTAACGATCACCGGGCTAGTCATCATCTGGCCGGCTAATATCGTCCATTCTCAAACGGAATGGGGACCGGTCGCGGAAGGAATCGACTTTCAACAGTTCGTCCTGCCGGGTCCTAACCGAGCCTTCGTAGCTCGCATGGACCGGAGTGTGCCGAACGTGATCGTGGATAGCACGGTGGCGCAGGGCAAGTTGTATGAGGGTACGGAAACGGTCAGCGGGATGGCGGAGCGATATGACCAGGCCATCGTAGGCTGGGGTTCACGATGGGATGCGACCGGCAAAGTAGCGGTCGCGATCAATGGCATTTTCTACGACCCGTCCACAGGAGTCCCGCAGTCTGGGCAGATCCAGGGCGGATGGTACATCAAGCGCTTCGAGGATTACAGCGGAGGCATTGAATTCGCTTTCAATCGAGACCGGGAAGCTTTCATTGGCGGCTGTGTGATGCATCCCGACGACGAACAGTGGTTGTATTTCCTGGATCGCGGCCGGAAGATGGTTCTGGGTGGCATCAACGTTCCTCAGAACAGCGACAACATCGTGATCTATACTCCCCAATACGACTACAACACCCGCACCGGCAACGGTGGGGTGGAAGTGCTGGTTGAAATGCTGCAGCCGGCAGGCATCGGCTCGCGAGCCAAAGGCTACATCCGCAGCATTCGAGATGCCGGCTCTACCCGAATACCCTTCGATCACCTGGTGATCTCTGCCCGTGGCGCGGCCGGCGCGCGGCTGGCCGCGCGGGCCCGCATCGGAGAACGAATCGGAATTCTGAGCTCTATCGACAGCACTTCCCGCGACTGCCGCGATCGTTTTCCCGAGAAATGGGACTCCGCGTTTGCCAGCATCGGCGGCAGCTTCAACTTCTTGAATGCCAACGAGATCGTCAACTACGACAGCAACTTGGGCGCTACCACTCGCCATCCGCGGACCGCGGTTTGTCTCAACGACGAATACGTTTACTTTGTAGTTGTGGATGGTCGCCAGCCTGGCTACAGCATCGGCATGACCTCCGACGAACTTGCCCGCTTCTGCCGCGACCGCCTGGGCGCCGAATGGGGAATTAATCAGGACGGCGGCGGATCCTCGGCTATGTGGCTCGACGGGGAAATCGTCAATCGGCCTTCCGATGGCCGCGAACGGCTCGTTGCAAACGGACTAATCATGGTTGTGTTGGAGCATGTGCGTAAATCCACAGAGTTCGAAGTCGGCCTGACCGTTCGAACGGTACGGTCGGCCGACATACGCGTGGGCCCGGGGGACAACTACGCGGCCTTCACCACCATCCCGAAGAGCACGCCCGGGATCGTGCTGCCCCACATTAACAATCTCAACGGAGTGAACGCCCGCGGCACAAACTGGTGGAGGGTGGCTTTCGAAGGCAAATGGGGCTGGATGGCCGAGGGCGATCTAGACGCGGAGGTGACCTGGATCGGAGTGTGGAAGGGTGTGCGTGACAAAGTGCTCCGGTCGTCAGATAACTCTTCCTCAGAGGACCCGGTCGAGAATACTGCCCCATAGCAAAAGTGTAAAATTGCGGATGCACTCCAGGTCCGCATGCCAATTCCCACTCCGTTCCACTCCCGCACTTCCGAACTGAACCAGACTAAAGAGTGGCGCGAATGGTCGGGCTACTGGTCCGCCGCCACTTACCAACACACCCACGAGCGTGAGTACTTCGCTATCCGCAATTCGGCCGCGCTCATCGACGTCTCTCCCCTGTTCAAGTACGACATCGTAGGTCCGCAAGCGGCGGCAGTTGTGGATCGCATCGTGCCGCGCGATATCACGCGCTGTCGGATCGGTCAGATCCTCTACAGTCCCTGGTGCGACGATGATGGCAAAGTTGTGGACGATGGTACGGTCTGGCGCCTGGCGGAGGATCGCTTCCGCGTCACTGCGGCCGATGCCAGCCTGCGCTGGTTTCAGGATTGTGGCGCCGGTTTCGAGGCGGAGGTAGTGGATGTATCGCATTCCATTGCGGCCTTAGCGCTGCAGGGGCCTAACGCCAGAAAGATTCTTCTTGAGCTGGGGGGCGCGGAGGGTCTCATCGACCTGCCGTACTACCACCTCACGCAGGGAGAGATCGGCGGGGCGGCGGTCACGATCACGAGAACCGGCTACACCGGCGACCTGGGATACGAACTCTGGATGGATTCCGCCGACGCGCTCGAGGTCTGGGATCGAATCGTGTTGGCGGGCGCGGATTACGGCCTGCTGCCTGCCGGATTAGCCGCGCTCGATGTGGCACGGATTGAGGCCGGCCTGCTGCTCATCGAAGTTGACTATATATCAAGCCTCAAAGCGCTGACCGAGTCCCGGAAATCATCACCTTTTGAACTGGGCCTCGGCTGGACGGTTGCATTGGATGCAGGTGAGTTTGTCGGCCGCCGTGCGCTGCTTGACCAGGCCGCGCGCGGGTCCGAGTGGTCGCTGGTAGGGTTGGAAGTCGCCTGGTCGGATCTCGATCGCCTGTATGCCGCGTTCGATCTTGCGCCGCAGGTGGCGGGTCGCGCCTCACGCGACCCGGCCCCGGTCTATGTCGGCCAACGTCAGATCGGTCAGGCCACGAGTATGACCTTCTCACCGATGTTGAAAACCTACCTGGCATTGGCCACGCTTGAGCGAGGTTATGCGGACCTGGGCCAGACCGTAGAGCTCGAAATGACGGTTGAATATCAACGCACGCGCGTGCCTGCGCGTGTTTCGCGCAAACCCTTTTACGATCCACCTCACAAGCGGTCTTGAGATTAAACAGGCGCTCCTGATGCCCGAAATTCGCATGAGCTTGCGGAAAAGAGCTCTGAGCCCCCTCTCGTTGGCGATGTTCACGGATCTGGGTAGATGACAAGCCGCTACGATGTCATCGTGATCGGCGCCGGCCACAACGGGCTGGTCAACGCGGCTTATCTGGCGCGCGCCGGCCTCAAAGTGCTGGTGCTTGAACAGCGGGAGATTGTCGGCGGGGCGACCGTTACCGAAGAGCTTTTCCCTGGATATAAGTATTCGGTGTTCTCTTACGTGGTCAGCATCCTGCGCCCTGAGATCATTCAGGACCTTGAACTGCCGCGGCACGGATTAACTCTGCTCCCCCTGCCCAGCACGCTTACCCCCCTTCCAAACGGCGACTACCTATATCGCGACGACGACCACTATCACACGTTGCGAGAAATCGGCCGTCACTCCCCCCATGATGCCGAGGCCTATGAAGAATACGGCCACGCGATGTACTTCATGGCCAAGGCCATCAAGCCCATTCTGCGCATGGTCCCCTCCGACCCCAGTTCATTAGATCCGCGCGAACTCAAACGGCTTGCCGATCTAGGTTCGCACTTCCTGGGCATCGGCGAGGACAACCTGCACACTCTCATCAAGTTGATGACCATGAGCTCGGCTGATTTCCTGGACGAGTGGTTTGATACGGAGCCGCTTAAGGCGACGATGGCGGCCAGCGGAATCATCGGAACCTTCATGGGCCCTCGATCGCCCGGTACGGCGTACGTGCTTTTGCATCACTATATGGGCGAGATCGACGGTGTTTATCGGGCCTGGGGATTTGCTAAGGGCGGCACGGGCGGCCTGGCGGAGGCAATTGCCAGCTCCGCCCGATCCTTCGGGGCAGAGATCCGGACCGATTCGCCGGTGGTGGCTGTTGTCACCCGCGGAAATAAGGCTACCGGAGTAGCGCTCGAAGATGGGACCGAACTGAACGCCAAGCGAGTCGTGTCGAGCCTGGATCCGAGACGAACTTTTTTGGATCTCGTACCTGCCGATCTGCTGCCCTCCGAGTTCGTGGCCGACATCCAGCGTTTCCGATTTCGAGGCTCCTCCGGCAAGGTCAATTTAGCCCTGGACGCCGCGCCGGAGTTCACTTGCTGGCCCGGCAACGGACCACATTTGCGCGGCGCGATCTCGATCAGCCCCAGCATCGACTATCTGGAGCGCGCCTACGACCAGGCGAAGTATGGCGAGTTTTCGCATCGCCCTTTTATCGATATCGTCATCCCTTCCATGATCGATCCGGATATGGCCCCGCCCGGCAAACACGTGATGTCCTGCTTCGTGCAGTATGCGCCTTACGAACTGGCAGAGGGCGATTGGGAGACCCGGCGCGAGGAGTTTGGTGACGCCGTCATCGACACGCTTTCAGAATACATTCCTAATCTCAAAGACATCCTACTGCACCGCCAGGTTCTGACCCCACTAGATATCGAGCGTATTACGGGCCTCTCGGAAGGCAACATCTTTCAGGGGGAACTCGACCTTTCGCAGCTGTTCTTTCTACGCCCGGCAGCCGGCTACGCGAACTACCGCACTCCGATCCGCGGCTACTATCAATGCGGATCCGGAACGCATCCCGGCGGCGGCATCACCGGGGCTCCCGGCAGGCTGGCAGCGCTCGAGATTCTGAGGGACCTAGGATTGTGAGCCCAGGCCCCCGCGACCGTCTAATTCCGGAAGTCTCTAGAATCGGATTACGAGATCTGCGCCCCTCGGCTGGTTATCAAGGGAATTGTCGAAATCTCGATCGCGATATCTGTCGAGATTTGGGAACATGGATGAGGCACGGCCCACCTGGCGCGCTAAGATCCCAGACTCGGGCCTGCGGCTCATGAAATCGGAGTACGACGTGGTTGTGATCGGCGCAGGCCACAATGGGCTTGTGACGGCCGCATATCTAGCCCGCGCGGGTCGACGGGTGCTGGTGGTAGAGGCACGCAAGGTAGTTGGAGGCGCGGCCGCCACGGAGGAGATTTTCCCTGGCTACCGGTTCGACATCGGCGCCAGCCACGCGGGTCTGTTTCGCGCTGAGATCCAGCGCGAGCTCCGTCTCGAAGAGCACGGGTTGGAGTTAATAGAGAGCCCGATGGGCGCACTCGGCCTGGCTGAAGGGAAAATCCTCCGCCTCTGGCGCGATCCGGAAGCAGCTCAGCAGGAGATCGAGCGCCACTCGAGCGTGGACGCTTCCCGCTATCGAGATTTTCTTGCCTGGGTTGAGGATCAGGCGTCGCTTCTTCGCGGAGCGCAGAACCAGGTACCTCCGGAGCTGTCCCCCGAGGGTTTATTCAATAATTTACCGAAGCTGGTCCCCTGGTTGCGCCTGGCCCTCCGGCTCCGAGGCCGAGGTCGAAGGGCAGTGACGGAATTTCTACGCACGATTCCGATCTCCGCCGAGCAGCTCCTGGACGAGTGGTTCGAGAGCCCGTTGTTAAAGGGAACCCTCGCTTCAAGTGGGGTGGAAGGAACCATGCAAGGGCCAAAAGCGTCCGGCACGGGCCTTATGCTGCTCTATCAAGCCACCAATGGCTTCCCTGCCCCGGTTCGGTACCCACGGGGCGGAACGGGGGCGCTCGCCGCGGCACTTGTTAACGCAGCGACGGAGCGAGGTGCAGAAATCCAGACCGGCGAACGCGTCGAAAAGATCCTGATAAGTGACTATCGGGCGCATGGGGTCGTGCTGTCAAACGGCCAGAAGATCCGCTGCAGGGCGATCGCTTCCAGCGCGGACCCGCGGCATACTCTGCTCGATCTAGTAGGGGCCCAGGATCTTGAGCTGCGTGTGATGCGGCGCGTGCGTAACATTCGATTCCGCGGCAGCACGGCCAAGGTCAACCTCGCGCTGGACGGACTTCCGAAATTTGAAGGGGTGCAGGACGTCCGCGAACTTACCGGTCGAATTCTCATCAGCCCGAGCACCGAATATCTAGAACGCGCCTACGATGATGCTAAGTATCGGAGATGGTCGCGCGCGCCTTATCTGGACATGTCGATCCCGACCTTGTTGGACGACACGCGTGCGCCAGAAGGAAAACATGTGCTTTCGGTGACCGTACGTTATGCCCCGTACCAGCTGGAGCAGCGCGACTGGGACAAAGAGCGCGAGGCGTTCGGCGACCATGTCGTATCTACCATTGCCCGGTACGCGACCGATCTGCCTGATTTGATCCTGCACCGACAGGTCATAACTCCGCTGGACTACGAACGTGAATACGGCCTCCCCGAGGGCAGCATCTACCACGGGCAGATGGCGCTCGATCAACTGCTGACCATGCGCCCGATCCCTGGATTCGGTCGCTATCGATCGCCGGTAGAGGGTCTGTACTTCTGCGGCGCGGGTGCCCATCCCGGAGGAGGCGTCACCGGCCTCCCCGGGCGAAACGCGGCCAGGATTATCGCCAGGGATCTCCGGCGAAGATAATTCCGTCTCAGATCCGGAAGGCTCCGCGCCTCTACGCTTCAGCGTTATTGCCTGGCGTGATCGTTTGGCAGACGAGGAAGGACTGTTCGAGCTCGGATCCTGCGGCGCAGCGCCCCCGCTCGACCTCGAGCCTTGAACCATCAAACATGCGGGCCAGTCACAACTTTAGGTCAAAAGGGAGCTTAACGTGAAGCTAGGAGTCCTCTCCGATACCCACGAGGACGTGGCCAACCTCGAGTCGGCGCTGGATGCCTATCGCGCCGAAGGCATCACCCAGATCATCCACTGCGGCGACTTGACGTCCGCCGATACTGCCCGGTGTCTCGAAGGGTTTGAAGTGGTCTATGTGGACGGCAACATGGACCAGGATCTGCCCGAAATCTACCGCACCTTGAGAGATCTCAACCCACACAGTATTGTTTTGCCCACTTACGAAGGGGATATCGGGGGCGTCTCAATTGGCGTAACCCACGGCGACAACGGTAACGAACTTCGCCGTCTGATCGAGGCCGGCAAACACCGCTTCGTGTTCCACGGCCACACCCATCGCCGTCTAGATGAAATGCGAGGCCCCACGCGCATCTTCAATCCCGGAGCGCTTGGCGGCCTGCAGTTCGAGTCGCGATCGTATTCCATCCTCGATTTGGAGACAGGCGAGATCACGCTGGTAGAGCTTCGAAATTCGTAGGAGTCAGGCGCGGATCTCCACCACGACCCCCTCTTCCGCCCAATTAAAGAGCTGTTCGGCGGCCTCCAAATCCAGGATCACGGTGCCGTAGGAGGCCGGATTTCCCAGCGCGTCCTCCCACAGGCGGCTTCCATCTGAAAGCTGCGGTGGTCCGTGGATCCCACTTCGCAGGTTGGGTGTGTCGTAGTAGATACCCAGGAAAAGCGGCATATTCAGGTCCCAGCTCGAGAGGTAGGCGTCGAGCGTGCGAGACCTGACCTGGTAGATACCCGGAAGGGTCGGAGAATTAGAGAGGCCGGTGCTTATAAGGTGCTCACGAATGACCTCCCCCTGCTCCTGAATCCACATGCGCTGCTCCGAGATGCTGATCACGATCCGTTTGCCTTCCACCGCCGGCAATTCCAACATGGCGTCCCGGGGAGGAATATTGAGCGATTCACCCACCCTGAGCCCGCGCGCTTTGACTTCGGGATTCTCCTCGAGCCACCGCCAATAGGGGATCCCGACCTGGAAGCTGATAGAGATCAGTGAGTCCTCCGGCCTCACGACGTAGTATCGGGGCCGGTACCTCACCTGAAGCGTCTCCGCCTGCTCATCACGCAAGCCTGCCAGCAGCGCCGCAGATGCGGCCACCGGATCCAGTGCGCGTTCTTCGCCGATGGAGGTTTGCAGGCCGGCCAGGTACGGTCCCATGGCTTCCTCCTCTATCACCACCCTCAATCCGGAACCATCGCGCTGGATGCTTAACCACGCACTGGCCTGCTCTCGTGTGGGCGTGAATTCCAACCACTCGTCTGCTACCGGATCATAGGCCTTCAACGTTGGGCGAGCGGAAAGCAGCCGCTCGGCCTCATTCGCAGCCTGGGCGACATCCGCTATCGCAGGCTGGATCGGGATGGTGACTAATGGAATGAACCCGTACCGGAGCAGGATCGCCTCCGGATCGGCGGAGAGCAGTGCGAGGCTCGACTCGATGTCCAGCTGCCTGCCCCATTGGGCCGGAGTAGCCGAGACCTCCCCCGCGGCCAGACCCAGCTTTGCGTCGGCGGTGGGGATATACGCGGATTGGGAGAGCGATTCGAGACCCACCCGGGCCGCCTCCGGATCGTAGGTAATGATCGGCTCCACCTCCCAGCCATCGGATAGCGCGGCCACCATTTCCAGGATTGAGGACGGCAGGCTGCCCTGCCGGGCGTACGCGTAAGCTCTTTGTGCGCTGCCGGCTGCATCAACTGTCAGGCCAAATTGGGCCGGACTGACCATCCAGGTTCGCCCTGCATCTCCAGTATCGACCGCGGCTAACATCAACTCTTGATTCCAGGCCCGGTCGAGCAATTCGGTAGCCCGCGCGAGGCGCATGCCGCCCACCGGGATCTCGCCGACGGTCACACCCGGGGCAACAGTTTGCGACAGGCGCAGCCAGCCGTAGGCACCGACTAGAAGGACCACGGGCAGCGATAAGAAGATAGCAGCGACAGCCGCCATCCATACCACCCTGGAGCGTGTTGTTCGGGCGTTGGGCGAACCGGAACGGATTTTTCGTGCGCGGAAGCGAGCCGCGGGGCGGTTACGGGTCGCACTCACCCGCATGGGCTGCGTATGGTCTACATTCCCCTGCATCTCGTTTTATTGAGTGCAAGGAGCCTGCCAATACCGAGCGATAGACCCCCGTGTAGAATAGCTTCAATGGCCACTTCAGACCGATTCTTCATCTCGCAGACGGAGTCCGAGCCGGCCTATCTGGCGCTCCATCGAACCGGCGAGCTCCGCCGACGGGCGGCGGCGGGCCTGGAAAGGTTAAGCCACTGCCTCGTCTGCCCCCGCGACTGCGGAGTGGATCGCATGGCAGATAAGACCGCGGCCTGCAAGACGGGCCGCTATGCTCGTGTGAGCAGCCACTTTGCACATTTCGGAGAGGAGGATTGTCTGCGCGGCTGGCACGGCAGCGGCACGATCTTCTTCTCGATGTGCAACCTGCGCTGCGTTTTCTGTCAGAACTACGACATCAGCCAGGCCGGCGAGGGCGAAGAGACAGAGCCGGAACGGCTGGCAGACATGATGCTGGAGCTGCAGGGTATGGGATGCCACAACATCAACTTCGTGACCCCGGAGCACGTCGTACCGCAGATCCTTGAGGCGCTGCCGTTGGCGGTCGAAGCCGGCCTACGCCTGCCCCTGGTGTACAACACCTCCGCCTACGACTCAATGGACAGCCTGGGCCTGTTGGATGGCATCGTAGATATCTACATGCCGGATTTCAAGTTTTGGGATGAACGATTATCTCTACGATATCTGCTCGCCAAAGACTATGCCGCTGTGGCCGGCAGAGCCATACAAGAGATGCATCGGCAGGTCGGTCCGCTCAAGTTTGATGAGCGAGGGTTAGCGAGGCGTGGGGTTTTGGTTCGTCACCTGGTGATGCCAGGGGAGATCGCGGGCACCCGCGAGATCATGAGCTTTCTGGCACGTGAAGTCTCGTGCGACACCTACGTTAATATCATGCAACAATACTACCCGGCGGGACGTGTAAATTCGGAAAAGTTCGAAGAGATCGACCGTGGGCTCGACGGCAGCGAGTTCAAGACGGCGATGGATCAAGCCCAGGAGGCGGGGCTGTGGCGCTTTGACGAACGCAGTTCGCCTGCGTCGTTGCCGGTCAGGAATCTCGCCCAGGACAGCTGACGCGTGCGCCCCATAAATAAGTCGCGACCTCGTTCACGTCGCTCAATTTTTCCACCGAGATATATATAAGCCTCCGCGAATCAACGATAGCCAACGCCGTCCCGAAGCGCTATCCACCACATTCTCGAATTCCTTCTTCGGCGCTTTCGATAGAAGGATCAATGGATAACGCGCGCTCGAAATGCTCGATCGCCGTCTCGCAGTCCCCTAGGTCTAGGTAGGTCCATCCGATGAACTCTTCGAGCCAAGGATCGCCAAAACCCCTTGCCGACGCATCGCCAAGCACCTGACGCGCGCGCTCCGGGTCGCCCGGGCTGGGATCGGCGATATCCGTACATTTACAGGTGGC
>JADFRG010000005.1 GCA_022561385.1 Chloroflexota bacterium
CCCCTAAGTTACGCTCACCGTCCATACTGGGCCCAGCCCACCCGGACCCGAACCAACATCTCGATCAGACGGCTTCAAGTGCCTGCTCCGCTTCTCTTAGCGGATCGGGCTCGTCCTGGGGCTCATCAATGCCCGCATCTTGCTCTTGGTCAATGGGCAACAGAATCGTGAAGGTCGTTCCGAGGCCTGGCTTGCTGTCCACGCTGATCTGACCGCGATGGCGCGTGATGATGCCGAAGCTCACCGACAGCCCCAGACCGGTTCCTTCGCCTTCGGGCTTGGTCGTGAAGAAGGGATCGAAAATTCGCTTGAGATTCTTTTCAGGTATGCCAACTCCGTTGTCTTGAACGGACAAGGCAATCGAGCTTTCGGCCTCGCTCAAGTTGATGCGGACCGTGCCGCCATTTTTCATGGCCTGAATGGCATTGCCAATCAGATTGATCAGTACCTGCTCAATCTGCTGCGCGTCGTACCAAATCAGCACCGGACTTGGCGGCATATCGACTTTGACTTCGACCTTACCCTTGCGCGCCAGATACTCGGTCAGCCGCAGACTCGCCTCGACCGTCTCCCGCAGGTCTCGCCGCTCCAACTCGGGAGTGGACTGACGGGCGAACTTCAGCAGGTCGGTGACAATCGTGCTGGCCTTGGTGGCGCTCTCTCGAATCGTCGCCAACTGGTCTTTCATGGAAGGATCGACCGAGAACTCTTCGCTGAGTTCCTCTGCCAGTCCCTTGATCACCGCCAACGGATTCTTTACTTCGTGTACGATGCCTGCGGTGAGCTGACCCACTGAGGCCAGTTTCTCAGACTGGATGAGTTGGGCTTGGGCGGTCTGCAGCCGGGCATTAATTTCCGCCAATTCCTTATTGCGGAGCAGCGTCTCGTCATAAAGGCGCGCGGCCTCGGCTGTGCGATCGCGGAGCCGGAGGGTCATGATGTCGAACGCACCTGCCAGTTCGCCGATCTCGTCCGTGCCCCGAAGACCGGTGTTTTGATTCAAGTCGCCGGCCGCAACGGCCTGGGAGACGGAACGCAGCCGAAGGATGGGTTTGGCTATAGATTGTGCCAACAGGTAGCCAACCACGATGGTTGCGAGCGTACCGGCCGAGAATATGAGACTGAATGTGGTGCGGCTGGTGGCCATGGTGGTTAAGATGAAATTGCTGGGCAGAGCAACGCCGAGAATGCCGGTCTCGTTCGAACGAATAACCAGCGGCGCGTAGGTCGACTTGTAGTCTCGCCCATACAGATCAAAGTCCAGCGTCACGGACTGCTTCGTTTCGTTGATCAGACCCGGGTTGATCTCCACCGGACCGAATCCAGTTTCGGGCTCCACGAAAGTGGTCGAAACCAATGACCCGTCGTTGTCGAGCAGAATGACATCCGCAAGCGATTGATTCTTCATATCGGACAACAACGTATCGAGACTGGTGCCTGCGAGCAGCACACCCAGCAGTTCGCCATTCGCATCGCGAACAGGGGCGCTGGTGAACAGGTAGGGCCCGAATGAGGTGACCAGCAGGCCGGCGTACTTATCGCCGATGCCATCCTGATCGTTTTTCAATATGTCAGAAACGATCTTGAACTGCGAGAAGTCGCCTCCCTCAGAGATGATGTATTCGGCCGAGGAAGGGTGTCGCGCGAGCGTGATGATCTCGGTGCCTGTCAAGTCGACCACCGTTGTGGCCTGGATCCCACTGTTGAGGACGATCGGAAATAACAGATCCTGGAGTGCCTGAGGATCGCGGGCAACCAAAGCCTCCGGGACGCCTTCGGTGAAAGCCATCAGGCGCAGATCTTCCAGATGGGTTCTCTCCTTACGCACGATCCCATCACCTGCCACTCGGCTCGCCTCTAACAGCTGATTGGTAAATCTCTCGGACAGGGAGGAGGTCACCAGTCGCGTGATCACATAGACGCCGACCATTGCGATCAGCAGAGTAAGGATGACATACGGGATGATCAGCTTTGCGCGAAGGCTTGCGAAAACGCCGATCAGCCTGTTGAGGGTCGGGACCGGTTTCTTCCCAAAGTCCTGGGAATCTCCCGAACTTCGTTCGAATGCAGAGCTGGTTATGTCCACGTCTCTACCCCACGCCATCCTGACTGGAACCCCTTGAACTCGACCATCAACTTCTCTCCAACACCTCGACTGGCGTGTCGTCTGGAACCTGCATCACGATTTGTCGCCCGCCCGCGCGCTTCGCGCGGTAGAGCGCCTGGTCCACGGCGCGCAGAAAATCCTCGGCGGAAGCATGCTCGTCGCCCAGCTGGGCTACACCGCCGCTGACCGAAAACATGTCTTCGTGTTTTTCGGACGGTCGGATCTTGTCGCAGATGCGTTCCGCGATCTTGGCCGCAAGCTCAAGCTCGACTTCGGGCAGGATTACGACGAATTCGTCGCCTCCAAATCTGCCCGGCATGTCCACGCGCCGGATCTGGCTGCGGATCACATCGGCAACCATTTTGAGCGCTGCGTCACCCGCTGGATGTCCATAGGTGTCATTGATCGTTTTGAGGCCGTCCATATCGATCATGACTATTGAAAGCGGCCGCTTGTACCGACGCGCTCGCTCAAATTCGTTAGCCAGGGCTTCGTCCAACTTGTGTCGATTAAACAAACCCGTAAGACCGTCGGTAACTGCCAATCGCTGCACTTCTCTAAACAGCCGATCGTTCTCCCGCATCAGATTGGCGTGATCGAGCGCGCGGGCGACTGTGATCTCGAAATCGGCCAACGATTCCAATGGTTTCGTTAAATAGTCGTAAACGCCTGAACGCAGGGCTTCGAGGGCAGTTTCGACGGTTGCGCTGGCGGTCAGGATAATGGCGTGGATATCGGGGTCCTTCTCCTGGGCCTTCCGAATCACTTCCAGACCCGAATGACCAGGCATGTAGAGGTCGGAAATAATTAAGTCGAAACGTTCCCCCTCCAGGGCTTCCATCGCTTCATTGCCATCCTCAACTTCCAGGACCGAGAGGCCCATCTTTTCCGCGCGCCGCACGAGCAGCTGGCGGAATTGTGAGTCGTCATCAGCAACGAGCACACGCCCTGAAAGTTGCCGGATCTTTTCTTTTCCGTTTGACCGCATAAGTTGTCAGAACCTCGGCAAAATCCCCACTTACTCCACGGTGCTAGACCGCAGCCAGGGGGATTCGCGGATGGTCCTAGGTCTCACGAGTCATATTACAGTACGGGGTCTGAGCGACGACCTTTCAGTCGCCATACAGGTTGCGGGGGAGTTGTACGACCTTTGTCTGGCCCAGAAGGATCTAACTTATGTGCTAGCAGAGGCACGGCGCGGGGAGGGGAATTTTCCCCATGAGATGTACTGAGCCTCGCAGCAGACAGCTGCTGGCCCAAGGAGGTCCCGAATTCGACTTGGACGGCGTCCGACGAAGCCCAGATAGGGCCGCCCGGTGCCGAGTTTCAGGGACCGGAACGCTGAGTCCAGACCCAGAGCTGCTCGCCATCCGTGACCAACTCGATCCAGCCCCGATCCTCGGTGGCGAGCAGGTTGGCTCGCGCGCTGCTAAAAGGAAGTGGATTCGACCCGGCAATGACGGCGACCGTGACATCTAAATCTTGCAACAAGCTAACTGAGGAGCCGCCCGAGAAAATGATGCCAGTCAGTGCAGAGCGGATGGGAGCCAGGGGAGATTGGGTCCGCGGTAGAAGCGCGATCCGCGCCCTGCCTGAAGTCAATAAGAAAGTAAGATCGCCCTTCTCATCGCCGATCAGCTCCAGGCGAGCTCCATCTCCCAGTTCGAGAGCCATGCCCCTCTGGGCTCTGATCAATTCGGTTCCCCCTGCCTGCAGAGCCTGGATCAGGGCAGCCGGCACGCGGTCAAGCTGATCAGCTGTAAGCATCAATGCGCCAATCTCAATTCCGGCCGGAACACCAGCCAGGCCGGAGATCTGGCGATCGGGCAGCACCAACCAATCAAGGCGCCGATGGAATAGTGGCAATTTTCTCCCGAGCGAATTCGACAGAGCGGTCGCAGAGTCGCCGCCGCCGATCAGGATGAAGCGACCCTCCGCTGTTTCGATGAGCGTGCCTCCCGATTCGAAGGTTGTCAGGTGAAGGCGGCCGTCCGGGCGGTCTGCCACGGCCTTCCAGGTGAGGAAGGCGACCACCAACAGTGCGACCGCTGTTGCCAGGAGGGATGGAGCGGGTAGTGCGGGCCTCCGTTCGCGCGGCAGCATGGCCCAGATGGTTACACCAAACAGCAGGGCGTACATCGCAATCAGCGCCGGGAAGCTGACCGGACCCAGATCGATTGCGGCCGTTGGCACTTTGGCAAGTAGATCCACCGCCCGAATGGTGAACGCTGGAAACGGCCAGGCCAACCACGCCATGAGCTGTCCGAGGGGAAGCCAAATCATTCCTGCCAGCATGGCCATTCCACCCAAAATCATGAGCGGTGGTTGCGCGGGAAGAACAATCGGATTGGCGATAAAGGATACAAGCGAGAGTCGCTGGAAGTGGTAGGCCATCAGCGGAAGGGTTGTGATCTGGGCCGCGAAGGTGAATAGGATGAACTCACCAACCGGTCCGGAGAGCCGCACGGCTTGTTTGGTTTGAATCCAGCGAGAAGCAAACCGGACGAACCATTCTTTGATCGGCTCGGCATAGAGAACGAGACCGAGCGTAGCCGCGAATGACAGTTGAAATCCAACATCCCAGAGGACGTAGGGGCTGGCTATCGTCATCACGATCGCCGTAGCAGATAGCGAGGCCAGTGCCAACGTCGCGCGGCCGAGGAAGCGCGCGGTAAGAGCCAGACCCCCCATAAGCGCCGCCCTCACCACCGAGGCGTCGGCCCCAACTAGAATCGTGTACAACGCGATGGCGACCGCCGCGACGATCGAGCCTCTTCGCATCCCCAGGGTTCGTCCCGCGAGCGAGATGACAAGCGCGGCCAAAATAGTGATGTTGAATCCCGAAATGGCGATGATGTGAGTGGTGCTTGTGTCGTTGAAGGCCTGGCGCACCTCGGAGCTGATGCCGCTCTCGATGCCGAGCAGAATTCCGGCCAGGAGCGAAGCTTCGGGATCTGGAAAGATCAAATATAAGGTTTCCAGTGCGCGTTGCCGTATGCTGAAGAGAATGTGGACGACTGGATTTCCCTCTCGAGTTGCAACCGTGGTCACCGAGGCATTCGACATCAGGCTGAAGATGTCCTGGCGAGCGAGGTAGTCCCGATAGGAGAAGTCCTGGAATTCAGGCGGAGTCTCGAGAATTCCCAGGGCCTCCACGCGGTCGCCATAGGCGAATGAACCAAACCGGTCGGCGCGCACGAGCACGTTACCGGTGATTTCTTGCGTCCCACCCGAATCCGAGTAACGGAGGCTGTCACTGGCAACGCGCAGGCCGATGTATTCGTCTCTGACGTCCGGAAAATCAGTGACCAGACCGATCAGGGTCACAATTTGGAAGGTATCGTTGTGAGCTGACACATGCGAGGGGTCGAATTCGGGGACCGCGACCGCCAGACGCCAGGCACCCAGGAAGAGCACGGCGACACCCACTCCGAGCCAGCGCAAACGGTTCTCGCCGACAACAGCCAGGAGTAGACCCAGGCCGCTCGCAATCAACAGAGAGCCGGCTGGAAGATTCAGAAATCGCCCCAAGGCGATTCCAGCAAGCCAGATCAAGCCGACCCAGAACAGCCTCACCCGGTAATCTCAGCAGCCATTCGAATCCCTCAGGAATCCGCAACAGGCAGGTGATCGCTGCATCGACTGTTTGCGAATCGATTTAAGGCAGCAACCACCTCCGCGCATGGGAGGTTGCATTCGTGCGTCTGATGACCGCCGGTCGGCCCAGAGGACTTTCAGGACCCCGAGTGGGGTAGCAGGGGACTTCCATTATAGTCCTGCATCCCACAGACCGGACCGCGGCGGTCGACGGGACTAGCTCTTATGCTAGACTCCACCCTCAGGACGGTCCAGCACAAGACTCTCCGCAAATGCACTTCGATAACGTGCTGAGGAGCAACCAGAAATGGCGGGGCAGGATCCGCGGCTCATAATGAGACGCCGGAGAAATCGATGCAACAGTATCTGGATCTACTGCGTTACGTGTTGGAAAACGGTGTAGAAAAGAATGATCGCACCGGCACCGGGACTCTTTCCACTTTCGGATACCAGATGCGCTTCGACCTTGCGGATGGATATCCACTCCTAACCACCAAGAAGCTGCATCTGAAGTCCATCATCTACGAGCTGCTCTGGATGCTGAACGGAGACACGAACGTTCGGTACCTGAACGAAAACGGCGTGACGATCTGGGACGAGTGGGCCGACGCAGAGGGCGAACTCGGACCGATCTATGGGGCGCAGTGGCGAACCTGGAGCGGCCCGGATGGAGACACGACCGATCAGATCTCGCGGGTGGTGGAGGAAATCCAGCGCAATCCCGATTCGCGCCGGCTGGTGGTCAGCGCCTGGAACCCGGCACAAGTAGACCAGATGGCGCTGCCTCCTTGTCACGCGATGTTTCAATTCTATGTACAAAACGGCAAGTTATCCTGCCAGCTATACCAACGCTCGGGCGATATCTTTCTGGGTGTTCCTTTTAACATCGCCTCCTATGCGATGCTTACACAGATGATGGCGCAGGCTACTCAATTGGACCCGGGCGAATTCATTCACACCCTCGGAGACGCCCACCTTTATAAGAATCATCTGGAGCAGGCCAGCATGCAGCTCCAACGTGAGCCGCGGCCGCTACCCCGTCTTGAGCTCGACCCCGATGTCCGCTCGCTGTTCGATTATGACTACACGGATTTCTCTCTGACCGGCTACGAACCCCACCCCCACATTCAAGCCGCCATTTCCGTGTGATTGTTTCGATTATCGCGGCCATGGCAGAGGGCAACCGGGGCATCGGCCTGCGCGGAGGATTGCCCTGGCGCCTTCCGGCGGATATGGCTCGCTTCCGCGAGCTCACCATGGGACACGCGGTAATTATCGGGCGCGTTACCTGGGAGCCGATCGCTGACCGAGGGCTGCCGGGGCGGCGCGTGATCGTTCTAAGTCGGGATCCTCACGCGCCCGAATTTGGCGACGCGGTCGCGAGCTCCCTGGAAGAGGCCCAGCAAATCGCAGCCCGAGACAAACAGGAAACGGAGACCTTTATCGCCGGAGGGGCGCAGGTCTACCAGGAGGCGCTCGATCGGGGGCTTGTGGATCGGATGTACCTTACGATTGTGCACGGCCAGGTAGAGGCGGACACGTACTTTCCAGAGTACGAGGAGATAGATTGGACAACCGTTTCCAACGAAACACACCTGCCTGACGATCGTAATTCCTACCGCATGACATTCTGCCTTTTAGAGCGGTCTTGAGACCGATCAGGAAGTCCGTACCACAGATATCAGGCTCCGCCTCAAGTAATATTTTTCATAGGGCGCAAAAGGTGGGTAAACTGGAACTAAAACGCAAGGTGCTTAACGCCCCCTGGAGTGAGAGGATGGCAGCCTCAGGGACCGCGGGGTCCAAGCGAATGAGTGATGTGATGTTTGAAATCGCTCAGATTCGGGAGATTACCCACGAGGTGGGTCGTTTCGGAGGCATCATGCGCCTGCTGTTTGTGGCTGAAAGAACCACACACGGGGGTACCGAAACCATCGCCATGTCCAGCGAATTCGAGTGGCAGAAGGACAAGAAGATGTCAGCTGAAGAGCTGGAAAGAACCTCTCGAAACCTGCACAACTTGGTGCTGCAATCGCTGCTAACGGACGGGTGGGAACCCATCGGCACGGATGAGAAGGGCCGCGTCATGGCCTTGCGCCGGAAGATCGGGAAGGAAGAAGCGATCGAGCCTGAGGAGGGGGAAAATATCTCTGACAATCTCTCCTGGGGCATAACCGCACCCTGGCGCCGACAGCAGAATACCCCCAGCTCGTAATTCATCGAGCACTAGCTCGACCGGACCCCCCAACTACTTCAATTCGGCTTAATCAAATCGCCCTGTTCACAACGAGCGAGCGCGAATCTGGTTAACCGGGTATGTCGGCTACGGGTCAGGTCCTTATTCCTCTTCAGCTCAGCGTGGAACGGCTGTTTTCAAACCAACCATCGAGAGAAAACCCGCGCCTGAATTCACTTGCGGCTCACCTGCTTATGTTCGATAGAGAGCAAACAGGCCCGCACAAGCGGCCAGGGGGAGGTTTCAAGCGATCGGACGCAGGTTAGAGCGCGCTGCGAGCTTTTTCCGCGTCGTCGACCCCAAATACCAGCTTCATGCCGGCCGAGACATAGAACAGCTCGACATTGACCCCCGCCTCGGCGAACTTGCGCGCCGTCGCTCCGAGCTCACCCGCGCGGTTTTCTGCGTCGACTACCACGACTTCCCGCTCACCGGACACGGACATCCCGGCGCCCTCCAGTGCGGCGCGCGCCGCGGCCGCGTCCTCGACAAGGATGTGGACCCAACCCTCGCCCTCAGAGGTCAAGGCGCATCCTCCATCGATGTTTATTTCGGCCCCACCTAACGCTTCGCCAAGCTGAGCCAACATGCCCGGGCGATCCTCCAAGATAACCGTGAGATTGGTTGGCATTGTTCTCCTCCTTAAATTGAGTCCCGATTTTCGTGGAGATCCATTCTACCTCCACAAAGAAAAAGACCCGCATCGCGGGCCAGTCTAGCAAGTTGAATAAGCCTAGTTGAAGATCGGATCGTCCCACCGCTCGCTGGCGATCCGCGTGGGAATTAGGAAAGACTCCGCGAACCCGCGCAGGTCTCGGCCCTGTCGCCGGTAGGAGGAAATCAGAGGGTCCGGCGCCAAGAGCACCCGTGCAAAGTAATCCTGCGATTCTTCGAGGTGGGTCAGGAGTATCTCCGGAAGGCCCATCTCGCGCCCATGGCGGCTGCCTCCCAGCGCAATCAGGATCTCGCGCGCGATGGCATAGCGCCTTTCGTCGATGGGCAACTCCCAGGGTCGTATGGTTCGACCATCTCTGTAGATCGGGCGCTCGTAAACCGGGCTCCAGCTTCCGCTTGGAGTACGAACTGTGTTGAACAGGGTGGTGTAGACCGCGGGGGGGTGTTTAAGTAAGTTCTCCACCCAGATTGGAGGATGGATCGCGCCGAGATGGTCAACCAGGCCGAGCGCGAAGTTCCGTAGCAGCCAGTATCGTTCCTCTCGTGTGGCTTGAATCATCGTCGATAGTTCTCCACCCCCTCTTTCCCCGGCCCCGGTTTCGCGTCCCAGTATAGGCGGCGCGGGCTCTCCCAGCGCTTACAAGCGGCTTACAGGGCAGATTTCCTGGGCCACATGGTTATCTTTGCGAGGTACGAAAACGATCGGCGCTCCGGAGATAATCGTCAATCCATTTCATGGGCGGCTTGTGATTAGAGTTCGCATTCAGGGACTTGATTGACAACAAGGTCGGTATCCTGTATCATGGCATATGTCATCCTAGGATGACAATAAAGTAGTAACATTAGGAAAGGTAACCATTGGCTCTTCAATCCACCATCGACCGCGGCTCGCACGTTCCGTATTACCTTCAGTTGAAGGAGACGCTCACGGAGGGTATCGAGCAGGGAAACTGGGGCCCCGGCGAACTCATCCCCAGCGAGTCGGAGCTGGGAAAGTCATTCGGAGTCAGCAGGACGGTGGTTCGGCAGGCGTTAAACGAGATGACTTACGAGGGGCTCGTAGTGCGGCAAAGGGGCAAGGGCACCTTCGTATCGCAGCCCAAGATCAGCAGTCGAAGCTTGGTGCAGTCGCTGGAAGGGTTTTATGGCGATATGGCGGACCGCGGGGTGCAGGTGATAACACAGGTGCTGGAGCAGACTCTGCAGCCGGCCGATTCAGACGTAGCCTTGAATCTCAAGTTGGAGGCGATGGCCCCGGTGGTGAAGCTGGTTCGTTTGCGCTTCGTGGAGCAGGAACCGATCGTGTTGGTCGAATCTCACCTCCCATATGAGATGTGCCGGGACGTGATCAAGGCGGACCTCGCGGAAGGATCCCTGTACGCATTCCTTGAAGAGCAATGTGGCCTAACCATCGCACGCGGCTGGAGGCGAATCGAGGCCATCGCGGCAGATGAGGAGGCGGCCGCGCACCTTGCCATAGATGTTGGCTCGCCGCTTATCCGCCTCAAGAGTGTCAGTTATACATCGGATGGAACTCCGCTCGAATACTTCGACGCCCTCTTCCGGGGCGATCGATCGAGATTTGAGGTCGAAATTGTAGACATCGCCGGGCATGGGGAGCGAGAACGTGCGTGAGGATCAAATACGCCGCATGGTTCGCCGCGTGGTCTACCGTACGCTCGGCAGATCCCCGCGTTCGACAACCACAGGGGGCAGATCGCTGGTGACCGAATCGGATGTGGCCGCGGCCGAGCGAGATGCAACCCTCGACGTTCCACCTGGTGCGCTGGTTACTCCGCTGGCGCGGCAGCTCGCAATGGAACGCAACGTAGAGCTACGAACGCAGAAACCGCTTGACCCGCGCAATCCGGGAGCCGGCTCAAGGGTACGGAATTCGGGCACTCCCGCCCGCAAACGAAAAGTTGCCATAGGCGCGGACCACGGCGGATATGAGTTAAAGGAAAAATTGAAGCGGTGCCTTTCGGAGTGGGGATATACGGCCATAGATTGCGGCACCGACAGCTCTGAATCCGTGGACTATCCCGACTATGCCTTTGCAGTGGCTCAAATGGTCGCCAATGGGAACGTCGATTGGGGAGTGATGATCGATGGGGCCGGCATCGGCTCTTGTATGGCGGCAAATAAGGTCCCGGGAGTTAGGGCCAGCATGTGTTACGACCAGGCCACCGCCGCCAACAGTCGCGAGCACAACCACGCCAACCTGCTGACCCTGGGCGCCGGCTTGATCGGAAACGGGCTGGCGAAATCCATCCTGAAGACCTGGCTGGATACGCCATTTGGTGGCGGTCGCCATGCCAAACGAGTCAAGAAGATTGACGATATCGAGCATCGGTACCTGCGCAGCGCAGTGCCGGTCCGCGGATGAGCGGGGGACGAAGCTAACGATGGTAGCGATGGACGAAACGACCGTGGAGCGAATGATCGAAGGGATCACGCGCCAGGTGTTGATCCTGGTTCAGGAGGGCTCCAAGCGACCCAACGGAAGCTCTGACGACATCTCTTCCGGAAGTTTTGCGGAAGGCATGCGGTCCGTGGTCGATGCAGGCGCCGACCGCGTGGCGAGCACGCTCGGCATCGCGCCGATCGATGAACGAATGGCGCGCTTGATCGATCACACGCTGCTCAAGCCGGACGCCACACAGGACGAGATCGCGCAACTCGCATACGAGGCGCGCAAATTCAAGTTTGCGTCGGTGTGTGTCAACCCCAGCTACGTGAAGCTTTCGGCGCAGCTGCTCAAGGGCAGCGAGGTAGATGTTTGTACCGTGGTGGGATTCCCATTGGGGGCGACTCCCACCGACGTGAAGGTTTTCGAAGCACAGCAGGCGATTCGCGAAGGCGCCACGGAGATCGATATGGTCATCAACGTAGGCGCGGTGAAGTCGAAGGATTATGAACTGGTCGAAACGGACATCGCCTCGGTTGCCCGCGCGAGCCATGCGGGCAACGCAATCTTGAAGGTGATCATCGAGGCCGCCTTGCTTACCGACGAAGAAAAGGTCGTGGCGAGCCAACTGTCCAAGATCGCCGGGGCAGATTTCGTGAAGACTTCTACCGGTTTTGGCCCGGGAGGTGCCACGCCGGAGGACGTCGCCCTCATGCGCCGCGTGGTTGGGCCGAATATCGGCGTCAAGGCCGCCGGCGGAATCAAAACCGCCGAGGACGCGCGCCGAATGATCGAGGCCGGAGCCTCGCGGATCGGCGCCAGCGCAAGTGTGAAAATCGTCGGTGGGACCCCCGGGCTTCGCCAAGGACAACCTGAGAGCCGCGGGCAGCCTGACGGCCGTACGATCCTGGCACAGGACAGCCCGGCCGATGGAAAGGAACAACCTTATGGCAGTTGACCTGCGAACCTACATTTACCTCGACAGTCTACAACTTCAGCATGCGGGATTTCTGGGGACGGTGGCACGCGGCTTCCTACCCCTTCCCGGCGACGCGTCGCTCTGGGTTGAGATTTCGCCCGGGATCGAAATCAATCGCATCACCGATATTGCCCTGAAATCCACAAAAGTTCGACCAGGGATGCAGATCGTTGAGCGACTTTATGGCATGCTGGAGGTACACCACAGCGACCAAGCCGAAGTGCGCGCGGCCGGGGAGGCGATTCTCGAGGCGTTAGAGGTACAGGAATTGGATCGAATTAAGCCGCGTGTGGTATCCAGCCAGATCATTCGCCACGTCGATGCGCACCAGGTGCAGCTCATCAATCGGCTCAGGCACGGCCACATGCTGCTGGCCGGTCAGACCTTATACGTACTCGAGGTCGAACCGGCGGCCTATGCGGCTCTTGCCGCGAACGAAGCGGAGAAGGCGGCCAACATCAATATCCTGGAAGTGCGGGCATACGGCAGTTTTGGAAGGGTGTATCTGGGAGGCGAAGAGCAAGACATCATGGCCGGCTACGGCGCGGCGGTGGCGGCCATCGAAGGTGTTACCGGCAGAGAGGCCGGCAAGTAGAGTCGCGCGCAACTATCCGAACGGAAACATGAAGGAGGCTCCAATGGCAGAACAATCGATAACCGGTGAGGCACTAGGAATGATCGAAACCAAGAGCTACCCCGCGATGGTGGAAGCCGCGGATGCAATGGTCAAGGCCGCCAATGTTGAACTGGTCACGTTCCAATCGACCGGAGGTGGCCAGGTCACGGCCGTGGTGCGCGGAGACGTGGCCGCGGTCAAAGCGGCCATCGAGGCCGGCGCCCGCGGTGCAGAGAAGGTCGGCGAAGTGATCGCCATCCACGTGATCCCGCGCCCGCACGCCAACGTCGATAACACGCTCCCACTGGGTCGCCAGCCGGGCCAGGGCGGCAAGCAGGCCAAAGCGGCCTAACAGAGCTCATAACTGGGACGGGATCCTCTCGTCAGGTTGCAGGATCGGCGTAGGCGGGGCCCGAACGTAGGCCGCGAGCGCCGAAAAGTCCGACGGCAGACATCGCTGGCCGAGGCTCTGGCATAGTTACTCGCCAGGTCCAATGCCGCGGATCCTGTCCCAATGAAACGGAGTTCATCATGTACCTAGGCAAAGTAGTTGGGACTCTGGTTGCGACGCACAAGGAGCCCTCGCTGGACGGCCTCAAGTTTCTTGTGTTGAAACAGCTGGATGCTGAGGGTGAGGAGACCGGCGCCTACCGTGTCGCAGCCGATGCAGTTGGCGCGGGGCTGGGTGAGGTCGTGTTATACGCCACCGGCAGCGCCGCGCGGCAGACCGTGCTTACGCATGAGCGGCCATGTGATGGAGTGGTCATGGCCATTGTCGACCAGGTGGAAATCAACGGTGAACTCACCTACAACAAGGCCGAGGTCGGCTGATGTTGGAAAGCGCACAGATCGATGCCATCGTAGAGCAGGTCATGTCGGAACTGGGTCAGGGCGAACGGGTGCGGCACGGTCCCACCCCCGCCCCGGTCACAACCCTCCTTCCTCCGGAGCCTGCCCGTTCGCTGCAGCACGGAGACAATCTGTTCCCCAATGTCGACCGTGCGGTAGCGGCAGCGCAGGGAGCCTTCGAGGCCCTGCAGGCCCTGCCGCTGGAAGTCCGCGAAAGTATGATTTCGCAGATTCGGCGCCTCGCGCGAGAAAATGCCCAGGTCCTGGCTTATGAGGCCTGGAAAGAAACCGGCATGGGGCGCTACGAGGACAAGATCCAGAAGAATCTGCTAAACGCCAACAAGACGCCCGGGACCGAAATCCTGACCCCTACTTCCTGGTCGGGCGATCGCGGCCTCACGCTTACGGAGTGGGCGCCTTTCGGAGTGATCGGTGCCATAACACCCAGCACCAATCCCACTTCGACCCTGATCTGCAACACGATTGCTATGGTAGCGGCCGGGAACGCCGTCGTCTTTAACGCACACCCGGGATCTAAGGGCGCCTCCAACCACACGGCTCAGATCATGAACGAGGCGATTGTGGAGGGTGGGGGACCCCCGAACCTGGTGTGTGCGATAGCAGAACCCACGATCGAGACCGCGACCGATTTGATGCACCACAAAGGGGTCCGCATCCTGACTGTCACGGGCGGAATCGGAGTGGTGCGGGCGGCCATGTCCAGTGGAAAGCGCGCGATCGCGGCCGGCCCGGGCAATCCACCCGTACTCGTTGACGAGACGGCTGACCTCGAGCAGGCCGGACGCGATGTGGTATTTGGTGCCTCATTCGACAACAACATCATCTGCACCGACGAGAAAACCCTCATCGCGGTCGATTCGATCGCAGACGAACTCAAGCAGGTGATGGCTCGTTACGGTGCCTATGAACTCGACGGCGGCGAGCTCGATCGGCTGCTCAAGGTGATTTATGAGGAGGTTCCGCCACCCGGCAAACACGGCGTAATGAATAAGGCATTTATCGGGCAGAACGCCAACGTGATCCTGCGCGAGATAGGGATCGAAGTAGGAGACGAGGTTCGCCTGATCCTGGCGGACGTCCCGAACGATCACCCCTTGGTATGGTCCGAGCAAATGATGCCGGTGTTCCCTCTAACGCGTGTGGCCAACGCTCAGGATGGTATACGTCTGGCGGTGGATTCCGAACACGGTTTCCGACATACGGCGGTGATCCATTCGAAAAACATCGACCACATGACAGAAATGGCTCGCGCTATCAACACCAGCATTTTCGTCAAGAATGGACCCTCCTTGGCTGGACTGGGCTACGGAGGCGAAGGTTTTTGTTCCTTCACGATCGCCAGCCCCACCGGTGAGGGCCTCACAAATCCGCGCAGCTTCAGCCGTTTGCGACGGTGCGCTCTGGTGGATGCCTTCCGAATCGTATGATGTATGATCCGGCGCTGACCTTAATCGAATTCAGCAGCATCGCGGCCGGCATTCAGGCCGCAGATGCGATGGTCAAGCGCGCGCCCATCGATGTAATCCAGGCCGGGACGGTCCATCCCGGAAAATATCTCGTGTTGGTGGGTGGTTTGACCGCCGATGTAGAGGAGTCCTTAGCTGCCGGCCGCGAAGTGGGCCGAGACGCGATCCTCGATTTCGTATATCTTCCCCAGGTGCATCCCAGCGTCGTGACGGCGCTGCGAGGCGGACGCTCTCCAGAACCAGCCGAGGCCCTGGGGGTTCTCGAGACGAGTTCGGTAGCGGCGGCTATCCGTGCCGCAGACGCGGGGGTCAAAGGTGCCCAGGTGGAGCTGGTCGAGGTGCGCCTTGCGGATGGCCTGGGCGGCAAGGGAATCGTGTTGTACTCGGGGGTGGTGGCGGACGTCGAAATCGCGGTGGCTCTGGGGGTGGAGTCCCTGCAGGGCCCGGACGCGCTCATCCGACAAGTGGTGATTCCGCAGCTACACGAAGAGATGTGGGACAACCTGTCGCAAGCCACGCGATTTAGCGCACGGGTCACGGCATGAAATACGCGCGGGTGATAGGAAGCGTGGTCGCCACCCAGAAATACCAGGATCTGGAGGGCATCAAACTGCTCGTGGTCCAGCCGCTGGACGAGGATCGAGAGCCCCGCGGTGTGGCCCAGGTCGCAGCGGATGCCACCGCACAGGCCGCGCCTGGAGAACTTGTGTTTGTGGTAGCCAGCCGTGAAGCGGCGCAGGCCCTTCCAGAAACCTTCGTGCCTGTGGATCTGGCTATCACGGGTATCGTCGACGCGATCCATGCTCCCGAAGGTGGACGTCGAACACAAGCAACGGCAATATGGCACGGGCCAGCCGACCTGACGGCTCCGGAGACCGGGCAATAACACATGTATATCGGTAAGGTGATCGGCACCGTGGTCGCCACGGTCAAGATTTCCCACCTCAGGGGCCGCAAGTTGCTCATGGTCGACCAGCTCGACCTGCAGGGGGAGGAAACGGGCGACTACGACATCGCGGTGGATGTGGCTCAGGCCGGGATCGGCGATACGGTCCTGGTTTTAGACGAGGGCAACGGGGCGCGGCAGGTTTTGGAGCTGGATCCGGGGGCCATTCGCACTGTAATCGTTGGGGTGGTCGACGAGGTCAGGGTGAGCTACTAAATTACTTACCACGCGTGCGCGGGCGAATAACCCAATTGAAATGTGGAGCCCAGGGGCTCCTTTTTAGTTCCATGGAGGGCGCAGATTGCAACGCCAAGGAGGGCCCCCGATGCCGGGGTGCCTAATCTGCGGCAGCACGGCGGGCCAGCTCTACGAACTGAGGCTTCAGGCTGGCTCCACCCACCAGAGCGCCATCCACCTCCGGCATGGCCATAAAAGCGGAAATGTTTTCGGGGGTAACACTGCCGCCATACTGCACACGCACTTGCTGCGCGACATCTTCACCATAGATCTCGGCCAAGGCTCCTCGAACCGATAATCCAATCACGCGATTTGCGTCTGCCGGCGAGGCGGATTCGCCGGTGCCGATGGCCCAAATGGGTTCGTAGGCGATTATGCAGGAGGCGGCCAGGCTGGCCTCCACATCCTGAAAGGCCGCCCTGACCTGACCCGAAACGAATGCGTCCGTCTGGCCGGCACGATTCTGTTCCAGGTTTTCTCCCAGGCAGAGGATCGGCGTGAGCCCATGTGTGAGGGCAGCCTTTAATTTCCGATTGATGGCTTCGTCGGTCTCCTGGTTGCTTCCCGTCGCCCGACGCTCCGAATGGCCCAATATGACATACTGGCAAACGCCCGCCAGCATAACGGGAGAGATCTCACCCGTATGGGCTCCTTGTTCCTCCCAGTGTGCGTTTTGTGCACCCAATGCAATGCGAGTCGGGGCGAGCAGCTCGGCGAATTGGTGAAGGACGGTCGTGGGTGGGCAGATAACCAGATCAACGCCCTTGATCTCGTTCAGTCCGCTCCGAATTTTTCGGAAAAAGGCCAGGGCTTCATCCGATCGACCCAGGTTCATCTTCCAGTTAGCAACCAGTATAGGTCTGCGCGCCATCGATCAACCCACAGGATTTATGCACTTGAGGGAATTTGGATGCAATACGAGTGATTCAGCTTGAGGCAGCCTGGGCCTCGCCGCTCGAGCGAGGCACCGCCTCTCGTGGAAGCGGTGCGATTGCGTCCACCATCTCACGGTTGAAAAGCATCGCCGGGGAACTAGCGCGAATATCTGGAAACAAGATCGCGATCAGCTCCGCATTGTAGAGCGGAATGAAGATCCGATCCCCCTCGATCATAAAAGTCCCGAAGTTGAATTTGCCAGGAGTCTCGACCTGCCCGCGCAGCTCATATCCGCCCAGCACCAGGTGCACCCAGTGCGGCATCGTGGTGGTATACCCGCCGCGCGCCATGCCGGAGGGACCCACCTCGGCCCGGGTGCTCAGAAGCACCGTCACAATCTCGCCTTTGACGACCCACAACGTCGGGTAACGCGCCACCATTCGTCCCGGCTGGTGCAGCCGATTGAGATGTGCTCCTTCAACTGCCAGATAGTTTGTAGTGGGGATGTTGAGATAGCCGTACAGCCCGCTGGCACCGGGGTCGATCCGCCCCAGAATCCGGTGGCTAGTTGTATAGATCTCGACCGATATGGGCTTGGTCATGCTAGCTTCCGGTGGGCAGCGCAAACGTGATCTTGGCGCTGGCCGGCGTCTGATCGTACCACAGTACACCGTCCATGCTTTCCGCGATCATACGTAACTCACCCAGCGAAAGCCCGTACCCTAAATTGCCGGCAGAAGGATCTGCAGTCTGCGCGGTAAGCGCCTTAACGGTTTCTGGCGACAGCCCGGTGCTTGAATCCACCACTATCACTGCCGCCCACTGGCCGGCCTCTAATGCCAGCCCGGCCGGCAGCGGGACCTCGTCGCTCTTGCCGTTTCCGGCTTCGAAGGACTGAATCTGCAGCATGACCCGGCCGGTCATCGTGCGCCGGATAGCGGCCGACACCAGCGCATCGATCACCTGGTACACGCGGTCGCTGTCCCCGGGAAACAGCGGAACGGGGGCCTCGGATTCCACGGTCAGGTTCAAGCCCCTACGTGCAGCTTGAAGCTGATGGTCGGCAGCAGCCCGCTGAATTAGACGTGCGAGGTCAACAAGTTGGTCGACTGCCTCCCCCTCAATGACGGAGATCGGCATCGCCCGCAATCCCTTCAGTTGATCCCGGAGTTTAAGAAGCTCAGGTTTGCCCTGCCCCAGCGCATTCTGGCCATCAATATAGGACTGTAGCGTAAGGATGGCTTCGTCCAGACCATCCACCAGACTGGCGGGCGCGAGGCTGATGGGTCCCGTACCACCCGTGTTGGCGCTTGCCTGTTGGACAAGTGCGGCGCGGTCCAGCGCCACCCCGGCCCAATCAGAAAGAGTCATCAGTAAAGTCACGTGTTGCTCATTGAACGAGCGTAGGGCGAGTCGGTTGTACACGCCCAGCACACCGACCACCTCATTTCTCAAACGGATGGGCACCTTTACGACCGATTGCACCATGAACCCCGTCTGCACCTTGACCGGTCCGCTATCCATGCTGGGTTTGCGCAGGATCGGCTGTCCGGAGCGAAACACCTGTCCCACCAGCATGTCATCCGCGCGCAGGCGTTGAAGAGTGGCCTGGCGTTCGCCGGCCTGTTTGGTCGCTCGCAACACGACCTCATTCGTCTCGGAATCTGCCAGGTAGATACTGGCTTCCTCCGCGTCGGTCACATAGGCCGCCGCCTCTACCAGACGGGCCAGGATTTCATCCAGATCATCCAGGCTAGCGACCACCCTTCCGATCTCGCTCAGCATACGAATCTCATCCGTTCTCCGCCTCAAATCCTCCTGCAGGCTCTCTACGCTGCGGCTCAGCTCCCCGGTGCCTCCCTCGCCCTTGCGGGTCTTCGCCAGGGCCCTGATTGCTTCGTGCAGCTCATCTTCTCGGTACGGCTTGAGCAGCACATCGCGAACGCCCAGTTGGAGAAAGCTGCGCAGGCGCGAGGCAGGGAAATGGGCTGCAAGGACTAAGGCGGGAGCGTCATCCCCCATCTCTCGGCGGTTGCGCAGACCGGCCATCGGATCACCGCGAATCTGCGTGACATCCACCACCAAGACGTCCGCCTCGGGCGCATCGTCGGTCGCGGGCCAGGCCTCAAAGCCGGCCGGACCCAGGATGCGCTCCACCAATTGCGTGGCGTTGGTCTCTACATCCGCGATGACCACCACACGCAGGCGGGCCTCCTCCCGAACAGCGGATTCTTCCTGCACAGTCATATCAGCCACCGTCGGCGGCCGCCACCAGATCGTAGTGTGGGATCCAGCCCATGGATTCCGTTGGCCAGTATACGAATATGGCTTTGCCGATGATCTCTTCCATCGCCAGCGCTCCCCAATTCTGCGAGTCGGACGAGTTATTCCGGTTGTCGCCCAACACAAATACTTCGCCCATGCCTACGTCCCATTGATCGTTATAGGCTGGAGGCACCGCCAGATACGGTTCATTCAGGAGGTTCCCGTTAATAAATACCTGTCCATCCAAAACCTGCAGCCGATCACCCGGCAGGCCGATGATACGTTTGATGAAGCGACGGGTCGGATTCAGAGGAAAATTGAAAACAATAATGTCTCCTCGCCGCGGATCTCGCAGGGCATACTCCAGTTTATTCACGACCACGAATTGGCCGTCAATCAGACTGGGCTCCATGCTGTCCCCTTCCACTCTAATCCGTGCGGTAATCATATTAACTACGAAAAATAGAATCACGGCGAACACGACAGTCTGAAGGACGGATCCCAAGAAGCCCAAGATCCGCCGCGCGATGCTAGGCGGTTTGGGTTCGTTGATTGTAGGCTGCGTGGGTTGATTGAAGGGGTAGTCTGTCACGGACTGGATTATAAGACCCGGTATAGGGGCTGACAAGCGTACTCGGGTTGGCACCTAAATCGGTGGTTAAGACCGTTTCCTGAACGATAAACGGATGGGGGTTCCCACGTAGCTGTATTCCTGGCGGATACGGTTTTCAAGGAATCGGGCGTAGCTGAAATGCATCAATTTAGGATCATTTACGTGGAAAAGGAAAGTCGGGGGATCCGTCCGTACCTGTGAGGCGAAATAGATGCGGAGTCGTGTGCCCGCCTTTGAAGGGGGCGCGTGTGCTGCTTGGGCGTCGAGCACCACTTCGTTGAGCCGAGCGGTCGGGATACGGCGGAGCCGTTCCTTTTGTATTTGCAGCGCTGTGGGCATCACCTCCTGTACGCCGGCACCCGTCAAGGCCGACATAAATAGTATCGGCACAAATTTCAAGAATTTGAGCGCGGCCCGCACATGCTCCCCATAATCCTGCCTATCTCGTACCTCATCCGGGACGATGTCCCACTTGTTGACCAACAACAAGACGCTCTTTAGCTTGTCGAGAATCATGCCCGCGATATGCGCGTCCTGAGCAGTGACCCCTTCCGCCCCGTCGATCAATAACAGCGAGACATCTGCCCGCCCAATGGCCTTCAGTGCTCGCATGGAAGAATACTTTTCGACTCCCGGCTGAATGCGCCCTCGGCGGCGAATGCCAGCCGTATCGATCAAGGTAATTTTAAGGTCCTCATACGTCAGCTGAGTATCGATCGCATCGCGCGTGGTGCCTGGATACGGCGAAACAATCACTCGTTCCTCACCTAGCAGACGGTTCAGGAGGCTGGATTTGCCGACGTTGGGCCGACCCACGATGGCAATCTTGATGCCTTCGTCTTCGTCCGCCGACTCCGGTGACCGGCCCAGTAGCTCCGTTATTCGATCCAGCATGTCCCCCGTGTGCCGGCCGTGAAGGGCAGAGATCGGGATCGGTTCACTCAATCCAAGTTCGTAGAATTCCGAAATGCTTTCGCCGCGCGCAGCGCTATCGACCTTATTGACCACCAGCAAGATCGGAACCCGCTCGCGGCGAAGGATGTCGGCGATTTCATGATCGAGAGGTGTTATCCCAGTTTTCCCGTCGACTAGAAAAACGATAAGGTCCGCCTCTAACATCGCCTGCTCTGCCTGAGCCCGAATCTGCGGAAGGTATTCCGCGTCCAACATATCGTCCGCGAAAGGAATGTAGCCGCCGGTATCGATCAGGTCGAATGCGACCCCGTTCCATTCGGTCCCAGTTACGAGCCGATCGCGGGTAGTGCCGGGTCGCTCGTGTACAACTGCCACGCGCTCACCTACCAGGCGATTAAACAAGGTGGACTTGCCCACGTTAGGCCGCCCAACTAGAGCAACAGTAGGTTTAGCCATATTGTGATCAGGGCGGCGGAGTGGGGGTTGGCGGGGGTTCGGTTGTGAGGGTGACTTCGATCGTGGAAGGGAACATAGGCTCACGTTCCACATCCGTGGGTGCGATGATCACGAGCGGCGTAACTTGATAAACGCCGAGCCCGAGATCAAGCAGGTCTAGAATTACGCGCACGTCTTCAAGCTGAAGAGAGTTGAGCGTGGGAAGCGGCCCGTTCAGTATGATGTTAACCGATTCTGGCGATAACTGCGCAAACAGCCCATCGGTCAAGCCGCGCACCTCAACCAATCGGCTGACTGTAATGGTCCCCTCGACGGGAGAGATACTTACCTTTACCAGCACTCCTTGATCTTCGACCGGAGAGACCCCTTGCGGCAAGTTCAGCGAGAGTCGCCGTTCAAGATCACCAATTGCCCCGCTGAGATTGAAGGGCGAAGTCAGCACAAATCCTGGAAGCCCTTGTAGCGCAGCCGGATCGGACGAGAAGACAGTCATGACTTCTGGGGTAACTGAAACATCGGTCAGCCGGTAGCCGGCCTCGGCGAGCAGCTCTTCTCCTTCCAAATTGGGAACCACCGATACCAACCGAAATCTTTCGCGTGGCTCGATCTTTACGGTAACCTGCGCTACCGCCGGGTCGAGTTCAATACCTTCGATGATGTTGCCGTCGCCGTCGACCGCGGCCAGCGGGACCTCCAGATCGAAATCTTCTCGCCGCTCCAGCAGGTTGACGGCCGCAACGACCGAGACAACTCGATCGATTAATGAAAGCGGGCCCAAGATAACCGTTCGCTTAGGCGAAGAGGTCACAAGCGTGGTACGGAAGCCAAGCTGAGGCTCTCCTACGGCCTCAACCGTAATATCCAAGCTCGCAGTGGCCGCGCGCTCGAGGGTTAGCGTGATTGATCCCGGTTCCCAGTCAGAAACTTGCGCCGGTCGAGCGTCGAGGCGGGTCTCCACGGCCAGCTCATGGGTACCTTCTTCCAGACTTTCCAAATATACTGCTAGGCCCACGTTATCAAGTCCGATTTGCTCCCAAATGGATAGAGGCGCGCGCACGGTAATGCTGCCCGTTATGGGAGGAGCTTCGCCGACGATCAGTAGGCCTTGGCGCAAGCCGGAATAGTCGATCGGAATCGGTCCCAGTTCGTGGGTCTCGGTAGGATCCGCGTTGGTGATTGCTACGACCCAGACCGCCAACGCCAAAATGAAGGCCAACAGTAATGAGCCGAGATTATTCCAGAGCCAGCGCAGCATCGAGTAGCCCGTTAGTCGCCGGTGGCTTCGGCTCGACTGGTCCTAACCAGTAGGCGGTTGAGCCAGTTCGGAATCCCGCTCATCCGCCTCGGGCGGTAGAAGGCGATAAGGATATTGCGCAGCCGGCTGCGATCGAGCCGGCGGATCATTCGTCCGTTGTGGGTAATAGAAATATCCCCCGTCTCTTCGGATATCACCACCGACACCCCGTCACTGACCTCGCTGATGCCGAGCGCTGCGCGGTGTCGTAGCCCGAGCTGACGCTCCGCCCCGCGTGAGAGCGTTCCGCCCGCTGAGAGCGGCAAGACGACCGAGGCGGCCGCCACGCGATCATCGCGCAGGATCACCGCCCCGTCATGCAAGGGCGTGTTGACGTAGAAAATTTGAAGCAGCAATTCTGTCGAGAGTTTGGCGTCCATGGCCACCCCGGTCTCGATGTATTCGTCAAGCCGGTCCTCCCGTTCAATGGTGATGAGCGCTCCGTGCCGAATCTCCGACAGACGCTCGCTTGCGCTCACGATCAGATTTACGGTTCGTTCGGCCTCCGCCGGCTTCGTGTAGAGGCTGAAGAAAGAGCCGGCGCGCCCCACGCGCTCGAATGCCCGCCTAATCTCTGGGGCAAATACGACCGGGATCACGAATAGCAGAGCGGGAAGGGTGGCGTTCAGGAGCGACCTGAAGCCGGGAAGTGGCAATAGCCCGGTCAGTAAGGCCATTACGATGATCAGCAGCACCATGCCCCTGAGCAGAACGACCGCGCGCGTGCCCCGCAGAAGACTGATCACGAAGAAAAACACCCCACTCACGAGCAGCAAGTCAAGGAAGGCGATCGGCGTCACGCGTTGCAGAAAAAAGGAGATTTCGTCAGCCAGGCTGGTCATTGGGCTCTACTCGGTCAATCATCCCACATCGTGCGATATCTCGCATTGGGGATAACGTCGCTACAGATTGAAACCCGGAAAGTGGCGGTCAGCCGCGCGTAAGCCGGCTGGTACAAACGGATGAGCTACCGGTTTTCCCTGAGGTTCTTGAGCACCTCATGGTAGCCCTCTACATCGGGGGGATTCAGGTCGATGATGGCCTGAATGCTGCGGACGGCGTCATCGTTTTGGCCGGCATCCAATTGGATTTCACCCAACGCGTCATACTGCGCAATGGCATCCGCAGTGCGCCCGGCGGCCTTATACGCCTCCGCAAGACGGGCATGCAGCGCCTGTCGCCCTGGATGCTCACGGGCCATTTCCTCTAGCAGGTTGAGCGCCTCCGCACCGCGACCGGAATCGACCAAGAATTCGAGGTAGCTGTCCAGCTCCTTGGCGGCCTGATCTTCCTGGCCGATGCGCAGATTGAGATCGATGAGGCTCTTGCGCGCCTTGTCGTCGCTCGGATCGAGGCTGCGAATCTGTTCGAACACGCGCAGCGCCCGCCGCTGATCGAGGCGGGAAAGGTCGATGTCGCCCATCCGATGGAGGATCCGCAGCGACCAGCCGTTCCCCGTGGACATCTGTTGGGAAAGGCGCAGCGAATTGGCCAGAGTTTTGCGAGCCAGATCGATCTCGGCCATGTCCTGGTAGATCTCTGCCAGCTCGAGGGATTGATTGAGTGCCTCGTCGCCCCGATCTTGCTGCACCAGCAGCTCGATGAGCCGGGTTCGGGCCGGAAGGTCCACCGGCGAATGCTGCAAGATCTTCATGTAGACCTCCGCCGCCTGGGCGCTCTCTCCGCGCACGCGGTGGGTCTCGGCGATCAGGGAAAGCTTCAGGTAGCCCGCCTCAGTTCGTCCCGAGGCAATCTGAATGTCCGCTATGCGGCGGTGAAGCGTAAGATAAGTGGGGGCATAGTCGAGCGCAAGGAGCGCTTCCTCCATCGCCGAGGAATGCAACCCTTGATCCATCAAACGGTCGATACGTTTCATAGACTGCAGGATCTTATCGGTATCGCCCACCGCAAGCATCTCGGCGATAGGCACGACACCGCCTTCCCCTTGACCTTCTTTCTCAAGCTCCTCTCTTGCTTCCTTGAGTCGGCGAAGCCATTCCGGACCGCTGAGGAACTCGAGCGTGTTACTGACAATCTGTTCTAGCTCCTTCTTATCTCCCTCCGTCTGGGTGGCCAGCAAAGTCTCATAGTACTGGTTCAAGTCGTTGGACTGACTCTTCTCAACCGTCAGGCCGTCCGCTAACTTGAGTGCCTGCAATAAGTATCTGGCGGCCTCTGGCAGATCGCCCTTATCGTTTGCTAGCCGGCCGAGGGTCAGATTTGCCCCCATCGCTAGACTGGGATGGCCCAGGGAGCCAATTAAATGCTTGCGTGCCTCGGCCGTGTTTCCTACTTCCTTATAGAGTAGAGCCAGGTTGTAGTGGGCGGCTGGATGATTCAGGCCGCTGTCCATCGCCCGACTGAACTCCTTGATCGCTTGCTCAGTGTGCCCGCGAGTCTGCAGGTCAATCGCCTCCGCCAGATAGCGGAAAATTGCGGTGGAAGGCTGCAGCTCACCGGTGTGACCGCTGGTGATGTCGGACATTCCCAGCCCCTGCTCTTTGGTGTCGTCTTTGGGCTCCTCAAAGAGTATGCCGGCCAGAATCGTCAAGGCCTCGCCCTGGGCGGCGGCTTCCGGATCCTTGAGCTGTTCGTCCTCCTCGATAGGACCGTCGCCTTCATCTCGTAGGAACTCCTGCACCTGCGCCATGCGCAGGGGCGCGGTGCCCCCACGCGGCTGAGTCGGGCCAGGGAGCTCCTTGCCCTGGTTCAGCAGCCTCAGATATTGAGTGGCTTCCGAATCTCCTGGGAAGATGGCCAGCGAGCGCTGGATGGCTTCTTTGGCGCGGTCGGTTTTCCCACCCTTCTGCAATATGGATGCGACGGACAGGTACTCCAATGCAGAATCTCGCGTACGTCCGAGGCGCTCATAAGTGAGCGCAAGCCGAGAGCGGGCGGACAGATTTTCGGGATCCAATCGTGCAATATGTCGCCAATTGTCGACCGCCTTGCCCGCGTCCTTGCGTCGGATATACATATCCGCCGAATCTTCACGGGCTTGTATGGACTTATCGATTTTCCCCAATCGCTCGTAAATTTCGGCGCTCTTCTCAACTGGGATGGGGTCGTCCGGGGTGGATTTCGCCGCGGTTTGATAGGCGACGAGGGCGTCGTCGAGCTGACCCGTTTCGAGTAGGGCGAGCGCAAGACTGTTTAATGCATTCGGATTATTGGGGAATTCCGCGAGCGCCTTGCGATAGAACTCAATGGAGCGGTTCCATTGCAAGTCCCAGGCCGCTGAGTGGCCCAGTCGCATTGATTCGTTGAAAAGATCTTCGCGTCCTGCCATTGGGCTGGCGATTTTAGCACAGGGGGGCGGTCAGGCCAGTCCCACCTTCCGAGCCATACTCGCTCGGACGAGAGTTAGCGCAGCTAGCTCTCGAGGGGCTTCATTTGTTCCCAGTTTAGGCCAGATTTTGCATCGGTCTTGAGTGGGACCTTCAGCTTGTAGGCACCCCGCATTACTTTCTGCACGACTTCGGCCGTCTTAGTCAGCTCCTTCGTCGGAACCTCAAATACCAACTCGTCGTGCACCTGAAGCAGCATCTCGGCCTTTAATCCGGCCTCTTCCAGTGCATCCGGAAGGGCAATCATGGCGAGTTTGATAATGTCTGCGGCGCTGCCCTGAATAGGTGAATTGACAGCCTCTCGTTCTGCGCGGGCTCGCACCTGGGCCGTGCTGGGCGTGCCGTTCTTGGAGAGTTGTGGGAAGTAACGTCGGCGACCCAACAGGGTTTCCGTGTAGCCTTCTTCGGCGGCTTTCTTACGAACTCGATCAATGTAATTGCGAACGCCCGGGAAGCGCTCGAAATAGACCTGAACAAAGTCTTCCGCCTCCGCCAGCGTGAGATCGGTTGCGCGGGTCAGCCCAAAGGCACTCATGCCGTAGATCAAGCCGAAGTTGACTGCTTTTGCCTCTCGCCGCTGGTCTGCGGTCACCGACTCGAGCTCGATTCCGAAGACCGCCGCGGCCGTGGTGGCGTGTATGTCCTGATCTTCGTTGAAAGCCTTGATCATTGTTTCGTCATTTGCGACATGTGCTACGACCCGGAGCTCGATCTGCGAATAATCAACGGCAAGCAGTCTGTGGCCGCGGGCAGCGACGAACGCGCGTCGAATCTGACGCCCCAGCTCTGTACGGATGGGAATGTTTTGCAGATTCGGATTGGAAGAGGCGATGCGGCCCGTGACGGCGCCGGTCTGGTTGTACGATGTGTGAACTCTGCCGGTCGCAGGGTTGACGCGTTCTCGAAGCGCATCGGTGTAGGTCGATTTGAGTTTCGCCATCTCGCGATGTTCAAGGACAAGCGCCACGGCCTCATGTTCTTCCTTCAGCGAATCGAGAACGTCCGCGGCGGTGGAGAACTTACCGGCGGCGGTCCTTCGGGTGCCGTCTGGAGGCTTCAGTGCCAGCTCCTCGAAGAGTACGCCGGAGAGCTGCTGAGTCGAATTTACGTTGAATGGGTGGCCGACCATGTCATACAGCTCTGCTTCAATAACGCCCAATCGCTCCGTCAATTCGTCGGAAAGCCCGGCCAAAAATTCCGTATCCAGGACGATGCCAGCCATTTCCATGGCTGCCAATACGCGTACCAGTGGCATTTCCAGGTCTTCGAAGAGCGCCTGTTGCCCGCGTTCCCTTAACTCCTTCTCCAGGATGGGGCGCAGCCTCAAACAGATCTCCGCGTCGGCCGCGGCGTAGGGGGCCGCGTCCGCGATCGGCACCTCGGCCATCGTCTTTTGATTACGACCGCTGCCGATCAGCTGATCGATGGGAGTCATCTCAATTCCAAGTCGTACCCAGGCCAGAGACTTGAGCCCCAGGTTGCGGGAGGCAGGGAAGGCGAGCCACTCGGCCATCATCGTATCGAAGGCGAGGGGCTCCGCGGTCAGGCCATGACGGGCCAGGAGCGTGTAGTCGAACTTGAGGTTGTGTCCGACTTTTTCGATCTTTGGATCGGTCAGTGGCTTTTGCAGGGCCTGGACTACGACTTCAAGCTCAAGCTGCTGCGATCCGGACAGATCGGGCAGATGACCGACCGGCAGGTAATATCCCTGCCCGGGTTCAACTGCCAGTGAAATGCCTACGAGATCAGACTTTATCGCATCCGGGGCGGTGGTTTCGACGTCGAAGGCGATCACCTTGGATTTATTCAGGCGCTCCACCAACGCCTCGAGCGCCTCCGGAGTATCCACAATAATGGTTTCGGTCTCAGGTCCAACTTTGGCTTCGCTGACGTATCGCTCGCCACCCTCACCCGTCTGATTGGCCAGCCGATCCAGCAGGGTTCGGAACTCCAATTTTCGAAAGAGGGCCGCCACCCGATCGCGGTCATAACCCTCGGCGCGACAACTATCGAGATCGAAATCGATGGGCACATCTGTAACGATCTCGCCTAACTTGCGGCTTAATTCGGCATCCTCGCGACCCGCCTCCAGTTTGCTTGAGAAATGAGGCGGGATGTCTTCCAAATGTGCGTAGATGCCCTCCAGATCCTTGTAGTCCTGCAGCAGCGAAGTGGCCGTCTTTTCCCCGACACCTGCCACTCCCGGAATGTTGTCGCTTTTGTCGCCCACCAGCGCCTTAAGATCCACGAGCTGGGATGGCTCAAGCTGGTATTTCTCCTTCACTTGCTTCGGGCCATAGTCGATGGCGTCGGCCAGTTTCAGCCCGGCCAGCCGGATAACGACCTGATCATCCGCAAGCTGAAGCAGGTCTCGATCTCCCGTCAGTATGATGACCGGCATGCCATCCGCCCCCACGCGCTTGGCGACCGTGCCCAACACGTCGTCCGCCTCATAACCTTCGGCCTCCAGGATGGGGATACCGAAGGCCGCCACCACCTCTCGGATGCGCTTAATCTGCAGGCGGAGATCGTCCGGCATCTTTTCGCGGGTGCCCTTATATTCGGAAAAAATCTCGTCGCGAAAGGTTTTTCCGACGTCAAATGAGACGGCTAAATACTTCGGTGAATCCTGCTCCAAGAGGCGCAGGATCACCGAGGTAAAGCCGTAGGTACCGGCGGTCGGTTCTCCCGAAGTGGTCATCCAACGCCCGGGATCGCCGCCGCGTGTCAAAGCGAAATATGCTCGGTAAGCCAGAGCGTGGCCATCGACTAAATAGAGGCGATCCGTCTCCGTCATCTGGGCGCGCCTATGATCCTGGGCGAAAGCCAGAACGCCCAATCCTGGAAAAAGGGGCCGTTCGATTGAACCGCCAGAATGAACTCGACCGAGCTGCCGGCCACAGACGACAAATCTACCTCGAGGATCCTGAATTCGTCGTCGTAAGTTTCGTCCCATTCTCTGAGCAGCCGCAGCGGCCCCTCGTTCTCTCGATAATTGAGCTGCATCGTCACATCACATGCGACGGCATTGAACAGGCAACCGATGACCGCATGGAATTCATCGCCCGGCTTGACCTCAAAGGCGGGGTATCGGCCGCTTATGACGCCGTTATTGATCCACTCCGGGTGGGTGAAAAGCGCGGGTTCGTTTTCGAGTCGGCCATCTTCCAGCTTGGGCGTACTGAGCACCAGGACGAAACCTTGCGGGTCGGAATCGGTTCCCGGGCACGATAAGGCGCCCGCGCCGGAGAGCCAGGTGGCGTCGCAGTAATTCTCAACGAAGTCGTACACGACTTCAGGTATCTGGGCCCCCACAACGATCTGTACGAAGAATGGCTTCTCTCCGCCGTTGCCGAGTCCAAAAATCACTCCGTCGGCAGTTCTCAGCTTCCAATTTCCGCGATGGGTACCGTCTGCGCCGGGCGCCGTCAGGCTGAGCTTCACATCTACCGAGCTTCCGGGCGGGACTGCGCCCGGAAGCGGGGCCGAGGGTGGGCCCGCCATGATGTTGCCGTCCTGGAAGACGACGTCGTAGTCGGAGGTCCAGGTGCAGGTGCCCGCGTTTCGCAGCCGCCAGATCTTGTCGAAGGTGTCTCCAGCAGGAATGTTGGTATTGTCAGGAACGGTAACGTCCTGAACAAAATCTGCTTCGTTGGTGCAGTCCGGAGTAGGAGAATCGGTCGGCAGCAATTCAAGCGTCGCTGTGGCCGCCGGAGCCACGCCCGGGATTTCCGTGGCCTCCACTGCGGGCTGGGTGGCAGATACCAGGGTGAGCTGAGCAGAAACCGTCTCGGCGGCCGAGGTGGCCAGCCCATCTCCCTCCGTCTGCTGCTGCAGCCCCGGATAATTGCAAGCCACCAGCAGGGTGAGGAACAAAAGCGTGACGGGAGCTATTTTCGACATTGGGATTGCGCCCATGAGCCGAATGGAGTTTCTCAATTCAAGACCGGAACTGGTACGAGGTCCTGCCTTTCGCCTTCGCTGACGAGCGTTCCGCGCAAGCTCCATGCGCCAGAATGCTCCACCTTGACACGTACCAGTTCGCCCCTGAGCTCAACGTCCGAATCAAAAAACACGAGCTTGTTTGTTTCAGTGCGGCCTACCCACTTTCCGCGGCGTTTCTTTTCCACAAGAACGCTGACCTCGCGACCGAGATATCCGACGTTAATTTCGGAGGAAATGTCTTCTTGGAGCTGCTCCAGCTCCTGGAATCGGCGCATCTTCTCGGCCTCCGGTACGTCGTCGGCCATGCGCCGCGAGGAGACGGTTTGAGGGCGAGGCGAATATCGCGCCAGATGGGCCACATCCAGCCTGAGCTCGCTCAGCAGGTCATATGTGCGCTGGTATTGGGCTCGGCTCTCGCCAGGAAATCCTACGATGATGTCGGTGGCGATCGACCCGTTTGGAAGGCGCGCGCGTATTCGCTTTATCAATTTTCGATAGTCTTCAACGGAATAGCCTCGCTTCATTCGTCGGAGCACTTCGTCGTCACCGGATTGTGCCGGCACCTCAATATGGGGGCAGATCTTGTCGAGTTCCTGAACGACCGTAAGCAGCTCGTCGGTCATCCAATTTGGGTGGGAGGTTAGAAAGCGAATACGGAGAATATCGTCAATCTCGTTAACCGCACGCAGCAGATCGGCCAGACGAGGGCCATGCGGGACCTCCCTTCCATAGCGGTCTACGATCTGACCCAGCAGCGTCACCTCGCGGACGCCCTGCGAGGCAAGCGCGCGCACCTCGCCAACGATCTCTCCTAAACTTCGGCTTCGCTCCGCCCCTCTTCGAAAGGGAATGATGCAAAAGGTGCAGGCATGGGAGCAGCCGTAAACGACGGGGACATGCGCGGAAATGAGCCGTCCTTGCTCGTGTGCTGGGAGATGGTAATCTCCGTCCATCAGCGCGAATCGCTTAGACGTATCGCTTTTTTCGATGGCATGCGCCTCGGTCTGCATCAAGTGTTCGATGAGCGGGGCGGGATCGGAGGGGGGAGAAAAGACGTCCACATAAGGGTACCGGCGCTTGAGCTCTGCGCTGCCCTTGACCCCTACCATGCAGCCCATCAAATTGAGGACCATATCTGGCCGCTGTTCTTTGAGGGGGCGCAGCGAGGTCAACCGTCCATGGGCACGATCCTCCGCGCTCTGACGCACGACGCAGGTATTGAGCACCACGACGTCCGCTTGTTCCGCCACCTGCGTAGGGAGATAGCCTAGTCGTTCGAGCTCTGATGCCACCCGCTGAGAATCGGCCACGTTCATCTGACAGCCGGCGGTCCATATGTGGTACAGCATGCGCGACATTATACTGGAGCCACCTTGAGGCACATGCCAAAGCACCGTACGGGCTATTTATTGACCGCGGCTGTGCTGGTGGCCCTTTCGGCCGGCTGCGCCCAGCGGACGCCCATTCCAACTGCAGAACCGCCCATTCCCACCTCCACATCCGCTCCCACGGCTGACCCAACCCAGATAATCGCGACCCAGAAGGCCCCGACGGAAATAGTTATCGATAGGTGCGTGGAGACGGTCGGCTCCGTGCAGGCAGGCGCGTATCGCGGCATCGCCGTGGCGCAGGACATCCCCTACACCCTCTATCTACCGCCCTGCTACAACGCACAGGACCAGAATTATCCCACCCTGTATCTGCTGCACGGTTACCCTTACGACGAGGCGCACTGGCAGGAGCTGGGCGCGGTCGAGATTGCGGACGAACAAATTCAGAGCGGGGAGTGGCCTCCCATCATCATGGTTATGCCACTGCAGCCGGAGCCCTTATTTCGGGGCTCCGACGGCGGGCCGGGATCCTACGAATCGGAGCTGCTCGATGGTTTGATGCCGTTTATAGAGAAAAACTACCGCAGCGACCGGTCCGCAAGGGCCCTGGCAGGCATATCGCGGGGAGGCGTTTGGGCGCTCGAAATCGCATTTCGTAATCCGGATAGGTTTGGAACTGTGGCTGCGCTGAGCCCGGCACTGGCGGTCAACAGCGCCCGTCCCCCTTACGACCCCTTTGAAATCATCTCCAACTCGGATCGGTTCCCTCGAAACATTCTGCTGCTGGCAGGCGATGAGGATTGGGCGGCCGTAGAAACGAAGAAGCTGAGTCAGACCTTGAGCGAAGCTGGGGTAGAAAATAGGCTCCAAATTTCAGCCGGAAACCACTCCGATGAGACGTGGGCCGCCGTTCTGGCAGATGTGCTTCGTTTCCTTGCCCTGCGGGCAGGCTCCTAGCGCCCCCAAAGCTTGTTTCGAGTACAATGGCCGCGCTGGGGGACCATGGATGACGGAGGATGATCGTTCTGCGGCGGAAGTAATCGACGCATATCGGCGAAGGCGCGAACGCATGGTTCCGTTTATGCTGGGAGCGCTGGCGGTTGTGCTCTTGGTCGTGGGGGCATTTTTAGTCGTCATCTGGTTTACGGGCGACAGTCCTCCCGGCCTCCCCGCATTTCTGCGCTCCGACACCGAAACGCCTGAGCCCAGCCGCACTCCACGGCCACCTACCGTCACACTAGAACCATCGCGGACGTCCGAGCCGTCGGATACGCCGCTCCCCGAAGGACCCCTAACCTATATCGTCGAAGAGGGCGATTCGCTGGACTCTATTGCCGAACAATTTGGGGTCACAATCGACCAGTTGATTGTGGCCAACAACCTGGTGGATCCGAATAATATCGGAGTCGGATCGCAGTTGATCATCCCCGATCCAGACGCAGATCTCCCGACGGAAACGCCACTGCCGGAAACGCTGGTGCCGGGTTCGACGATCGAATACGTGGTTAAGTCGGGCGACAATCTTCTAGCAATCGCCGAGCGCTTCAACAGTACGATCGAAGCCATTGCGGAGGCCAATGACGTGGATCCGGCGGATGTGCTCTTCGTAGGTCTGAGGCTGATTATTCCGGTGAACATCGTCACCCCCGTGCCAACCGATACACCTAGTCCCTTCACCGCCACCCCAACCCGGCTACCCTAACGCGTCCATTGGCCTACACAACAGTCGGTAACTCGGTCCGGATGTTCGGCGCGAGCGCACGGAATTTGCTTCGCGCGATCCATATCCGACACGTTAGCCTAAGAGCGACCTTGGGCGACCTCGATGGCGGACAAGATTTCGGCCACCACCTCGGAATCTTGTTCCGTCTCCGAAGCGGCTCGCAGTGCTGCAACCTCTCCCAACTGGCCTAAGGCCCAGGCGGCGTGGGCGCGCGGGATGGGGTCGCCCCCTTCGGAAAGCAGCCTCACCAGACCCGGAACGCTCGAACGATCCTCCGAGTTGGCGGCGGCCAAGGCCGCGTTGCGCAGCAGTCCGGCATGTTTGGCCCGCTTTAGCGGGCTCTTGCTGAGATTGTCCCGATAAGCTTCCGGCGAGAGCTGAAGAAAATCCCGCGGGTGGAGCTCCTGGAGGTACGGTCGGGCCTGGAAAGCCAGATCCGTTGTGGGTTCGGCGAAGCGAATGTTCCAGGGACAGACCTGCTGGCAGATGTCGCAACCAAATACCCACTCGCCAGTTGACGAGCGGAGTTCATCCGGAACGGCGCCCTTTAGCTCGATCGTGAGGTAGGAAATGCACCGGGTGGCGTCGAGCGTACGATCTGGAAGAATGCACTCCGTAGGGCAGGCCTCGATGCACAACGTACATTCCCCACAATGATCGGTTTTTATCGGCTCGTCTGGCACCAGCGGCAGGTCAAGCAGTAATTCTGCCAGGAAGAAGTAGGAGCCGTGTTGGGGGCTGATCAGGCAAGTGTTCTTGCCGATCCAACCCAGACCGGCCCGCTGTGCTAGCTCGCGCTCCATGAGCGGGCCGGTATCGGTGTAATAGCGGTTGTGGATCTTTCGACCGAGCCGGGCTTCTATGTTGAGGACCAGCTGCTTTAGCCGATCAATAAGCACCTCGTGATAGTCGTCGCCCACCGCGTAGGCGGCCACCCCGCTGTGGGTGGGTTGCCGGGGGAGGTAATTCGCTGCCAGAACCAGGATCGACTGGCATTCTGGCAGGATTTCAATCGGGTTCGCCCGGCGATGCCGCGCCCGATCGGTGGCAAGGTAGGCCATCTCCCCATGGTGGCCCTTTTCGAGCCAATTCTCGTATACCTCGAGGTGCGGAGGCGGTGCGGGCGAGGTGACACCCACCAGCGAGAATCCGAGCCGCCGTGCCTCGGCTTTAATGAACTCGGTTAACTGGTGAGGTTGCTCTTTATCGAACTCTTGGGCCATGTTCAGGAATTCGAGATAGCATACTCTAGCAGATACACGAAGGAAGTGTGCCTCCGTCTAACGGCTCTCTTAGGGTATTGTGATGCGGCTCACGATAGAATTCACACTGGCGATCAGGCGACACTTCGTAGGAAAGGCAGCTTAAGGTAATCGGGCGAGCGATATGAGACGGAGACTCTGGATACCCCTGCTGATCGGCGGAGTCCTTATTGTGGGATTATTCATCGCTCGATCCGGCCCCGAGCCCGAGCTCGCATCGGAACGTACGGCCGTGGTCGCGACCGGACCGCTTCAAGTGTGGGTCACGGGAACGGGAAAGGTCCAACCCGCTGCACAAGCGGAACTGTCCTTCAAATCCGCGGGCACGCTGGGGGAACTTGCGGCTGAGGTGGGACAGGAGGTCAAGGCCGGGCAAATCCTTGCCGCGTTAGATCCGGGCTCACTTGACGCGAGTTTATTGGGAGCGGAGGCGGACCTTATTGCCGCTCAGCGAGCTCTCCAGGACATTTTGGACGGTCCCACCGAGCAGCAATTCGCGCAGGCCGAGATGGGCCTGGCACAGGCCAGAGATGACCTCAGAATTGCGGAATACAGGTGGAACAATCAACAGGAAGGCCGGCGCGCGAGTTCTGACACGATCCGTGGGGCGGAAGCGCGTCTGACACTCGCGCAGATTGAAGTGGATCAAGCCTCGGCGGAATACAATGCGCTTTCCGGCCTGCCTTCCGATAACGCGGCCAAATCGCTGGCGCTTACGAAGCTGGTGGGCGCGCGCGCGGACCGAGATTCGGCGCTGCGCAATGTCAACTGGTACACGGGCCGCCCCACCGAAATTCAGCAGGCACTGCTGGATTCTGAGCTCGCGGTGGCTCAGGCTGACTTGCTGCAAACCGAGCAGGACCTGGCGGACCTCAAGGCCGGACCTAAGCCGGAGGACGTCGCCTCCGCCCGGGCCAGTTTGCGCGCGGCCCAGGCCGTAGTCGATCAAGCGCAGTTGATTTCACCAATCGATGGCACCGTGATGTCCGTGAAGCATGGGATTGGGGATAGCATCGTCCCCGGGGAAGTCGAAATTGTAGTTGCCGATCTGACCGTACTCCACATCGTCACGAATGTGGATGAACTAGATGTCGCCGATACTGCCATGGGTCAGTTGGTCGAGATTACCTTGGATGCCCTGCCGAACCTGGTGCTTGAGGGTTCCGTGGCCGGAATCGATCTCGCGCCGAAAGTTGGAACCACCAACACCCAATATCCCGTTCGAGTTGAGCTGGAGGCCCAGGATATTCTTGCGCGGGTCGGGATGACCGCCGCATTGAGCATTCTCGTCGCCGATAAGCAGGAGGCGGTGCTTGTCCCCAATTGGGCTCTGGGCTTTGACCCGGAAAAAGGCGAAATCTTCGTCTTTGTAGTGGATGGAGAAAATCGGGAGCGAAGAACGCTGGTGCTTGGGCTGCGGAACGACACCTACAGTGAGGTGCTTTCTGGGCTAGAGCCCGGGGAAATCCTTAGTGCTTCCATCGAGGATCGACCGCGCGGGAATGGAGGTTTCTTCTTCGGTGGCTGATAGCCAAAACGGAGCCGTAATTGCGGTCAAGGACCTTACGCGCACTTATTTGCTCGGGGATGTCGAAGTCAGAGCGCTTCGCGGGGTCTCTTTTGATCTTCGGGCCGGCGCGCTGCTGACCGTCATGGGACCTTCGGGTTCTGGCAAATCCACCCTCATGAATCTTCTGGGCTGTCTGGACACCCCCGATTCTGGAAGTTATCTTCTCGAGGGCGAAGATGTGGGCCGGTTAAACGACGACCAATTGGCACGTATCAGAAGCCAGCGTATTGGATTTGTGTTTCAAACTTTCAACCTCCTCGCTCGCACCAGTGCACGGGCCAACTGTGAGCTGCCTATGCTTTATGCCGGCGTGCCCATCGACGAGCGCCACGAACGTGCGGAGCGGGCGCTGGAAATGGTCGGGCTTGCAGATCGGATGGACCACCATCCCAACGAGCTCTCCGGCGGTCAGCAGCAGCGGGTGGCCATCGCGCGGGCGCTGGTCAATGATCCCGCCATAATCTTGGCCGACGAGCCGACCGGCAATTTGGACAGCAAGTCCGGCATAGAAGTGATCCGAATCCTGCAGGGCCTCAATCGGAATGAAGGGATCACGGTCCTGTTGGTGAGCCACGATCCTTTTATCGCACGGCACACCGATCGTATCATCCGCCTGCAAGATGGTCGGATCGTGGCCGACGAAAGAGTACCTCACCCTCTGGTAGCCGGGGAGAGCCAGCGTCCTTCCGAGCTCGACTTGGAAGAGGAAGTCGCCTGACCATGGGTATTCTCGAGAGCGCGCAGGTGGCGCTGCGGGCGCTCGCCTCCAACAAGCTCCGGTCGGCGCTGACAATGCTGGGAATTATTATCGGTGTCGGGGCGGTGGTGACCCTGATGTCGGCCGGCAACGCGGTCCAAGATTTCATAACCGATCAGTTCCGGAGCATCGGCTCCAATCTGTTGTTCGTCGCGCCCGGAACGTTCCAGACTCAGCGTGGCCCAGGGTCAGCACCATCGGGGAAGGGACTGACCAACGGCGACGCGTACGCCTTGCTCGATCCATTTCTGGCGCCCGATGTGGCGGCCATTGCGCTCGAACTCACTGGCTCGGACGTGGTGAGCAATGGCGCGGAGGAGGCGTTTTTGTCCATCTCGGGAGTGAGCCCGAACTTTGCGGAATTGAGGAACGCCAAGCTCAGCGCAGGGCGTTTCTTCGATATAGGAGATCAGGTGGCCGAATCGCGCGTGGCGGTGATTGGGCCGCTTGTAGTGGACGAACTATTTCCTGAAAACGCGCTTCCTATCGACGGGCAGATCCGTATTGGAGAGGTAGCATTTCGAGTGATTGGGACCCTCGAATCCAGGGGAGGGTCCGCCTTCTCTAACGATGACAATGTCGTCTATGTCCCTCTCTCGACCGCTCAGACCCGCGTATTTCCCTCCCGCGGAAGCCGGGGAGATTTCCAAATCTCCGTAATCTATGTACAGGCGGCCAGTGAGGATCGGGCTGGCGCCGCGGCCGAGCAGATCGAGAGGATATTACGCCAGCGACATGAAATCTTGCCCGGTGAGGACGACGATTTCACCGTCATCAGCCAGGCCGAGATCTTGGCCTCCGCAGGGGACGTCCTGGGGGTCATCACCGTCTTCCTGGGCGCGATCGCCGCCATTTCGCTGCTCGTTGGCGGAATCGGGATCATGAACATCATGCTGGTGTCCGTTACGGAGCGAACTCGAGAGATTGGGTTGCGCAAGGCGCTCGGCGCACGCAAGCGCGACATCCGCAATCAGTTCCTGATCGAGAGCGTTGTGCTGGCGGTGGTCGGCGGAACGATCGGGGTGGTGTTGGGGCTGCTGGGAACGTTGGTCATCGGCCTGCTCGCCTCGGATCTAAATCCCACGCTATCTCTGCAGGCAGTAGCACTCGCTACAGGTTTTTCGGCATTGGTGGGACTCTTCTTCGGAATCTACCCCGCCACGCGTGCCGCGGCGCTGAATCCCATTGATGCGCTTCGGTACGAGTAGTCCCACGCTAGCACACTCCGCGATCCCCTATTCAATCAATGCTACTGGAGCTTCGATCTCGATCATCTTGGAAAACCTCAAGCCACACGCACTGCTTAATCAGGAATTTTATGCCGCCTGAGCTGCGCCGCGGGCACGGATCAGATCAACCAGATTCCAAATGAGGAAAACCAAGGACACAAATCCGAGGAGCGAGTACTGAATGATGGTGTAGACGGCTGACCGAGGATCGATGAAATCCACGCCGAGTTGATTGATCAGTTGTAAGTTGTCGAGGTTGGCGGCTATCGCGGAGGCGGAAATTACTAGGAAAACAAGCGGGCCGAAAACTGAGATCATCACCATCAGGCGCGAACCTCGTTCTGGCCGTTGATCGAGTGAACTGACTGCGAAACGGTGAAGATATGAATTTGGAAACAGGCCTGCAGCCAGAATAACCGCTAAGATCAGCATGAGGAGTCGCATCACTAAGGCCGTACTAGAAAACGGGTTGAGCGCACTAAAGCTAAGCAAAATGCCGCCCATTGCGAACACCCAGATCAACGTCCGCCGCGCCACTTTCAAGACCCCACTCGTCTGTACCCACCTCCTACGAGAATTCTGAAATCGGCCACCTTAAATACTCCAAGAATTATCGCTCCAATTGTGGCTTGAGGATTCGGCCCGTGTGAGAGGGCTTATTCATGACGATCTGCTCGCGTAAGCTGTCCCTACGGTGCATGTTGGGGCGCCGGTGCTCTTTTCCGAAAGAGCCTACCGGATCATGTGGCTTGAGCCGAAGACCTCGCCCTAAGTAGATCGAAGGCATTCCAGACAAATAGTACTAATGCAGCAATTCCGAGAACGCTGAAGTGGACGAAGTTATACCGAACTTCCCGACTATCAATAAAGCTGAGATCTAGTTCTTGAATCAGTTGCAACATGTAGATCCGATCATAAGCACCGAGAGAAGCCGCTACGCCGATGAATAGCGGGCCTCCGATTGCAATTATGGCAATGAGAGTGAAGGATCCACGCTCGGGGCGATTGACGAGGGAATCGATAAATTTGTGGATGTAGGAACCGGGTATCAATCCAGCTGCAAGCACCGCAATGGGAACCAGCGGGATGAGCCTAACGTATAAGCTCGTGTCGCTGTGCGGATTGAACACACCGAACGCCATCGTTACAATGGCGAGAATCGAGATCCCAACCAATAAGCGTCGGGTCAACCTCGCATAAATATCCATAGTCGCCTTCCTCTAGGGCTCATTGTAAACTTGGTCCTTGATAGAGCTAAATAGCTCTTCTGCTTCCCGGCTTGAATTACTTAGGCGGGTGGCAGCATCCGAACGATTGCTAAATCCCTGCAGGCCGGTTGCGATCGAAACCCCGGTGAGTCCCCAAAAAGCGGTCGTGCTCAAAGCGTCACTGGCCCAATTGGGCGGGATGACTTCAGGAATCATGACGATCGTCCGATTTATGAAGTTGGGGTCATTGACTTATTAGCTGTGAGATGCGGCTTGAGGAACTACTCGCTTGATCCCTTCAAGCTAGGTCGTTCGGGCAGAACCCCTCGTTCTTGCCATATCTAATAGGTGGGAGAGGAGGAAAAGCACCGAAAGGATTCCGATGGCTGCGTACCAGGCCGCGTTGTAGCGAGCCTCCTGGGGATCAAGAAAGGTAAGTTCGAACTCCTCGATCAAATTCGGCAGGACATAGATCCGGTCGTAGACACCAAAGGCAGCTACTCCAACGGCCAGTAGCGGGCCAGCAATAGCGGCGATAGAGATGAGCGTCGGGGATCCTAAATTGGGGCGGTCCAATAGGATATCGATGGCGCGATGGATGTATGAGCCGGGAATCAGCCCGGCGGCGAGCACCGATGCTGCTACGACCATCGCCAGGCGAATAAACAACGATGTGTCGCCGTACGGATCGAATATATCTAATGCAAGCAGAGTAATCGCAATGAGGGTGACCCAAATTAGACTGCGCCGCATTAGTCTAGCTTGCAGTTCCATATTTATTCTCCTCCTACTGATTGTTGGTGACCTCGTCCTTAATTGAGCCGAACAGCTCTTCGGCTTCCCGGCCTGAATCTCTGTAGCTCTTGGCAGCATCGGATCGATCCTTATTTGCTCGCAATATGCCATTAACTGAGGTTCCCATCAGCGTCCCTCCGTACCCGGCAGCAAGGACACCTGCGGCACAGCCCCATCCCGTTCCGCCCGCAGCCCAAAAAGTTAATGGTGTGGCGGCGCAACTTGGTATGCCCAAAACTATTCCGCCTAGGGCCGCTGCCGCTCCGCCAACTGTACCGACTATTGCGTCACCTAGGGCTGAATCGGCCGTTTGACTGTCCTTGATAGCCTGTGCCCGCTTATCCGCCTGGGTCATGAAAGCGGTGAGGCGAGTTCCCACGGAATCATCGTCCGCATCGATAATAATGACTTCGCCGTTCATCCAAATGTGCCACTGACCACCATCTTCGGTTTTGACGAAGTCATAGCCTATCTCCCAATCGCCTCCACCCAGCCCGAGCTTTACCTCTTCTCCGTCTTCAGATTCACCTTCCGCAGTAGGTGATGGTTGCGGCTCCAGAGTGTCAATAGGAGTTGCTTCAGGTGTGACCGTAAAGTTAATCGCCGTGATATTTGGGGTGAAAGTGAACGCTTGCAGCTCGGGCGAATTGCCAGGCGATGCAGCCGCAGGAGCGTACCCGAAGGTTGCGGCAATGGGTAATGCCAGTATCGCCACCACGGTCAGCACTCGGGCAAACCGTCTTGTAACTCTGCGATCAAGGCGCGTCATATTTGAAGGGTCGTAATGTGCTCGTTACGTACATTTGAACGGCGGCTGATACGGAGTGCTGGTCAGCCTCTTGCCAAACAGGCTAGGCCGAATGGACATTTCATTCCGTGCCTAGTGAACTGTCTATTGAAAGAGAGTAGCACTCTCATTTGGAGGCATCAAGATTCCTACGCGTTCAGATGCGGCTTGAGGTACTGCCCTGTGTAAGAAGCCTTATTCTCGACGATCTGCTCCGGGGTGCCTTCGGCGACCAGGCGTCCGCCGCCATCGCCGCCCTCCGGACCCAGGTCGATGACCCAGTCCGCCACCTTGATCACATCCGGATGGTGCTCGATGATCAGCACCGTGTTGTCTTGATCCACCAGCCGCTGTAGGACCCCGATGAGTTTATGCACGTCGGCGGCGTGTAATCCCACAGAAGGTTCGTCAAGTACATAGAGCGTGTGCCCCGGCCCGCGTTTGGATAACTCACGGGAAAGTTTGACGCGCTGGGCCTCCCCGCCCGAGAGGGTAGGAGCCGGTTGGCCAATTCTGATGTAGCCCAGGCCCACCTCCTGCAGCGTTCCGAGCTTGCGCTTCATGGCCGGAAAGGCCTCGAAGAATTCGACGCCTTCGGCCACCGTCATATCCAGAATATCGGCGATAGTTTTGCCTTTGAAGTGGACCTGTAAGGTCTCCCGGTTGAAACGTGCCCCATTGCAGATCTCGCATGGGACGTAAACATCCGGCATGAACTGCATCTCAATCCGGAGTTGGCCTTGCCCCTGACAGGCCTCGCAGCGGCCGCCGTGCACGTTGAACGAGAAACGCCCGGGCTTGTATCCGCGCACCTTAGATTCTGGAAGCTCGGCAAAGAGCTTTCGGATGGGGTCGAACAGGCCGGTGTAGGTAGCGGGATTGGAGCGCGGCGTTCGGCCGATCGGGCTCTGATCGATGCTGATGACCTTGTCGACTAGTTCGACACCCTCCAATCGATCATATGTGCCCGCCACCTGACGCGAGCCCTGCAGCTCCCTGGCCAGCGCCTTGTAGAGCACTTCGACCATCAACGTGGACTTGCCCGAACCCGACACACCCGTGATGCAGACGAACTTTCCGAGTGGGATTTCCACCGTAAGATTATCCAAGTTATTTTCGCGGGCCCCGTAGATCGTTAAACTTCGGCCATTTCCAGTGCGACGAACTTTGGGGGTTTCGATGCGCAGCTTGCCCGCCAGAAATCTGCCGGTCACAGACCTGGGGTTGCGGGTCACCTTTTCGACGGTTCCTTCCGCCACGATCTCCCCGCCCGCTTCGCCCGCGCCAGGACCGAGATCGATCAGCCAATCAGCGGCGCGGATGGTCGCCTCGTCGTGCTCCACAATGAGCACCGAGTTGCCCAAATCCCGCATGCCCTCCAAGGTTCGGATCAAACGTTCGTTGTCTCGCGGGTGCAGCCCGATCGACGGTTCATCCAACACGTAGAGCACACCCATCAGTCGAGAGCCAATCTGCGTGGCAAGCCGGATGCGCTGCGCCTCACCTCCCGACAGCGAGGACGCCGAGCGATCCAATGTCAGATACTCGAGGCCCACGTCAACTAGGAAACCCAGTCGATCGCTGACTTCTTTCAGCACGCGGTCTGCGATCTTGAATTGCCGTGCATTTAAGGGCCCTGCTTTCTTCCTCAGCTTCTCGACCCACTCTAAGGAACGTGCTACTGGCAGGCCGGTGATCTCGACGATGTTGACCTCGTCGATGGTGACGGCAAGTGCCTCGGGACGCAGTCGCTTTCCGCCACATGCGGGGCAGGGTCGCTCGGACATGTACTCCTGAATCTTGCCGCGAATATACTCCGACTGGGTTTCCTGATAACGCCGCTCCATGTTTCCAATGATTCCCTCGAACGCGGAGCTGAAGGTCGATTTTCGGCCGTCGCGACTGGAATACCGGATCTGGATTTCCTCATCCTTCGTCCCATACAAGATGAGGTCCAGCTTCTCCTTCGGCAGCTCCGCAACTGGCGCTTCGAGGTCGATCTTGTAGTGATCCGCAACAGCTTCCGCCATCTGCCAGTAGTAACCCTGCTTATCGCGGGCCTGATTGGGCCACTCCATCGCAACCACCGCACCCTCCGCAAGCGAAAGTGATCGATCGGGGATGATTCGCTCCGGATCAATTTCAAGTTTGACCCCCAATCCCTGACACTCCGGGCAAGCGCCATGGGGCGTGTTGAAGGAGAATGTACGGGGCTCAATTTCGGACAGCGTCGTTCCGTGTACCGGGCACGCCAGGTTTTCTGAATAAGGAATATCAATCTTCGCGGTCAGATCGGAAACTGTGAGGGTGGCCTCCCCCCACTGCAGGGCGGTCTCCACAGAGTCGGTGAGGCGGGTGCGAAAGGCATCGTCCGGTTCGGCGGGGATAATCAACCGGTCCACAACAGCCTCGATCGTGTGATTCTTATAACGGTCGAGTTCGATATCTTCCTCGATCTCCCGAACTATTCCATCGACTCGGGCACGAACGAAACCTGAGCGTTTCAACTCATCCAGGACCGCCAGGTGGGTCCCTTTGCGACCGCTCACCAGCGGCGCAAGGATCAGGAGCCGAGAACCCTCATTGAGGCCCTCGATGGCCTCTACGATCTCCTGAGCCGATTGTTGCACGACCTCGCGGCCGCAGATCGGGCAGTGCGGAGTACCGATCCGGGCGAAGAGCAGGCGCAAATAGTCATAAACTTCGGTTACCGTTCCGACCGTGGACCGCGGATTATGAGATACGCCGCGCTGATCGATAGAAACCGAGGGAGAGAGCCCCTCGATGTAGTCCACATCTGGTTTGTCGAGCTGACCCAGGAACTGGCGCGCGTAAGCGGAAAGTGACTCAACATAACGTCGCTGTCCTTCGGCGAAGATAGTATCGAAAGCCAGCGAGGATTTTCCCGATCCGGAGATCCCTGAGATTACGACCAGCTTATCTCGGGGGATCCGCACGGTCAGGTTCTTGAGGTTGTGCTCTCTTGCACCTACGATGACGATCTCGTTTTGAGGCATATGCGTACAACTGTTCTATTGAGGAAGGCAATCCAAGATTATAACAGGGCGGCTTTCGGACCCGAACTGCGGCTTGTGGTAGCGATGGACCGAGTTGTGTAATGTCATATCGCGGGAACTGAGCTACTTCCCTCGATGGAGCGGTTCGCCGCACCATCGGCACCGTTTCTCACCAGTCGGGCTCACATTTCTTCGGGGACCTGTTCGAGAAGATCAATGTGCTCTTGGCCCGGTTTTAGAAGGTCCCGAAAGTGGTCCGGCGGTGCCGCGGCAGTCTGGGGTACCTCTTAGCCATCCAAACTGGCATCACCGGGTTCGCTTCCCTCCGTAATCAGGGGAACTACCTCGACTCCGTCAGTGGAAGGTGAGGGTTCTTCGGATTGAGCAGGCGTCTCCAGCGGGGCCGCGATACGTGAGACTTTAGATCGATCCGGAGCCCATCCGCAGTGGGGGCGGGAGTCGGGCGTCGATGCCCCGCAGCCTGAGCAGGTGCGAAAATCCTGTTCCGTGCGGCCTCGCCTTTATTTCGACTAGCGGGCAGAAAGAATGGAGACCTTCACCCAATGGATGTGGATGCGGCCCGAATTGAGAATTTCCGCCTAGGATCCTTGTGGATCGTCTTCCGTGATCGGCATTAACTTCCCCAACATAAGGTCTCTGTTGGCGGTCAAAAACAGCTCGGCGTAGCCTCGATTCCGCCACCCGAACGCCAACGCCTCATTCTCCCAAATGCGAAGAGTAGAGCGGACAAATCGGGTGTCTTCGGAGGGAGGCAATCGAGAGGACCTTCCCAGCAGGAGCACTGCGGGCAAGCCGTAGCCCGCCAGCCCCAAGGTGGCAATTAGCAGCAAATCGCGCGCTCCGATATCTGTAATATCGACCCAGCCGGCCGCCAGAGCGCCAACGACCAACAGCCCCGCGATCAGTACCGCACTCAAGTGGGCGATCAGTTTGGCCGTTACCTGCTCCTCGCTGCGCGCGCTCGCGCGCTTATGACACGATTGACAGAGCGGCACCCGATAGCCATGATTCGGGTCGGGACCGTGATGCACGAGCAGTTTTCGCGGGGCGGGTCGCCGCAGGCAGTGGGCGCACCGCTCAGAAGGTAAAACGGCCGTCTTTTGAGCCAGCGTCACGACATATCGTTGACCGGGCTCGGGTTCGGATACATCCGCAATTTCCTCTAAAGGTTCAAAGGTCATAGGAGCGGGATCCAAACTACCGTTAGCGCTGTCCGCCACAAAATCATCCAGTTCTCCGAGACCGAAGGGAGCGGTGGGCGCCTGTTCCGAATCAAATAATTCTGGGGAGTCGCCACCTATTCCAAACGGCGGTGTGGAATCCGAGCTCAGATCGGCGCCCTCGCTGGGAAGCGCATCAACTTCTGCGGCCCGCTCGGAGTTGGCCATCGCTTGTACGGCTTCCAGCGTAGTCCAGCGTTTGAGGACCGTTTTCTCAGTCCTTGGATAGTCGGAAGAAATGGATCCGAACATTGCCCAGTGCGCGCCCTGGCTTAAGATGAAGGCAGACTCACAGTTCGTGCACTTGACATAATCGGGGAGATCTTCCACATGCACAACGGCCAGAGTAATTTCGCCACAAACGGCACAGGCCAAGTTGGTCGCGAATTCGTCGTCGAGGGTATTAAGTGGTAAATGGTCCATAACTATGGCGGGGAAAAACAACGCCTCGCTCCGAATCTAACACAACCCTGACTGCCAGATAACCGACCCACTTTCCTATGCTGTCATTCCACCGGATCGAAGGCATCCGATCCAAACGCCTCCAGCAACATAAGCCGTATTCCTGGTCGCTTCGGCAGCAGGACGGCGCCGCCACTAGGGGTCCTCCAGGAATCCACGAGATCTCGATTGATACTAAAAGGGCGAATGCGCGATGGATCCGCTCCGATTTGCACCGCGGTCGGGACCAGCGGCAATAGTTTCGTCAGATCGATGTCGGAGACGAAGGTGTTGTAGAGCTGATTGTAGAGTTGAGGAATACGGACCAGCCCATTGATAGTGAGCAATTTAGAAAAGAGGGCGCGCACGACCTCCTGCTGCCTTCTCATGCGGTCGAAGTCACCTCCCGACTTTCGCATCCGAACATAACAAAGCGCCGCACCGCCGTCCATGTTATAGGAGACCCCGGATCGGTAGGTAAGGATCTCGCCACGACATTCATCGCTCATGTAAGCGGTCGATTCGACCGTGATTCCGCCCAGGGTGTCTATGGCCGCGATAAACCCCGCAAAATTCACGCGTGCCCAACCGTCCACTGGGATGCCGAAGTTGTAGAGGATGGTCTGCTGGGTCATTACAAATCCGCCGCGTACCATGGCGGTGTTGATCCGATCCATGCGCCAACCAGGGATATAGACGTACAGATCTCTGGGGAATGAAATCAGGGTTGCGGTGCCTTGCGCAGGGTCAATGGATACCACCATCATGGTGTCGGTCCGGAAACCGCCCGTGCCGGGACGTTCATCGCTGCCAAGCAGCAGAATATTGACCGCATCAGCGCCAAACGTAATCTCGGGCATCGGCGGAGGGATTTCAGTCGATGAGAGTCGGGATGGGGCTGGGAAGTCGGCCCAAATCGGAGTAGGCGTAGGAGAGATGCTGGGCGTGGGGCTGACGAGGGGCTCGCTGGGAGATTGCGTTGCTGCCGGAAGGGAGATGGGAGGAACCGGCGTGGCGCTATTAAGGGCATTAACGGTCGCAACCACACTGGTTTCGAGCGGTCCGTTCAGCGTGGGATCTTGGATCTGATCAGCGGCCGCGATGCTGCAGGCGCCAACAAGCGCCGACCCAATAATCAGCAATATGTACTTGACACGCTTCAACCGAACACCCACTCCATTCAGAAGACGAATCTCTGCCTCGTATTGATCCCGCGGATTCTAGCCGAAAGCCTCTTCGCGAGCATCTCTGCAATAGGCATGCCGCGGGGGCATCAAGTGCTCCGCAAGGGCCAACATCTGGGAAAGGGGAAATGCCGGCGTGCCGGCGCAATCGGAGCTGGAGGAGCCCGTGCGGTTAGCTGGAGGGGCAACGCGGCCGCTGGTCAAGGGGAATAGGGGCATTGGAGGCTGAGCCGGATCAAAAAATGGCAGCCGCCCGCTTAAGCCGGAGGAAGAGGAGATCGCGGGCGGCTTCGAGGCCTGGACACTCTGGGGGGTAGTGTCCGGATCCATGTTAAGCGATTTTGCGGGTGCTCCACCTTACGGTGACCTTACATGGGAAACTTCTCGTGGATTCATTGTTGCAGATTCACAGCGCATCCGAAGCCCCTGCTTGGAAACCCAGTCATCATTGTCAGCCCTTTGGCAAAGATAGGGCCGAGCAGACCCTTGACGGTAGGTGTTTTCCTCGTTGTAATTCAAGTCCAAGCTGCCGATCTGGGAATCAGACGTATCACGGCCCAACAAATGACGCCTGAAATCGCCCTCACTCTTTTAATCATCCTGGGTGCCTTGATTCTCTTCGCCACCGAGAAGCTCAGGGTAGACGTGGTCGCCTTGCTGGTCCTAATCTCGGTGGGAGTGCTGGGATTGATACCGGCCAAGGAGCTGTTTTCCGGTTTCTCAAACTCAGCCGTAATTACTGTATGGGCGGTCTATATGGTCTCCGGCGGACTCTTCAAGACCGGGGTGGCCAACGCAATGGGGACCGCTATTTTGAAAATAGCTGGCAACACAGAGTCTCGCCTCATTGCCACCATCATGCTCACCGTCGGAGTGTTGTCGGCATTCATGAACAACGTGGGCGCCACTGCCATGTTGCTACCGGCCGTGGTAGGTATCTCACGGGTAACAAAAGTCGCGGTTTCTAAATTGTTAATTCCACTGGCATTTGCTTCGCTGCTGGGCGGCGCGATGACCTTGATCGGCACCCCCGCCAACATCCTGGCGACCGGGATTCTGGCTGAGCGCGGATTACCTACCTTCGGATTCTTCGAGTTCGCCCCAATGGGCATCGTGGTGCTCGTGACAGGGGTCCTGTATATGGTCCTGATCGGACGACGCCTGCTGCCGGTCCGCGAAGGGGCGCTCGGCCGGGAGGAGGTCTACAACATACGCGATTATGTGACCGAGGTTCGCGTCTCTCCAGAGAGTTCATTGATTGGAAAGACCCTGCTCGAGTCTCGCCTGGGACAAGACTTCGACCTCACGGTGCTGGCCCTTCAGCGGGAGAACGGAAAACAGCCGCGGTTGCGTCGGGACATCGTGATCCAGATAGGAGATCTGCTTATCGTCGAGAGCTCGGCCTCGGATCTGATGGCCGCCCGCCAATCGCTGGGCCTTACGGTCGAAGCCGAGCAAAAATTCGACCTCGGTAGTCTTGAACGCGGGGACGTTCAGCTCATCGAGGCCACGCTTGCGCCGCGATCGCACATCGTCGGACGTAGCCTGCGGGACGTTCGCTTCCGAGATCGATATGGCTTTACCGCACTCGCCATATCCCGACAGGGGGAAGTTATCACGGAACGACTGCGGGATGTACCGCTGAAATTTGGAGATTCCTTGTTGCTGCAGGGCCCTCCACGCCGCGTGAAACAACTGCAGGAGGGCGAGAATTTCCTGGTTCTGGAGCCGATCGAAACGGAACAATTTCGCCGCAACAAGGCGCCGATCGCGGTCGCGGCGCTTGTGCTGGCCATCGGGCTGGCGATCTTCGCCGGGATGGCAATCTCGTTGGCCATGGTGATAGCGGCCGTGATCATGATTCTTGCCGGCGCCCTGCGGATCGAAGAAGCTTATGAAAGCGTCGATTGGCGAACGGTATTTCTGGTTGCAGGGATGCTCCCGCTGGGGCTTGCAATGGAACTAACCGGCACCGCGCGCCTTTTGGCCGACGTCATCCTGGAAGTGTTTGAACCCTACGGTGCTCGGGCCGCATTGGCTGGGATCTATCTGCTGGCGGCTCTCATCACCCAGCCAATGTCCAATGCGGCCGCCATCGTTCTGATCGTGCCCATCGCGCTGGACACCGCGGATGGATTAGACGCCAACTATAAAACTTTCACAATGGCGGTTGTGATCGGCGCGGCCACCAGCTTCCTGTCACCCGTGGGCCACAAGGCCAACGTGCTCGTGTTCGGACCCGGGGGATACAAGTTCACGGACTATGCGCGTGTGGGGGCCATTCTGACCGTGCTGCTTCTCATTGTATCGATGATTTTCCTGCCGATCTTCTGGCCGCTTTTCCCCGACTGACACCGTCAATCTGCACTTGCCTCCAGCGCCGCGGCACGCGACTGCTGCACATATTCCAGCGATTGGTGCCGGAAGTAGGTGTTGTAAAGCTCGGCGTAATGGCCTCCTGAGGCCAAAAGCCGTTCATGATCGCCTTCTTCGAGGATGCTTCCTTGTCGCAGCACAATGATGCGGTCCGACGCACGGACGGTCGAGAGGCGGTGCGCGATCAGGATCGAGGTGGTATCGGCCAGGATAAGCTGCAGGGCCTGCTGAATCTGCGATTCGGTGAACGGATCCACACTGGCGGTTGCTTCGTCCAGTACGAAAATTGCCGGGCGCTGAACGAGTACCCTCATTAGCGAGACTAGCTGACGCTGGCCCATCGATAGTCGCTTTCCACGTTCGCCCACCTCGCTCTGCAACCCCTTCGGAAGCGCTTCCATCCATTCTCCGGAGCCGATGCGGCGTGCCAGATTCCCGATTTCCGCTTCGGTCGCGTCGGGTCTGGCATAACGGATATTGTCCAGGACGGTACCTGAAAACAGGAACGGATCTTGCGGCACGAGGCCGATCTGGCGACGGTAGTCGCGCAAATCAAGCGACCGTATATCCAGCCCGTCAACTAGAATCTCGCCGCCCTGGAATTCATAAAAGCGCGTGATCAGTTTAACGATCGACGATTTACCGGCCCCGGTGTGGCCAACCAAAGCGACGTCTTCTCCAGGTTCGATCGTGAGGTTGAAAGCCTCCAGAACCGGCTCGTCGGGCCGGTACAGAAAATCAACGTTTTTGAACTGGATTTCCCCTCGAAATTTGGGCACCCGCAATTGAGCGGTCTGAACCACGGCCGATTCGGCGTCAATCAGCGCAAACACGCGTTCAGCTGCGGACAACCCTCCTTGAATCTGGCTCCAGAATGAGGACAGGCCGAGTATTGGAAACCAGAAACGATTCATGCTCAACAAGAACAGGTAGAAGGCTCCGATCGCTATCACACCGCTTGCCGCGCTGAGGCCACCAAAAATAACCACGATCGCGGTTCCCACGCCCATCAGCGCATTCAGCGTGGGAAATACAAGTGCCAGCACAAAACCACGCCGGATGTTTACGGAGTAAGACTGGCGATTGACGGATTCGAATTCGCGGTAGATGGCCTCCTCTTGTCGGAAGTTTTTCGCGACCGTGATGCCTGTCACCGCTTCTTTTATGCTGGCGTTCACATTCGCCACCGCCCGCAGGGCACGTCGAATCGCGCTTCGAGCCCAACGTCGGAAGCCCCAAGAGGCCAGGAACAAAACCGGCAGCATGGCCAGAACAAGCAGTGTCAAATTCACATCGATCTGAAAAAGTACTACGATCAGGATCACCACCTGAACCAGCTGAGAACCCAGCTCCGCGAGCAGGACAGAAACTTGGGCGAACTCATTGGTGTCGGAGCTGATGCGGCTGACTATCTTCCCCGAGGCGTGTTCATCGTAGAAGGACATGTCATGGGAGGCCGTGGCGCGGAAGGCCTCCGTACGCAAGTCGAGCATGACGCTGCCGGTCACGCGGGTGGTGGCACGCCTGCGCGCCCAATTTGCCAGCCAGAATACCGCCCCTGCGGCTAAAATGGCCAGCGCAATCAGATTTAGCTGCGAACTCCGTGGATTCTGCTCAAGCAACCCAACCCCCTGCGAAACAAGCACCGCCGAGAAGGCGGCCGCGCCGGCCATAATGAAGGCAGCTGCCAGGGAAACGGCCAACTTTTTGGGGTGGCGCCTGAAGTAGGCTGCCAAACGGCGAACCAGTTCCCAATCGCCATAGATTCGGTCGTAGTCCTCGCGTCCTAAGTCTGAAAAAAGCCCCATCAGTCTCCGAGCTGGGAAAAGATCTGCTGGTAGGCCGGAGAGACCTCCATCAGCTTTTCGTGCGTGCCGAGGGCCGCGACCTTTCCATGCCTCAGCAGCAAAATGAGATCGGCCCAGCGAATCTGAGAGAGCCGGTGAGTGATGATTACGGTGGTGCGTCCCTCTGCCGCGCGGAATATCGCGCGCTGGATCTCGTCTTCGGTGGCGCTGTCTATCGAGCTGGTCGAATCGTCGAGAATGAGAATTCGCGGGTCGGTAAGAAACGCGCGGGCCAATGCGAGGCGCTGTCGCTGGCCGCCCGAGAGGGTCATCCCTCGTTCCCCGACGACCGTCTCGTATCCGTCCTTGAATCCAAGGATGAACTGGTGCGCCTGGGCTTCGATTGCTGCCTGTTCAATTTCTTCTTGGGTAGCGCCCCGCCTTCCGAAGGCAATATTGTCGGCGATCGATCGCGAGAATAGGAAAAGGTCCTGCTCGATGATCGAAATCTGGGCCCGCAGCGAGGCAAGATCCCAGTCCCGCACGTCGACGTCGTCGACGAATACCTGGCCAGACCCCACCTCATAGATGCGGTTGATCAATTTGGCCAGAGTGGTCTTTCCCGTACCTGTCTGGCCTACAATCGCCATCGTCTGACCCGGCCGCAGTCGGAAAGACAATTCCTGCAGCGCCCCTTTGCCACCTCCGTACGAGAAGCTCACGTCGCGGAATTCGATCTCCCCTCGCATCGGGGCCGCATGGCCGTCCGGGTTGCGATCCAATTCAGTGCGCTGGTTGATCAGGTCCAAAATGCGGCGAGCCCCGGCCATGCCGAGCGAAACCTGTGAGAACGCAAACAGGGAAACGAAGGTTGGAAATGCGAAGAGCTGGATCAGGCCCATAAAGGCCACCACGTCCCCTAACTCCAGGATCCCCTGCTGGAAAAGGATCACCGACTGAAGGAAAGCGCCGGCCTCCGCCAGACCGAGCAACAACAAGGGGATAAAGCGAGCCTCAATATCCCCTTGCCGCACAAACGCGGCCCGGTAGGAGGCCGCGTTGCTTGTGAAGCGCTCGACCTCCTGATCCTCCTGGGCGTGTCCCTTTACCACTTCAATTCCATCAATCGCTTCGGACAAGTGGGCATTCATAATGCCGAAGGCCTTACGCGCGTCCTCCGCTACCGGGCGGAGCTCCTTCAAATAGGCCCAGATGGCCATCACATACGAGACGGTAAAAAGAATCGGGATCGCGATCAAGGTGGGATAGATGGAGGGGGCGATTATCAGCGGAAGCAAAATAAAGTTGGCGGAGCCGATAACCAGATTGAAACCCGGGTTGAACATCAGACCGATCTCACGTACGTCGTTCGTCGCGCGTGCCATCGTCTCTCCGACGGGCTGCAGGTTGTGGAAGGTCATGCTTTTACCCAGTAGGCTTAAATACAGTTCCTCCCGAATATTGCGCTCCAGCCGCTGCCCCAGAATATCTGCTCCAAAGTTTCTTCCCAGCTGCAGGACTCCGCGGATTCCCTGGGTGACAACGATCAGGACCGCAATGCGCATCAGTCCTTGATTAACGTCCTGAGCCGCTATGACCACATCGAACGCCTGGCCGAGGAGCAGCGGAACGGCCGATGCAAGAGCTGCATTGCCAAACGCGCCTACCAGCGTCATCAGCACGATCCAGAGGTGATCCAGCGTGTGAGTCAGGATCCACCGGTTGACGGATGTTCGATTATGTTCTTTTGCTTGTGGGAGTACGAATTCGGCGACGGTCATAGGTTATGGCGGGGCGCCGAAAGGATAACATAGGGCCTTTGAAGGCCCCGCGGGCGCTGTGATATAGTCGGCCCGAAGGCGGGGCGTGGGAACGCGGAATGGTTTCTTGTCGGCACAACGATAGCTACAGCCGGCGACCTTCCGGTTGCGGCGCTGAGTCCCGCGCAACAGGCGAACGCAGGGCGGACGATAGAAGCGGGGGCCGGGGAAGCCCCAAAGGTCGATTACAGGCAGGACAAGCGGGCTAATTCGTTAGACTGACATGTCAATAAAGGCGTTCCTGATCGGAGAACTGGAAGTAAGGGAGTTCGCTCTCGGCCCGGCCGTGACGAACGCCTACCTTGTCGGCGATCCCGAAAGCAAGCTGGCGGTGGTCATCGATCCGGCCTGGAATGGCGAATTAATAAACGCCGAGGCCGTGCGGCAGGGCTGGCGCATCCATCAAATCTGGCTTACGCACGCGCACTTCGATCATTTCGGTGGAGCGGGAGCAATATCAGACGCCGCGCCATCCGCTATTCCTGTGGCACTACACGCGGATGATCATTCTCTCTGGCGAATGGGGGGTGGGGCATCCGCCTTCGGAATCACGGATTTCGATTCCGGACCGGAGCCGACGGTTTATCTCGAGCACGGGATGAAGTTGAGTTTGGGAACGCATGAGTTCGAAGTCCGCCACACGCCGGGACATTCTCCAGGACACGTGATCCTCACTTACCAGCAGGGAGGGGCGGTATTCTGTGGTGACCTCATCTTCCGTGGCAGCGTCGGTCGCACGGACCTGCCAGGTGGGGACATGCAGACGCTGCTCTCGAGCATCCAACAGGAGGTGCTGACGCTTCCCGATGAGGCTCAGCTCTTGGTTGGCCATGGCCCCGCCACCAGCGTGGGTGTTGAACGCCGCACCAATCCGTTCTTGAGTGGAATCTGACCTGGAGCAGGGCACCGGAGGCTCTGGATTCCCTCGGTAGTTAGTTTGCTACAAATCGGCCGCCTGCAACCACGCCAACCACTCCCGTACGACATCAGCCGGCTCAACTGGCGCTATCGCTAATATTTCCATCATCCAGGGATATTTTGCGCTCCGCATTGGATCGTAGCCATCGAGAGAAAGCAGGCCGACATTTGAGGAGACCGCGGACAATGGAAGTAAGCCGATAGCTCCCAGATCCTCCTGAACAAGCGCCAGCACCGCCTCCGGATTCGGCCCCAGCAGCGCCGAGGATGTGAACTGCTGATTGCCTAGCAAGGTTCGCAGCAGGTAGCCCCGAGTCGCGGCACCCTCCAACGGAACGACAGGCTGGATGGCCAAGTCCGGGCCCCCCAGCGTATGCCAGTTGTCGGTTCGGCCGGTGAATATACGGATGACCTCGTCCGGCGCCAGGTCACGAAGTGGGTTGTCGGCGTTGACCACAACCACTACCGGTTCCAGGCCCAGGGGAGTGGCAAACCAGTCGGGAGGGGGTGCTGCAGAAGAGATAACAAGTGAAACATCTTGCGTCTCTGCAGATTCGAGCGCCGCGGAAATCGGCAGGACCTGGAGGCCCAAGCCGATATACGTTTCGACTTTCTTCGTCTCTCTGAAGGCGAGGATGCGCGCGGTGGCCCATTGTTCCAGCTCTGGAGTGGTCGCAATCTTTGGGAATGGCGTCGGGAGTGGGGGTAGCTTTGAGGGCGTCGCTGGAGCGCAGGCGGCGAGTGCCACCGCTACACCAATCAATAGGCCAGACTTAGGCACGATAGATGGAAACCGCCAGACCCAATGTGCCCAGGATCGCGCAGTACACGGCGAAGCCGCGCAGGGAACCGTGGGAGAGGTACCTCAACAACCAGCGGATAGCCGCAAACCCAATGACGGAAGAAGCAATAAATCCAGCTGCGAGTTCTAGAAGCGCCTCAGAAGAGATCGAGCGGAAATCGCCCAATGTAACAATGCCCGCCCCGAGCATAATCGGCACCGCGAGTAGAAGTGCAAATCGAGCCGAATCGAGTCGGTTAAATCCGCGCGAAAGTCCGCCCACGATGGTGCTCCCGGATCGCGAAATACCTGGAATCAACGCCACCACCTGAAATAGGCCGATTGCGATCGCGTCGGGGGCTCGAAGCTTGGAGAGACCGGCTTCCGATTCGTGCCGGGACCGGAACCACTCGCCCGAAATCAGAAGGCCGGCATTAAATATCAGAAGCCCGGCTACCAACTCCGGCCGACCAAAGGCCCCGCGAATCAGGTCGCTAAATAACACTCCCGCCAATGCAGCCGGAAGTGTGGCCAAGAGAAGAAGCCAGGCTAATCTTGCTTGTGTGGAGCCAAAAGGATCGCGTGCCCGAAGGCTCTGGAAGGCAGCGGAACCCAGGAGCACCAGATCGCTCCAAAAGGCCGCGATCACCGCCAGCAGTGTCCCCCAGTGCACGACAACCGCAAAAGGGAATAGAACCTCCGATTCAATCTCCCAACCGAACAGACTCGGTAGAAGAACTAGATGGCCGGATGAAGAGATCGGCAGGAATTCGGTGGCGCCTTGAATGGCGCCCAGTACCAAAGCCTGAAACCAGGTCATTCGAGGGGCTCGAGTTGGCGCAGATATTCATCCGCATACGCAGTCAGTCGGCCGCCCCGGATCGCTTCGCGCAATTCCCGAGTCAGATCGATCAGACACTGCAGGTTATGAATGGAGAGCAGGGTCGCGGAAAGCATCTCTTTCGAAATCGCGAGGTGCCTTAGATAGGCTCGGGAAAAATTGGCGCACGTGTAGCAGTCGCACTTCGAATCCAGCGCACTGGGATCGTCCGCCAGCGTTGAGCTGCGCACGTTCAGGCGTCCGTTGTGCGTCAGGGCCGTGTGGTGGCGGGCAAGCCGAGTGGGGAGAACGCTGTCGAAAATATCGACCCCGCGCCGGACACTCTCCACGATGTCTTCCGGCGCACCCACTCCCATCAGATATCGTGGTCGCTGCTCGGGCAGCTCTTCGTCGAGCACTTCCAGGATGGAATAAGTTTCGTCTTTGCGCTCGCCTACGCTCAAACCTCCAATCCCGATCCCAGGCGTATTCAAAGCCGCGATAAAGCGGGCCGATTCCCGCCGGAGGTCGGGAAATGCGCCTCCCTGAACGATCCCAAACAGCGCTTGATCGTCTCGGGTCTGGGCCTCCAGGCTCTGGACCGCCCAGGCGTGGGTACGCTGCATGGCCGTTTCATTGTATTTCCTATCGTAGGGTTCGGCGCACTCATCCAGGACCATGATGATGTCGGCGCCCAAGTTCTCCTGGATGGCGATCGCCTTCGCCGGGGTCAGCCTATGTTCCGAACCATCGAGGTGGGACCGAAATGTCACGCCACCTTCATCCACCACGCGCTGGTCGGCAAGCGAGAACAGCTGGAATCCGCCCGAATCGGTGAGGATCGGGCCCGACCAGTTCATAAAAGTATGAAGTCCGCCCATGTCTGCCACCCGCTGGTCGCCCGGGCGGAGATACAGATGGTAGGCATTGGCTAGAACGAGGGTCGCGCCCAACTCGGCCACCTGCTTCGGAGTGAGCGCCTTGACGGTCGCCTGTGTTCCGACCGGAGCGAACAACGGTGTCTCAAGTTGGCCGTGGGGAGTGTGGAATATCCCGGCCCGGCCGCGGCCGTCCTGCGCAATCAGTTCGAAATGGAAATCAGACATGGGGGTTTCGGCGAGCCCTACAAGTACGTCCCGGGGCAGGCCCTTTGTTAGCACAAAGGACCAGCGATTATACCCACGGCATGGACTTCCAGACATCGGCTCCGTATACTTCGGCGGTGGACCCTCGGAGCAGATACGCGACCTGGGTGGAGGTCGACCTGGCCGCCATCGAGGGCAACACCCGAGCGCTTGTTTCGATGACCGACGCGCGTCTCATGGCGGTGGTAAAGGCCAACGGATACGGACACGGTGCAATTGAGAGCGCCCGAGCGGCCGCAAGAGGGGGCGCCACCTGGTTTGGGGTGGGGCGCCCGGAAGAGGCCTTGGAACTGCGCGATTCTGGCCTCGATCAACCTATCCTGGTTTTAAGCCCGGCGCCGAAGGATACCCTCGAGCAGCTCGTAGCTCGTGACGTATCGATCACGGTTTGCGACGAAGGCCAGATCGCAGCCGCGGCGGAAGCCGCTCAGTCTCAAGGCTCGAAAGCCAAAACGCATCTCAAGCTCGATACGGGAATGAGTCGTCTTGGAGCGGCGCTGGGTGACGCCGAATCGGTGGCGCGCAGTCTTCACGAACATGACGCCATCTTATTCGAGGGCATCTTCACGCATTTCGCACGCGCCGATGAGCCTGAAGCTCAGACCAGCCGGGAGCAGCTCAAGCAATTCGAAGATGTGCTCGCGCAGCTTGGTGCGGCCCAACTGCGGCCTCCGATCGTCCACGCCGCCAATTCGGCCGCCGTGTTTGCATTGAAGGAGGCGCACTTCGATATGGTCCGCGTCGGCATCGCCCTCTACGGCCTGCAGCCCTCAGCGCAATGGTCGCTGCCAGAGGAATTTCGGCCTGCCCTTCAATGGAAGAGCCGGCTCGCGCGGGTGAGAAACTTGTCGGCAGGCACCGGGGTGAGTTACGGACATCGTTACGTCACGGAGGACGAGGAGCGGATCGGAACGGTCCCTGTCGGTTACGCGGACGGATTACGCCGAACTGAGGGGAACCAGGTGTTAGTGGGCGCCCGGCATGTGCCGGTTGTCGGCCGAGTATGTATGGATCTCTCCATGGTGCAGCTGGATACGGTCCCCGAGGCAGAGGCGGGAGATGAAGTGGTGCTGATCGGCAATCAAGGTGGGGCCGTTATATCGGCTGAGCAGGTCGCCGATCGTTGGGGCACGATCAACTACGAGGTCATTTGCGGAATCGACCGGCGCGTACCCCGGCTTGTAGGCTAGTTCGTCTCCTTCGAATACCGCTCAGCGATGGCCGGAACCAGATAATTCGCAAAAGCCTGTTCCAGATCGCACTTGGGTGCCCACCCCCAATCCCGCCGGGCCGCGCTATCGTCGATCTGCGCCGGCCAGCTATCAACTATCGCCTGGCGCTCCGGATCCGGCTCGAAGCTCACCTCCGCCGTAGGGAAGTGTCTCAGCACGCGCTGGTGGAGCTCCTCGGCAGATGGGTTGAAGCCGGTCACGTTGTAGACTTGTTGGGGGAGGCTGGGCGCCTCCGCGAGCTCCCGCAGGGCCCGGACCGCATCCGGCATGGCGAGGAACGGGATCACGGTGTCGGGCCGAACGAAGCAGCGATAAGGGCGGCCCTCGGCCGCGCGGTGGAGCATCTCGGATCCGTAGTCGGTAGTTCCGCCCGAGGGGAGCGTCTCGGCGCTGATGAGGCCGGGGTAGCGCAGTGCGCGAAACTCCAGCAGGCCCGATCCCTGTTTGACGAAGTGGCGCCCTAAACGCTCGCAGTAAAGCTTTCCCGCACCGTAAACCGTGGTTGGCATCAATCGGTCCTGCTCGCGCACGGGTTCTTGGGCCTCCTTCGCTTCGACGCCATAAACCGCGATGCTGCTCGGGAAAAGGAACTGGACGGAACGGTTGTGTCGCTCGATCTGGGCACGGGCGAAGTTGAGCATGTTGGCCGTGCCCTCGACATTGACGCGGTGCGCCAATAGGGGATCGCTTTCTGCCGTGGCCGAAAGGATTGCCGCCAGATGATAAATTCGTCGGATCTTGAACTTCCTCCCGATTTCCTCCAACAGCGGGCGGTCGAGAATGTCGCCCTGAACGAATTCCAAGTAATACCCATCAAGCGCGGGATTTACAGGGTTTAGATCCAGCGCGAGCACCCGATCCGCCTGCAGCGCCCGCAACAAGGCCTGCCCGATTTCGCCACTGGCGCCGGTGATGAGGGTGATATCTTCCAGCATAAGGCTCCTTCAATCAGATCGGGCGTGTGCGCAACCTATTCTTTGCATCTCGCGTCGGAATTAACCGTGAACCGTTCGGGGGACATCTAACCAATCGGAAAACAATCGATGTCTGGGGTGCCTGCTTGACTTTGCTGGACGGCCTTCATAAAATGAACCCTGAAAAACGACACAGGTGGAGGAGAGACCCGGGTCTCCGGGCACCGAAGGGGCAAGTCCGTAAGTCGGTGTAACTGCGGACGAAACTCTCAGGTAAAGAGGACCCCGCCTGGCCGAACCTCTGGAAAGCGTACCACGCACCGAAGGGGCAAATCCCGTCCGCGGGACGAATCTCTCAGGTTCCTGACAGAGGGCACACACCGAAAGGCTGTGTGCCCTTTTTTTGTACTTGAGCCAAGGAGGCAGCATGGATTTCCCAGATGAGTTGAAATACACAGAAACCGACGAGTGGATCCGGAGAGAAGGTGACCGCGCCACACTCGGCGTGACCGATTTCGCCCAGGATCAACTATCGGATGTGGTCTATTTTGAGGCGGGAGTTAAAGTCGGAGACGTAATCTCCAAAGGGGACGCGGTGGGGATTCTCGAGTCCGTGAAGGCAGCCGCCGACATCAGCTCGCCCGTTTCGGGCGAGGTTATTGAAATCAATGCTGACCTACCCAATCGCCCGGAACTGGTCAACTCTGACCCTTATGGCGAGGCCTGGATGCTGCGCATCCGGATAAGCGATCCAGCCGAGCTGGAAAAGATGATGGATGCCGCCGCCTATCGGCAAAACACCGAAGAGCGGAGCGGCTAATGGTCTACATACCTCATACGGAATCTGAGCGGGCCGAAATGCTCGCGGCCATTGGAGTCGAGAATCTGGATGCCCTGTATGCGGATCTACCGCCGGAGGTACGCTTCCCCGATTTGGCGTTGCCAGATCCGGCCTCCGAGATGGAGGTTATTGAGGAGCTGCAGCTTCTCGCCGAAGCCAACTTGCACGTACGCCAGGCCAGCTGTTTCTTAGGTGCCGGTGCCTACAACCACTACGTGCCTTCAGTGGTCGATCATGTTCTGCTCCGGAATGAGTTCTACACTGCATACACGCCTTACCAGCCGGAGGTCTCGCAGGGCACGCTCCAGGCCATCTTCGAATATCAAAGCCTGATCGCCTTCCTTACCGGAATGGATGTGGCGAACGCCTCACATTACGATGGTGCGACCTCGCTCGCAGAAGCGGCCATCCTGTCATTGAACCATCATCGAGGAAAACGAACCAGGATCGTGCTCTCACCCAACATCCACCCTCAATATCGGGAAGTGGTCCGAACCTACCTACAGGGCCAGGAACTCACTATCGTGGGTGACGAAGTCTTGGCCGATGATCCAGCTGAATTCGTGGACGAGAACACGAGCATGGTGGCGGTTCAATACCCCGACTTCTTTGGAACCGTCCGCGACCTGGGGGCGCTTGGGCAGGCGGCCAGGGAGGTCGGCGCGCTATTCTGTGTCGTGGCCAACCCCATTGCCCTTGGCATGCTGAAGCCGCCTTCCGAATTTGGGGCGGACATCGTTGTTGGGGAGGGACAGCCGCTTGGCATTCCGCTGTCCTTTGGAGGGCCCTATATAGGATTCTTTGCGACCCGAGATGAGTACGTTCGCAAGATGGCCGGTCGCCTGGTCGGAGAAACAGTTGATAGTCGCGGTCAGCGGGGTTACGTCATGACGCTCACCCCCCGCGAGCAGCATATTCGCCGTGACCGCGCTTCATCCAATATCTGTACCAACCAGGGTCTTATGGCGCTGGCGGTGACGGCGTATTTATGCAGCGTAGGTCGAGCCGGGCTAAAACAGGTGGCGGAACTTTGTTACCACAAAGCACACTACGCGGCCCAATCGATCGACCAGCTCGAAGGATATGAGATTTGGAACCAGGGCCCGTTCTTCCATGAGTTTGTTGTGCGTTGTCCTCGGCCCGTGGCAGATATCAACCGGGCGCTGCTGGATCACGACATCATTGGCGGCTACGATCTGGGTCAGGATTATCCCGAACTTCGGGATCATATGCTGATCGCGGTGACGGAGCTAAATCCCAAGGAAGAGATCGACGAACTTGTGGAGGTCCTGAATGAACCGGCTTGAACCCACTGTCTACGAACTCTCAACGCCGGGCCGACCCAGTCATCGCTTTCCCGATCTCGATGTACCGACTGCTGATCTGCCAGAAGAAATGCTGCGCGACCATCTGGAGCTTCCGGAACTTTCAGAAATGGAAGTGATGCGGCATTTTGTGCGGCTCTCGCAGCTCAACTTTGGGATCGATACGGCCTTCTATCCTTTGGGCTCCTGCACGATGAAATACAACCCGAAGGTGAACGAAGACGCGGCGCGGCTGCCGGGCTTCGCCCACACCCATCCGCTGCAAGACACGCAGGTTTTGCAGGGAAACCTGGTGCTGATGTACACGCTGCAAGACTGGTTGGCGGAAATCGGCGGATTCGCGGGCGTAAGCCTGCAGCCTGCAGCAGGGGCACAGGGCGAGCTGAGCGGCATCTTGATCATTCGTGCTTACCACCGAGATCAAGGGACCACAAAGCGCACAAAAATCCTCGTGCCCGACTCTGCGCACGGTACCAATCCTGCCACCATAACCATGAGCGGCTTGAGAGTGGTGGAGCTTCCTTCTGACAAGCGCGGGAATGTGGATCTGGAGGCACTGCGCGCCGAGTGTGATGACACGGTGGCAGCTTTGATGTTAACCAATCCAAACACGCTGGGGTTGTTCGAAGAGCATGTTGAAGAGGTGATTGGCCTGATACACGAATGCGGTGGGCTCGTGTATGGCGATGGGGCCAACATGAACGCACTCTTGGGCGTTATTCGCCCCGGTGACTTAGGCTTCGATGTTCTCCACTACAACCTTCACAAGACCTTCTCCACTCCGCATGGGGGGGGCGGTCCGGGGTCGGGGCCGGTTGGTGTTTCGGAAGCCCTGGTGGACTACCTTCCCGGACCTATCGTGGAGGTAGTTGAGGCGGGCGATGACGAACAGCCTCCGCTTTACGGATTGGTGATGCCAGATAAAACCATCGGGCGCGTCAAGGCATTTCACGGGCACTTCGGAATGCACTTGCGTGCCTTCGCCTACATCCGTTCCCACGGCAAGTCGGGCATGCGAGACATCGCCGACCATGCCGTGTTGAACGCCAACTATCTACTTGCTGGTCTACGGGACACATACCATGTCCCATTTGACCGGACCTGTATGCACGAGTTCGTCGTAGAAGGCCGGTTTGAGAAGGCGCCGGAGATCCATGCGTTGGATATCTCCAAACGATTGATGGATTGGGGGATTCATCCTCCCACCCACTACTTCCCGCTGATTGTGCCGGAGGCACTTATGATCGAGCCTACCGAAACCGAAACAAAAGTAACGTTGGATGCTTTCATCGAGGCCATGAAATCCATTGCCCAGGAGGCGGTGGATGATCCGGAACGGCTCCAAACCGCACCCCATTCGACAGTATTCGGACGGCTGGACGAGGTTCAGGCCGCGAAAGCGCTGGTTTTATGTTGCCGGCCCGCGGAACTAACCCCCTCGGGGACCTAGCCTTCCCATAAAGGAACAGGGCGCCAGGTTCTAATTCTGGCGCCCTGTTCCTTGGTGTTGACTCGCCCTGGGTCCCCTCGGACCAAGGCCACGATAGCTAGGGCATCAACGCGAGTCTAGAATGGCATGCTCAATGGATTCTTAACGCGTGCGGTAGAATCGTTTCTCGGTTTACGTCCAATGGCCCAAGACCTGATTGACCCTGCAATTCAAGAGGCAAAGGCGCGTCCCACGGTTCAGATTCACCTTCCTGGAGGGCGCGTGCTGGAGGGAGAACGCGGCCTGCAGCTCGCGGCCTTCCTCGAGCAAGAGGATCTGGAGACGGCCCCCATAGTCGGCGCCATCGTTAATGGTGAGCTGCGGGAACTGACCTACCCACTGGCCCTTGAATCGGAGGTTCGCCCGGTCACCATGGCTGAAGAAGACGGGATGCGGATTTACCGACGCTCGCTGACCTTCTTGCTGGCTGCGGCCTTCGAAGCACTATTCCCGGAGGCGAGGCTGGATGTGGAGCACTCCGTCGCTCACGGCGGCTACCATTGTCATGTAAGCGGAAGGCCCCAGCTCAAGACAGCCGAACTTGCCACCCTGGAAAGCCGCATGTGGGAGATGGTGGATCAAGATCTACCTTTTGCGAAGACCCAGGTGGAGCTGCCGGATACGATCGAGTATTTCGAATCAAAAGGATTTATCGACAAGGCGCGGTTGCTCTCCCATCGCCGCAAGCCCCACATGATCATTTATGAAATGGGAGGCCTTCGGGATTACCACCACGGATATATGGTTCCCACCACCGGATACCTGCGGTGGTTTGCACTAACGGCCACCGAGCACGGTTTTACCCTGCAGTTTCCAATACGTTCAACACCAACCGAACTGCTGCCGCCGCCGCAATACCCAAAGCTGCTGCTCACCTTTGGACAGTATGGGGACTGGATCCAGACGCTGGGTGTTTCGAGCGTCGGAGCGCTGAACGATGCGGGCCAGGCAGGCCGCATGCGAGAAATTATCCTGGTCTCCGAGGCCTTGCATGAGCACCGAATAGCGGAAATCGCGGCTCAAATACAAGAGAAGCGAGACGGGGTCCGGCTGGTCCTGGTGGCGGGGCCATCCGCCTCGGGCAAGACGACCTTCGCCAAGCGCCTTTCCATTCAGCTGCTGGCCTTGGGCATCTCGCCGCTGCCGATCGGCCTGGACAATTTCTTTGTGGATCGAGAGAAAACCCCAAGGGACGAGAATGGCGAATATGACTATGAACGGCTGGACGCGCTTGACCTAGATCGATTGAACCACGATATGCGGAAACTGGCGGCCGGAGAACGAGTGCAACTGCCCGAGTATGACTTCATCGAGGGGGTGCAGCGGGACGGCGAGGTGGTTCAGATCAGCGAGGGGCACATCGTCATTCTGGAGGGAATTCACGGCCTGAATCCGGATCTGTTGCCTGAGCTCCCTGAGGGACAGGGTTTCCGAATCTATGCCTCTGCGCTCACCCAGCTTAACCTCGACCGCTATAACCGCGTTTCAACCACCGACACTCGATTGGTACGCCGGCTGGTCCGCGACGCGCGGCACCGAGGCAAGTCTGCGGCAGATACAATTTCTCGCTGGGAATCGGTGAGGCTCGGCGAACGATTGTATATCTTGCCCTACCAGGAAAACGCTGACGTAATGTTCAATTCGTCCCTGGTTTATGAAGGCGCTGCGCTGGCTCCGCTTGCAGAACCGCTGCTGCGCCAGGTCAAATTCGGTACACCGGAGCACGTCGAAGCCAAACGTTTGCTGTCCCTCCTTGAGTGGTTCTTGCCCATCGATGATTCCCCGATCCCGGACAATTCGATCCTTCGAGAGTTCATAGGAGGATCAATCCTCCGAGACTTCACCGTGGGCGGAACTTCCTAGGGCAATCGGACGAATCTCCTTCTATAAAAGGTGTAAGTATTCCTATATATTGAGAGTTTGCACCGCATGTCGCGATCGGCGAGACGCGCCATTCGCGACCTAAGTTTAGAGAGTCACTAATTCTAGATGGATGAATTGAAGGGCAAAACATTAGGGCGTTACAAGCTCCTGGAGGACATAGGCCAGGGTGGGATGTCCACTGTATATAGGGCCCGCGACCTCGACAGGGATGTAGAGGTGGCGGTCAAGGTGCTCACTCCGTATGTGGCGCAGGAACCGAAATTCAGGGCGCGCTTCGACCGAGAGATCCGGCTGCTAAAGGATTTGGAGCACGAAAATGTCGTGCCAGTCCTCAACTATGGAGAGGAAGAGGGCATCACGTACATCGTCATGCCCTACTACGCCGGCGGCACCCTACAGGATCGGATCGATAACGATGGTCTGGGTCTCGATGAGATCGGGCGCTTTGTGGCAGAGGTGACGGGGGCCCTGGAATACGCGCACGGGAAAGGCATCGTCCATCGCGATATCAAGCCCTCGAATATTCTGCTGGATGAGGACGGGCACGCGATGCTCTCCGACTTCGGCTTCGCCCATGTCAATGAAACATCCCATAGCCTGACCGGGTCGGTCCTGATCGGCACCCCCGCCTTCATGTCGCCGGAACAATGCCGCGGCGAAGACGTGGATCCTCGCTCCGATCAGTATTCGCTGGGGGCAGTGCTCTACCAGCTCACGACCGGCCGCCTACCCTACGACGGCGATACTCCCATGTCGGTGGTCATCAAACACATCAATGACCCGTTGCCCCGACCGCGGTACTTGAACCCACACCTTCCTGACGTGCTGGAGGCGGTCATCCTCAAGGCCATGGCCAAAGATCCGGAGGACCGTTACCCAAGCGTCGGCGAAATGAACCTGGCCTTTGCCGCGGGCTTGGAGGAATCGGTGGATTCGCAGACCGGACTGGCCAGGCCGGAAGCGATAGGCCCCGCTCCGGCCACCCAGGTGATGGAGGCAAGACCCCGCGGATTGGCGGGGCTTCTAAAAAGGAATCGCGTCGTGGCGGCCGGGGTATTGCTTGCCCTGCTTGCCCTTCCAATCACGGCCTTCGCGCTGAACGGCATACTCGCCGGTTCAAGGGTCGGAGCGATCGTTGGCAGCAGTACACCCACTCCCTCTGAGCATCTGCTTGCCACAATTGATGCCCTGTCGACCGCAAATGCCGAGGCGCTTGGCGAGCCGGAGGATCCCGGCGCAGTTGAGACCGCGGTGGCCGCCACGGTGGAGGCGATGGGACTATTCGATCCGCCGGAGCCGGTGGAAAATCCGACTGAGGAGACCATTAACACCTTAACACCGACACCTTCGCCCACATCCGCGATTGCCGGCGGAGGAGGCTCAGGTGCGGCCGACGATGACCCTCCGCCGCCGCCTGGTCCCCCGCCACCCGCATCCACCTCGACGCCCACGCCAGTACCCATTCCCAGCGACACGCCAGCGCCGACCGCTACTCCGATTCCGCCCCCGCTCACCGATACCCGCGTACCGCCTCCTGGGCCAACGACGGAATGTAAGCCTGATAAACGACCTGGTCATCGGCTTTACTGCACCCCAGCCCCTTAGGGGACTGAGGGAGATTCAACTGACTTCCATGATGTTCACTTTGCTGAACGCCGGCCCGTTCGAGAAATTCCAAAGGACCGGTCCTATGAAGAGTTTTCAGGGGCTCGTAAGCAACCACAAGGCCACCATGCCGGTGGCGATCGTCACCCATGTACTTTTCAGGCGCCACGCGACCAGGGCGGCCAATATTCCGGACACCAGCTCAGGATTGGCAAAGGAAATGGCAATTTCACCTTCCACAAGCAGTAGCTCAGGCAGGACGATGGCCGCCAGTACCGCGGGAGGAATGTAGACCAGCCCCCGACTGAAGATCGGAGACAGCCGATCCGGTGGGACCAGCACCGTAAAGGATAGACGCACCAGATAGGTCAGGATCGTTCCCCCGACAATGATCAGCCAAATCTCAGGTCTTGACATTGGTCGACCTCCGATCTACCCACAGCCCTATGCCTATCCCGGCCACGGCTCCAATAAGCAAGCCGAGCCTTAACGGTAGGCCGCTCAGGAGAACGGCTATCCCCCCGGCACTCACGGCGGCAGCTAAGGTCCCCCGATCGACAAGGTTGGGGACCAAGAGCGCAATGAAAGTTAGAGGAAGGGCAAACGCCAATGGGAAGTCGGCGGGAATCTCACCCCCGACCCATATTCCCAGGGCCGTGCTGAACTGCCAGGCCGTGAACAGTGTCAAGCCGGTTCCCAGCGTGTACCAATGAGCGGCGGTCGTGTTTGTGCGTCGGTAGCGCGTAGACGCGGTGGCGAAAGCCTCGTCCGTCAGCAGCCATGAAAGAGTTAGCTTCCATCGCATTCGTAGGTGGACAAAATGCGGAGACAGGCTGGCACTATAAAGCGCGTGACGTAAATTCACGACGAAAATCGTGGTTAGTATCACGATCACCGGCGCCATTTCTCCGATTAGACCTACTGCTATGAACTGGGAGCTGCCGGCAAAAACAAATAGCGAAAAACCCTGCGCGGCCAGTGGGGGAATACCCACCGAGATAGCCAGTGCGCCAAAAATCACCCCAAAGGGAACAACGCCTAGCAGGATCGGCAGCTGATCGCGCGCTCCAGTCAAGAACTCTGATTTGGGGCGGGTTCTCTGCAGCTTTTCCACTTTGCTCATTCCATACACTCCCGCAGCCTAACGAGGGCCAGGCAAGCCATTGTTCCCCCGTCGGCGGGAGGGGGAGTCTACTTCAAGTGAGGCGAGCACTACGGCGTGGAGTTTCTTGGGCTCAATTACGATGGCCTCCGAGGGCGCCGAGTTAAAACGCGATTGGCCTGGATACGCTCGGTGACCCATGAGAAACTTGACCGCCCCCTCGCACAATTCAGATTGCTGTATATTGGGAACCAATAAATAGAGCAGGACGTCGATGGTATAGCTCTTAGGAGAATGGGTAATGGGGTCTAAGCTTGGATATACATTCGCGGCGCTGGGCGGGATTCTATGGCTGAGCGCGTGCGGCCGCGCAGATCCGACGCTCCTTCCTGAAGAGCCTCGGGAGTTTCTAATCGAGTCGGCCGAGCTGCTTCAGGCCGAGAGCTGGCCGGTGCAGCTTCGCCTCGAGCTTACCGGACTCCTGCCTTCTGCCTGCCACAGCTTGGATTACTCGGTGGTTTTGCCCGCTGGGGAAGGGGTGATTGAGGTCGAGGCCCAAGCCAAACTTACGGGGGGATCCGATTGTGCTGGGGAATCGCGGTCCTTCCGACAGGGCATCGGCCTAGGCAGTTACACGGAAGGCAACTTTCAGGTGCTGCTCAACGGAGAGCCCGTGGGCGAATTTAATTTGGGCCGCGCCACCAGGCCTCCTGAGAGTGGGGAGGCGGATGGGGAGCTCGATCGCGGCCCGGTGTACATCGACGAGGCCGAGCTGGCCATCCTCGAGAGCTTTCCGGTGCAGGTCGAGCTTGTGATTCGTGGCACGTTGCCCACGCCGTGCGCCAGCTTGGAGTGGTCGGCCCAACCGCCGGACGAGCAGGGTCGAATCCTGGTGGAGGTCTACTCGGTCCAGGATCCTGGCCTGGCATGTATTCAAGTCCTACAAGACCTGGAAGAGCGACTCCCGATCGGATCGTATTCGGAGGGCTCCTACAGCGTATGGCTCAACGGGGACCTGGTGGGGGAGTTTGACGCTTGATCCAGCTCGGGGAAAGTTGGCTCCGGGAACCATGGCCAACGAGACCCCGGTGGGAAAGAAGCGGCACTTCAGAGCCTGGCGGATCAGCGCTCCGATTAGTGAGTGAGGATCTGCGAGAGGAATAGCTTGGTTCGATCCTCTTTAGGCCGGTCGAAGATCTCCGCGGGTGTCCCGCTTTCTACGACCAATCCCTCATCGAAGAAAAACATCCGATCCGCCACTGCGCGGGCAAATCCCATCTCGTGAGTGATCACCAGCATCGTCATTCCAGTCTCCGCCAGCCCGATCATCACGTCCAGCACTTCCTTGATCATTTCAGGGTCGAGCGCAGAGGTTGGTTCGTCGAACAGCATGATCTTGGGTTGCATCGCAAGCGCACGAGCGATGGCGGTGCGCTGCTGCTGACCGCCGGATAAGTTGCTGGGATATTTATCTGCCTGTTCGGGGATACCCACCCTCTCCAGCAGCTGCATTCCCAGCTCTTTTGCTTCGTCCTTGGGCATCTTCCTCACCCAGATCGGAGACAGCGTAACGTTCTGAAGCACGGTGAGATGCGGGAATAGATTGAAAGACTGAAAGACCATTCCAATCTCGCTGCGCACGGCGGCAATGTCTCGAACGTCATGCGTCAGCTCAATCCCGTCCACGATGATGGTGCCGCGCTGGTGTTCCTCCAGTCGGTTGATGGTGCGGATGAAGGTGGATTTTCCGGATCCAGAAGGTCCGAAAATTACGACCACTTCCCCTCTCTCCACTTCCATATTGATGCCGCGAAGCGCGTGAAAATCGTCGAACCATTTGTGAACGTCCGTGCACTGGATTATGGCGTTGTTTTCGGCTGACATGCTTTTACTATCTTACCTCTCTCCCACCCCTAAGCGCTCTTCCAGCCTGCGGCTGGAGTAGGACATCACAGCGCTAAAGATCCAAAATACGGCCGCGATGAAAACGAACACCTCGAGCTGCAATTGAAGGAACTCAATGTCAGATTGAAGTACCGCTTTTCCGATGCTCAACAGCTCGTTGATGGCAACGATGATGGCCAGGGTTGTGTCTTTGAACAGGCTGATCAATTGACCCACAATGGTGGGGATGACGGCCCGCAAGGCTTGAGGAAGAACGATGAGCAGCGTTGTTTGAAAATTACTCAGGCCTACCGCTTTGGCAGCATCGATCTGTCCCTTAGGGATAGTTTGCAGCCCACCCCGAACGTTCTCCGCCATGTAGGCCGCACTGAACAAGGTCATCCCCAGCAGTGCGCGGATCAGGCGATCAATGCGAAAACCTTGCGGCAAAAAAAGTGCCAGAATGATGGAAGACATAAAAAGGATCGTCACAAGCGGGACGCCGCGAACGATCTCGATGAAAGCGGTACTGAATAACTTGACGACCGGGAGCGTGGATCTTCGACCCAGAGCGAGAAGGACTCCGATGGGAAACGAAAGCAGAATTCCCCCCACCGCTAGGAAAAGGGTCACCAAGAGGCCGCCCCATGCGGTCGTTTCAACCGTCGGGACAGACTCGCTCTGCGAGAAGCCGCGCAACAGGATAGGGATCAGCACGAGTGACGCCAGCCATCCAATTGAGAGCAGACGGCCACTTATCGCCAATCGGCTGGCCAGAACGTATCCGAGCGCGATCAGTAGAGGATTGACGAGCAGAAAGCCGCGGGCGGTCAGGCTGTCCAATTCACCGGTGAGCGGCAGCAGGGAAGACGCTCCGAGGATCAAACCCACCGCTACGGCTAGATAACGGATGCTGCCCCGCTGGAGCCCCGTGCTTATGCCCAACAATAAGGACACCAACTGCAGGCTCAGGCCCACACGCCAAAGCTGAGCACGTGGGTACGACCCAACTAGATAGAGCAGGGGGTTGCGAGTAACGGGTCGCCAGTCGGCCTGGAAGAATGCCCATCGGAGGATGGCCGACAGAACGATGTACAGGACGACAAAAGATAGGATGGTGAGCAGAGCGTTGTACCAGGTATTCAGCAAGTTCTTCCGAATCCAGGCCAGCGGTCCAGGTGGCTCGGGCGGTCGGAGGGTTAGGAGACCGGGGTCGGCTGCCTCAGCCATACTCACCTTTCAACCCGCAGGATACGGCGGTTGTATAGATTCAGGATAAGAGAAGTGATCAGGCTCATCAATAAATAGGTAGCCATGATCATCCCAAAAATTGGCACCGCCCGCCCGGACTGATTGATCATGGTCCTGCCCACGTTAAACAGATCGGCGTACCCGATCGCGACCGCCAGGCTGGAGTTCTTGGTGAGATTGAGATATTGGCTGATGAGGGGTGGGGTGATAACCCGCATCGCCTGCGGGAGGATCACCAGGGTCAGGATTTGCATACTTCCCAGGCCGACCGAGCGGGCAGCCTCCACCTGGCCTCGATCTACGGCCTGGATGCCGGAACGCACGACCTCGGCGATAAAAGCGGCGGTATACGTGACCAAGCCGACCAGCATGGCACCGAATTCAGGCGTAAGCCGAAGGCCTCCCTTGAAGTTGAAGCCCTCTAACACGGGGACGTCCAGTACCAGCGGATTGCCCCCGGAAGCGACCCAACCCAGTGCAGGCACAAGCAGCAGAATTGCCAGGCTGACGCCGGCATAATAGGTCGGACGGCCAAGCTGCTCGCGCTTTCGCCGAAGCACGACCCACGCGACGATGGCCAGAACAACGCCAAGTCCGAGTGCGAACAAAAAGATAAGTCCAGAAGGTGCGAGCCGCGCAGAGGTTATGTAAAGCCCGCGCTGACTCAGAAAAATCGGCCCGGGCAAAACGACGCTATCCTTAGGCGACGGCAGTTTGTTAAAAACCGCAAAATACCAGAGAAAAAGAAGCACCAGCAGGGGGATATTGCGGTGCAATTCAATGTAAACGAGGGCGATTCGATTGACCAACCAATTGGAGGACAGTCGGGCCAGACCCAGGATCGTTCCCAGAATGGTGGCCAGGACCACTCCGATAACGGCCACTTTCAGAGTGTTGAGCACTCCCACCAAAAACGCGAACCCGAAGGTTTTTGATGGGTCATAAGGGAGGATGGATTCGCTGATTGGAAATTCAGCCGGAAGATTGATGAACCCGAAGCTCAACGCTATGCCGCGCCGCTCCGCAGCTTCAAGCAGGTTCAGCACCGTCCAGGCGATCGCGGCGAGCACCAGTACCGCAGAGACGATTTGAGCTGCAGCTCGCAGTACCCGCTCGTCACGCCAAAATGCGCCGGTGGCGGAGCTGACTCGAGCCATCCCCTATAAGACTCTCTTGTTATGCAAGAATACGGACTCGGGCCCCGCGGTTGAGGGCACAGCCAAACGTTTTTCTTTCATCCATTGCATTAGGCGCAGCCCGCCGAAGTGAGCGGGCTGCGCCTAAGGATGTTACGTGATGAGATAGGCTACTTAACTGGCGGCGCGTAAATCAGCCCGCCATTCGACCATAACTCATTGAGTCCGCGCGGCAAAGTGAAGGCGATACCGTTCGGGCCCATGTAGCGATCGTAAATCTCTCCGTAGTTGCCCACGGCCTTGATCGCGTTGGCAAGCGCGTCCGCGCTCAGCCCCAGATCGGTGTAGCCCCATTCGCCCTCTTCACCGAGCAATCGCCGAACCGGGATCTGATCACTGGCCATCATGTCCCCGACGTTGGCCTGGGTCACCCCAAGTTCCTCGGCGTTGACCAGGCCATACATCACCAGCTTCACGATGTCCAGCCACTGATCGTCACCATGGGGCACTGCCGGCGTGAGCGGCTCCTTGGAGATGGTGGGTTCGAGGATGATATGCGCATCGGGATCGTCGGCTCCGGCCCGGATGGCCGCAAGCTGCGACTTGTCACTGGTGGTCACGTCGCAGCGGCCATCGAAGTAGGCCCCGTATACAGAAGCGGTATCTTCAAAGATAACCGCTTCGTACTCGAAACCTCTCTGGCGAAAGTCGTCCGCCAGGTTCTGTGCTGTGGTGGTGCCGCCGGTGACACATACCGAGGCGCCGTCCATATCCTCCTGGCTTTCGATCCCGCTGTCCGTCCGGACCATGTAGCCCTGGCCGTCGTAGAACGTTACGGTCGTGAAATTGCCCCACTGGGCCTCCCGGCTCGAGGTCCAGGTGACGTTGCGGATCAGAACGTCTACTTCGCCCGTCTGCAGGATAGGACCGCGCTCTGCGGCGCTGATGGCCACGATCTCGATCGCTTCACCGTCTCCGAAGATCGCGCCCGCGATCGCGCGGCATAGATCGATGTCCATGCCGATGTTCCGACCGTCGTCATCGAGGTACCCAAATCCCAGCAGGTCGGTGCGGCCGGCACAGATCAATCGGCCACGAGCCTGAACCCGCGCGAGGATCTCGCCGTAGCCGGGGGCCGGGATCTGCTCGACCATGGTCTCGCCCGCGACTTCCACTTCAACGATCCGGGTAACTTCTACTGTTTCGCCGGTTGGGGCGCAGGCACCAAGCGTCAGAGCCAGTGCGAGCAATCCAGCGAACATTAGAGTAGTCTTACGTGTCATATGAAAATCTCCTCCTGATGTTACAAAAGTTGCACGGAATTGCTAAGCAAAATAGTCTTGCCGCACCTCCTTTGGGCGTAGAGCAGACTATGGAAATGCCGGCCATCAGAATGCCCGCGTTGGCTCCACACCTGCAATGACGTAGTTACCGCTCTATCGTAAAGCACACGGAATTGAATCGTCAAGATCCAGCATGCGCATCTAAACGCATCGGCATCCCATAGAGAGGCCCTTTGCCCCACACCCCTAACTACTTTCCCCCTTACATGCACCGTCATCAGTGGTAATTTTAATGGGTTTCAAGCCGCAGGGATAAGCCATGGCAGGACTCGTCGGTCGGACGCTTGACCACTATCGCCTGGAAGAGCAAATTGGCCAGGGCGGGATGGCAACGGTCTACCGGGCGTACGACACGCGCCGCGAAGAGGACGTAGCCATCAAAGTGCTCTCCCCAACCATCACCGGGGAACGGCGCTTCGTCAAGCGGTTCCGGCGCGAGGCCGAAATTGTCACGCAGCGCCTCAAACATCCTAACATCGTCCCAGTGATCGCGTATGGTGAAACCGATGGCTACGTATACATCGTCATGCCGTTTATCAAGGGCGAAACGCTTTCCGAGCGGCTGGTTCGAAAGGGTCTAACGGAACGCGAGGCGAATGAATATTTGGGTCAGATCTGTGATGCGTTGCACTTCGCCCACAAAAAGAGAATTATCCATCGCGACATAAAGCCGGCCAACATCATGCTCAAAGATTCGGGAGAAGCGGTGCTCATGGACTTCGGCCTGGCACGGCACATGGAAGGGTCGGGAAGGCTCACCGGATCGATGCTGATGGGTACCCCGGCCTTTGTATCCCCGGAGCAGGCGCAAGGCAAAAAGCTGGATGCACGCTCCGATCAGTACTCGCTCGGGATTGTGCTTTATCTGATCGCAACCGGACACCTGCCGTTCGATACCGAGTCCCCGATGGCGCTCGTGCTGATGCATATTCAGGATCCCGTACCGAGGCCCAGCCGCCTGAATCCGAGTCTCAAACCGGCGCTGGAGCGTGTGATCCTCAAGACACTTGCCAAATCAAAAGACGAGCGATTCAATGATATTGCGGAGCTGAAGCGTGCCTATCAGGCGGCGTTAGGCGGCGACCCGGTCCCCTGGGTCGAGGCTCCAACCGAAGTGATCCCCGGGCGCGCCGTTGAAATAAGTGGGGATCTTCCCCGAAGAATGCCGTTCCCGACCTGGGTCATTCCAGCCAGCGCGGTACCAATCGTAGCCATGTTGGCGATCCTGGTATTCCGATCCTCTGCGGCCGACCAGGGAGATAAGGGAAATGGTCTGGTGCCGGTGGAAGGTTTCAGTTTGACCGCCACCCTGCCCGTGACCCCGACCGAGGCGCCTCCAACGGCTACGCCGGAGCCAACAGCGATTCCCACGCCGGTTGAGGCTGCTGATTGTCCCGGACTCCGCATGATCGGCTTCTCGCGACAAGGAAATCAGGTAAGCTGGAGTATCGAGAATTCGAGCGGATCGCAGGCACGAATTACAACCATCGGCTTCACCTGGCGGGGAGATAACGTCCCCCAGGAAGTGGGACTGGGAGGCGGAGTCTGGTTGGACGAAGGCGAGATCGCGGGATTGATTGATGCCACCAACGCTCAAATATCGGACGACCCGCGAGCCACGATTCCCGACGACACGATCCGTAGCTTCAATATCAAGCACCTCTTTGGCCCGCTCGACGACGGCCGCTACGCCCTAGAATTACTATTTGAAGTGGGTACTGGCCGGTGCCTGCTTCAAACTGAATACTAGTACCTCCTATGCACGTCGCGTTCGACGGCAGCCCGCTAATCGAGAACCCAAACTCGCCTTCGAGCCTGCATCTCATTGAGTGGCTGTCGATGTTGCAGGCCGCCGGTGCCCGCATTACCCTGCTGTATCCTGAAGGAGAGCTTCCTCCAATGCCAGCGGATATCGGCACCCGGGCTCTTACTCGACGGACAGGCGCATGGGGCCAACTGAGATTTGAGCAGCGCGATCTACCGCAGGCCGCGGGAGAGCTGGACGCAGATTTACTGCTCGTAGGCGAGGGTCGAGTCCCACTCTCGAGTCCATGCCCGATCGTAGCGATTTCGTCCCTGAGCAGAAGCCTTGAGCCAAGAGGATGGATTAACACGTTGGCTACCGCAGCGGGCCGGGCAGGTACGCGGGGCGCCAGCGCATTGTTGGTTCCAAGCGATGCCAAACATGAATGGAAAGATGCGGGTCGCAGAAGTTATCCTCCGTTTGTCCCGCAGGCCTTCAAGCAAGAAGCGTTAGAAATTCGGGAACCGTACGTTTTATGTTACGGATTCGGCCGGGAGGATGTAGCCTTGATACTCTCCGCCTGGACCTGGGTTGACGGCTCGCTTGGAGACGCCTACCCACTCACCTTTCTTGGACCCGAACCGACGTTGACAATGGAGATCAATTCAATTGCCGCCGAGCTGAATATCGAGGCCTCCGTACGCATCCGCGGGGAAGTCTCCTATGCGGATCTTCCGCGGCTGTATGGAGCCGCGTCCGCATTCATCGGAACCGCATTCGCCGCCGGCGGACAATCGCTGCGCTGGGCGCTCGCCGCCGGATCACCGGTCATCGGACTCAAGACGCCCGAGTTCGAGTCGGTTTTGGGCGACGCGGCTTATCTTGTCCCACCCGGTGATTCCCGAAGTCTCGGCGCGGCATGCCTCACGGTGCTCATCCAGGAACGGGTTTCACTTCCGCTCCGGGAGAAGGGGGCGATACTAACAAGCCAATACCTGGAGGCGCACGCTGCCACCACGATTCTCGACCTGCTTAACGAATTTCTGCGGCCAGGGATGGGCTAGGGTCTATGTCGAGCAGTTCAGTCATTGTTGTTGGGGCAGGAGTGTTTGGTTCCTCAGCCGCGTTGGAACTACGAAAACGCGGCCACGAGGTCGTTTTGTTGGATCCGGGGCCCATCCCGCATATCCTGGCCTCGTCGACAGACATCAGCAAGGTACTGCGCATGGACTATGGTGCGGACCAGTTTTACATGGAGCTCATGGAAGCTGCCTTCGAGAGGTGGGACGCCTGGAACGGTAGCTGGGGGGTCCCGCTTATCCACCGAACCGGGATGTTAATGCTGGCGGCAGGGCCGATGGTCCCAGGAGGATTCGAGCACGACAGCCTCAAACTGCTGCAAAAGCGCGGACATCGGCCCGAGCACTTTTCCGCCGAGCTGCTGACGGAGCGGTTTCCGGCCTGGAATGTGCAGGAATATCCTGAAGGTTATCTCAACCCACTGGACGGCTGGGCCGAGAGCGGCGAAGTTGTGGCGCGGTTGATCTCGCAAGGAAAAACCCTGGGGGTTGAGGTGCGGGGAGGAGTGGCCTTTGCCTCCACTCTGGACGAGGGTGCGCGGGTTGTGGGTGTTCGCACTACCGAGGGAGTGGAGTTGAAAGCCGACTATGTGATCGTGGCCGCCGGCTCCTGGACTCCCGGCCTGTTACCGCACCTCGAGCAATTCATGTGGGCGGTCGGTCAGCCCGTATTCCACTTTCGGGTGGATGATGTGGAAGCCTATCAGCCTCCAAACTTTGTGACCTGGGCGGCGGACATTAGCAACAGCGGTTGGTATGGCTTTCCGGCGTTAGACGACGGAACTTTTAAGATTGCCAATCACGGTCGTGGGAAACGACAGCCCGCCGACGCGCCGCGGACCGTCGAGGCCGACGCCGAGGGTAAATTCAGGGCTTTCTTCCGGAGCGCTCTGCCCGGTCTCGCGGACGCACCGATGATCAGCAACCGACTCTGCATGTACTGCGATACCTGGGACGGCGATTTCTGGATCGATCATGATCCGGATCGGCCGGGGCTGGTGATCGCTACTGGGGGCAGCGGCCATGGCTTCAAATTCGCCCCAATGCTGGGACCCATTATCGCGGATGTTGTTGAGGGGAAGTCGAACCGCTTTGCCCACCGCTTCCGGTGGCGGGTCCGAGGAGAGCTCAAGACCGAATACGCTCGTTATTCATAACGCCTGTGCAAAGAGTGGCACGGGCTTGAGGTAGGCTCGATCCATTTCGGAGATTCCCTCCGCCCCGGCTTGATCCAAGGCCTTGGAAAACTCCGCCACGTTGCTTTTCAACGCAGCCACGTCCACGCCCCGGCATCGATCCGGCAGCGGTTCGAGCCACTGCCTCAGCCGCAGCAACATCTTGACCGCACCAGCGTAATTCCCTCGCTCCACCTGAAGGTAAGCGACCGACACCTGTAGCAAGGCTCGATAGAGATTGCCCTCGAGCTCTGGGGCCTTTGTCCACGCCCGCTCCAGATGTTCGTGCGCCTCGTAGTATTCCCCGCCATTGAGCAGCTCCAGGCCCTCGGCCGCTAAACCCGAAAGCTGACCGTCGCATGCCTTATTCAGGCCCTCGAAGTCCAAAACACGCGCGTGTTTCAGAATGAGCTCAGGCAGGGAAGCCTGGAGCCGGCCGCGGCTTACGACCTGATCCGCACCCGCCGCACGGGCACGTTGAAGCACTTGAGTATCGACATGAGGCCCAAAGGCGAGAATCGGAATCCTGCGCGTGGCGGCTGAGGTTTTCAAGATTTGCGTCCAACGTTCCCAGGGAAGCTCCTGGCTGGTTACATCTACAAGCATAAGAGCGGGTCGCCGATCTACGATGCCACGTATGAAGGCCGCGTCCGGGCCCTCCAAGGGCTCGGTCAGCGGGACCTTTCGTTCGACGGGATCGCCCTCGGCGCCGAGTGCACCGGGAGCATCGATCACTTCGATCTCGAACCCCAGTGCGGTTGCCGCGTCCTCAAGCCGGGGAATCACGAAGTAATCTTCGGTAAGCGCGAGGATCAGCGGTTTCTTGTTTTGTGACATGAATATCTGGAGCAGTTCCAGAGAACCTAGCTTATCACGCGAGGTGCGGCGCGATCCTGGATCGCCGACCGGATATCGACTAAGCCGTCAGCAGGGGGGAGGCCAGATCGTAGACCGCTTTGAAATAAGCCGCCAACTTTTCTGCGCCCGATTCGTGATCTGCGATCTCCGCATAGGAGAGCAGGGTGCCCTGCCAGCTTTCCGTGAACCACCGGGCCCCACCGGGAAGCTCCCGGCCCACGAGCGATTCCTGAAATGGCCACGGATTGGAGTAATAGTAAGCCTCCGGATGGCTGCTGTCTCCCGGCGCGAGACCGAAGTTTATCTGGGAGGGATGCTCCTTGGTTTCGCCATTTTCATCCGAAGATACCATGAGCGTCCCAAACCATTCAAAAGCCAAATCGAAATTATGAGGCCAGAGCTGAATCGGCCCGGTCTCACCGCTGAGTCCCGCTTTGTGCTGCTCCAGGACCTTCGCCGTATTTAGCAATATGACTCGAAAGTTGTTTGCCGCCTGTGGATCATAGGCGCGCGGCTCGTCATTCTCGAACTTCGATCGTTCGAACTCTCCAGTGATTCCGAGATCGCGGAGGGTCGACAACAGTCGATTGCCAAATTCCGTGGAACTCAGGCCTTCGGTCATGCTGAGGCTGTGGATCTCTCCGTCGTCGGTCGCGATATCTACCGTGTGAGTTTTCAGGTTCATGACCAGCTGAAAGGTAGTGTCGGAGGATCCAGGGTGCGGGATAGGGATTGTTGCGGCACCTTCTTCTTGGACCTTCAGGCTGACGTGCCACCATTTCGGATGGGGGTCCGCAAGCGCCTGCGGCACAACGCCTACGGCTGCAGCATAAAGGCTCAACGTGTCACGAGTGGGGGCCCAGTCAGAGAGAGCAGGGAATTCGCTTTGAGTCACGATGAATTCAACTCCGATGGAGGTAGGGCGACAGCGTATGGCCGCCGCCCCAATAATAGGGTTTGATGCCCCGGGTACGCTGGAGGGTTCCCTACCTAGAACAGACCCAATAAATTATCCAAGCTCCAAACCGCCCATGCCCCGGTCGCGAAAATGACGACCTCGGAGGCGATCATCATGAGGTTTTGCCCCTGCTCACACTGATAACAGCGGTTGACGTTGATGTCTAAAGTGGGACGCACCCCTGCCAGTGCCAAATAATTGAGGTTCAAGAAAATGGCAACTAGAGCGGCGAGCGGTGTGAAGATGCCGAACACGAGGCCGATTCCGACTGCCAACTCCCCGGCTAAATTCAGATATGGAAACCATGTCGCGGCGGGCACGATCGTGCGCTTGATGAGCGCACCGTACGCGGGGACCGGGTGGTTGTCGGCGAGGCTAGAGACCCAGTTCACCATTTGACCGCTTACGAATTTTCGCAACGGCTTATGCCGGACGCTCTCCAACCACCACAGGCCTACTGCGATACGGAGAAAGGCGAGCCACTGTTCGACGGTGAGAAATCCTAATACAGGTTCCATTATTTGGGTCTCCTACGAAGGCGAGTTCAGGGTTCTAGACGGACTGAACGTAGGATAACTTACGCTTCCCCAAACCAATAGTCAGGTGCTGACTCCTGGAGCGCTGTTCAATCGCGTGCGAGGTCAAGGAGCAATCCAGCAGTTATACTCACCTTTGAGGAAGAGCCGTGACTGAAAGAAGCAACGAGCAGTGGGTGGACGACCTCGCCGCTCCAGGTGAGGCACAGGAAATTGCCCTCGGCGACCTGAGGGCGATTGTATTGAGGGGCCTGCCCTACGCGCTTTCGAAATGGCTCACACCCTCCGACCCCGAGTTCGAATCTTTGTCGGAAGAGGTCGCGCAAGACACGTTGCTTCGGGTGTTGGAAAGCCTGCACACCTTCGAGGGTCGGAGCAAATTCACAACCTGGGTGCACAAAATCGCGGTGCGCATCGCCCTTACCGAACTGCGCAGAAAACGCTGGCGAGATGTATCTCTCGACGAACTGACCGAGAACGCTCCTGGCCAGGGCCCGCTCGGAGTGCTGACGGCTCACGTAGCCGGTCCAGAAGTTGTTGCGGAACAAAGCGACATGATTGCGCACTTGCAGCGCGTGATCTCCGAGAAGCTTACCGAAAAACAGCGCGAGGCGTTAATAGCCACCCGCATCCACGGCATGCCTATGGAAGAGGTGGCGCGAAGGATGGGCACCAATCGCAACGCCCTCTACAAGCTTTTGCATGACGCCCGGCTTCGGTTGAAGACCGGTTTGGAAGAGGGGGGGCTGTCGCCCGAAGACGTGATGGCCGCGTTCGAAGCAGGGTAAGAATTGGGACTAACCCCACGTCCCATTTACGGGAGATTGGATCGTAATGGATCAATCAGATGGCGCCATGCAGAAACTAATGCAAATGATCGCACGCACCCAGCAGCAAGAGCTGGACTGCGGCGAAGTTTTCGCAGTACTGGATTTATACGCCGAGGCTTTGCTTGCCGGGGAGAACGAGAAAGAGCAGTTCGCCCTAGTTGTCCAGCATCTCGATTTATGTCGCGATTGCCTGGAGGAGTACGAAGCGCTCTTGCGCGTGCTGGAGACAAAGCACTAATGTAAGAGAAGGCAAGTTACCTGCCTTATTGGCCCTGCGAATACTCGCCCCGAGCGAGCATCGCAGGGCTTTTTTTCTTCCCGTCCGGCGATATGCCGCGGGAGATGCACCTTGGGCGACCATCCGCAGGGCCCTTGATAATCTCCTACGGTGATGCTTCCCGGGCGATGCTCCCCGCGCTTTTTCCTTATGCCCACCTGCACGTGTCCCAACGTAACCCTGTGGCGAATCGGCGGCGATTCGGGCTCGATCCCATTTTCTGCTTCGCCAACTCACCGGCTCACTTAATTGAGCCCAAGAGTTCCCCTCGGGGCGTGGCTGTGAGCGTCCGACGGCCGCAAGTCGAGCGGCATACGGATCACTCTAAGCCGGGTTGAAAGCAAAAGAGGCTCGATTGACGCCGACCGTGCCATGTCTTGGGCCACCGACCTACTGCGATACGAAGGCATTTCCCTGAATCGGTGCTTGTTTGGCGTGGGCCCAGGGCCCTTATGGGTGGGAGGAACACGGATGAAAGTAAGAGCCGGAGTTTGTGAATCGTCAGGTGAAGTAGGTCATGTTGGCAAGCTTACTTTCGGAGGCACTATGACGCTCACAGGTATCCACCCGCTTTTTCTTGTAGCCCTGATCGCTCTGGCAACCTTATCCGAGCTCCGGAGCCATTACCGGCAAAGTGTCCGACAGGCTGCGCGCATTCCGGTGCGCTTTGAAGCAGTAGGGAAGCCGCGACGCGTTGAAGTCCGCCGATCTGCCGATTGACCGCCCGACACAAGGAGGATCTATTGAAGAGACTTTCCACATTACCAGAACGGAACATCCGAAATAGGAGGCAAAAATGCAGCAATTTATAGGAAAGATGGCGCGAATGTATCCGCTCCTGATCGCAATGGGATTCATGATGGTAGCCATCGCGTTCGTGGTCGGCTACCTCAACTCCCAGACCGCGGTCACTTACTTCAGTCAGCCCAAGGTTCTCCGCGAGACCAGTTTGCTCGCCGAGCGCGCCTCGATCGAAAGCACCGATCTCTGGCTCCCGTACTTCAAGTTTCTCGGTATCGGCCTGATCCTCGGCGGCATCGTCATGGCGCTGCGGATCATCATCGATAGGCTGAGAGAGGCCGGCGCCGAAGTGATCGCGAACCTGCCCGCAGACGTGCGTCCCGCACTCCCGACCCCACCGTGGTACGGACTCCTGACGCCGGTAGTTATGATGATGGCTGAATTGGTATTCATCATCGCCCTGGTGGTCGCCCTGGGTCTGGCGGCGGATGCGCGCGCGCTGTTCGCGAACCCGCTCCCGACCATCGACACAGCGGGCGCCGGGACGGCGCTCCTGGCCACGCTCGAAGGCATCAAGGCCACCTCGGCCTGGCTCGTCCCCTTCAAGTTCTTCGGCATAGCGACCCAATTCCTGGCAATCGCCATGGGGCTGGGCACCATCATCTACATCCTCTCCGCGCAGACCAAGTTGATCGCCGAGAGCATCGACATCGCACGCAAAAGCGCCAAAAGTGAACGCCGCGAAGACGAGCGCGCTCCCTCGTACGCGGACAACTAACAAGGAGATTACACATGGCAACCTTACAAGGTCCACCGAAAGGCTGGCAATTGAAGGTCTACCCGATCTTCACCTTGCTCGGCTGGGTCCTGATCGGACTATCGTTAATCATCGGCATATTCGTTCTGACCTCCACAGCGATCGATTACTGGGGAGGCAACGCGAAAGCCGCTCGAGATGCGGCCGAAGTCGGCTCAGCACTTCTCGGTCAGCTCGGTACTCTGACCGTGACTCCACGCTGGCTTGAACCGCTCACCTTCCTGGGAGTGGCCTCCTTCATGGTGGGAATCGCTCTAGAGTTCTCGGCGATCCCCAACCTTCTCAAGAACCGTGGCCAGGTCATGAGCATCTGCTTCCCGCAGATCGTTCAGCACCCAGCGGAGTGAAAAGGAGAAATTTCAATGGCTAAAGTTCAAATCCCTGACGAGAAGGCCTCGTTTCCCTTTAGCATGATCGAAGGAATGATGCCGCTGTATCCGTGGATCGCCGTCATGGGCTGGGGATTCGTGCTGGTTTCACTCTTGATCGGCATATTTGGTCTGTCCCCGGCCGTAACGACTTTCCTCTCCGATTCCAAGGCTATTCGCGAAGGAGCCGCGGTTGGCAGCGCATTTGTGAATGCCAACGTAACCAAACATGTCATCGAGACCTGGCTCCCGCAGTTTAAGTTCTTAGGTCTCGGCCTGGGGCTCCTTGCGATCACCATGGCGCTTGGAACCATCGCCAAACGGCTGCGGGAAATGGGCTGGACCATCAACGGGCATATCCACCAGGACTTGCGCCCCACGATGCCGTCCATCCCCGGCCGGGTCCGTATCTTCCAGCTTTCTACGGTGATGGGTGTGATGATCTTGATGGGCGCGCTGGTCGTAGGGATCGTGCTGGCGGTGACGGTGGTCCCCGATTACTGGAACCACTCCATCGCCAATCAGCTTAACCCAGCACTTCCTGGGTCGGCCCTGCTCCGGCAGCTGGAAACGGTGAGTTCCTACGCCAGGTGGCTGAACCCGCTTCGCGTGACTGGAATGGCGTTCCTGTTCACCGGCATCACCATCGCGCTGACCGTGATCATCGGCGCGCTTCGCAACCAGGCCGAACTGCTGATCGGTTTCTACAATCGAGCGACCGCGAGCTGATCACAGGCAAGCGATCAGGGTAAGGAACGGAGTTATCGAAGCGTCAAATATGCAGGAAGGTAACTTCCCTTCTCTCCTCCTCTGATAAAGAGCCCCAGCTAAAGCTGGGGCTCTTTGATGTTGCCCATAAGAGCGTCGACGTGAAATCGATAGAGCGTCGCCCGGGCATCGTTCGCGCGCCCGAAAAGCGCAACTGTAAGCTTAGCCCGAGATGTGCTCGCCAGTACAGAACAAACGATGAGCTGCAATTATCCTTTGTATATGCGCCGGGTGATCTTAATCTTGATTTCAGGGCTCGCGTTCGCGGCTTGCGGAACGGCCAACGAACTTGCGGCCCCTCTTGAGCGGAACTTCGAGGCGCAGACTAAAATCGTGGAACCCACACAGCTGCCTTCGGATCGGGATGCACCGGTAGCATCGCTGGATTCGGTCGCGCCCGATCCTGAATTGGTGAACCGGCGCGTGACGGATTTCGACGCCATTTTTCCCCCGCAACTGATCGCGCCGGATGGAATTCGCCCGATTTATGAGCCCCGATTCGTGGCCGCGGCTGACGCCCCGCTGGAGGATGACGAGCTTGTCATCGGTATCTCACTCGAGGGGGAGTCCAAGGCCTATCCGATCACGGTACTGCGCTTCCGGGAGATGGTGAACGACGAGCTGGGAGGTCTGCCGATCCTGGTCACCTGGTGACCGATCTGCTACACCGGTCTCGTGCACGACCGGAGAATCGACGGGGTCCCGCACACGTTCGGGAACTACGGCGCGTTGTTTATGAACGCCATGACGTGGTTTGACCACGAAACGAGCTCCGTATGGTCCCAACCATGGGGCCGGGCCATCGGGGGCGAATACCTAGGTGTGGAGCTTTTCATCCTGCCCTCCCAGGTCACCACTTGGTCGAATTGGAAGGACGCTCACCCAAGCACGTCAGCGATGATCAATGACGTAAATCGGCTTTCGTTCGGCCGTCGCCAGGGTTTCAATCCAGATTTTGTCTTGGGCTTGCTGCTGACGGAACAAGCGAAAGCCTTTTATTATCGGGATGTGGCTGCCGAGGGGCTGGTGAACGATGAGTTTGCGGGGCTCCCGATCGTCGTGTGGGCCAGCGATACGGGCCTCAATGCCTACGTTCGTATGGTCGGCGACCAGGTGTTAACGTTTGAAATTCGCGGCGATCAGATCCTGGATCAAGAAACCGGCTCGCGCTGGAACCTGGGGCGGGGCCTTGCACTCGATGGTCCTCTCCGTGGAGAAGCTCTTCAAGGGGTCCCCGGAACGAGCTCCTATGATTGGGCCTGGCGAGATTTCTACCCGAATTCGGAGTTCTACTCCCCCTAACCCACCTCACATCTTTGGTAGCTCGATCCGCTGCTGCTTCTGATATTTCCCTTTCTTGTCCGCGTAGGAAATTTTGCACTCCTCGTCTGCCTCAAAGAATAGAACCTGCGCGATTCCCTCATTAGCGTATATCTTGGCCGGCAGCGGGGTGGTATTTGAGATCTCCAGTGTGACATAACCCTCCCATTCTGGCTCGAAGGGAGTCACGTTCACGATAATCCCACAGCGTGCGTAGGTCGACTTGCCCAGACACACCGTCAGGACCGAGCGCGGGATACGGAAATACTCGACCGTGCGCGCCAGGGCGAAGGAATTGGGAGGAATGATACATACTTCGCCTCTGAAATCGACCATCGAATTCGGATCGAAGTCCTTGGGATCCACGATCGCCGAGTGCACATTGGTAAAAATCATGAACTCATCCGCCACGCGGATGTCATAACCATACGACGACAAGCCGTAGGAAATCGTGCCGTCGCTCACCTGAGTTTCGACGAACGGTTCGATCATCTGCTGTTCGCGCGCCATGCGCGCGATCCAATGGTCGGGCTTCAGCCCCATAAGGTCCTCCTCGTAACTTGGCTCTATTCGGGAATGTTTTCGGTACGGACCCGATTGGTTAACGTTCCAATTCCGTCGATTTCGACCTTCACCTCATCCCCCTCGAGCAGCGGACCTACGCCGGACGGGGTGCCGGTCAGCACCACATCGCCCGGCTCCAGGGTCATGATCGAAGAGATATACGCAACCAGCTCATACACCGGGAATACCAGATCACGAGTGGAGCCCATCTGACGCAGCTGGCCGTTGACCGAACAGGTTATCAGGGCATCCGCCGGGTCCAGATCGGTGTCGATCCAAGGGCCAAGCGGACAAAATGTATCAAAACCTTTGGCCCGGGTCCACTGATCATCCATCTGTTGTAAGTCCCGCGCGGTCACATCCAGGGCGGCGGTATAACCGAAGATGTGGTCTGGGGCCTCATCAATGGATATCCAGCGCCCGCGCTTGCCTATAACTATGGCCAACTCGGCTTCATGTTCTACGGAACTGGATTGTGGGGGCAGGCGGATCGTCGCTCCAGGCCCGATTACGGTGCTGGGTGGCTTGAAGAACAGCAGGGGAAGCTCCGGCACTTGAGCCCCGTGCTCAGCCGCGTGCGCGGCGAAGTTTCTTCCCACGCCAATAATCTTGCCGGGTTGTACGGGAGCGATGAGATGTACTCCCTCTAACGACAGGTCTGCTTTTTGGCGCTTGAACTTTCCGAGCGGGGAGCCTTCCAGCAACCCGATACGATCGCCCGTAATCCAACCCCACAGCGGGACGGAGTTAGGCTCCCGCTTAAATCGGACGATACGCATGATTTACGTCCACGGCTTGCGGGCCCAGGCAATATCATAATCGACCTGCCAGGGGAAGACCTCCACCGCCTCGAAGCCTAACTCCCGCAAGTAATCTGGATATCGCTGTCGAGAGACCGTGCGGCCGAAGATCAGAGGAGCCTGCCACCCGATCCGGTTGGTAAGCAATGCCCAGCCCCCGGGGCGCAAAATCCGAACGATCTCCGCGATGGTCCGCTTGGGGTGAGGCGTAAATTCAAGTACCTCCAGGCAAACGGCCAGGTCAAATGACGCAGGCGCGATCGGCAGCGGCACAGCCAAGCCCTGGACCCACTCGTGCCCGAGCCCAACTTTCTTCCGTCCCAGCTCCATCATTGCTCCGGAGGGTTCTACTCCGACCAGCAACCTTTTATCGGGGGGGTGGAGGCCGGCCTCCGGATTCGGGATGCGGGACACTTTGTCTAGTGCGCGAAACGTGCGGGCGGTCCCCGCGCCAAGATCCAGCAGACGCGGCCGGGGCAGATCCGACAAGAGCTTTTCCAACGGCTCTCCCAGGAACTGGCGTTCCCAGTCGGCATCGAAATGTTTTATTCCGTCGTACCGTGTGGCGGCCAGATCGTAGAGCCAAACAACGACCCGCCGCCCCAGGTGGGCGCCTTCACAGATCCAGAGTTCCCAAACAATCAGGAGAATGAGCGCAATGATTATTAGGAGGAGCAGCATCCCAGGGATGCTAGGCAGGAGATCGCGATTTCAAGGAGGGGTTAGCGCGTGCCGCCGGCAATACGCTGCCTCATCTCTTCAACTCGCGCCTGTATTTCGGAAAAGCGGCCCGGCCGGTACCGTCGCAACAGGTGCACGAGCGCATACACCATGGCTTCTACGACGACTTGGCCCACACCCGGATCGGGACTGGCATGCCCCGCGAGCACAAAATCGGCGTGATTGGTCGAGAGCGCAGAGGGTGCCGCAACAAGCGCGGCAGTTCGAAGGCCTGCCCGGCGGGCTTCGGCGAGCGCGCGAGCCACGATCGGCGCCTGGTCCTCGATTTCCACCGCAATTGCGATGTCTTTACGGTGACCGCCCACCAATGCGCGGGCAATCTCGTCCGGACCCCCCACCCCCAGCTGAACGGTATATCCGGCACTTTCGAGCCAAGCACCCAGGCTGCGCGCGGGGCCCACTCCCAGCCCCTCCGCAATTAACAACACTCGCTCCGCCTCATCCAGGGCGTTGACCAGAGATTCAGCGGATTCAATGGGGAAGGAACGCCGCGTAAGCCCTAAGTACCGCTCGACTTCTTCGAAGGCCACGTCGGCGGCCTGCTCTGGCGAACCCACTTTGGCCGGCCGGATGGATAGCAGCTCATCCTTGACCCGCTGCCGAATCTCGCGCTGCAGCTCCGGGTACCCGCCATAGCCGAGCCGTTGCGCGAAGCGCACCACCGTTGCGGGATCCACATCCAGCGAGTAGGCAAGTTCGGTTGCCGTGAAAAAAGCCGCGCTGGAGTAGGAATCGAGCAGGAAGTCCGCTAAGACCTGGAAACTGGGGGACAGATTTGAGCGAATTTCTCGAATCCGCTCTTCATAGGTGGGCTTTTGAGGATTATGCGCGTTGATTTCATACCCAATTTCGGGTCAGGACTATAGCATGATGGGTGCCCTCACGCAACAAATCTTGCAGAATGTCGGGAGAAGTATAATGACGCCCGGGGCGGATAGCTCAGTTGGTTAGAGCGCTTCTCTTACACAGAAGAGGTCGCAGGTTCGAGTCCTGTTCCGCCCACCTTCGGCGTCCGGGAGGGCGCCGGGATGTTTTTCAGCCATGTCGCGCCAATGGTTTCTGCTCTCCATCGTGCTCTTGACTGCCTGCCGAGGGCAGGAACAAGTGAACACGTTAACTCCGGCGGCCACGTCGGAGCCCAGCCTTACGCCCAGGTTCACCCCGACCCCGCTCCCCACGCTAGCGCCGACTCCCGCGGCCGCCTCCCCTGAGCTCCAATCACAGGCCATGTTGCCAGGATTTGAAGGCGACGTGAAATTATTTCCAGCGGCGACACGTTACTGGATCGAGGTGCGCGTGGAGTTTGATCCTGTAGGCGAAAGCGGCACAATCGACGGGTTGACTCGTATTCAATACACGAATCCGCACGATAGGCCGCTGTCGGATCTTGTCCTCATGTTGTGGCCAAACGACCAGCAATACAGGGCAGAAATCCAGGCCGGACCCGCCCTGATCGACGGGGAGCTTGTGCCAGCACGCTCGGAATTGGGGGGATTGGCGCAGCGTTACGAATTGCCGGAGCCACTCGGACCTGGAGCGACGCTCGACCTGACCCTCCCGTTCCACATAACGACCTCCGGCTCGATCGGCCGCGGAAACTCAAGCCGATTCGGAATCACGAAAGGGGTGCTGTTTGCCCCCACGTTTTATCCGCTGGTACCGCGCCTCCTGCAGGGAGAGTGGGACGCGCGGACTGCCCCCTTCGGGGGAGATACAACCGTCTCCGAAGTATCTCTCTACCAGGTCCGCATCGTAGCCGCTTCGGATCAGACGATCGTGGCCACCGGCGTGGAGGTCGGCCGTGAACAGCTGAAGGATGGCACGCAGGCCATCACTTATGTAAGCGGCCCCGTGCGAGACTTCGCATTTGCAATCGGCCCCTTCATCACCGAGCTGCTGGAGGTGGAGGGTGTGACCGTGGCGGGCTGGGCTCTGCCAGAGCATGAAGAGGACCTCGGGGTTATGGTCCGGGCGGCCGCCACTCAGCTCGCACTGTTAAGTGAACTGATAGGCCCCTATCCCTACAAAGAACTCGATCTGGTAGATGTGCCGGGAGCGTTTGGGGGGATCGAGTATCCGGGGCTGGTTACGGTCGGAACCCTGGGCGGTACGAATGTGATCGATCCGACCGTTCACGAGGTCGGGCATCAATGGTTTTATGGCCTCATCGGCGGAGATCAGCTCGAAGAACCCTGGCTGGACGAAGCGGCCGCGACTTATACCGAGGTCCTATATCATGAGCACGCCAGCCGGTCGGGTTACGCCACCGGCGTTCTGACCTTCTTCCGTGATCGGCTGCGCGATCATCCCACCCCCGGACTTCCGATCGGCCTTGCGGTCGACGACTACAGCACACAAGGCGAATACGCACTTTTTGTCTACCGTAAGGGAGCGTTGTTCTTTGACGCATTGCGGGCCGAGCTCGGAGACGACTTATTTTTCGAATTTCTCCAAACGTTTCTAGAGAAAAATCGCTACGGAATCGCAAATGCAGCCGAATTTAAGGCCACCGCGGAAGATACGTGCGATTGCGATTTGAACCCTCTATTTGACCTCTGGGTCTTCGAGGGCGGGGAGATACCCGGCCTTTGATATGACCCCCATCATCGCGGGTACAACCTGCCGGAGGTGTAAATGAACGACTACCTCTTCCGCGGAAGCCTGGAAGATCTAGACCCAGATGTCCATGATCTGACTCAAATTGAAGCCGAGCGTCAGTATCGGAGATTGATCCTCATCCCCTCTGAGAGCACCGCCCCTTTAGCCGTACGGGAAACTCTGGCGAGCGCGTTCAACAACATCTATGCCGAGGGGTATCCGCTCGAGAGCACTCGGACCATGCCGGAAAACGAAATCCTGGATTATGGCCCCCGGCTGGCCCACTATCGACGTTATTCGGACCCTCGATATTACAAAGGAGTGGAATATGCCGACACGGTGGAGGCCCTCACTCGTCGCCGCTGCGCGGAGCTCTTCGCGGCCAACGAGCTGGATCCGAGCGATCTGTATGTCAACGTTCAGCCCCTCTCGGGCGCACCGGCCAACAACGCCGTCTACCAGGCGCTGATCGAGCCCGGGGACATCATCATGGGTATGGATCTCATGCATGGAGGACACCTTACACATGGCTCCCCCGCCAATCGATCCGGCAAGCTCTATCGTTCCATGGGTTACGGCGTGGACCCGGAGACGGAGCGAATCGACTACGACGCGGTAGCGGCCTTGGCGAAGGAGCATGCGCCGAAGGTCCTTATCGCCGGCTACTCCTCCTACTCATGGGTCCCTGATTGGAAGAAATTCAAGGATATCGCCGATTCCGTGGGCGCCTACCTGCTGGCCGATATCGCGCACATCGCAGGTCCGATCGCTGCGGGAGTACTGCCCTCACCGGTCGGCATCGCCGACGTAGTGACCTTTACGACTCACAAGTCACTGTGCGGACCGCGCGGGGGCGTGATCCTCACCCACTTGAAACAGCTCGCACGACGTTTGGATCGCGCCGTATTCCCCGGGGAGCAAGGCGGACCACACATGAACACCATCGCCGCTCAAGCGGTGTGTTTTAAGCTGGCCGCCTCCGATCAATTTCGAGAGTTGCAGGCGGCCGTTTTGGCCAACTGCCTGGCACTCAGCCGAACCCTCGAGCAGGCGGGATTGCGGATCCCCTACGGTGGTACGGACACGCATCTCACGAATGTGGACTGCTCCTCCGTCGTCGGACCGGATGGCACGCCTCTGTCGGGAGACATGGCCGCCCGCCTCCTGGACTTGGCGGGAATCGTGGTCAACCGCAACACGATCCCGGGGGACAAAAGCGCCGCGCGGCCGTCCGGCATTCGGCTGGGATCGGTCTGGCTGACACAGCGCGGGTTCGGGGAAGCCGACAGCGAGCGCCTGGGGCAGCTCATCGCGCAGGTGATTAATACAAGTCATCCTTATCAAACGGCAGGACGGTTGCGACCGCAGCATCGGGCAAAGGTCGACTTTGAGGTGCTCTCTCAAGTGCAGGCCGAAGTCAGAGATCTGGCCGCGGGACTTGGCATCGATTTTGAGCCCGCCAGCCACGGCTATCCACATTTCTACTATCCAGACGACCCCTCCCCCTCAGAACCGTTCAGTACGATCGTCCTGGAAGGCCGGACCGTTCCCTCGCTCATTCGTTATCTGACCAATACCCGGCCCCTGGACCTCGCGGTGGGCCAATCCCTGAGCGCCCGCTTGGGAGGGCCGGACGGTGATCTGGAGGTTGTTATTACGCGCAAAGCGGATCGCTGGCGCTTCAGCCTTGATTCGGAGGTCGCCCCGCACGCGGTGGCCTGGCTGCGGGCATTATCGGACGGGTACGTGGAGTTTGATCCGAAGGATCTCCATCGAAAACCGCCGGGCCCGTTTGTGGTTCATCTGGAGGCCGGTATCGAGATTCTCCCGGAGGCGTTGGCCGTGGCAGACGGGAGCGACAAGCCCTGGTACCTCCGGGCCCCAAAGGTTGAGACGCGCCCGCTTCCCGACTTTGATTATGGCGCCATCGAAGGTGAGTCGCTCAAGCGAACGGCTCTGTTCGAGTCGCATCAATCCCTGGGCGCGAAGCTTATTCCCTTCGCGGGTTGGGAAATGCCGGTTTGGTACGGCTCGGTTATTGAGGAGCACAGCGCCACACGTTCGGCGGCCGGGCTGTTCGATGTCAGTCACATGGGCGTTTACCAAATCGAGGGCGACCAAGCGGAGGCATTTCTCGACAGTGTAGTGGCCAACGATGTCGCCTCACTGTTGGTGGGCCAATCTCATTACACTCAGTTTCTCGATCCGGAGGGGAGGGTGCTCGACGATGCCATGGTGTACCGGCGAAGTGAGGCCGCTTACCTGGTGGTCGTCAACGCCGCAAACGACGACAAGGTCTGGAACTGGTTGGAAGGTGTCAATCGCGGCGAGTATCGGATCGACGCGGATCGGCCCGGGGCAGAAGTTTTCGGCCGCGGCTGTGTCCTGAGGAACCTGCGCGATCCGATGGAGGGCGACGCGATGCGAGTCGACCTTGCATTGCAAGGGCCCAAGAGCCGTGAAATCTTGCTCGCTCTCGGGTGTTCTCCGCAAGATCGATCGCGCCTGGAGTCACTTCCGTGGGCCGCGCTTTTGGAGGGCGAATTTGCCGACCTCGATTTAATTATCAGTCGCACCGGTTACACCGGCGAACGGGTGGCCTATGAACTCTTTGTGCATCCGGATCAGAGCGTTGAACTCTGGAACCGCCTGATGGAGGTAGGTGAGCCTTTGGGTCTCAAACCCGCCGGACTGGGAGCGCGCGATTCGCTGCGAACCGAGGCCGGTTTGCCGCTGTACGGACAGGAGCTGGCCGGTGAGATGAAGCTTGGGGTGGGGGATGCCGGATTCGCGGCCACCGTAAAGACCTACAAACCCTGGTTCATCGGGCGATCCGCATTCCTTCAGCAAGAGCAGGGGAGGATCCGGCAGGTCGTGCGTTTCCGCTTCAATGAAAAGCGCGTGCGAATGGCACATTACGGGGACCTGGTCGCCAATGAAAAAGGTGAGCCAATTGGGAGCGTCACCTCCTGCGCGGTTGGTGGCGATCGCCATTTGACCGGATTAGCGCATATCTCTCTGGACCACTCGAAAGCGGGGACCCGCATCTCGATTTTTCAGGGCAGCGCCTCCGACCACTCCAGTGCCAAAGGACCGGGGTCGCCGGCCGAGGTACTGCGTAGATTCCCTCGTTTCTAAAACCAGGTCAAGGAAGCACAAGCCCGGTCGTGAAGACCGGGCTTGTTTTATGCTTATGCCTTTGCAGATTGGGACTAAATGTTGCTTACGATGTTGCTGAATACGTTGCCGATCGCGGGTCCGAGCAGGGCCAGGATAACAATCACCACAACAGCGACCAACACTAGGATCAAGGCGTATTCAACTAATCCCTGACCTTTCTCTTTCGGGGCGTACAGCATGTTTGTTCACCACCTTTCCTTGGGGAATACCATGCGATCAAACGCATGGGGGCTAAATTAGGATCGGCTCCAGACTAGCATGTAGTGCGTATGGAGCGACCTTACGGATACCTTACGGACGTTGCAAGCCTCAGGCCGAAAGGCAAGTATCTGCCCTTTGACACCGTGTGGACCCATCAACTTGACATAAACGTGTACCGGTGAAGGAGCCGCGGGATCAAGCGGGGTGAGAATCAAAAAAGGGGCGATTGCCCCTAATGGATTCTGATCGAGGCGCTCAGGATGCGATTAAGCCTTAGAAGCCTCGACCTCGGGAGACGACAAGGCTGACCAAGAAAGAAACGACGATCAGAAGCGCGAACACGGTAAAGACTATGCGCTGTGTGCGCCTGCTGCGGTGCGAGCCTCCGGAGACCGGGGCCATGTTCTTCTTTTTCTTCTTCTTCCTTCTCTTTATCTGCTTCTTCGACATTCTAACTACGATGGTACCATGCGGGTCGTGGTGGGACGTAGATTGTGGCCCGAATGAGGGGAGATCGCCCAGGGAGTTGGCAAGCAGCATCACCAGAACCGACCATGTGTCGAGCGCCTTACGCGCACCGGGCTTGAGCTGATTTTGCCGGGAAATTAATGAGCAGGTGCCGAGGAACTTTTGATCCAGAAATGTCTATAATCCACGCGGCTTTGGTGACGACATATTATGAAACACGTGGACATCATACGGCGAGATACCGGCGAAATCATGTTCCAGAGGTCACGCTGGTGCAGAAGTCGGTGGTGCCGATTTTGGGGCCTTCAATTCCGCCGCGAGCTCAAACCGGGCGAGGCGCTGATCCTGGCACATCCCGACGAGGGAATAATCCAGAGCTCGATCCACATGTTCTTCGTGATCTTTCCTATCGCCGCTGTCTGGATCGATAGCATGGGTCGCGTGACAAGCGCTCAACTCGCCAAGCCATGGCGGCCGTATTATGCCTCGCCCACCCCCGCCCAATATGTTTTGGAGACGACGCCGGATTTCTTATCTCAGGTTGAGGTCGGGGACGAATTCAACTTCGTGTTATCTCCCTGACCGGCCTTCCCCTTTACGAACAAAACCGGCCTAAACCGGTTTCGTCACTCCGTCATACAACTTGTCCTGGTGCTTGCGCCCTCGAATCCTCGCTTCCACTCTCGTCCTGGTCGAAGGGTTCTGGTGGATCGGGCCAGCACTAATGTAGCACGATGGATCCGAAAGTGTCAACGATTTCAACCTTAAACTTGCTCGCACAATTAATTTAACGCTCTGCCGCCAGAGAGCGACGACTTTCCGGCCAAATGCTTGACCCTGCCACATTCATCGAATAGCATCCCTTCATTGGCCCGAATCAACCCAATCCTGGCCTCAAATTGGGAATCTAGATGCCGCTGGGATATCACAACAAAATTTTGCACGTCGACCTATTCACCGGTCATTTCGAGATCGAGCAGCCGGGCGAGGAATTCTATCGGACCTACATGGGCGGCAGCGCGCTGGGACTCTATTACCTGCTGCGAGGTACAGAACCCGGGATCGATCCGCTTGGGCCGGAAAATGTACTGGTCTTAGCGTTGAGTGTGCTCACCGGGGCTCCCATTTCGGGTCAAAGTCGCATGACGGCGGTGGCCAAGTCTCCCCTGACCGACGCGGTCGGCGATTCACAAAGCGGCGGTTTCTTCCCGGCCGAAATGAAGTTCGCTGGATTTGACGCGATCGTTATTAAGGGGCGTTCAGAAAAGCCCGTCTATCTCTGGGTGCATGATGGCGAAGCCGAATTGCGGCCCGCGGAGCACCTATGGGGAAAAATTACGGGCGAGGGGGAGGCCTTAATTCGGGAGGAGCTCGAGGACAAGAGGATTGAGATCGCCCAAATTGGTCCTGCGGGGGAGAATCTGGTTCGTTTCGCAGCCATAATGAACATGTCCAATCGTGCCAATGGCCGCACGGGTATGGGCGCTGTGATGGGAAGCAAGAACCTCAAGGCCGTCGCCGTGCGCGGTAAAGACCGCCCGGATCTCATGGATCGGGGAGGAGTTATCGAGCTGGCCAAGTGGGGGGCGGCAAACTTCGAGGACTCAGACGCGTACGGATTGGGTCTGTTCGGCACCGCGGAGATTGTGAACAGCCAAAATCGCGCCGGCGGCCAGGTCACCTACAACTGGGACAGCGGCTATTTCGAGAAGGCTGGGGCGTTGGATGGCACCGTCATGGCCACCACGATTCTTAAGAAACGCGACAGCTGCTACGCCTGCACGGTGCGGTGTAAACGCGTGGTAGAGGTCAAGGATGGGCCCTACACTACGGATCCACTGTACGGGGGACCCGAATATGAGACGCTCTCGACGTTTGGAACATTCCTAGGAATTGATGATCTGAAGGCCGTAGCCCACGCCAATCAGCTCTGTAACATGTATGGCATGGACACCATTTCCTGCGGCGCAACCATCGCCTGGGCCTTCAACTGCTTCGAGGAAGGCTTAATCAATGCCGAGGACGCTGGCGGGCTCGAGTTACGTTACGGAAATGTGGAGGCCATGGTCCAGCTGACGGAAATGATTGGCAAAAGAGAAGGGTTGGGTGACCTGCTGGCCGAAGGTTCGGCCCGAGCTGCGGAGCGAATTGGAAACGGCGCCGAGGATCTGGTTGTGACGGTTAAGAAGCAGGAATTGCCGGCGCACATGCCGCAGGTCAAAGGCAGCCTGGGACTGATCTACGCAGTCAATCCGTTCGGCGCGGACCACCAATCTTCCGAGCACGACCCCTCCTGGAAAACTTACGTCGACCGGATGGCGGAGATCGGTATCACCGACGAACCGCAACCAATCCGGGTACTTAATGAAAGTAAGGTTCGATTTGCGCTCAAGACCCAACACGCCTACTCCTGCCTCGATACGGTGAACATATGCCAGTTTGTTTTCGGGCCGGCCTGGCAGCTCTATGGCATGGAGCAGCTCGCGGAGGTGGTTCGTAAAATCACAGGTTGGGAGGTCGATGTCGACGAATTGCAGCGAGTGGGGGAACGGCGCCTAAACTTGCTGCGCGCGTTTAATGCACGAGAGGGCATCGGCCGTGAAGCCGATGTGCTTCCGAAAAAGCTCCATAAGGCACTGGTCGGCGGGAAAAGCGACGGTTATGTCGTGACCGAAGAGGAAATCGAGCAGGCCAAGGACTGGTACTATGCCATGTCGGGCTGGGACATCTCCACCGGCATGCCGACTCGCGAAAAACTTGAGGAACTTCAGCTGGATTGGGTCGCAGATGAGCTGAAGCTTTAGCCATCACCACATCTTGTCCTCGCGAGCGGAGCGTCCGCACATCCGATCGATGTCACGTGTCCGAACGCACCTGCGGGTTCGCCCCCGTCTCGCTCGAAAAGAAGCGCCGCAGTTTCTTGAAAACCGCAGCGGTCCGACACAACGAAGTGGTCGAAGCCGACTAGCCTCAGCTAATTGAGAAAACAATCACAAAATTGACAACTTCGCCCTGAACGTGGTACTGTGGTCCCTATGCACACGTGTGCATAGTGCATTATCTACGTTGCGCTCCCTCTAAGGTAAGCTCTTGGCGGTCACTATCAAAGACATTGCGAAGCGGGCAGGCGTGTCACACTCGACTGTTTCTCGTGCCTTGCGTGACGATCCGCTTGTTGCCGAGGAGACCGCCAGCAGGATTAGGCGTCTAGCATCTGAGCTGAGTTATGTGCCCAGCGCCGCGGCCCGCAGCCTCAAGACCAGCCGATCGCGCGTGCTGGGCGTCATCGTCAATCGAATCGCCGATCCCTTCTACAGTGAAGTCCTCGATGGGGTACAAGAAGTGTTCCAGACCGCTGGGTACAGCTTGTTTCTCGGATCCCCAAACCACGACGATCGGCACGGTGCCAAGCAACTCACCGAGCATCTACTGGAATTGGGACATCGGCAGATCGCCTTCTTGGGAAACGTCAGGGGCGGACGCCTCACACAGGAGCGTTTGAGCGGATATCGGGAGGCGCTTTTTGAGGCCGATCTCATGGTCCCCGGTGAATACGTCGCGATGGCCTCCAGCGGCGAGCCGACCGGCGGAGCGGAGGGGATGCGGTCACTTCTTGACCGAGAGCTGCCGCCAACTGCGGTCGTTTGTTACAACGACATGATGGCATTTGGTGCGATGCAGGTAATCCGGGAGTCCGGATTAACGGTCCCGGCTGACTTATCCGTGGTTGGCTTTGACGACATCGAGTTATCCGCCTACTTCTCACCGGCTCTGACGACCTTCCACCAGCCTAAATACCAGCTGGGGTCCGAAGCGGCCCGCATGATGTTGCGCCAACTCAACGGCGCATTCGAGGGCCGGGACGTGGAGCAGGCCGAGAGCATCACGGTGCGGGGTGAGCTACGGATCCGATCTTCGACCGCGCCTCCGCTCAGGCGGGAGCGGAAGCGCATACGGAATCAGCATGAGTGAGATATGCGCACGGGTGCAAAGAGCGATATGACAAGCCAGGTAACTTCCCTCGCTCGATTACGTTCTCGACTAGCGGATATTCCCGTGTTGGTCGCTCTGCTCACCTTCGCTTTCCTTTTTCTCTTGTTTTCGATTGCCAGCGAGAACTTTCTGACCCTCATTTCGCTCACCAACATTCTCACCATCGCAAGTATCAAGGGTATCTTCGTCATCGGAGTTGCGATGCTGATGATCACGGGGGAGTTTGATCTATCCGTAGGTTCCATTCTCGCGGTGGCGGCTTTCGTCTTTGCGATCACGCTAGAGAGTGGGATGGCGCCCCTTCTCGCCCTTACGCTCGCGTTAGTGATTAGTGGAATTCTGGGCTTCATAAATGGCCAGATCGTTACTCGAACCGGGATTCCGTCCTTCATAGCCACGCTCGGGACGCTGCTCGCCTATCGGGGCATCGCGCGCGGCATTGGGGGTGGCAATTTCGCGCGCTTCACCGGGGAAAGACCGTTTCTGTTCTCGGTGCTCAATGGGGATCTTGGCTTTATCAACGAGCTCGCCTTTCCGGCTGGAAACGCGCGAGTCTCGGTCATTTGGTTTGCCCTCTTCGCGTTGATCGCTGCGATAATAATGGCGAGGAGTCGGTATGGAAGTTGGGTCTACGCAACCGGGGGCAACCGGGAGGCGGCGCGGTCGCAGGGAGTGCGAACGAACCGCGTGATCGTGACGAACTATGTGATCACCGGGCTGCTGGCAGGATTCGCGGGACTCGTGTCATTTGCCTCACGGCCGTCAGTTGACCCGCTGCGCGGAGAAGGTTGGGAACTGATTGCCGTAACCGCAGCCGTGATCGGCGGTATCTGGCTCAAGGGCGGGTTTGGGACGATCATGGGCGCCGCGATCGGCATTGTGTTACTGCAGATGGTGGAACAAGGTCTAATCCTTATCGGCGTCGATGTGCAGCTGTTTCAGGGCACAATTGGTTTCATCCTGATCGCCGCTGTGATCCTCGGCACGTATTTGACGAAACAGTGACGGACCAAAAAGGAGGTGGTTAGTATAGATTAACGGTTTTGGATCGAGTCCATATCGAGAGCAACCACCCATTCGTATTTAGGCGAGGAGAAGCAGACGATGGACAAATGGAAACTACTTCTAGCAGGTCTGGCCATAGCTGGGCTCACCCTGGCGGCTTGCCAGCCGAGCACGGAAGAACCTGCAGCTGAAGAGGTTGCGGAAGAGGAAGCAGCCGAGGAAGAAATAGTGGCAGCGGACCCAAACCGGCCGCTGACCTTTTTCGCCGTGCAGCACGCGGAGTGCTCCTGGGATTCGTTCTGGTGCACTGTGCAGGCAGGTATCAACCAGGGCGCGATCGACAACGGAGTTGAGGTCACCATTCTTGCTCCCGACGAGTTCGATCTGGACAAGACCGCTTCGTTGATCGAGCAGGCCGTGGCTGCCCAGCCGGACGGCATCATGCTGACGGTCACAGATCCGGTGTTGTTCTCTGACCCGATCAACGCCGCGCTAGCGGCCGGCATCCCGGTGATCGCCTACAACGCGGGCTCGGGTCCGCTTGAAGACGGGATCGATTACCTGACCTACCTGGGACAAGACGAGTACCAGGGCGGTTTCCTCGGCGGGCTGCGCCTCGCGGCGGGCGGCGGCACGCAGGGAGTCTGCATCAACCAGCAGGTCGGACACGCCGGCCTGGACAAGCGCTGCAACGGCTTTGTTGATGCACTGGATGAAAGCGGTATCGCGGCCGAAGTGCTGGCCATCGGAGACGATCCTGCGGAGGCGGCCACCATCATCGGTGACTACTTCGCGGCCAACCCGGGCACGGACATCTTTATGACGTTGGGTCCGAACGGCGCGAGCCCGTTCTACGTGTTCATCGAGAACGAAGGTCTAACGACCGACGACTTCGTGCACGGCACCTTTGACCTGAGCCCAGAGATCAACGCCAACATCGAATCGGGAGTCACGATGTTCGGCATCGATCAACAGCCGTTTCTGCAGGGGTACGGGGCAATACAAGCGCTAAACCTCCTGATTCGATATGGAGTCGTGCCTGCGCTGCCGGTCACACCTACCGGACCCGGCTTCGTAACTGCAGACAACTTAGATGTAGTCAAGGCGTTGGCTGGCGAGTACCGTTAGACCATTGGGAGGACCTGCGACCGGGTTGTGAATAAATTGGAACGGGCTGGGCCGCTCGGCCTGGCCCGTTCCAACCGCGCGTTCCAAACCGGCCTAAAGATTCTAGGATGCATGTGACGCTACCTCTGCGAACAAGGGCACGGCGCGTATTCGCCGACTCGCCGCTAGCGGGTCCACTTCTCACGCTGCTAGTAACCTTCACGCTTTTTGTTATTTTCATTCCCAATTTTGGGACCTGGCGCACCTTTTCCGGCATTCTCAGTGCAGTCTCGATTTCCGGATTCGTGACGATCGGCATTACTTTGTTGATGATTGGCGGCGAGTTCGATCTTTCTGTTAGCCCGATGGTGGCCATGGCCGGCTATCTATTCGGCGCCGTTTCGGTGGGCGCGGATTCGGTGATCATAGAGCGACTGGCCAGTTTGGGCCTCCCGGTCGCGGAGGGCAATATCGTGATCGCGGTGCTGCTGGCGCTCACCGCCCCAGCCTTGATGGGTTTGGTCAACGGATTGATCCTGGTCTGGACCGGTATTCCTTCCTTTATCGTGACGCTTGGCACCCGACAGATCTATCGCGGCCTGGTGTGGATCGTGGCAGGCGGCGTCCTGCTGCAAACTTTAGAGCGTCCAGCCATCTATCAAGTCCTCAACGGACGCTTTGATTTCATCAACAATCTTTCCTTCTTTGAGGGCGCGAACTTCCGTACCACGACGGTATGGCTTCTCATCGTTACGGTCGTTGTTCAGCTCATACTGGTTCGCACGCGTTTTGGGAACCAAGTATTCGCCGTGGGAGGCCAGCCGGATGCCGCACGTACGCAGGGAGTGCGCACCAAACGAGTGAAGGTGATGATGTATGTGGTCGTTGGCGTGCTGTCTGGGATCGCGGGGATCATCTCTTTCAGCCAGTTCCATTCGGTGCGGGTGGCGGAGGCGGCCGGCGTCGAGCTGACCGCCATCGCGGCCGCGGTTGTGGGCGGCGCACTGCTAAAAGGCGGATGGGGAAGCATCTGGGGCGCACTGGTTGGGATTGTAATGATCAACATGTTACGTTCCGGCGTCATCTTGCTCGACATCTCGTTCATCCCGGCAGACAACTTCCCTGCCGTGGTCGGGGTGACCATCATCGGCGCGGCGATCTTGAACGACTACTTGCGAAACCGATCCACCTCCTAGATGAAGGGGAGCTATCTGTGACAGAAACCAATGGACGTACACCGGTGGTCGAGATGCAGGGCATCGTCAAGCGCTTCGGAACGGTTGAAGCGTTGCGCGGCGTCGATTTCAAGGTTTATGGCGGAGAAGTTCGAGCATTGCTTGGCGACAACGGTGCAGGAAAGTCAACACTGATCAAAGTGTTAACCGGCGTGCACCGGGCCACAAGCGGTAAAATCGTGCTCGACGGAGAGGTGGTGAAGATCGTCTCGCCCGCGGATGCTCGAGCGCTTGGGATTGAAACCTGCTACCAAGACCTGGCGCTAGTGCCGCTCATGAGCATCTGGCGCAACTTCTTCTTGGGGCGCGAGCTCGGGCTAAAGTTGGGTCCGATCCGTTGGTTGTACAAAAAGGACATGGCCGAGCAGACGCGCGCCTCTTTGATGGACATCGGTATCGAGATCCGCTCACCACGCGATAAGGTCGGTAAGCTGTCAGGAGGCGAGCGACAGTCGATAGCCATCGGCCGAGCGATCCACTTCGGAGCCAAATTGCTCATCTTGGACGAGCCGACTTCGGCGCTCTCGGTGGGCGAAACGAACAAGGTGCTGAGCTACATCATTAACGCAAAAGAACAAGGCTTGCCAGTGATCTTCATTTCGCACAACGTGAACCACGTCTACGAGGTCTCGGATAGCTACACCATCATCCGTCACGGCCTAAAGGTCGGAACCTACCAGCGAGGCGAGCTTACACAGCAGGACATTGCCGACCTGATTACCGGAGCTCGCGAAAAGTAAGGCCTGGCCGGTAGTTGCGGCACATTGAGCCGGAGGCGGGCCGCGCGGTTCAGCTATTGTTATTGCGTGTCATGTTGAGGCGGATTAGTGCAGCGTGGTTGCACATGCGGGTCTCATTGACCTGGGCGAATGGATGCAGATGACGAATACGGTTGGCATCGGCGTGATCGGCATGGGATGGATGGGGGAGGTACATAGCCGGTCCTATCTGCAGGTGCCAGATCGTTTTCGTGATGAAGGTATCCGGCCGCGGTTGGTGGTCTGTGCCGACGAAATGGAAGCGCGAGCGCAGAGAGCGAAGCACACCTTTGAGTTTGAGCGTTACACGACCGATTGGCGAGAAGTATGCGCTGACCCGGAGGTGGAGATCGTTAGTATCGCGGCGCCTAACTTTCTGCACCTGGAGATGGTGCGTGCCGCGGCCGAAGCAGGCAAGCACATTTATTGCGAGAAACCGGTTGGCCGGACACCGGAGGAGACCGCCGAGATCGCGCGCATCGCGCGTGAGGCAGGGGTTCTCTCATTTGTAGGCTTCAACTATCGATGGGCGCCGCTCGTACAATATGCACACCAGCTCATCCAGGAGGGAAAGTTAGGTGCGCTGACCCATTACCGGGGTCGTTTCTTCGCCATGTACGGTAGTAATCCACACGCATATCTCACCTGGCGCTTCAACTCCGAGCTGTCGGGGATGGGGGCGCTCGGCGATATCATGTCGCACGTGATTGACATGGCTCATATGCTCGTGGGCCCCATCGAGCGAGTGATCAGCAGTTCCAAGACCTTCATCAAAGAAAGGCCGCTCCCCGTGCCCGGAGAGGGGACCCACTTCTCGGTTGGCAAGCCGGGAGACCCTGCGGGAAAGGTCACTAACGAGGACTACGTCGGTGCCCTGGTGAAGTTTGATAGCGGCGCTATGGGCACGTTCGAATCTTGTCGAGTGATCTACGGACCGAAAAGCGAGATGGCGTTTGATTTGAACGGTACTAAGGGTGGCCTCTCCTGGAACTTCGAGCGGCTCAACGAACTGGACCTTTTCCTTCCCGACAGCGGCATGAATCACGACGGCTTCACCCGCATCCTAGCCGGCCCGGAACATCCATTTCACGGGAGATTCAATCCGGGCGCGGGATTGGGAATAGGATATGAAGACCTCAAGGTGATCGAGGCCTATCAGTTCTTGCGGTCGGTGGTGGACGGGAAGCAAGGTGTGCCTGGATTCGCGGAGGCTCTAGCGCTGGCAGAGGTGCAGGCGGCTATGATCCGCTCGTGGGAAAGTGGGAATTGGGAGCGAGTGACTCCAATCCTGGTTGGCTGATCGTGTATCACCTCAAGCCGGATCTCGACGCAATCACTCGACCAGAAGCGACGCCGCAATCCGCCGGCTGGAAACACATCGGCTTCCAGGTTCTGGCGATCAAAGCCGGGACGACTCACACTGAAAAGACAAATGGGAACGAGATCGTGATAGTTTCGCTCGACGGTCGAGCTTCGCTCTCGGCGGTACCAGAGTTCGCCCGCACGACCTACTGATTGTGTTGCTAGAGCGCTTACCAGCCGAGGGAATCAGCTCCCAGGTCCAGTGGGGTCGTGACTGAAATCAAAGGTAGAATGCAAGACTGACCTGCAACGCCGAAAGCGGAAACCCACGGCGTCCCGCCGCCACATTTCGGACAGGAAAACGGCTGGTCTTGGGACCCGTCGCGAACCGGCTTGCCGAACGGACCCCTAAGCCGTCCGGGGGTGTGGACAGCGGTGGGAGAGAACCGACCTGAGGCTTTCTCCGTTGAACTGACCGAGTGAGTTTATTTGACCCACTTGTTCACGCAGGGGCGTGTGGCTGGCGCGAGAGCCTCGTAGCGCGCATCGATCAACCCGCACCGCGCTCCTGAGATAAAGGTCCCTGCCGATTTGGCGCCAGCAACTATGATCACGACGTGACACCCGAATCCAGACTGCTGATTCATCCGTCCGGCCGCCAGGGCCTGTACACCGGCGTCACACCCAAGAAGGCCGGCTGGGAGCTCCTAAATTTCGGAGCTCGTAGGATGGCGGCCGGCGAGCTGTGGGAGTTTGAAACTGGAGAGAACGAGTTTGGCATCGTTCTGTTGGGCGGGACTTGCTCCGCGGAGACCTCGCGCGGAGCCTGGGGGCCGATCGGTCGACGACCCAACGTTTTTGCTGGAATGCCCTACACGCTTTACCTTCCGCGTCGGACCGAGGTGCGAATAGAGGCCATCGGCGACGGGCTTGACCTCGGATACGGATGGTGTGAGACCGATGAAGATCATCCGGCAAAAATGGTGCCTCCGGAAGAAGTGCGGGTGGAGTTGCGCGGAGGAGGGAACGCTACCCGACAGATCAACGACATGATTCCGCCCGGCTTCGATTGCCACCGACTGGTGGCGGTGGAGGTTTATACGCCGTCAGGCAACTGGAGCTCCTATCCACCACATAAACACGACGTTCATCGCGAGTCCGATTCGGGGGAGCTATTAGAGGCCGATCTCGAAGAGGTCTATTTTTACAAGCTGGATCGCCCGGAGGGTTACGCCATCCAGCGCGTGTACACCGAGGATCGGAGCCTGAACGAGCTGGTTCTTGCGCGGGATGACGATTTGGTGCTGGTTCCGGAGGGTTATCATCCGGTGGTTTCAGCTCACGGCTACAATACTTATTACCTCAATTTCCTGGCTGGAAGCGCGCAATCCCTGACGAGCGTCGATGATCCCGAACACGCATGGATCAAGCAGAGTTGGGGGGAAAAGGATCCGCGATTACCGATGGTGACTCTGGACATGTAGCTTGCGCCCGGCTATCCGTGTGATTGCTGTGCGGCCGGGATTCGCTCCGGCCTACGCATGAAGGCAGGAATCCACACCGCAGAGGGTAACGAACATGAATTCCGAATACAAAAGCCCGCTCCACCAGACGATTTCCACCACTCCGACCGATTTCTGGAACGACTCCGGATCCTTCAAGGAGCTGACCTACGCCATCGAACACGGCGCGGTGGGGGCCACGACCAATCCCACGATTGTTATGCAAGTCGTCGATGAGGAGATAGACCTGTGGCGGGATCGGATTCAAGAGATGATCGCCGAGAACCCGGAATGGTCTGAGGACCAATTGACCTGGAAACTCATCGAGGAAGTGGCAGTCAGAGGCGCAGGACTGCTCAAGCCGGTTTACGATCGGGAGAAAGGAAAGAAGGGGCGCATCTCTATTCAGACCCATCCCGCGTTTTATCGCAACGCGGAGGCCATCATCAAGCAGGCGATCCATTTCGATTCCTTGGCTCCCAATATGCAGATAAAGATCCCCGCAACCAAGGCCGGAATCGCAGCCATCGAAGAAGTGACGCGTAATGGGGCGAGTATCAACGCAACCGTGTGTTTCAGTGTTCCGCAATCCCTTGCGGTGGCGGAGGCGGTGGAGAGAGGTTTAGACCAGCGCGAGGCCGATGGAGAGTCGATTGAGGAGATGTCGCCGGTTTGTACCATCATGATCGGCCGGCTGGATGATTGGATGCAAGTCCTCGCCAAACGTGACGGAATCATCGTGAACCCCGCCTCCATGCATTGGGCAGGGGTAGCCGCCATCAAGAAGGCCTACGGAATTTATCAGCAGCGCGGGTACCGTGCTCGCCTGTTAGGGGCCGCGTATCGGCACCATCTGCACTGGTCGGAACTCATCGGGGGTGACCTCATTCTGACCATCCCTTACCAATGGCAGAAGTGGATCAATGCATCGGATGTGGAAGTCAAGGAGCGCATGGACCGGCAGGTCGATGAGGGTACCATCGACGAGTTGTACGAGCATTTTCCTGATTTCCGGCATGCCTACGATGAGGACGGTCTGACGATCGATGAGTTTGACACCTTCGGTCCGACGGTTCGTACGCTGCGCGGCTTCATAAGCTCCTATCATGATTTGGTCGCGTTGGTGCGGGATTTCATGTTGCCCAATCCCGATGTCCGGCGGAACGGCGCTTGAGGTGCTCCCCAATACGCCTCCTCACTCGGGAGCCACGTTTCCTCGTTTCCGACGCTTGTCCCTGACCGTTTATGGCAAGTGAGCACGACCTCATCACCATGGGTCGCGCCTCTATTGACCTCTACGCGCAGGACATCGGAGTTCCCTTCGAAAAAATCAAAAGCTTCGCGGCCTATGTGGGAGGCTCACCGACCAATATCGCAGTAGGCGCCCGACGCCTTGGGCTGAAGGTGGCGTTGATCAGTGGGATTGGTGCTGACCCGGTCGGTGATTTCGTGCTCTCCTTTTTAAATGAAGAGGACATCAACACTGAGTTCATCACCCGCAAACCTAAGGCCCGCACCGGCGCGGTCCTGCTGGGGATTGAAAGGCCGGACCGAATTCCGCTGGTTTATTACCGTGAGAATGCGGCGGATATTCAGATCACGATCGATGATGTGAAGGCCGCTCCCATCGAGCAAAGCCGGGCCTTTGAATTTGGAGGCACCAACCTTAGCCAGGAACCCAGCCGAAGCGCCACCCTGTACGCCGTGGAACAGGCCAAATCCGCCGGGGTGCGGGTCATCATGGATTTAGACCTGAGAGCCGATTTATGGCAGGACGTGCGAGCTTTTGGGCTGATGGTCCGATCGATTCTGCCGATGGTGGACATCGCGGTCGGAACGGAGGAGGAAATCAAGGCCGCCGTGCTGGAGAGCGCAGAGCAAATTTCGATCACCCATTCACAGATCAGCTCTCCGGAGATAAGCGGAGACTTGGACGCAGCCTTGCACTCCCTGCTCGAGCGGGGTCTGGAAGCCCTGGTTGTCAAGCAAGGGAGTAGGGGCTCCTCGGTATACCTCCAGGGTGGTGAGGTTGTTTTGGCGCCGGGGTTTTCGGTCGAGGTTTACAACGTGCTAGGCGCCGGCGACGCGTTCGCCAGCGGATTGATTTATGGGCGGCTCAAGGGTTGGGATTGGTATCGGTCGGCGAGGATGGGCAACGCCTGCGGCGCCATTGTTGTGACCCGCCATGGGTGCGCCAATTTTATGCCGTATGAAAAGGAAGCTTTGAAATTCATCGAGGACCGGGGGGGATTTTGATCCCTAAGCCCTCCCGCTTGATAGGCGATGCAAAAGGAGAATGCAGATGAAAACAATCCGCCTAACGATGGCACAAGCGCTCATTCGGTTTTTAACAACCCAGCTTATTGAGCGGGACGGGGAACGCCAGCCTTTTTTCGCCGGTTGCTTCGGGATTTTCGGTCATGGAAATCTGGCTGGCATCGGGCAAGCCCTCCAGGAACAACCCGATTTCCGGTTTTACGTGGCTCGAAACGAACAAGCCATGGTGCACGCTGCGGCCGGATTCGCCAAGATGAGCAACCGGATGCGGACTCTAGCATGCACCAGCTCCGTCGGACCTGGGGCAACCAATATGGTCACCGCCGCCGCGGGCGCCACAGTCAATCGTCTGCCAGTCCTGCTGCTGCCGGGTGATATTTTCGCCCGCAGGAATGTAGCGCCCGTGCTGCAGCAATTGGAATCCGGAGCATCACAGGACCTCTCCGTCAACGATTGTTTCAAACCTATATCGCGCTATTGGGATCGGATCAACCGTCCAGAACAAATCATCACCGCGCTGCCCGAGGTTATGAGGGTGCTGACTTCTCAGGCCGATACGGGGGCCGTGACGCTCTCATTGCCACAAGACGTGCAGGTGGAGGCGTACGACTATCCGGAGACGCTATTCGAAGATCGGGTCTGGACCGTCGCGCGTCCCGTGCCGCCGCGAGAGCTTGTGGCCCGCGCGGTGGAGATGATTCGGAGAGCCGACTCGCCGCTGATCGTTGCGGGCGGGGGAGTCATCTACAGCGAGGCGACGGAGGCGCTTGCCAGCTTCGTGGAGAGCACCGGCATCCCGGTAGGCGAGACCCAGGCCGGCAAGGGTTCGCTGCGTTACGACCACCCGCTCTCCTTGGGAGCGATCGGGGTGACAGGAACTCCCGGAGCCAACATCATCGCCCGCGAGGCCGATCTCGTGATCGGCGTCGGAACGCGCTACGGCGATTTCACCACCGCCTCGAAAACCGCCTTTCAAAATCCCGAGGTGCGCTTCATCAATATCAACATCGCCGACTTCGACGCCCACAAACATTCCGGTTTGGCGCTGGTGGGAGATGCACGCGCGGCTCTGGAGGATCTCGGTAACGCGCTGGAGGGATATGCCACAAGTGCGGATTATCAGAGCCGCATCGCAAAGTTGGGCAAGGATTGGGAGGTGGAAGTGAGCCGTTTGTACAACCTGGAGCACGGACCGCCGATCAGCCAGGGGGAGGTGATCGGGGCGGTCAACGCGGCCTCCGAACCGACGGATGTGGTGTTGTGCGCGGCCGGCAGCCTCCCGGGCGACCTGCACAAGCTGTGGCGAACGCGTGATTCCAAGGGTTATCACCTCGAATATGGTTATTCCTGCATGGGTTATGAAATCGCCGGAGGGCTGGGGGTAAAAATGGCCGCGCCGGAGCGAGAGGTCTACGTGATGGTGGGGGACGGGTCCTACCTGATGATGAATTCGGAGATCGTGACCTCCATCCAGGAAGGTTACAAGCTGACGATCGTGCTGATCAACAACCACGGCTACTCCAGCATCGGGGGTCTGTCGGAGTCGGTCGGCAGCGCGGGATTTGGAACACGATACCGATACCGGAATCCGGACACCGGCCAGCTGGATGGAGAGAAGCTTCCAGTGGATTTCGCCGCTAACGCGCGCAGTATGGGAGCCGCAGTTTTCGAAGTCGGGGATCTGCCTGAGCTTGTCGCGGCTCTGGCTCAAGCAAAAAAGCAGGACCACACAACGGTTATTTCAGTTGAAACCGATCCAGAAGTGAGAGTGCCAGGTTATGAATCCTGGTGGGACGTTCCGGTAGCCGAAATTTCTGGAATGGCGGCGGTGCAGGAGGCATTCGCTGCATACGATAAGGGGACAGACAAAGAGCGACACTTTCTTTAGGTGAGCTGAAGGTCGAGCGTAAGATCCAGGCCTCGACCGAAATCCCCGAAGCACGGCTCTCTGTACCGCTTTTCACGAAGAGGTTGCCGAATCGTGGTTATAATTGTGCCACTGTTTGGGTCCCTGCCTGTGCCGGGGCGCCACAACGCCGGCTTCATAACGATCGCACACAAGGTCAAACTCCTGATTCCAAGAGACGAATGCTATTTTCAAGTGCGGCCGTCGGAAGCTTACCGTGACCCATGTTGTTTGGACCATTCGTTGTCCGCACGGATGGACGAATGACCGAGTCCGCATTGAACCCTGAGATAAACGAAGGGGTCGGGTTTGTGAGCGGGATGCCCGAGACACCGATCAGGAGGTCGTCTCCTCCGATGGAGAGCGACGACGCAACGGCCAGCTTGAGGTGTTTATCTGCCCAGACGCAAATGACATCCCGTTGGACGGAGTTCATTTGGGGCTTTCTGCACTAAGCCGAATCAAAACGTTCTTTCGGATGCGCGATGCGTGAGCCAACGCGCGAAGACCCGGGATCTGCCCAACGCTTGAAAGGAGGAGGCGATTCGATCCCAAGACAAGATCAATGAAAGTGCATACCGTGTTGAGAATCACCCGTTTAATTTAGGAGGAAAGAACACTATGTGGTCCAAGAGAAAAGGTTTGACTATCACCGGGCTTTTCATGTTTGCAGGTCTCTTCGCCGCCGCGTGCGGGACTCAGACAGTTGAGGTGGAGGTCACGCGCGAGGTCGAGGTTGAGGTCGAGGTCATCAAGGAGGTCGAGGTCGAGGTTCCGGTAGGCGGGGAGCTGGTCACGCTCGTCGCGCGCTGCCGGGCCAGGCCGCCCACAGAGGACTGGCGCTGCAACAACTTGCTGTTTGGTGTAGCAGAAGTCAACGCCGACCTGGAAGCCGCCGGCGACAGCCGCCGGGTTGTGCTCAAGACCATCCAGGACAACACCGGATTTGGCGACATCATGCAGGAGTTTGCGCTGGCATATGAGGACGGACAGGCGCCGGACATCGTGTTAACAGGACACGAGTTCATCGGTACCGAAGCGACCGCCGGGCGCAT
>JADFRG010000023.1 GCA_022561385.1 Chloroflexota bacterium
CGCAGCAAAACAGACAGGATCGCTCGCGACCCTGAGCCGGCCTCCGAACGGAGCCTCCGGACGAAGGTAACCGCGAATCGCCATAAGTTCGTGATATATATTCGGTCCAGGCGAATGCTTGCCGATTCAGAGTCGGACGAATTCTTGGAATGATAAGGCAACCGAGCGGGTGAGAGTTCCACCGCTCCCGCCGGGATTACAAGGTTATCGTCCTTAGCCGGCTCGCGATCCACAAACCTTTCGGCTCGCTCCGAGGGTTGCGACCCCCGGCGGCGCCTTGAATTCGTGCGCAAGGTGGGATCCGAACACGCAAACGTCTCGGTCGGTTGGTAGTAGGTTGCTGGAGTAAAGAAAGAGGCAAACATGGAGAGCGGAATTTCGTTGTTCAAGGTGCGTGGGATCCAGATTCGAATGCACATTACCTTTCCACTGATCCTTGTATGGGGGGCGGTTCAGTTTGGTCTTCTCGCCGGGCTAGGGGCGCGTGGGGCAGTCTTCGGCGTGCTTGTGACCCTGCTGCTTTTCGTGATCGTCGTGCTCCATGAGTTGGGGCACAGTTTCGTGGCTCAATCCTACGGCATCACGGTGCGGCAGATCGTATTACTTCCGATTGGAGGAGTGGCGCTGCTTGAACGCATCCCCGAGAAACCCAGCCAGGAGTTTGCCATCGCCATCGCCGGACCCTTGGTGAACTTCGGGCTGGCGGCCGTGATGGCGGTTCTGGGCCTGGTGTTAGGCGTCGACCTACAATTGCGTGGATTTGGAACAGTGCTGCAGCAGCTGGGCGAGGGCAGCTTACAGGCGATTTTTAGTTATATCTTCGTCCTGAACCTCTTCCTAGGGTTGTTTAACCTACTGCCGGCGTTCCCGATGGATGGCGGACGTGTGCTGCGCGCGCTGCTGGCATCGCGCATGGATTATGCGCGCGCTACCGCCCTGGCCGTGGCAATAGGGCAGGGACTGGCGTGGCTGATGGGCCTATGGGGCTTTCTCGGCGGAGGTTTCTTCTTGATCCTGGTCGCGATCTTCATCTACACCGGCGCCGGCCAGGAAGGCCGCATGGTGCAGTTGAGGAGTGTCCTGCGCGACCTGACGGTGGGTCAGGCATACTCGCGGCAGGTCAAGGCCCTCACCCCCCGATCCACTTTGCGTGAAGCGATCGATATCACGCTCAACTCGTTCCAGTCCGATTTCCCGATCTGCGAAGGGGAGCAGCTCGTCGGACTATTGACTCACACTCAAGTCGTCAAGGCGCTCCACCGCACCGGCCCGGACAGTCTGGTGACGGACTTCATGCACAAGGACCTGATACCGGTCTCACCGGACCAAAGTCTCTACCAAGCCCAAAAGCGGCTGATGGGAGAGGGTCTGGACGCCTTGCCGGTCGTAGATGCCGGCAGGTTCGTAGGATTGGTAACCAGCCGCGATGTCAACGAGGTCTACAGCCTGGCTTCACAGTGGCCGGAGCTTGGGAGACCCTCGGTGCAGCCGGCGGAATCCTGAGCCAGGACTCCGCGGACCATACTTACGAAAATGATCGCGTGACAAACACTCCTCCGGACAGCTCTGGGCGACGGATCCTGCTCTTGATGGCCTCCCAAACCTACCGGGCCGGCGCTTTTCTGGAGGCGGCCACCCGATTGAACATGCCGGTGGCGGTCGGATCGGAGCAGGATCAGCCTTTGTCCCACCTCAATCCCGCCGGACACCTGGTCGTTGATTTTCACGATCTCGAAGGGGCCACGGACAAAATCGTCCAATTCGCGCAGGATTATCCGTTCGATGCCATCGTCTCGACCGACGACGACGGGGTGGTCCTGGCCGCCATGGCCTCCGATGCGCTGGGCATGCCACACAATCCGCTGGTCGCGGTCCTCAGCGCCCGCGACAAGTACCAAACACGCCAGGCCCTGACGGCCGCCGGGATGCGTTCGCCGGAATACCAGCGCTTCTCGGTCGACGACGATCCACAGGAGGCCGCGGCTCGGGTCAGCTACCCATGTGTGGTGAAACCGCTTGCGCTCGCGGCCAGCCGAGGGGTGATGCGCGCCGATAACCCCGAGCAGTTTGTTGTGGCCTTCGAACGCCTGGTTTCGATACTCAGTGGGATCGAGCACGGAGATGGAACCCCGGTCGGAGATCAGATCCTGGTCGAGGGTTTCATCCCGGGGGATGAGGTCGCGGTGGAAGGACTACTCGTGGCCGGAGACCTGAAAGTGCTGGCCATCTTCGACAAGCCGGACCCCCTGGACGGGCCCTTTTTCGAGGAGACCATTTACGTCACGCCCTCGCGCCATCCGACAGAGGTCCAAGATGAGATTGTTGATGCGACCCGGCAGGCGATTGCAGCATTGGGGCTCACCGAAGGGCCGATCCACGCGGAAATGCGGGTCAACGAGCACGGTGTCTGGATACTCGAGCTGGCTCCGCGGTCGATCGGCGGCTACTGCTCCCGCGCGCTTCGTTTCGGAGCGGACGCCGCGCTGGAGGAACTCATTCTCCAGCAGGCCCTCGGACGTCCATTAGGCTCGACCGAACCGGCCTCGCCTGCCTCGGGAGTGATGATGATACCGATCCCTGAGGCCGGCATCCTGTGCGAGGTGCGGGGTGTCGAGACTGCCCGAGAGGTTCCGGGAATTGACGAGATCCGGCTGACCCTGCCAGTGGGGCAGGCCGTAGTCCCGCTGCCCGAGGGATCGCAGTATCTGGGTTTTATCTTTTCCAGGGCAGAAAATCCGGAGCGGGCAGAAGCCGCGCTGCGCCGCGCGCACCAGCTCCTGACCTTCGTGATACTGCCGCCTGATGAAGCGGAGACTCACCAGCCGGGCCGAATGGCGGTTGACGTACTCGAAGCCAGCAAGCATAATGGGCCTAATTAAGATAGGATAGTAATCGTAATTGGTTGCGCGCGGCTAATGGGGCGACCCTGAATCTGTGCAGGAGTGACGAATGATTGAAATAACGGATGTGGCGCAGGAAAAATTGCTGGAAATGTTGAACGGCCGAGAGGAAGATATTGTTGGCATGCAGATTGCCATCAAAGGCAGGGGGCCGACCGGATTCGAGCACTCCATGCAATTTGTGCTTGCGGGCGAAGAGCCGGAAAATGCCGTCGTAACCGAGGCCGGCGAGCTGCGCCTCTTTGTCGATAAGGAAAGCGTAGACGACCTCGCAGGCGCAACCATCAATTTTATACCGGCCACCGGCGGATTCGACATTGAGAACCCAAATTCGCCTTTTGATTGGGATGACCCGCTGGCGCAGCAAGTGCAGGAAGTACTCACCAGCCAGATCAACCCCAGCGTGGCGCAGCACGGCGGTTGGGTGACGCTGCTCGAAGTTAAAGACGACGTAGCCTATATCGAATTAGGGGGCGGCTGCGTAGGCTGCGGGATGGTCGACGTGACTCTGAAGCAAGGGGTCGAAGTGGCGATCAAGGAGACCGTCCCCACCATTACCTCGGTTGTGGATACCACCGACCACGCCAGCGGCTCCAACCCCTACTATGAACAAAGCAAGAACGAGCCTAATAACCAACCCGCCAAAGGCGGGCAGGCGCCCGCTTCCCCGTTCGCCAACTGAGAGTTTCACCCACTTCGCCAAAGCCGAATCCAGATCGCTGAAATAGCGGCCAGGGTTTGCAGTAGGAAATCGCCTGCGGCTAGACGGACTAAGTGGCGGATAGTTTCTGCGTAGTGTTCAGGGCTTGATCGCGGTCGTCGTAGACGCTATCGATCCATTGCTCCTTCGTATTCGCAACCGCGTACCTCGCCGCTCTTCCCTGCTCGTGAAGCTCCCGATTTGCAATAACGGCATAGGCACCCGCTTCATCGAGTCTGATAATGCCTACCTTGTTCAGATCAACATGTTCAGCGAATTTGGACATCGGACTCCCTCCTGTCGGCTGACCCTTCAGTTAGATAGTATCAGAGCAGGGGATGAATTGAGCATGGGCTCGGTGACGTGGAGCGGGTAGTCCCCTGTTCATCAACCCTTCAGCGCCGCCCAGGCGATCTTCTATTGTTTCGCCGTGCGGTCCTGGGATGCGGCGGGGCGAATTCCACCGCCGCGTGGCCGGTCTCCTCCGCTCCGGCTATTCCGCCCAAGACCTGGCGGCTCCGGCCCAAGGCAAAACTTGGATGTTTCGCGCCGGCGCAGAGGAAATTGTGTATCATTCGGTGCGTGGATGGGGGCCCGATCCTGCCGCCCGATCGATACCGGCTCGCACTTCACGATAGCCGGAACGAATGCGTCCAGACATCCTGCGACCGCTGGTAAGAAAATGAACGCGAGAGCGTTTTGCGCATAGCCATTACTGCCGACCTGCACTTGACGACGCAGCAGGACCATCCCGAGCGGTTCGCCGCGCTTCAAGATATTTTGCGCCAATGCGGCAGGCTGGACGTCAATCGGCTGATCATCGCCGGAGATCTCTTCGACCAAACTCAGCAGAATTACGCGGATTTCGAGCAGGCCTACGTCGAGGCCCGCCCAGAAGGCCTGCCGGTGACGGTGATCCCCGGCAATCACGATCCAGAGCTCACTAGCGGAGCGCTGGCGGTCGATGGACTCGAAGTGCTCTCGGAACCCGCGGTGCGGCATGCCGGAGAGGATTTCGATTTGTTGTTCGTCCCCTATAAAGCCGGGACCTCGATGGGAGAGCACCTTCCGCCCTTTCAGACCCAATTGAAACCCGGCCGATGGGGATTGATCAGCCACGGGGATTGGGCCGTCGGTCTGCGCGCGCCCGACTCCAACGAGCCAGGCATCTACATGCCGCTCACGCGCGCCGATCTGGAGGCCCACAATCCGGCCGTCGCCCTGCTGGGCCACATCCACGCCCCCCAGGACGGCCCGCCGGTCTATTACCCCGGCTCGCCGTGCCCGCTCGACATCAACGAAACCGGCCTGCGCCGGTTCTTGATTTTGGATACCGAAAGCCTGACAGTTACGCCGCAGCGGGTCGACAGCCCGCGGCTCTACTTCAATGAAACGGTTGTGATGCTGCCGGTGGAAGACGAGCCAGCCTACCTACGGGCGGATCTCGAGCGGCGAGTTCAGGATTGGGACCTGCCGGAAGGATGGGAGGATCGAGTCCAACAACGCCTGCGCGTGATCGGATACGCCTCCGATCGCTCGGCGGTTGAAACCGTGGCACGCGAAGCGCTGGCCGACTTTGCCTTTTACGGTGACGGGCCCGACCTCTCCGACCTCAACCACGCCGTCGACTCCGATCGGATCCACATCGCGCGGCAGGTGCGGGACTGGGTCGAGGCGCTGGAATGGCCGGCGGGAGAGCCCGAACCGACCCTTGAAGACATCACGTTCGAAGCGCTGCGGGTCATCTGGGGTAACTGAGAATGCCCATTTCGATCGAAAAAATCGTTTTCGAGAATCTGGGACCACTGGGCGAGCGGACCCTCGAGCTCGGCCGCTTCAACCTCATTTACGGCCGCAACGAAACCGGAAAGACGCATCTGATTGAGTTCCTGCTGCGCTCTTTGTTTCGCCATGCGGCCGCCTGGCCGATGCGCGCGGGGCTCGGGCAGGGCAAGGTGACCGTGCGCGGGCTGGCGGAAGATTCGACCTCCTTCACGCCCGATGGAAAAGAGAAGCTGGAGCACTACTGGGAAGAGAGCGGCGCCGGCTTGCCGATCAATATGGCACGTTTGCTGGTGGTCAAAGGCGCCGAGCTGGAGCTGACAGAATCGAATACCGTGGGCGTCGATCGGGCCGTCCTGAAGGCGGCCCTGTCATCCGAAGCGTTGATGGATCGCATTCTCGACCACATCCCGGCCACCGTACGAGAGGCGACGGTCGTCGACGGTCTTATTGAGGCCCACCAGCGTGGGGACATCAAGACCCGCAGTGCGCTGCAGGACGACCGCCAGCGCTTGAGCGATTTGTCGGATCAGGTCGAAAAGCGATATGCGCAGGGGCGGCTGCGAGCCCTCGAGCTGTCCAAGGCCCAATTTCAAATCGAGTTGGCCCAGCAACTCGAGGCGAGACGGCACGCGGCCTACCAACTGCAGCAGGAACGAGCTGCGATCCAAAACAAGCGCACCCGGCTCCCCCAGGAGCAGCTCGAGCTTCTGGAACGAGATATCGGCCGTCATCAGGACAAGCAATCTGAGCTGGGCCGCCTACGAGTGAAGTGGGAGGAGGCCAAAGCCGAAGTCGAGCACTACCCATGGTTGAAACAGGCGGTTGAGTTATGGGAGCGCCGCGCGCTGGAGGCAGCCGGCAAGAGCAGCAGCCTCTCGGCGGTTGCGGCGGGAGTGTTTCTGATCCTTGGGCTAGGTCTGGCCCTGGCCGGCCTGGTGTTAGATCTGATTCCAAACGCGAACCTAATTCTTGCCGTTGCATCGGTCGGCAGTTTCGTGCTCGGGCTTGGCCTGGGGATCGCGTATGTCGCTCGAACTCGCCGGCAGGTCAGTGCCGCGGTCAATGCCGCAGAGCGAGGCCAGATCGAGTCCGAATTCAAGCGGCGATTCGGTCGCGCCGCCGGAGGACTGGCGGGGCTCAAGGCACGCGAGGAGTCGCTGAGGGATTTTCAGGCCAAATTTGAGCTCCAAACCACAACCATCGCGGAATCTGGCGCGGAGGTCGATAAGCTGGCGAACAGCGTCGAGCGGTTGATGAAAAGCCTGGGTGCGGACAAAGTGGCGCCCGATGCTTGGGCAAAAACTGTTAAGCAGATGCGCGATTGGGACACTTCACAGGCCGAAAAGATGCATCGGATCGAATTGCGGCTAAGCGAGCTCGGGGTTGACGAGTCAGACTACCGTTCCGAGCCAGCGGCGACCGCCTTCAGCGCCGAGCGGCTGACCGAATTGGAGGCCGACAATTTGCAGCAGAATCTGGAGATCCGGGAAGCGCAGCGGGATCTCGAAAACCTGAAGCAGGAGATCACGCGCGAGACCGGCGACGACATCGGTGCGCCATGGACCGAGCTGCTGGAAAATCTGCGCGAACGCCGCCGCGAAGTAGATCGCGACTATCGTACTGCCACGGCCCGGATCCTCGGACAAATCGGCGTAGCCCAGGTGCTCGAACGGCTGCGGGCCGAAGAGGATGAAAAAATACGCGAGGGGCTGCAGGCCCCCGAGCTCGCGCAAATAATTTCCGAAATTAGCGGCCAGCGCCGTTCGCTGGACTTCGAAGGCGGCGAGCTGATCATTCACGGCGACACCGCCGACTACAAGCTTTCCGAGCTGAGCACGGGTGCCCGCGAGCAGGTGCTGCTTGCCCTGCGGATGGGCTTCGCCACCCGCCTGGCCGGTGGGGAGCCGCTTTTTCTACTGTTGGACGACGCCTTCCAGCATTCGGACTGGGAGCGCCGCGAGCGTCTGGTGGCGCAGGTTGTCGAGCTAGCCGAGGCCGGCTGGCAGGTCACTTATCTGACGATGGACGACCACCTGCGCGATCTCTTCCAGGCCGCGGGCGAGCAGACGTTCGGCGACGAATTCCGCTATCACGAGATTTGAGGGGGATCGCTAATCCGCAGCGCGGCAAGCGCTCAAGTCGGATAGCAGTATTGCGTGTCTCGGGCTCAACAACTTAGCTCGGACCGGAGGCCGAGCGTACATTCAACGTCGGGATCGGCCTCATTCAAAAAAGCGTGATATGAAGGTCACCGTCTAAACCGATGAAACAAGTCAAACGGTTCTCCTACACACCCATCCTCGGCTGGTCGATGTCGCGTTACAACATGTTCTCGATCTGCAAGCGAAAGTACTTCTACCACTACTACAACAAGTACGATCCCGAGCTTCCCGTACGCCTGATCCGCCAACTCAAGGACCTCAGCTCCAAACCCTTAGTCATCGGAATCGCCGCACACGAGGTCATCCAGGCCCTGCTCACTCGACTGGGCAAAACAAATAAAGATATCGATCGAGTAAAGTTTATCGATTACGCGCTCCGTACCAGCGAACACCTGACCAAAACCGCCGCCTTCCATGAAGTCTTCTATCGGGAAATGGAAGAGGTGACCATCGAAGACATCTATCCCAAGGTCGAGCTCTGTCTGGGTAACCTGCTGGACAGCGATCGTTACCGCTGGCTTGTCGAGGAGGCCATCAAGACCAGTGACGAATGGGTGATCGAGCCGGGCGGTTATGGCGAGACTCGTATGGACGACCTGAAGGTTTATTTCAAGGTCGATTTTCTGTTCCCGATCGGCGACCTGCTATACATCCTGGATTGGAAAACCGGGAAGCAAGATGCCGAGCGGCACCGAAAGCAGCTGGTGGGGTACTCGGCCTGGGCTTCCTACCACTTCGAGGTCGAGGCGGACCACGTGGTGCCGACCATTGCTTACCTACACCCCCAGTATCAAGAAGTTGAAGAAGTATTTAATGAGTTCGATCTGGAGCACTTCGCCATTCAGGTGCGCGCAGAGACGGAGGAGATGTACGAGTACTGCCGCGACCTGGAACAGAATATTCCGATAGACAAGTCGGATTTCACGCGTATTGATGATCCGCGTATTTGCTCCATTTGCGAGTTCCGTGGGCTGTGCTTCCCGGAGGATTATCCCATCGAGGCCCTGGCGGAGGGGTGACTTTCGCAGCCCGGTCGGCTCAGCGCCCGGAACCCGCTGTGTCCGAAATCGATGGCACACTAACGCGCGTACCCTTGTTGAGATCCTCCACGATCAGATATCGGCCGGGCACTCTTGCGCATAGCCAAACTCATTGCCTAATCTGACCCTAACCTCGAACTCGACCATCCTGCTCTCTCCCGCCGCCGGCGGCAAGACAGAGCGGCTCGTACGGTTGCTGGTTGCTGACCCACAGTCGATCCGGCCGCGCTGGGCGGTGCTGCCGGACCGCACGCAGGTTTCGACCTTTCGGCGACGAATCGCGCAGGCGGGCGGTGCGCTCGGAGTGAGCGTCGGTACCTTCGGGGATCTCTATCAAGAGATTCTCGCCCGCGCCGGTCAGCCGGTGGCCGTCACACCCGGGCCCGCGCGCCAGCGTATCTTGCGGCTGGCTCTCCGACAGCTCGAAACAAGCCAAAAACTGCCCTTCTATCATCCAATTGTGGGCACGCCCGGTTTCCTCACCGCCGTGGGCGAGGTGATCGCAGAGCTGAAGCGTGCCCGGGTCGCGCCTGAGGCGCTCGAAGAGCTGGAACTTCCGAACATGCGCGAGATTGGACTGGTATATGAAGAATTCCAGAAGCGTTTGCAGTCCATTCCGTGGACCGATCGCGAAGGCCTCAACGGGCTGGCGATAGAAGCCCTCGGGGATGATCCCGCCCTGCTGGCCGATATGCCACTGATCGCGGTGGACGGTTTCGATTCATTTGATAACGCTCAACTGGAGGCCCTGGCAGCTCTCGCCGGCCAGGTCGAGCGGTTGGTCGTGGCGCTGCCCGGCTCACATGAATCGGATCGAGCCGCGTTCAGGCGATTTGGGAGGCCACTGGCTCGATTGAGAGAAGCACTCCCCGAGGCGGTGCTCGAGGAACTGGAGCACCCAAACAAACTCCCTGCGCCCTTGCTTCAGCTCGAAGCCGGGCTGTTCGAGCCGGAGGTCGCTCACGCAAAGAACGGGTACAAGAAGATCGAGGCGCGCGGCGTGATCGAAATGATGGAGGCGCGGAGCCCGGCCGATGAAGCGCGGGAAGCATTACGCTGGATCAAGGCCCGCCTGGTGCGGAACGGGATGGCGCTGGAAGACTGCGCGGTGATCGCGCCCGACGCGACCCGCTACGGGCCGCTGCTCCGCCGGGCCGCCGCAGAATTTGGGCTGCACCTGCGCTTCACGCATGGAAAGCCGTTGAGCATGGCTCCCTCCGTCTCGGCATTGATGGACCTGCTTGAGCTGAGTCGGTCCGACTGGCCCCGCCGGCTCACGTTGCAAATCGTGCGCTCGCCCTACTTCAATCTAACCGAATGGGAGCTAGAGCCAGGCGACGCACTCAAGTTGGATGCCGCCAGCCACGCCGGCCAGGTGGTTGAGGGACTTGACCAGTGGGAGCAGGCGCTCACCCAATTGATGCACGCGGAGCCATCTGAGATCGAGGACGGAGACCTCCCACCATTTTCTGTACCGAAGGGCGAATCCGCGGCGCGATTGTTATCCGGATTGCAAGGGCTCGCGGTACGCCTGACGCCCGCCGCCGCTCGGCCGACCTCAAGGTGGGTGGAGTGGTTGGAGAATTTATTCGACGAGCTGGAATTTCCCGAACGCACCAAGGATGAACGCGATCATCCCGCCTTTCTACGCCTGCGCGAAACGTTGCGTGCGCTGGTACTTGGCGAGATTGCGGCCGGTGAGATGGAGCTGACCTACGGTGAGTTCCTGGACGAATTACACACCGCCGTGGAAGCCGCGACTTATCGTGAGGGCCGAAAGCTTTATGAGCCAGCGGTCAACGTAATGGGACCGCTCGAGGCTCGCGGCGGGCGTTATCAGGCGGTGGTGGTGATGGGTTTATCCGAAGGATTAATTCCCGTTGTCGAACGCGAGGACCCCTTCCTGGACGAGGCGACACGCGCCGCTTTAGGACTCGAGTCGCGGCTTGGGCTTGAGCAGGGTGGCTTGTTCTATCAGTCGGTTACCCGCGCCGACTCCAATTTGCTGCTGACCCGCCCCTACCTGGCCGACGATGGCGAGGCCTGGGAAGCCTCACCTTTTTGGCGGACGGTCGAGCGGATGCTCGCTGAAAAGCCGCGACGCATTCGACCCGAGGCGCCACGCCCCTTGCAGGAGGCAGGCTCTCCCCAGGAGCTGATCTTCTGGGGTGTGCGCCGCGGTGGGATGCCGGCTTCGCTGCTCAAGTCGCACAAGGAACGCTGGGAACAGCTCCAGCACGCTCAGCAAATTCTATTGGCCCGCAGCGCATCGGAGCCGGCCGGACCCTACGAAGGCGATTTGGCCGCCCAGCGGGGTGAACTTGCGGGCAATTTCGGACCCGAATACCTGTGGAGTCCCAGCCGGTTGGAATCCTACGGCGCCTGCCCGCATATGTTCTATACCTCCTACTTGCTTGGGCTGGAGGCGCGCGAGCCGCCGACGGCCGGCCTGGACGCCAAACAGCTCGGCTTGATCCTGCATGAAGTGTTGGAGGAGGTCTACGGAGCGGCGGAGGATCCCGCCGACCTCGATTCGGTTCTCGAAACCCTGGAGCGAATAGTCGACCCGATCATGGATCGCGCTCCCAACCGGTACGGCTTTCGGCCGACGCCGCTATGGGAGATCGAACGCAATCAGCATAAGGAAGCGCTGCGAGAAACGGTGCGCGCGCTGTCTGAGGTGGGAGAGGGCTGGAGGCCGGCCGAATTTGAAATGAGATTCGGGTTCGACCCGAACGCACCGCTGGAGTTGGCGGTGGGCGGCAAAACGATCCGAGTGCGCGGCATGATCGACCGTCTGGACCGGAGAGGTGACGGCCGCCTGCGCGTGATCGATTACAAGACCGGAACCGGCCGGCTCAATGTGAAAGAACTCGACGAGGGTAGGCGGATCCAGCTCCCGTTGTACGCGCTCGCCGCGCAGGAAGCGCTCGAGTTGGGGGAGGTTGTAGAAGGTTTTTACTGGGCTATTTTGGCGGCCAAGCGCAGTTCGCTTCGGTTGAGCAACTATCGCTCGACGGAGGAGGGCGGCGGGGTGGGACCGGAGGCGGCCTATGACACCGCCCGTCGGCACGTGAGCCGGATCGTCGAAGGGGTGAGCTCCGGTCATTTTGAGCCGATTCCGCCCCCGGGGGGTTGCCCGAGCTACTGCCCGGCGGCTGCCTGGTGCTGGCGCTATCAGCCACAGGCGGGCGGTAGATGAGCGTGACCGATCAGCCGACTATCTGCGAGCTCATGGAAGATCGGCATCAGGCCGAGGGTTGGCGCGCGTGACCGATCCGCTGGCTCTATTCGAGCTCACGGCAGATCAACATCGAGCGGCGACCGAAACCGAGCGTGACGTGTTAATGACGGCCGGCGCCGGAACCGGCAAGACCCGTACGCTGGTCGCCCGTTATGTCTATCTACTTTCGACGGGTAAAACCGAACGCCAGATAGCCGCCATCACCTTCACCGAAAAGGCTGCCCGCGAAATGCGCAATCGCATTCGCCAGGCGGTAAGCGATCTGGCCGCGGCCTCGCGGGGAGACGAACAGTCAAGGTGGCTCGAGATCGAGTCGCGGATGGATGCCGCACGGATCGGCACGATCCACAGCCTGGCGGCCGAGATCTTGCGCGCACATCCCGCAGAAGCGAAGCTCGATCCCGGCTTTCTGGTCGTTGACGAAGGCCTGGGTCTGACTTTCAAGGCTCGTGCGGTCGCGGATGGCCTGGCCTGGGCGGCCGGGGATCCGGAAGCCGCCCAGCTTTTCCTTGCCTTCACAACCAACCAACTCTCTACCGTCCTCAGCAGGCTTTTGGCTGAGCGCCTGGAGGCAGAAGTGCTGTTGGGGGCCGAGACCGGCCTGAAATTATGGAACATGGTGCGCGCTTTGATTGAAGACTTCCTCCAGCTGCAACCGATCGCCGACGGAATTCAAACCCTCCATGATTTAGCCAGAAACGACGAGCTGGAGGCTGACGCAGGCCCCGCACTCGGCCCACGCGTCGAGCTGCTGCTGGAGTTATGGAATGACCTGGAAGGTACCCTCGCGGCCGACGACCTGCTCGGTGCATGCGGCGTGTTATTCCGGATTCGGCGCGAGGGCCTACAAAAGGTCGGTGGGAGCAAGAAGAGCCGCGCCCGAGCGGTGGTTCACGAAATGCAAGATCTCTATGACGATCATTTGAACCTCTGGATCGGCGGCGCCAAGTCGAAAGACGCGCCTCCTTCGGCCGAGGCGGATGCGGCCTGGGACCAGCAGCGGCCGCGCTTGAAGGTTCTCTTCGACCAGGCGCTCTCTGCGTACAGGCGGGAATTGGATACCCGCAGGGCACTTGATTTTGATGATCTGGAGGCCGGCGCTCTGCGGCTGCTTGAGACGCCAGAAATCGGGGAGCTCTGGCGAGCGCGAGTTCATGCGGTCTTGGTGGATGAATTTCAGGACACCAACGAACGGCAGCGCCGCATCATCGAGGCGCTCGTCGGCGATCGCCCCGGCGCACTATTCGCGGTTGGAGACGCGCGTCAGAGCATCTACCGCTTCCGGGGGGCCGATGTGCGGGTCTTTCGTCGCAAGCGGCAGGAAGTGGAACGAAGCGGCGGCCTGGCTCCCGAAATCGAGCTCAGTTTCAGGGCGCATGCGCCGCTGTTGGCGGCCCTCGACGACTTCGTGGGTCCGCTGATGGACGGCGATGAGACGACTGCGCTCCACAGAGTTCCATACACCGCGTTGACCGCCGACCGTCGAGGTCCAGGAGCTTCGGGCGCCGGACCGCATCTCGAACTCGTGTTGGGGACCGGCGAGGGCGCCGAGCGGGGCCGCAGCGCGGGCGCGCGCGCACTTGCCAATCGCCTGGTTGAGCTGAGGTGGGAAGGGGTCATTCGGGATTGGAGCGAGGTGGCGCTGTTGTTCCGCGCTTCGCCCGGGTTCGAGCCTTATGAATTGGCTCTGGAGACGGCGGGGATTCCGTTCGTGACCGTGGCCGGGCGCGGATTCTACGCGCGCCCGGAGATCCGGGATGTGATCAATACGTTGCGCGCGATCGCGGATCCCAGCGACGACCTGGCGCTGGCCGGCTTCCTGCGTTCGCCCGCGCTCGGGCTCAGCGATTCGGGCCTCTACCTCTTACGAGTGGACGGGTCAAAAAAACGCCCGCTGAGAGCCGCGCTGGCGGAGGCCTCCCGAATCCTGGATGGGGAGGACCTGCGGGCGGCCGCGCGGGCCCAGCAGGTTTTGGAGGAGATGCATCTGTTGGCGGATCGGCTTCCGGTGGCGGAGTTGATCGGCTTGCTCGTAGATCGCCTGGATTGGCGCGCGGTGATGGCCAGCTCTCACAGCCGACTGTGGCGCAATTTGGACAAGCTGGTGGACGATGCACAGGTCAGTGAGCTGGTGAACGTGAACGCGTTTCTGGAGTACCTGGGAGTGTTGCGCGAGGTGGGTGCCAGGGAGGGCGAAGCTCCAGCGGGAGAGGGCGGGGCGCTGCAGCTGATGACGATTCACAAGGCCAAGGGTTTGGAATTCGATTTGGTGGTGCTGGCGGATGCCTCGCGCAGCAGCCCGCAGCGGTCCCAATCCGTCTACCTGATGGATGAGATTGGTGCGGCGGCTGCCATGGATCGAGTGGAGGACAAGCCGCTTGTGTATCGTCTGGCGAGGGCCCTGGACGCAAAGCAATCCCAGGCCGAAGAAGACCGATTGCTGTATGTCGCTGCGACGCGGGCGCGCGAGCGTCTCATCATAAGCGGCCACTTGAGTGAGAGCAGGGGGAGCTACAAAGCCAACGGTTGGATGAAGGAGACGCTTGAGCTATTTGACCTCGACCCGAAAACGTTGGTGGATGGCGCCGGTTCAGAATTGCTGCTGGACCTTCCCGGCGGCGAGCGTTTGCGAGCCTGGGCCGACCCAGGGTCCAGCCCGCTCGAGTGGGTAAACAAGGGTACCTCGACCGCCTGGCCCGACTCAGCCGAGACGCCGCTGTTTCACGTAGCGAGCGTAATTCAACGCGAACAAGCAGATTCGGAATTGGATGAGGAGCCGGAACGGTCCTGGCGGGCGACCGGCATCGGCCGGAAAGCGCCGGCGACTGCCGTTGGCCGGATCGTGCACGCTGCGATCCAGCGCGGAGCGATGCCCGGAAACCCCGCGTTCGAGCGGTTCCTGGAGAACGAGGCTTTCAGAGCGGGACTGGTGGATCCCAGCCAGCGCCGGGCCGCGATCCGTGAATCGACCGAGTTGCTTGAGAGGCTCGCAGCGCACGACCTGTGGACCGAGATCACATCCGCCACGGAGATCCAGCACGAGATCCCATTCACGACCTCGGATCCGGATGGCGTCGTCCAAAGCGGTCAAATTGACTTGCTCTGGCGTGACGCGAACGGATGGAAGATCGTGGATTTCAAGACCGACACCCTGCGAAGCGATGAAGATCTCGAGGCCGCGGTCAAGCGTCACCGGAAGCAGGTCGAGCGCTACGTCCGTTCGGCGGCGGACATCCTTGGAGAACAGCCGATTGGCATGTTGTGTTTCCTCGACTCGCATGAGCGAGTCGAGTTGGTGGAGGTTTGATCTGGAGAAACGCTTGATCGCTTCCCGCATTCGCATGAGGTAATGTCGGGGTCGGCTCCACTCGCAGAGTGCTGCAGGAGTTTCTATTCTTTATCGAGTAGCTATTTCCTTTTCTCCCTCTTCTTTTTCCTTTTCTCCTTCTTTGTAAGCTGGGGCTTTTTCTTATCTTGTCTTCCCGCTTTGTCTCTCTTTCCTTTATCGCCCATATCAACTCCCTCGTAATCCACTCAGTTGCGGCGGTCGCTAGCAAAGTAGAAGCCCGACTTTGCTTGAAGTCGGGCTTGAATGCCTCAATGACAGTGCGCGGCTTCCCCCGACGCCACGGCCTACCCTCACTGTTAGCCGGCTCCTGAATTGTCTATTTCATGCTACATGATTTGAGTGGGGGTTTCAATCCTTAGGGAAAATGCTGCACGTTTATTGACTCGACCATCAGTATAAAAGGTTCAGGCCGCTGCGACAGGTTGTTTTGAGGATAAACGGTCGAGATTTGGTAGGTAGGGGAGGCGGTGGTCTTGCCCGGTCAGGCTGGAGTCAGGGCGCCGCGGTGAGGACGGGCCCGCCCACCGCTGCGAGCTCAGGATATTCGGCGCGAGAGGGATTGTTGGTTGAGGGTCAAGCTGGGGCCGAGGTCAGGGCCGTAGCCGGGACGACGGGGGTTTCACCTGCGATTCCGCCTTTCAAGGCCGCCGCAAACTCGCCGGCCGAAGAGAAACGGTCGGAGGGATGTTTCGCCAGTGCCCGATCGATCACGCGTTGAATATCTGCCGCCAGGTTTGGCACCATCGGGGGCAGCAGGTGGACGTGGCCATAGAGGATATCGGCCAATGAATCCTCTTGACCGCGAAAGGGTACCTGGCCGGACAGCATCTCATACAGCACGATTCCAAGGGCATAAACATCCGAACGCGGATCCGCGAGGCCCCCAGAGACCTGCTCCGGGCTCATGTAGGCTGGCGTTCCGACGATGGGATCGCCGGATTGGGTCGAAGTCGCCTCCGCAAGCTGAGCCAATCCAAAGTCGGCCACCACCACCTGGACGTCCGCCGGCAGCGGTATGTCGGCCTGCAGCTCTCGATCCGATCCCAGCAGCATGATATTGGCCGGCTTCACGTCTCGGTGCACGATGCCCAGCGTATGTGCGTGATCGAGCGCTTCGGCTGCCGAGCTAATGACCTGGCGGACGATGTGCAGCGGCGGCAGCAGCCCAAGTGCACGCAAATGGTTCAGTCTTTTCTGCAGGGTGATGCCGTGCACGAGTTCCATCACGATGTACGGTCGGTTCTGGACCACGTTGCAGTCAATACACCGCACGATATTCGGGTGCTGCATGCTGGTCAGCGCGTCGGCTTCGGCCCGAAAGAACTTCATCATGGCCGGGTCGTTCCGAATGGGTTCGTGCAAGATCTTGATGGCCACCAGGCGGTCGAGGCCGCTGTGTTTCCCCAGGTAGACGTCCGCCATTTCGCCTCGGCCGAGCAGGCTCTCGATGTGCACCTCGCCTACCGTGCGGCCGATCCAGTTCTCGTGCATGATTCTGTTCTGCCTTCTGTCCATGATCTCACGATCCCAGACGGTCCCGTCGGAAGACGAGGCCGCGGCACCCACTCAACGTGGGGCAGGCATCGTGTTGATTCAAGGTTTGGATGCTTGTTCGCGGCGCAGTCTTACCGGCCCTGCATCCGCCGATCTCGCATGTGCGGCATCTTGGAGATATTCCCGAGCCGATGCTCTGTGTACGGGAGTTCGTCCGTTATATGCGTGCCTGGGGGAGAGGATCATCCGCAAGATTCCCTCACCGCGGATGCGCCAAATGCATCATAATGATCCGAAGAACGTTGGTTCGGCAGATGGTTAACGGCGATTTGCTAGGATTACCCTGATTCGTACATTTGGAGGTGGGTAGTGAAACGTTGGCAAAAGATTGCAGCGCGGGTAGCCGGCTCCGTCCTGGTCGTCCTGTTTGTGGGACTGATGGTTGTGAGCCGCTCCCAGGCGCTCGATCTGATCACCCACCCCATCGGCGAGCGGGAGGCGATCGACCAGACTCCGGCCGACTTCGGGCTGGCCTACGAAGACGTGAGTGTGACCACGCCGGACGGCCTGAACTTGGTCGGCTGGTACCTCCCTTCGAAGAACGGCGCGGCGATCATGGCCCAGCACGGATATAAGGGAGACCGCAGGGGCCTGCTCGATGAAGCTGCGATGCTCAACGAGAACGGTTATGGCGTGCTGCTGACCACCGTCCGGGCCCACGATCTGAGCGACGGCGAAGTGATCTCCTTCGGCTTGAACGAAATGCAGGATCTGGAGGCCTGGTATCAGTTTCTTCTCACACGCAGCGAAGTCGACCCGGGCCGGATCGGCATTCTCGGCAATTCGTTGGGCGGCTCGCTGGTCATCCAGTACGCCGCGCAAAACGGGAACATCCAGGCCACCGTGGCCCACAGCGCCTTTTCTTCCTTGGACGACACGGTTGCGACCTCCATCAAGTACTTCACCGGTTTGCCCGCGTTCCCCTTCGCGCCCGCCATTGTCTTGTGGGCCGAGCAGGAAGTGGGTTTTGATTCATCGGAAGTCAGCGCTAAGGCCTGGATCGGCGGGCTGAGCCCGCGCCCGGTGTTCCTGCTTCAAGGCGGTGCGGACACCGCAATTTCGCCTGAGAGTGGGCAGCTGCTGTACGATGCCGCCGGGGAGCCCAAGGAGCTGTGGTATGAGCCCGAGCTGGGCCACGTTGCGTTCTACACCGAGCTGCCGGAGCAGTTTGAGGACCGCGTCGTGGGCTTCTTTGACCGATATTTGTTGGGCGATTAGGGCGGCTCAACCAGGCCTAGTTACCAGCCTCCAAACGAATTTCGTAGCCGATTCGGACACCGGGCGATCTAAACTTGGTCATTACTAGGTTCAATACCAATTCGCTGCCCGGAACCATGTCGCTCGGCAGCGATGCTCCCCACTCTTGGGCGGACCCGCCCACCGCGGTATGGGGTCACCCCGGATCGTAGACGTCGGCTTCGTTGGCAAGCAACCCGCGTTCACTCAAATAAAACGTCCGTGCACCGTCGCTGAGCTGTAGTTCGAGACTGTTGTCGAACACTCCGCCTGCAGGGACGTTGGGGCGGCCCTCCGCATCCGACCAATCCACCGTTGCACAACCGGACAGCGGGTGGTCGTTCGAGCAGGCCTGGTCCGGGCGTCCCGCGTCCCAGAGTGACACGACAATACGCATACCTGCGCTGGGTTCAAGTGATGAAGGAACGGAATGAATGAGTTGGACCGTCTCGTGGAATCCGGGCTCGCCAAACGCATTTGCGGCCGGAAGATCGAACTCTCCGGCCGCGATTTGAGATGGGGAAACGGGTTGGGCTGATTGGGTGGGGCCTTGAACCACCGGATCAGGCGTGGCCGTCGGCTGATCGGTTGGCTGTGCGGCGTTCTGGGTGCATGCGGACAATACCAGGATGGAAGCGGCTGCGACCGAAGCAAGTGCGATGAGTTTGCCGGCCTTGTTTGGAATCATTGGGTTGTCCTAATTCTGGCGCGGTCCTCGTGTGGCGTGCCGAGTATTGTAAGGCCGGAGATTCAGCCGCGAACGGCTAGCTTAGCGCGTTCGTTCCTATGGCCGCGCACGTACGTACCACACAGTACTTTCCGTTCGACCCTCTCGAGTGCGTTGGCGTGGGACTGCCCGCCCCAAGATGCGAGCCTGATAAGAAAAATGCGCGAACATCCCGTATTCATGCCCGGCGGTACCATTAGGGATCAGGTACCGAGGGCCGAGATTTCGCAGGGCGGGACCTGAGCCGCGAGGAGTGAGATGCAAACCGTGATCGAAAACGACGACCTGCGTGCCAGGCTACTGACCTTCCAACGTACCGAGATCACCGAACACCATATCTACGCCAGGCTGGCCAAAGCAGTGAAATCGCCCGAGAATCGGCAGGTGCTGGCCAGAATCGCCCAGGAGGAGCTGGACCACTACACATTTTGGCGGGAACTCACCGGCCAGGAAGTCCGGCCCAACCGGGTGCGTGTCTGGGCCTTCTACCTGATCAGCCGGCTGCTGGGGCTCACCTTCGGCGCCAAGCTGATGGAACGGGGGGAGGTGGAAGTCCAGGACCAGTACGAAGAGCTCAAAGAGGCGGTCCCCAGGATCGACGAGCTGATCCAGGCCGAGAACCAGCACGAAGAGAGCCTGATCGCCATGCTGGATGAGATCGGACTGCGCTACATCGGCTCCATCGTTCTGGGCCTCAACGATGCCCTGGTCGAGCTCACAGGCGCGCTGGCCGGCCTCACGCTGGCACTGCAGAACAGCCGGCAGATCGCACTGATCGGGCTAATCATCGGCACGGCCGCCGCGCTGTCCATGGCCGCCTCCGAGTACCTCTCCACCAAATCTGAGGGGGAGCAGAAGAACCCGGTGCGGGCCGCGGTTTATACGGGTGTGGCCTATATCCTCACCGTGATGGTGCTCATCACGCCCTTCTTGCTGGTCCAGCAACTCTACCTTTCGCTGGGCCTCACCTTGACCGCCTCGGTGCTCATCATCGCCGCCTTCAACTATTACATCGCCGTCGCCCGCGACCTGCCTTTCCGCCGGCGATTCGGCGAGATGGCTGGGCTGAGCCTGGGGGTGGCGGCGTTCAGCTTCGGGGTGGGCTTTCTGCTGCGCAGATTCTTCCAGGTCGAGGTCTAGGGGCGGGTGCATTTCCGACCATTCGTGGGAAAACAGGACCGTCCGTCCTTCAGAACTGACCGTGCATCGCCGAAAAACGGCCACAGGGTTGAAAACCGGACCGTTCGTTAGGCTCACGGCAGTGGCCACTGAGTGTTGGGTGAGCAGCCCTCGGATACCTGAGTTTATCTACGTGCATTTTGGCACCCACAATACGTCTCGCAGGCACCCGCGATGATCGAGATTGATGGCTCAAAGGGTGAGGGCGGCGGCCAGGTGCTGCGGAGCGCGCTGTCGCTGTCGGTGGCTACCGGTCAACCCTTTCGGATCATTCGCATACGGGCTGGCCGTCCCAAGCCCGGCCTGGCGGCTCAACACCTGGCTGCGGTGCGCGCCGCCGCACAGGTCGGCCAGGCGGAAGTCGTGGGCGCCCGAATGGGCTCTGTCAGGATCGTGTTCCGGCCACAGCGGATCCAGCCGGGCGAGTACCGGTGGGACATCGGAACCGCCGGTTCCACGGCGCTGGTGCTGCAGACCGTCTTCACCCCGCTCAGCCTTGCGCAGGCGCCCTCCCAGGTCAGCATCACCGGCGGGACCCACGTCAAGTGGAGCCCCTGCTACCAGTACCTGGAATGGCACTGGCTCTCCTTTATGCGGCGGATGGGTTTCGATGCCGACCTGAACCTGGAGCGGGCCGGTTACTACCCGCGTGGCGGCGGGGAGATACGGGCGAGCATCCGGCCCGCAGGCCGGCAAGCTACCGAGCCCAACGGCCCTCCCGGCCGCACCTCTGCAGCAGCTACCCCCTTGAACCTTTCCGACCGGGGCCGACTCCTGCAGATCCGGGGCCTCTCCGCGGTGTCCAACCTCCCTGAGAGCATCGCCGAGCGCCAGCGGCGCCAGGCCATGAGCAGGCTAGAGGGGCTGGACTGTCCCATTGATATCTTGGTCGAGCGCATGCCCGCCCGCGGCAAGGGCACGCTGTTGTTGCTGCTGGCCGAATTCGAGCGCTCGCAGGCCTGCAGCTTCGGGCTCGGCGAGTTGGGGGTGCCGGCCGAGCGTGTCGCCGACGAAGCCGCCGACGCCACCCTGGCCATGCTGGACTCCGGCGCCGCGATCGACGATCATCTGACCGACCAACTCCTGCTCCCCCTGGCCTTCGCTTCCGGGCCCTCAGAGCTGCGCACCGCCAGGGTCACGCAGCACCTGCTTACCAACGCACAGGTGATCCGGGCCTTCGGCGCCGCCCAAGTTGAGATTGAGGGTGAGCTGGGGGAGCCGGGCTTGGTGCGGGTCAGGCCCTCCATGGGCTGACTCCTCGATCGTGGCTACATATGCCATAATGTAGCCCTATTGCAAGTCTGGTGAGTGATTCATGGTGGAAAGAAGTGTAGGCATTCGTGAGCTGAAGAACCGCCTCAGCAAGTACCTGCGGGCTGTCAAAGCCGGACAGGCGATCCGCATCACCGATCGAGGCAAGTCGATCGGCCGTCTCATCCCCGCCGGCCAGACTGTGGAGGAGAAGCTAAATGCCTCCAGCAGGCTGGCGTATTTGAGTGGAGCGGGAAGCTCCCTGCGCCGCGCCGGCCGGCAGCGAAAGTCAGAGGGGAGAAGACCGTTGCCGAGATGCTGATCGAGGACCGTCGGTGATCGTCTACCTGGATGCCAGCGCCTTGGTCAAGCGATGCCTCGAAGTCCTTCACTAGTGCTCCTCCTGCGAGGCGGCATGGACACTTCTGCCAATTAGTGATATGATGTGTGCAATAGGGTTGAAATTTCACTACATATCGCACACATCATGCCAAAAACAGACCATGACGCTCTGTACCAAATTGCTGAAAGCCAGGGCGGATACTTCGCCACCAGGCAGGCTCGGCGCGCAGGATTCTCGCGGGATCTGCTTAGCTACCATGCGAAGGCCGGTCAGCTTGAGCGCATCGTCCACGGCATCTACCGCCTGAGGCGATTTCCCGCTTCCCCCTACGAAGATCTGTTCGTCGCTCTGCTGCGGACCGGTCCGCGCTCGGTCATATCCCACGCGAGCGCGCTTGGTGTGTACGATCTGACCGACGCTCTTCCGACACAGGTGCACGTCACCGTGCCCAGAACCGCCTCGCGACGCCGGGAGGGGATCCGGCTTCACACCAAAGCCATCGAATCCTCTGAGATCACAACCCGAGATGGCCTGGCTGTCACTACGGTTCCTCGGACGATCGCTGATGTCGCGGCCGCCGGGCTGGCAGAGGAGTTCGTGATCCAAGCCGTTCACCAGGCCATCGATCGAGGCCTCGTAGGACCGGATGAGCTTCGAACTGCCCGTGAGAAATACGGAGGGAGAGCGGCACGCATCATCGCGCAAGCCCTGCGAGATACGGATCCATGAAGTACAGGAGTGGCTCGGCCTTTCGACGCGCTCTGGAAGACCGCCTGCGATCGCAGAGTCGGAGTGGCGGCCCACCGCTCTTCAGGCTGCGTAAGCTCGTGGTATTCGATCGATTTCTGGCACGCCTGAATGCGACCAGCCCAGATGCCTGGGTGCTCAAGGGCGGGTTTGCGCTCCAGCTTCACTTCGGAGTGCGATCGCGGACCACCAAGGACATCGACCTGCTGATGCGGAATTCATCCTCGCCTGCATGGGACATGCTGCGGCAGGCGGGAGCAACGGACCTTGGAGACTGGTTCGCCTTCGAAATCGGACGACCGCAGGCCGAGTCGCTCGATGATCATGGCGGTCAGCGATTTCCGGTTCACAGTCTGCTGGATAGCCGTACGTTTGAGAGCTTTCATGTGGACGTTGGCACGGGAGATCCTATTCTTGAACCTCCTGAAGTTCTGAACACCACGGATATTCTGGCATTTGCTGACATCGACCCAGTGCCATTTCCGACCTATCCCTTGACTCAGCAGATTGCCGAGAAGCTTCACGCCTACACCCGCAAGTACGAAGGGACTGAAAGCACTCGCGTTCGGGACCTTGTCGATATCCTGCTCATAGCCGTCCGCTCGACGTTCGATGCTGGCAAGCTTTCGGCAGCCATCCACGCCACGTTTGAGGCCCGTGCCACGCATACTCTACCCGCCCAACTGCCAGAGCCTCCATCGAAATGGGAACCGCCTTTTCGCAGATCAGCGGACGAACTCGGGTTGCCCTGGAACGACCTCGATGAGGGCGCAGAGGCTGCACGAGGCTTCATCGATCCCCTCCTGAGAGATGACCGCATCGCCCAGTGGGATCCGGAATCCTGGTCGTGGAGGTAGGCGCATCAGGAAAGATAGGGCCGGCACTTCAGGCACCGACAGCTTCCCTGGCGCGCTTGTTCGAGCGACCGCGCACCCGCGTATCCAGGACCCGCCTGCGGAGGCGCAGGCTCTCGGGCGTGACTTCGAGCAGCTCGTCGTCGTTGAGATACTCGATGAACTGATCCAGACTCATCTCGCGTGGCGGGGCGAGCCGGTTGTTGATTACTTTGAAGGAAGCGCGTTGGTTGATACTGGCTGAAATCTTGGCTTACTGGGCGTGGACGGAATCCATAAGACTCGCCACCGCGAGACATCACGCCCCTCGACCAACGAGAACCGCGCAGTGACCGATAAAGCCGTTCATGCCGTTACGGGCGCCTTTGGCTACTCCGGCAAGTACATCGCCGGCCGGCTGCTGAACAAGGGGCGCACGGTCATCACGCTCACGAATTCTCCGAACCGAAGCAACGAATTCGAGGGACAGGTCAGCGCTTTCCCCTTCAACTTTGACGACCCCGAAGCGTTGACCAGGGTGCTGGAGGGCGCGGAGGTGCTCTACAACACCTACTGGGTCAGGTTCAACCACAAGTTGTTCACCTATGCCGATGCTGTGCGGAACACGCTCATCCTGTTTGAAGCGGCCAAGGCAGCCGGCGTAGAACGAGTCGTGCATGTCAGCATCACGAATCCCTCCGAGACGTCTTCGCTGGAGTATTTCAGGGGAAAGGCGAGGCTCGAGAGAGCGCTCAGGGAATCGGGGATGTCCTATGCCATCCTGAGGCCGGCGGTGCTCTTCGGGAAGGAAGACATTCTCATCAACAACATCGCCTGGGCGCTGCGCCACCTTCCGGTGTTTGGGGTGTTCGGCGATGGGCGGTATAAGCTACAGCCGATCTATGTCGACGATTTGGCGGAGCTTTCGGTGAGGCTAGGGGAGCGTCGAGAAAAGATCGTCATCGACGCCATTGGGCCAGAGACCTTCAGCTACAGGGAACTTGTGGAGACCATCGCTCATCTCATCCGTGTGAGGCGGCGGATCGTCTCGGTCCCGCCATGGGCCGGCTATCTTGCTGGCAGAGTTCTCGGCTACCTGATGCGAGACGTGCTGATCACGCGGGAGGAGATCGAGGGCTTGATGGCGAACCGCTTGTATGTGGACGCTCCGCCGGCGGGGAGGACCAAGCTAACGGGTTGGGTGAAAAAGCACGCTGCGACGTTGGGTTTGAGCTACAGGAACGAACTGGCGAGGAGGACCGACCGGCTTTCGGAATATGCCGGCAATTAGCGGAGGGATCCCGGCATCCGCGCGCCTCGAATTCATGGGATGGCCGGCCGGGCCGCCTACGGACTGCCTAGATGATCCCGCGACCGCCGTTTTTCCTCAGCGTTCAATTCGAGTCACCAATCCAGCGAACCCAGTTTGCTCCGGTGGCTCGCGCGCCTGTTGAAAGCAGCTTGTCGGCGGTCCAGAACGGCGCATCGAGCTCCTCGGAAACCACCAGGTACTGCGCGTCGAAAGCGACGGTCTGACCCAGTCGCTCCGCCCAGGCGAGTGCCTGGCGATGGCGCTCGAGCGTCGCTGGGATCTCTTGAAGGTCCAGTGACCAAAGATTCTCAACGGCTGCGTACGCTTCCTCGTCCGTGAGCACGCCAGCAGTAATCGCCTTGCGCAAGCCGGAGACGACCTCGTATCCCCCACAATGCTGGCACAGCGAAACGCACGGGCCTGCTGGTGCCATTTCTCAACGAGCTGCTGGACGGTGTTGGAGTACGGCAGCGGCACAACCAGAGCCAGCGCCAGGTTGGCGTCAATCACGATCGCCGTCACTCGTCAGCTCTGCGCGCTCGTTCGAGACTCTGCTCGCGTTCCGAACGTGCCTCGGCGACAAGGTCGCCCTCATAGACCCCGTGTCTTTCAAGCACCGCCTCACGGATCTGGCCCAAGTGCTCAAGAGCGAGCGAGCGCCGCCTGGCGCGTGCCTTCTCATCGTTGGCCAGCACCTTCAGGCCGATGCTGATGACCTCCCGAGCAACATCAGAAATACTCCGACTCTCCCTCTTGGCGATGTGCCGCATTCTTTCGTGCTGTTCGGGCTCCAGCAGTATCTGGGATCGATGATATCGTTCGCCCATCGAAATCCTCCAATGGCGTTACACCTACACATGTGATTGCACAGCTGTGCCGCTCTTGCGTCAACTGGGAAAACTTGGTTTGCTATTGTTCAGTGAATCTGTCGTCCGGGTCCGCTCTCCGGCGGGCGTCGTTTGGCGAGAACTGCTCCCCTACCGCTCGGCTGCTCTCTCACGCAGTGGCGCCAGCACACTGAGACCCTGGCGGAGAGCCTCAGGCAGCGCCCGCGGCTGAGATCGCCTTGCGCGCATGCCATGCGGGGCAATGACCTGGCCGTAGCGCAGGGCTACCGGGCGATTGAGTCTCTAGTGCCGAATGACGATTCGTGGCTACATATGCTATAATGTAGCCCCATAGCAAGCATGGTGAATAATTCATGGTGGAAAGAAGTGTAGGCATTCGTGAGCTGAAGAACCGCCTCAGTAAGTACCTGCGGGCTGTCAAAGCCGGACAGACGATCCTCATCACCGATCGAGGCAGGCCGGTCGGCCGTCTTATCCCCGCCGGCCAGACTGTGGAGGAGAAGCTAAATGCCCTCCAGCAGGCCGGCGTATTCGAGTGGAGTGGGAAGCTCCCTCCGCCGCGCCGGCCGGTAGCGAAAGTCAGAGGGGAGAAGACGGTTGCCGAGATGCTGATCGAGGACCGTCGGTGATTGTTTACCTGGATGCCAGCGCCTTGGTCAAGCGATACCTCGAAGAGGCTGGATCCGATGAGGTGTACCGGCTTTTCGAGGGAGCCGAAGTTCTTGGGACCTCATTGGTGACGCGCGCAGAGGTATCGGCGGCTTTTGCCAGGGCGGCCCGTCTGGACGCAGTCTCGGAGGAGCAGGCCTTATCCGCCAGGAAGGACTTCGAGGCCGACTGGCCTGACTTCGCCCGTTTGAGGATCGATGAGTTGACGGTTGCGCAAGCGGGTAGGTTGGCTTGGGAGCATGGGCTTACTGGCATTGACGCCCTCCACCTCGCTTCAGCCCTCCTTTGGCGGGAGGCACTCGGCGAGCCGGTGCAAATGGCCACTTACGATGAAAAGCTTAAAGAGGGGGCGCAAGCCTCTCAGCTGACCATCTGGCCAGAGGCGTGAGCCAAGCCCTCCCCTACCCATCCACCCCCAACCCCACCCATATCCGGCGGGTTGTAGATTTCATAAACTGATCGCCGTTGGAGAGGGTGGGGAGCTCAGGCGCCGACGGTTAGTTTGGCGCGCTTGTCCTCGCGGCCGCGCAAATGGGTATCCAACTGACGTTTGCGAAGTCGCAGGCTCTTAGGCGTGACCTCGAGCAGCTCGTCGTCGTGAAGATACTCGATGTACTGATCCAGGCTCATCTCGCGCGCCGGAGCGAGCCGGTTATCGAGCTCCTTGAAGGAGGCCCGATGGTTCGTGACGTGCCGCTTCTTGCACACGTTGACGGCCAGGTCTCCCGGGCGCTGATACTCGCCGACCACCATGCCTTCGTACACCTCGACTCCGGGGCCCAGGAATAGCTCCCCGCGCTCCTCGGCGTTCCTCAGGCCATAGGTGGTGGTTGTGCCGGCCTCCCAGGCCACCAGCGAGCCGGAGCCGCGCGAGAGTGGGCCGCCGGTTTTAGGCAGGTAACCGTGGAAGATACTGTGCATGAACCCCGCGCCGCGCGTGGCGGTCAGGAAGTGGTAGCGGAAGCCAAGCAGGCCGCGGGTCGGGACAAGATACTTGAGGCGCACCGTGTCTCCGGCGTCGTCCTGCATGTCCAACATCTGACCCTGTCGGCGCCCCAGCATCTCGACCACCGTGCCCATCGTTTCCTGGCTGGTCTCGATATAAATCTCTTCGAACGGTTCCAGGACCACACCGTCTTCGTGATGAAGGATGACCTGTGGCCGTGAGACCTGGAATTCGTAACCTTCGCGGCGCATCGTCTCGATCAGGATCGCCAGGTGCAGCTCGCCGCGTCCGGAGACGTTGAAGCGATCGGCGGAGTCGGTCTCCTCGACCCGGAGCGAGACGTTGGTGCGCAGCTCGTTGAAAAGGCGTTCGCGCAGCTTACGGGAGGTGCTCCACTGCCCTTCGCGGCCGGTAAAGGGGGAAGAGTTGACCGAAAATTCCATGCGCACGGTGGGCTCTTCGATGTGAATGGAGGGTAGGGGAACGGGGTGCTCGGGGTCGGCCAGGGTCTCGCCGATCGCCACGTCGCTGAGGCCGGCGATGACCACGATGTCCCCGGCCCAGGCTTCACTGACATCGATCTTATCAAGGCCCTTGTGCATGGTCAGATAGCGGGCCGACTCGTCATGAACTTCGCCGTCGTGGCTGATGCGTGCCAGCGGCATGCCGTCGAGCAGGCGTCCGGCGTTGATCCGGCCGGAGGCGGTTGTGCCGCGGTAGTCGTCGTAACCAAGCGACGTCACCAGCATCTGGAACGGCACTTCGGCGTCGACGAGTGGGGCAGGAATGTGGCGCAGGATGGCTTCGAAGAGCGGCTGCAGGTCCGGCCCGAGCTCCGCTTTGAGCCCGGCCTGGCCGGTCACTGCGTTGGTGTAGACCACGGCGAAGTCCGCCTGTTCGTCGGTGGCTTCGAGCTGGATGAAGAGATCGAAGGTCTGGTTGAGTGCCTGGGCGGGATCGGAGCCCTTGCGGTCGACCTTATTGATCACCACTACTGCCTGGTGACCCAGCTCCAGCGCCTTCTTGAGCACGAAGCGCGTCTGCGGCATCGGCCCTTCGGCGGCGTCGATCAGCAGCAGCACGCCGTCGACCATGTTGAGCACCCGCTCGACCTCGCCGCCGAAATCGGCGTGGCCGGGGGTGTCGACGATGTTGATCTTGACCGTCTCGCCGGTCTGCGGATCGGGGATCGAGATGGCGGTGTTTTTGGCCAGGATCGTGATGCCGCGCTCGCGTTCGAGCTCGTTCGAATCCATGACCCGCTCGGCGACCACCTGGTTCTCGCGGAACACCCGCGCCTGCTTGAGCATCCCGTCCACCAGCGTCGTTTTGCCATGGTCGACGTGCGCGATGATGGCGATATTGCGTAATTCGGTTCGTTCGATCTTCATCTAACTATGCTTGCTTCCAATCCATAATAGTCGACAAAATAACGACCCCGCTGGTGTGCGAGGCCATGGGCGCAATCCTATCAGAACGGAGCGGCATTGGGAAGATAGTTCCGTGGGTATTCCTCCTGTCCGGCTGGCTGTTCTCCCTTCTAAGCGCTCCGCTTCAAGTCACGAGAGCGCCTCCGCTGCGGCGGTTCGGCGCTCAGACTAGACTCATTTGCCTTCGAGCGCCCTAGCTGCTCGGCGGTAGACCGGCCTAAAGTCCTTCTCGCGCCGTTCATTTTACAAATCCTTCCTCAGATTACCATCAAGCTAACGCGGTCGCTAACATGGCCTAGGTATAGTCGGTCAGGTCGCAGACCTTGTCGTACTTGTTCTTGTAAAGCCAGTGGCACCATACATTAGCGCCAGGTACACTCAGACGGCCTCGCAGCTGTGCGCTCCGCCAAGCCGCGACTTCGACTTTCTTGCCCAGATCAGTCCGTCTCCAAACATATTCCAATGCCGGTTTGAGGTCGGTATCGACTGACACCAGTATTCCCACGTCATACCTATCATCAATAGCGAACGTCACAAAATCCAAGGCCATCAAGACATCTATGCCTTTTTCTTCAGGCTTCTCAGTGGGCCATTTCAAGGGATACCTTAGTGGACGCGCGATGACCGTAACGCCACTTGTCTCCCATGCCTTGCATTGTTTCATATGTGCTGAGTGAGTCTTTGGTTCTTTGTTGGCATGGGGCCGCCCGCGGTAGACGCGTACTTCTTCAAGCTGTCGGCTGACCCCTTGAGATCCACTTGCAGTTAATTCTTGAGCCAGCTTCATAGGATCAAACTGACCATGAACCCAATCATCCTGCTTGGCGAAAAATGCACGCCGAGCGCCACTGTAGGTGTTCTGAGCGTCGATGAAAACCACTACCCTTGATGGCATTGCTCTCCGGATAGCGACTTAAACTAAACCCCGCCACTTATCCCATTCAGAGAACGGGGTAAAGGGCGGGGAGGATTCTACGAAAATATTAGCACTCAAACATTTATGCCAACAGGGTACTGTAGTACCGGAGTACTAGGCTAGCTAACTACAAGCCTCAGTCGCTCCCGGAACCCTGACCCGCGACTTTCAACAAATGCTGTCTACTCGGTGAAACCGTGGCAAGATGGCTGGCGCTCGCGCCGTTAAACCCTCAACCCGTTTTCGACCTCAACCTTGTCAAACCCCCACACTCGGATTGCGCAGTCACCGAATCCCACGTAAGCTCTGACCGTTCATCACAGAATCGGACCGTTCGACGGCTCCCAAGGACCATTCATGAGAATATCGGACCGTCCGTGGGCGCTCCACAATGGGCAGCCCGCTTGCGCGTGAGAACGCGTGGCGCAAGTGCTCTCAGCAAAATCCCCACAAGGGAGGAGTCAAATGAAACTCGATAAATTCGTCGTGAAGCCCGAGCCGGGAAAGGGGGTGTTTCTTGATCTGAGGGAGATCTACTACATCGAGGCCGAGGGTGACGATTGCTTGTTCCGCACGGCTCGAAAGCGCCGCTACCGGCACATCGAGACGCTTCAAGAGGTCGAGGCGCGCTTGCCTTCGCCTCCCTTCTTCCGTATCCACCGGTCGTACATCGTCAATTTGAACCGTGCCCGCGAGCTGCGCGCGCGTGGGGAGCGGGACAGCGAGATCAAGCTCGACCCTCCGGTGAACAAAGTCCTGCCGGTCAGTCGGACGGCCTATACTGAATTGCGCAAGCTGCTTGGGATCTGACCAGGTGCTGGAAGGTCTGACGCTTGCCGACCGGTCTGACACAGGGCTCGAGCGGCGCTCTTCGGCGCTCTTGAGACCTTAGGTCATCGTCGCGCCCGCTTGTGAACGACAGATCTCGAAGCCTCATTGGAGCCTTTCTGTGCCGACGCTATTAATCGAGAGATGCTCCTAGAGGACGGACTCACCGGAATTAAGCAATCGAGGGACCATCGCCCAGCTAAGCGACCACTCCCTCTCCGTGCGCCGCAGGCAGACGATTCCTGCATTCTCGAAATTCACCGCCGATCGCTCCGGATCCCCGGCGAGCAGTTTGCCCGCCAACCGACTGAGGAAAGGCAAGTGCCCTACCAGCATCAGCGACTCCCGCTGGGATCGCAGCTCTTCGGCTAGTGGAGTTGGATCGTCCAGTGGATTGATCCCTTGTGTGGCCTGGACGCCGTGTTCTGGAGCGAGCCCCTCGGCCATGATGGAGGCGGTCTGCGCGGCTCGGAGCTTGCCGCTGTGGCGGATCTGGGAAATCTGGACTCCCGCATTGGCCGCCCAATCCGACATCTGCCGCGCGGCGGAAACGCCGGCATGGGTCAGGGATCGCTCAGGGTCCTGCTCCTTGGGTTTGGATTCAGCGTGTTGCACTAAGAAGAGCTCCATGCATCCTCTCTCCATGTTCCCCGAGTGGCAAGATCCAACAAGCGCCCATGAAGATCATACCTTCTGTACACTCATGTGGTGTATTGAAGGAATTAGCCTGGCAGGAAGGGAATTGAGCGCCCGTCCTTACAAGATTGGCGAGCGGCTCAAGCAGAATCATTTCGCAAGTCAAAATCACCGTCTAGCATCCACGAACTGATCCAGGTTGCGGTTCGATACGAAGGGGATGAAACCCAGCCCCCGCGCGGTCTGGTATACCCATTCGATGTTCTCCGGTTCGAGTGCGTAGTCGATCGTGAATATCGTGAGGCCCTTGCCCTGGGCGAACAGCAGATCCTCGAGGTAGCCCTCGCTGCTCACGTGCAGCGTGCTCTCGGGGAATTTATCGAACTGGCGGCGACATTTTGGAGAGAGTGAATCGCGGTAGGCGTCGGTATCGATGTCTGCCTCGGTGCGCGGCAACGGACAATCGCCCGGGGGATCGTTGTCCGCACCGCCATCGAACCAGATCTGCTCCTGCGCGATCGCATCGACGACCGCGACATACTCGTCAAAGGCGGCCAATTCGGCCGCGTTCTGACCGATGACGATGAAGTTTTCGTTGCGCTCTCGACCATAGTCTCCAAGCGCCTCGACCCACCCGATCATCTCCTGCACAGGATCCACGCCGTCGCGCTCGGCAATCTCGATCACGCTATCGTCGGAATAGGCTTCCACCCAGTCCAGGTAGATCCCATCGAATCCGGCACTGAGGATGCCCTCCATCAGTCCGCCGGAACCGAGCCAGATATCAACCCACCCGTCATGCCAGTAGGCGACCGGGAAATTGCCCTTCCAGCCGTCGGGGTCGCTGCCGGCGATCCACTCAGGATTTCCGATACCCCAGCCCGGCTGCCAGTACGTGCGGTAGTCTTCCGCCTCGCCGATATCGATATAGGCGATCACCAACTTCGGGTGATCGGCGCCCTGCCAGGCGGCGACGACCTCGGAGATAGGGTAGTCGGCGTTGTCCGCCTCTGAAGGGATGTAATCGATCACGGCCATGTCATAGGTCGACTCGGCAATAAGATCAACAACTTCGTCACCGAGATCGACGTCGATCAGATATAGCCAGTGGCTGACATCAGACAGGTCGGTGGCCTGTCTCGCGGGTCGAGGCTCCGGGCGCGGCGGCTGGGCTGCGGGTACGGTCTCCGAATCGGGCTGAACTACCCTCTCGGTACGTCCACAGCCTTGAAGAACGATGGCCAGGGCCAGGAAGATAACGCTCCATCGTTTCATTTGAGATTGTCTTCGAGGCGAACCTGACAGTAGCTTAGGCGATGAATGGGTTCTTGACCACGACCCGATCATAGACCTGGCCGTGATTGAAACCCTCCGACCACACCACATCGCACTCAAGCTGGTTGGCGCTCTATAAGATCATCGCGTCCCAGAAGGAAAGCCGGTGGCGCTGTTGAAGGTGGATGGCGCCGAGCACATCCTCGGGATTGGGGACATGCACCCTCCAGTGGCTCAAGTTCTTGAGGATCTTCGACGCGGCCTCAAGGTCCAGCGGGCTTGGAACTACCTGCGTCAGGGTCACATACAGCTCTTGAAGGACCTGGACGCTGAGGTGACCCTGCCTGCTGACCCAGAGTTCGCTGACAAGAAGGTCTGACCGCTCATGCTTCTCTCCTGCTCTCGCGTCATGGGCATAAACCAGCACATTTGTATCAATGAACTGCAGCGGCGACTCAGCGCTCATGCAGCTTTTCTCGGTTCCAGCGGATGACGCCGCCCGTGCCTAGCTCAGAAATACTCTTCAGGGTGGCTAGGTGGTCTTCCATCGCCTGGCGATAGCCCTCCTCCCTCAACGCGAAGTCCTCAAGCAGCCGGGTGAGAAGCCCGGATACCGAGACGCCTCTTCTTGCGGCAATGACCTTGATCCGCTTCAGAATCTTGGTAGGGATGGACAGGGCAATGTTTTGTGTGTCCAAAGGTACCTCCGCGTGTTCGACTCCGGCCGTATGGCACACTTCGTCCCTCGCCGCGCCAGCGCTTCTTCCGGATCCACCGTTCGTACATTGTGAATCTGGATCGGGTCTACGAGCTGCGCACGCGGTCGGAGGGCAAGTGGGAACTGGAGCTGGATCCGCCGGTGAACAAGGTGCTGCGAGTGAGCCGCAGGCGGATGGACGATTTGAGGGAGCTGCTGAGGATCCAAGCGTTCCACCGTTCATGGCGAAACCCCACCTCTCGTCGTCGAAAAGCGACCATTCATTAGAAAAACCCGCCGCTCATGGTCGGTTCTTGCACTGGGCTTACGCCTTTATGAGTGGTCCGGTGGCCCTGGCCGCATTGAGCCTGGGGGGTCAGGAAAGAATCAGCGACGTGTGAGCTGAACCGCCCCTTGCCCGCAAGCATATGACTTAGGATTACGGACCTAAGAACCCGCTCCCGCCCCCTTGCTTGTAGGACCAAGCCCGCAAGATCACGTGCTCAAGGCAGGGCCACAGTATGAGTGCGCAACTCCGCCGGATCGGCGGCCGGGGCTATTCAGTCTCCCAGCATCGAAGGAATGAACCCGGAGTGGAAAACCTATTCATATCATCGTGATCTGCGGTTTCAAGACGTCTTCATGGGATGCTCTGCATGGAGACAATATCGGCTACAAACAGTTTCTGGAGCACTCCGCGAGTGGAGCCGAACCCGGATTCCGCTGGCAACAGTCTCTGCCATCTCAGGGCTAAACAATCACACAACACCGTAAAAACTTCGTCGAACTATGGTTCTACGCAATTTTATTTCATCATTCGTGAAACACGATGAGGCAGGTATCATTCTGATATTCCCCACCCAATAATAGTTACGCCACCAAGACGACAGTCCTCAACCGAAGAGCGTGCGATGGAGGTGCAATATGAACCATTGGCAACGAGTCCGAATAATTAGCTCTTGGTCATTTGTATACGTTCTGCTCTTCGCGTGCTCCTCGCTCGGCCAAGAGCCAGAAGAGGAAGCGGTATCAGAAGTCGAACCCCAGGCGAGTTCCAGGTAGAACTCCGACCACAGGTGGACGAGGATGGGGAGGTCGCCGTATATCAGGTGGTCACGACAGGCGTGCCTTTGCTGGGGTTCGAATTCACCGAAGACGACGATGGCAACCCCACCATCGTTCACGGTCGTGGCGTGGCCGAGTACACGTTTGAGAAAGTGCAGTAATGGTGAGTTTGTTTCTCATCGCGCACTGCGTACCACGAATTGCGCCTTGTTAGGAGCGTTTGCAGATGATCGAAATCAAAGATCTGAAAAAGCACTATGGTGAAGACGGAGAAATCAAGGCGGTGGATGGCGTCAGCTTTGATTGTCCCGACGGGCAAATCACCGGCTTGCTTGGCCCGAACGGTGCAGGTAAGACGACAACGCTGCGCATGATCGCAGCACTAATTAAACCAATGGGCGGCACGGTGATCGTAGACGGACATGATGTGACCACCGACGCACAAATGGTCCGCAGCCTGCTGGGCGTTCAGTCGGATATGCTCGGCGTGTATCCAAGACTGACGCCACGCGAACAGTTTCGATACTACGGTCGCTTTTATGGGTTGAAGGGCGAAGCGCTGGAGAGCCGCGTCCAGGCCGTGATCGAAGAGTTGAAGATGGAAGAGATCGCCGATCGACGCGCCGAAGGATTCAGTCGTGGTCAACGCCAGAAGATCGTCCTCGGCCGCGCGTTGGTGCATGATCCGCACAACATCATCATGGATGAGCCGACCACTGGCCTCGACGTGATGGCGGTGCGGGATACGCGTCAAACGATTCGCGATTTTAGAGATCAGGATCGCTGTGTATTGTTCAGCACGCACTATATGGACGAAGCAGAAAGGTTGTGCGACAACATTGCAATCATCGTCAAAGGCAAGATCGTAGCCTTCGGCACGCCGAGCGATTTGATAGCCAGGGCTCAAACAGTCAATCTGGAAGATGCCTTTGTGGCCCTGGCCGGACGTGAGGGTTTGCTGCGTAGTGAATACAGCCAGCGGGGACGGGAGGATTAAGATGCTCGGTCACATCAACAATATCTGGCGCAAGGAACTCTTGGATGGAACTCGTGACAGGCGTTCATTAGCGCAATCGCTGTTGTTACCGCTGATCTTGGGCATTATGGCTGCTGTTTTGAGTCCTGTCATGACTGCAGTAATAACCTCCAGACAGCAATCATCTGTGACGATTCCGGCGCAAGGAATCGAGTATTTGGGGCGCGAATTGATCGACACTTTTAGATTACTCGACATCACGCTCGAACCCCATGCGGGCGATCTGGAAGCGACAATTCGCAGCGGTGATGAAGCGGCCGGGTTAATCGTCCCTGAAGGCTTCAGCGATCGTATTGACAACGAAGAACCCGCTGGTCTGATTTTGCTGACAAATCGGACATCGGGCGGCATTTTCGGCGGCAGTTTTTCGGTGCAGCGTTTGGTTTTGGCGATCAACAGTTACAACCAACTTGTGTCGATTGAGCGGGTAGAGTTGAGAGGCGTCGATCCGGCCTTGCTGGTGCCGGTCGAATTGGAGTCGCGCGATCTGGCTACACCGGAGCAGTTGGGAGGCTTTTTCGCAGCGTTCATGCTGCCCATATTGATTGGTATGGTCGCTGTATTGGGCGGATTGTTTATCGCCATCGACGTTACGGCGGGGGAGAAGGAGCGTGGCACGCTGGAGGCGCTGCTCGTCACGCCCGCGAGCGACGCTGCAATCTTCTTCGGCAAGTTGGCTGCGGTCTTTACGATGACGGCGGTTCCAATCGTTCTGGCCTTTATGGGTTTTTGGGCCGCTAGTAACCTGTTACCCGAATCGGTGACGAAGGGTGCGGTGCTGCCGATTGGGGTCATCTTCGGCGCAATTTTGATCGGTTTGCCGCTAGCCTTGTTCATTAGTGTCGTCTTAATGACCATCAGCATCCGTACCAAGTCGTTTAAAGCCGCCCAGTCATCCGTAGGAGCCATGCAGTTATTCGTATTGATACCTATTTTCGCAGCTGCATTTGTATTGCCGACGGAGTCGACGGCATTCTTGATTCCAATCTATGGCCCAGCCGCTGTCGTCGCCAAGCTGGCGGTCGGTGCAACCCTTCCGGACAACGCCATACTGTTCGGCATTATCAGCAGCCTGCTTGCCGCAAGCGTAGCGATGGTGATCGCCCTGCGCCTGTTCAACCGCGAACGGTTGTTGTACAGCGTCTGACTACTCCCTACGAATACCTTCGTGACGCTCTGACGCACTCGTCGTCACTCTCAAGGCTTGCATATCGCGATGTGGCACAGGGGTAAGCGACCATCTCATTGCACACGCTTGGAGCTGCGGTGATATCGAGGTTATGCTGGTATTGTCCACTCAATAATAGTTAACCGGCGTGGTCAATTTAGCCTTTATCAAGGAGAAGGGAGATTCGAAATGGATGATAGGATCCGGACAAACTCTGCTCGGAAGGTCGAGCCAGCCATTTGGGATCGCATCATTGAACTGCTATGAATGAGCCAGAAACGAAAAAGGAGTTTTTTGGCTGACAAAGGAAAATAAGAATGCCGTTTGAGAATCTTCTGCCGACAAGTCGGCAGAAGATTATGTTAGACCAAGGAGACAAACACATGGAATCATCAAGTGACCCAGAAGAAGGCCGACCGGATACGGAACGACTGGCCGAGGAAATCCGCAAACTCAAGGATCGTCCGGATTCGGAACGACTAGTCGAGGAAATCCGCAAACTCAAGGATCGTCCGGATTCGAAACGACTGGCCGAGGAAATTCGCAAAGTCAAGGATAGTCCGGATGCGGAACGACTGGCCGAGGAAATCCGCACATTTGAGGATCGTCCAGATTGGAAACGACTAGTCGATGAAATCCGCAAAATATTCGGATTTGAGTAGGATTCCGTGCGCTTTGTAGCACGAAGTTCCGATCCGGATTGCGCACATTCGTGGGCAAATCAACGCTATTTATGGTGTAGCGCTTTTCGGCTCCTATGGTTAGACACCCTTTTTATTGCACTACTCTTGAGCTACGGTGATAAAGGGATTATGCTAGTGGTGTCCACCTAATAATAGTTAGGCAGACGCGAGCGACTCGCCTAACGGTGCGCGAGTTACCGCAAGATGGGCGTCGGCTCGTGGAGGTTATCAATATGACGAATAATAGGAGACTGACGACAAAAGGGATCGCCTTCTTCGGCGCTCTGACGGTGTTCCTGCTTCTTCTTCACGCCACGGACGAGATTGCGCGCGGCGAGTCCGCCCGGCAGTACTCGGGCGTGAGCCCCGGATCGGCCACCACATTCTTCATCCTGCTGATGGTCCTTTACGTCTTCGGCATCGGATGGGCTTGGAAAGGGCGTAAGCTCGGCTACGTGATTGTCCTCGTGATGTCCCCCTTCGCCTTCTTGCGCTACCTCTTCCACGCCTACTCCCTGTTTGGCGGCGTGTCCCTGGAGGGCATCGCCGCTGCCTACACCAGCGAGGCCGCAGGCGCCTTCTTCGTCTTCAGCTACATGGCCTTGGGCTTGACGAGCCTGATGACCCTCATCCTCTCCATCAACGCACTGGTTGTCCGGAAGCGGGCATAAGGTTCGCAGGCCGAGGCAAAGGCCGTTTATTGAACCAGTAGAAGTCCTCGTCGAAGTCAGGACTCTGGAGAGCGTGTGGCTGATAGATCGGCCTTCAACCCGTTGATTTTATCTTTGAGATAAGCCTGACCGACTTCGAGGGTATCCAGTCTTCGATCTACTTTGTCGAAGCGTTTGTAGACCTTTTCAAAACGAGAGTTCATTTCCCGGCTGAGCTCGTTGAATAGTCCTTCAGTGCCGGCGAGGATCGCCTGAACAAACTCATCCAGGTCCTTCATCGTCACTGGCTTGTTGGGGTCGTTTTTCGGCTTAGCCATAGCCAGGACATTTTAGCAATTTGGCAAGGTCAATATCTAGGGTCAAGCAAAAAGCGCAATCGGGGGTGGGAGGGATCTTTTTTCCACCCCTTTCAACCCAGGGGCGGCGTCTCCAAAAAAAGCCTAAAAAAAGCATCGACGCCCCACACCTTCAAGATAGCAACCCGCCCCACTAAGCAAAAACCCAGAGCAGAAGTGTTATTGCAAGTGTCCCTCTCGAAGGGCTAGCCTGTCAACTCCCGTACGACTCGGAATCAAGAGTCAGCAAAAATCAGGATTCTAGATCCCCTGTGACCTGGAATGGCACATTCAGGTTGCCTTTGTTTTTGTGGTTTCAAGATGTTGTCATTTGAGGCTTTGCATGGAGACAATATCGGCCTCAAAAACTCGCTGCCCCGCAAATAACGCGGGATCTTCGAGAGCACTCTGCGAGTGGAGCCGGACCCGGATTCCACTGGCAATAGTCTCGCCCATCTCTGGGCCAATCAGTCACGCAAACTGGGAAGAACCATCGATGCATACACAGTCTGCATGCGGCCCCAATGCGGGCAAGCGGGCTGAGGTGACTCTCCTCTGCCTATTCATTACCTGACCGATGAGGATCTAGCCATGGTGCTGAAAATTACGGTTAGGATTCAGTGGATCGGGGAGAATGTGTCGTAGGCTTCCCTTCGAATTTACTATGAGGGAAAGCAACGAGACTCCGCACTCGGAGTCTCGCCCTGACGAAAACATGGTCGATCAAAACCTTCAAGTAAGGCTTCAGCTCTTTGGGCCCCCCCATGTTGAAGTAGACGACCAAGTCGTCGAAATATCCAATCGCAAAGCCTTTGCGTTGCTGGCCTACCTGGCACTAGAGCAGGGATTCCACAACCGCTCCTCGCTCGAAAAGCTGCTGTGGCCTGACTACTCTGAGACGCGAGCAAGTGCCAACCTGCGCCGTACGCTCTGGGTATTGCGCCAATCCCCGATTGCCGCACTTATCGACGAGGATCCAGAGAAAATCCAATTGCAGGTCGGTCAATCGCTATGGATAGATGTGATTCGATTTCAGCAGGATTTGGCCGTGCTCGGTTCCGAACCGTCCGCGCGCGACAACATCGGTGACCTTGAAGCAACGATAGATCTCTACCTAGGTGATTTTCTGCAAGATCTCTCATTTCCTGATACTGCCGAATTCGAAAGCTGGGTTGCCACCCGGAGAGAAAAACTGCAGGTCCAAGTCTTGGATGCACTGGATGGCCTGACCGCGTCCTATCTCGAGATGGAAGAACACCGTGCAGCTCAGAGGGGTGGTTGGAGAGCTCTGGAGATCGACAGATTCAGAGAAAGCTCCGTTCGCGGATTGATGCTTGCTCTGGACCGTGATGGGCAATTAACTGCGGCATTGGCTCAGTATGAGAACCTGCGTCGATCGTTGGAAATCGAACGGGTTTCTAAGCCTTCACCTGAGACCGATAAGCTGTACCAACAGATCCAAGCCGAAGCCGCGGTCTCTGTAAGTACGAGGCCGCAAGAAAAACGGGCGGACTCTGAGCAGCCCCTCTCAATGCCGGTATTTCTCTTCACCGACATCGAGAACTCCACGCCGCTTTGGGACCGACATCGAGAGGCGATGCTGCAAGCCTTGCTGCAGCACAATGCAATTCTCAAGGAACACATAGAGAAGCATGGAGGTCGCATCGAAGAGAACCGTGGAGACGGTGTAAGAGCCGTATTCGAATCCGGCCGTCCGCTAGAAGCCGCACTTGGGATTCAGCTGGCCTTCGGGCAAGCCGACTGGGGCGAGCTGGACGAATTACGCATTCGCATCGGCCTCTACGGTGTGTCGGCGGATTGGGAGGGTTACGACTATTTCCGGGAAGGGGATGCGGTTTTCGGCCCGGCCTTGAACTACGCCGCACGAGTAATGGACGCGGCCTGGGGAGGCCAAACTCTGGTTTCAAAATCGGTAGACGATGCGCTGCAACTGCCGGATAACGCGTCATGGCAGGATTTTGGCTTGCATGACCTGAAAGGATGCGAAGAGCCGGTTCATATTCTTGGGCTTCAGCATCCCGACTTACCTCATAAGCAATTTCCTCCGTTACGAACGTTGACAACTGCGAGCACCACCGATCTCGAAGCAGAGGGACCAAGGTCGAGTCCGTATCGCGGGCTATTTGCGTTTCAGGAACAAGACGCACCGTTTTTCTTCGGCCGAGAAGCATTCACAGAGTTGCTTGTTGAGAGCGCTCATCGACAGCCGATGGTTGCGGTAGTGGGACCTTCTGGGAGCGGCAAGTCTTCCGTCGTACATGCCGGGTTACTTCCCCAGCTGCGAAAGCAGCGAGAGTGGCTAATCACTCAGTTTCGTCCTGGGAGCCGTCCGTTTCATGCTCTGGCGGCCGCGCTCATCGAAAACCTCGAACCGGACAAGAGCAAGACGGAGCTTCTGGTAGAGACCAATAAGTTGGCCAAAAGCCTTCTTCAGCGGGACCTCACACTGATGGATGTCATCCAAAAGATACTTGGCGGTCAATTGCCAGGGACGCGGGTGCAGTTGGTGGGAGATCAGTTCGAAGAGTTGTATACGTTGGTTCCTGATGCTCAGCTGCGCAATATCTTCATGGACGTGTTGACCGATGCAGTTTTCGACCAACAATATCGCCCGAAACCAATTTTCTCTCTGACCATCACACTGCGGGCCGACTTTCTCGGTCAGGCATTGGCTCACCGGCCCTTCGCCGACGCATTACAGGAATCGGATGTCAAGCTGGGGCCCATGACCCGCAGCGAATTGAACCGAGCGATCGAAAATCCTGCAGAGAAGGCGCATGCGGAATTTGAGGCTGGATTGGTTCCACGGATCCTGGATGACGTAGGTGACGAACCAGGAAATCTGCCGCTTCTGGAATTTGCATTGGCGATGCTGTGGGAGCACAAGGACGGCGAAGTTCTGACCCATGAAGCCTACGACGCGATCGACCGAGTGGAGGGAGCGTTAGCAAAGCACGCGGATTCGGTTTTTGAAGAACTTAGTGCTGAAGATAAAGCGACGACCAGACGAATCTTCGTCCAGGTGGTGCGCCCGGGGGAGGGGACTGAGGACACTCGCAGGTTAGCCATGCGCTCAGAATTGGGTGATTCCAGCTGGAGCCTCGTGCAGCGCCTCGCGGATGCGCGGCTTCTAGTGACCGGGCGCGACACGGAAGGGAACGAAACTGTGGAGGTGGTTCACGAAGCCTTGATCCGAGGCTGGAGCCGCCTCAGAGACTGGATGAACGCGGACCGCGAATTTCGCGTCTGGCAAGAGCGAACACGGGCGCTTGTTCGTCAGTGGGAATCAAGCGAACGTGATGCCGGCGCGCTGCTGAGAGGACTACCGCTAGCAGCATCTGAACGTTGGTTCGATGAGCGAAAAGGTGATCTAAGCGAGGTGGAGATCGAATTCATTGGCGCAAGCATTGCAGGGCGAGAGGGACGCGAAGAGGCCGAACGGGCTCAGCAGGAACGTGAGAGGGCGCTTGAGCGAGCTGCCCTTCGGAGGCTGCGTGTGATCGCCGGCGTGCTCGGGGCCGCCGCAATCATAGGAACTGCATTGACAGTCGGCATCTTCAACCAGAGTCGCATCGCGCAACGCCGCGCAGCTGAAATCCAAAGCCTCTCGTTAGTAAGAGCCGCAGAGCAGGCCTTCGAGAACCATGATCCAGAGCTAGCGCTCGCGCTGGCAATGGAAGCCAACAAGGGCGACCAACCTCCGATTGAGGTCCTCCAAACCATCCGAGAGATTGCTTTCTCGCCCGGCGTGGCGCGCGGAATTCAAGCGCATGACGGCCCAATTAGGGACATCCATGTCAGCCCTGACGGTCGCCAGGTCGTGTCCGCGTCCGGCCGGCCCAGCTTAGAAGACCCAATCGCCGAAGACAACACTATCGCTCTATGGGACATTGCAACGGGTGAGCTCGTGCAGCGCTTTGCGGGGCACACGGATAGCCCAACGCACTTTGACTTCAGCCCCGACCAGCGATTTCTGCTATCGAGCTCGCTGGATGGCAGTTTCATCGAGTGGGACCTAGAAACCGGCGCAGAGATCCGACGGGTTGAGGGCCGGCTGCCTATGGCGCGCAATGTAGACTATCTTCCTAATGGCGCTATGGGCAGTGATGGGCCCTCGGCAATGCTCTGGTCTGTGAAACCCTATGAAGGGGCTCCGGATCCCTTCTTCCCCCTTTTTGTTGCTGAGATGGAGATCGGCGTGTGGGACCTTCAGACGGGCCGCGTAACCTACCCCTTTCAACCAGATTCCAACGAGCTTTTCATTAAGGCAAGCCTGGTCAGCGATGACGGTCGGATTCTTCTTACGGCGCTCAACTCAAGAATCGGGGCCGACGTCAATGCGCCGTACGACGGTTTCGAAACGTTCATCGCGTGGGACGTAACGACCGGAGAGGTCCTACATCGCCTAGAGGTGGACATTCCCGGCCTGTGGTCGAATAGCGCGGCGATTAGCCCGGATGGCAGCTCCGCATTAATCGGTATGGATGGACCTCCCGGGAATGGCGTCCTCATTATCTGGGACCTTGAAACGGGCGAGCACATCCGCCTCGATACTGTCGGAGGAGGTTTTGTTGATGTCCTTCATTTCAGTCCTGACGGCGGATCCGTCTATATCAATCGTTCTAGGCAAGGGCTCGAGCAAATCGATGCGCGCACCGGCGACAGCCTGCGCCTATTTGGCGAATCGCCGTTTTACATCACCTTCAGTGAGGACGGATCTCGCATGATGTCCTTTGGTCCGATGATCTTGTGGAATCCTACGACCGGCGATGAAATCGTGCGTTTCAATCCCTCAGATAATCTAGAGGCTGGCCTGCTGATGCCGGATGGGCGCACGGCGATCACTGGCCACGAAAGCGGGATGCTTCGATTCTGGGACCTAGGATCCGGGGTGGAAGGGGGATCCGCAGTTAAAGTACGGGTCTTGCAGGGCCACGGGAATGAAGTCACTAGCGCGATTTTCAGCCCGGATGGACGCCTGGCAATTTCTGGCGGCGGCGAAATCCAGGTTTTCAATTCGCCCGAATCAGATAACAGACTCGTCCTGTGGGACGTGGAAGAGGGTACGGTCCTGAGGCGATTGGAGGGTCACGATGGAACGATTTGGAGCGTGGCGTTCAGCCCGGATGGCCGGCTCGCGGCCTCCGGCGCGCAGGATCGAAGCGTAATCCTATGGGACGTCGAGAGCGGCAATTTAATTCAGCAATGGGATGGATTAGGGGGACCGGTGGTGGCTCTGGCCTTCACACCCGATGGCTCTGCACTGCTGGCAGGGATGGGAGACCCATTTGGGGACTTCACCGGTGAAGCAGGCCTCCTACTTCTGGATATACAAAGTGGTTCGGAGATCTGGCGTTCCGCGACTGCGGACGGCACCACTGTCCCGGAGGTCTGGAGCCTGGCCATCAGCCCGGATGGGCGCACGGCCCTCACCGGTTTCAACTCGGGCGGCCTCGCGGTCTGGGATCTAGAGAGCGGCGAAAAACTTCGAAACCTTGAGGGTCCTGCAGGGTTAGGCGAGGAAGTGCCGGTTGAAGGATTAGCCATTACTCCCGATGGGAAGTCCTTTCTAACTGGCGACTTTAGCGGCTCCGTGATTCTGTGGGATTTCCTGACGGGTGAGATGATTCGAAGGTATCCACACGATGCAGATACTGTGGTACACCGGGTCGACATCAGTCCAGATGGAAGCACCGTGATCGCTGCCTTTGGGCTCCCGGGTGGAATCGGGGAGTCTACCAAAGCTGTAATTCTCTGGGATTTGCAGACCGGGGAAGAGCTCGAGCGGTTTGAAGGCCACACAGAATGGGTGCGCGGAACGGCCTTCAGTCCGGATGGCAGCAAAATCATCTCCGCCTCAGGAGATGGCACCGTGCGCATCTGGGAGGTTGCAAACATTGATTTGTTCGATTGGATCGATTCCAATCGATATGTCCGCGATCTTAATCCGGAGGAGTTGCAACGGTTCGGCCTGGAGTCTTCCGCGGGATCCTAGTTGACATCCCGCTACATCACGCCCGAAAAGGTTGGGGTCTCAAGAAACAAGCAGGGCAATACGAACGACACAGCTGAAGAACCGCAACCTAAATAGTGTCAACCAGCTTCCAGCCACTCATCCTTTGAAAACAAATATGTGATCATCTAGACCCTGTGGAATGAAAGCCACAACGGGTTGCAAGTAGTTGATGAGGCATATAGGAACTTCTTTTCGAGCACTCTCGCCCTTTTCCAGATTTTCCTAAACGCGTGGCTCGAGGTAATCGATAACCCGATCAAGAGGCCTTGGCCCAGAACCAGGGAGATTTGTCCGCTGTCCCCTGGAACTGCACCCCCGCGGAGTCTCAACCTCTCGACTCGCGTAGGACGCGGATTCGAGAGACGGCAAAAATCAAGAATCAAAGTTCACAGTGACCTGGAATGGCACATTCAGGTTGCCTTCGTTTTTGCGGTTTCAAGATGTCTTCATGACATGCTCTGCACAGAGATAGTCTTCGCCCTAAACACTCGCTGCCCCGCAAATAACGCGGGATCTTCGAGAGCACTCTGCGAGTGGAGCCGAACCCCGTATCCCATTTCATCTGCTGGGGTTGTAAACAGCGAATTCCGTCGTCGCGGTGCGGCGAGATTAAACTTCCATCGCAGCCAGGCCGACCTCGCAGGAGGTCGGGCTAATTTTTTCTGGTGAACCCAAGGGCCTAGGCCAGGCCGCTCACCCAAAGAACGTCTACAGGCAGCTCGCAGCCGTTAGGTTTTGCAAAATTTATTTTGGTGAACCCTGATGAAAATGACCGGATCAAAGTAAAGCGGACAGAATCAATCACACGGACTCGGAGGTGATTATGGCTATTGAACCCGCAGGCTACGCTGCTCGTCTGGAGGTCGACTACCCGGAAAAGTTGGACCGGCTGACAACGTTCTTCCGAATAATCTGGATCATTCCCGTCGCCATTATCCTGGGCCTCATCTCGGATGCTGGCCAGACGGTCACCAACACGGTTATCCTCAATGAAGCCGGTGAGGTTGTGAGGAGAACTCGGGAGACGGCGGGTGGGCTGGCGAGTGGTCTCTCTGTAGTCACGGCCTTGATGATCATTTTCCGACACCGTTATCCGCGCTGGTGGTTCGACTTTTCTCGCGAGCTGACCCGCTTCGGGGCCAGAGTCAGCGCCTACGCGGCCCTGCTCACAGACCGATACCCGTCCACCGTCGAAGAGCAGTCTGTCCACCTGGAGATCGACTACCCGGACGTAGAAACTGACCTCAATCGGTGGTATCCCCTGGTCAAGTGGTTCCTGGCGATTCCTCACTACATTGTTCTGTTAATTCTGGTGCCGCTATCTGTGTTCGCGGTGCTCTTCACTTGGATCGCGATACTCTTCACCGGCCGATACCCGAGAGGGCTGTTCGACTTCGTTGTGGGAGTGGGCAGGTGGGGCCTGCGCGTCGGAGCCTACGCCTTCCTGCTCGTCACAGATCAATACCCGCCGTTCAGCTTGCGCTAGCACCTCTCGTAGCCAAGCTCAATGCTCTCCTTAGGCCGGTGGCTGCCATTGCGGCGCCTGTGGGGCATCCCTGCTCCAGGCTTATCGAACTTCGATAGATCAGCCTGCGAGGTAGCCCCAAATACCGCCTAACCATTCAATGCATCGGCCCCCAAAAAGCGTCAACCCTGTTGCTTGAGCAAAAAGGCTGCAACTTTCTGTGGCCGCTGATCTCAAACGTTAGGCAGCGTCGCTGACAATCGTCCAAAGCCTGCGCATTATTTGCCGAAGCCTAAGGATATTCACCACTGGCAAGACAGAGAGTCGTTGATATTGCCTGGAGGATCTGACGTGAAGAAACTGTTCGGCGTGTTTATTGTTTTGATGATGATGTTTGCGATTTCCGGGTGTGCGGCTGGTCCTAATGAATTGAGGGATCTTCCTGATGATGAAGGAAAGGTCGCCGGCTTTTGGCAGGGCCTAGGGCATGGAGTTATCTCTCCTTTTGCATTCTTGATTTCACTATTTTCCGATGCTGTGCATATCTATGAAGCCCATAACAATGGAGGCTGGTAC
>JADFRG010000087.1 GCA_022561385.1 Chloroflexota bacterium
CCGGGTTGAGATAGTTAACGAGAAGCGCGCGACCCTGTACTCGCCGGACCAGGCGGGTGCCGTAGATATTCGGCCCGACAATATCGGAATTGAAAACACAGAAAAGTTGGCGCGGGGGCTGGCGCCTCTCGAATTGGCGGATTCTCAGACGGCCGGGGATCTTCCTGACGATATTCGCCTTATGGAGCTCATCGGCAGCCCGGACGTCAAACGCCTGGACCTCAAGAGCCGATGGCTGGCCGCCCTCTCCCGACCCCCGAGCCTGGAGGTTCCGCTCGGAATGCGCCACGGATCTCGCCCGCTCATTGTGAACCTCAAACAAAGTGGTCAGGGTCCCCACGGTCTCATTGCTGGGACCACCGGTTCTGGCAAGAGTGAACTGCTGCTGACATTGTTGAGCGGGTTGGCGCTCTCAAACCACCCCCATCAAGTCAATTTCGTTCTGGTGGATTATAAAGGAGGCACCGCTATGTCGGTGCTTGCCGATCTACCGCACACCGTTGGCATGGTGACCGATCTGGACGGGAAGCAAACTCGGCGGGCTCTGGTTGCCTTGCGGAGCGAACTCAGCCGCCGGGAAGAGATTCTGGCTCGCCATCAGGTGGCCGATGTCGATAAATACCATGAGCTTGGGATCTCCGAACCCTTTCCCTATCTGTTCATTGTCATCGATGAGTTTGCCGAGCTAAAGGAGCGATTTAAGAACGACTTAGGCGAGATCTTGAACGAGTTCGTCAGCATCGCTCAGAAGGGGCGGGCGCTCGGCGTCCATTTGATCCTTGCCATGCAGCGGCCAGAGGGCGTCGTAAATGAAAGCATCCGCGCCAACATGCGTTTCAAGGTCTGCCTACGAGTCGAGCGAGCCGAAGACAGCCGCAACGTGCTCGGACGACCGGATGCCTATCTCCTGCCAAGCCAGCCGCCCGGCAGAGCTTATTTCCAGGTGGGAAATGATGAGCAGTTCGATCTCTTTCAAGTCGCACGCGTGGCTGGGTTCTACCGGGAGGATGGCGCGGTGGCAGCGGAGGATCCGGTCCTGATTCAGGAGGTCGCCCCGGACGGACGGCGAATCAAGCTGTTTGAGATTGAAGCCGCCAGCCCAAAGACCCCGGAGCTGCGAGGGAGAGTGCAAACCGAGGCTCAGATTCTCGTAGAGAGGGCGGTTCAAGCCGCCAAGGAGCTGGGGATTGAGAGGCTGAAGAGTCCCTGGCCCCCGCCGCTCCCGAAAGAGCTATCTCTGGAGAAGTTGTTTGAACTAAGCGGCCATCAGAGCTTCGGCGGGACGAATTGGCCGATAGATCTCTCCCGGGAATCGAAGGTCCCAATCGGTTTGCTCGATGAACCCGCGCTACAGCGCCAGTCGCCACTGCTGGTCGATTTCCAGGAGGATGGAAACATTCTGGTAATCGGATCCCCCGGTTCGGGTCGAACGATCACGTTGATGACGCTCGTAACCGCGTATGCACTATCACATCCACCGGACCTCATCCACTTTCATCTAATTGACTTTGGGGGCCATCAGCTGAGGGCCGCGTTTTCTGAAATGCCACATGTTGCCGGGGCATATGTTGGCGATGACGTCGATCGGATCCGCCGATTAATTACGACCCTCCGATCGGAACTCGATGCCCGCCGCAGGTTATTCGAAGAAGCCGGGACGGTGGATTTCGCGCGTTACCGGGGCGGCGAAGATGGAGCGGAGAAATTGCCTGCGATACTCACCGCCATCAACAATTTCTCAGGGTTCCAGGAGGCGTTCAATTTCGAAATGGAAGGTTTCATCCAACTCCTTCGAGAGGGAGGCGCCTACGGCCTGTATTTCGCTTTGACTTCCGACCGTTTTCCCTCGGGGAAAGTCGCGGACTTGATCTCTCGCCGGATCGCTCTGCAGCTCGCAGATCGAATGATGTATTCGGTAATTCTCGATGGGCGCCCTGACCTTGCGACCTACGACGCGGTTCCGGGGCGGGGCTATTACAATCTGAAGCCGCCGGTCGAGGTGCAAATAGCTCTTCCAACTTCCGAGCCACCCGAACGGCAAATCCACTCGCTTCAGGAGCTGAGTAGCCGGATGAGTGCGGCTTGGGAGGGCCCCAGACCGACACCCGTTCGCATGCTTGGCAAATCCGTTTCCCTGGCTGAGGTCCTGCATCAGGGCAAGACTGAAATTGGCGGAGGCATCCGCACGGCGATGTCTTGGATCGCGTTGCAGGATAAGGATATGCAAACGCGCGACATCGACCTGGCAAGAATCGGCTCCTACTTCCTGATCGCCGGGCCTCCAAAATCAGGCAAAACAACTGCCCTCTCCACGATCGCGATCGCCCTGAGTGCTGAGCTCGATCCCGCTCAGTTTCGATTTGCTTTGGTCACACCCAAAAGGGGAGAGCAGAACAGGCTGGACGCGCTCACGACACTTCCGCATTGCCTGGGACAAGCCAAGACGGATAAAACTTTGGATAACTTGCTTACCGTTCTGGAGCAGGAGGCGGAGAATCGGCTTGACATAGATCCTGAAGATTCGCGCCCGCTGGCGCGCCTATTTCTGCTGTTGGATGATTTTCATCTACTAAGTACACGCACAAGTCCAGAGTCTATGGCACGACTGGAGGAGCTTGCCAGGAGATCCGGAGACATCCGGATGACAATCATGTTGACCGTACCCTCGACGATCCTGAGCACCCTCGCCGGCCCGCTTATTCGTCAGGCGAAGTCGTGGCGAAGTGGCATCTGGCTGCAATCCACGGACGGTTTGGAAAGCAACATTGTTGGAGTAAAGATGCCTGTAAATCTCAAAGGGAAAAAGCTGCCACCCGGCAGAGGGTTCCTGTATGATCCGGGCGGCCAGGAGTTGATACAGTTAGCCTCTCCTGAAGTAGCGTGGAAGGCCCAGCCTGAGCGTCCCGGCTCAGTCGACGACTGGGTGGAGCACATTCTGGAGAAAAGCAACGACCCCCACGCATAGAGTGGGGGTCGGTACGTTCTTTATTGGGCTCTGACCTACTGCGGTGCAGCTGCTCCGCCTGCGGCTGCGGCCGCGGCCGCATCCAGGTCCGAGAAGTTTTGCGCCACGCTCGTCAAGTATTGATGGACATTGTTCAGCGTGTCGCTGTACTTCCTGAGCTGTCGGATCCAGTCTCCATAGGCCTCCTGGAATGCGATCTGCGACGGGCCGTCCCAGGCGGCATTCAATTCTTCGTTGATGCCGTTTAGTCGGCCCAGCAGGTTCTCCACGGTGTCGTTTCTTTCGTGAGC
>JADFRG010000052.1 GCA_022561385.1 Chloroflexota bacterium
AGTCCATCTTCTTGAAATCCGGCGCCCCGACTTTCTGTTCCAGACGTTCCCATCCCTCCGCGCCCAGCTTGGAACGATAGTTTCCGTAGATCATCTGCCACGAAAGCGCCTTCACAGTTTGTTCTTCAATCGATTTCATTTCTTCCTCCTTCTTTGGCCGTTCACGGATCCTGGCTGCGCGTCCTTACGATAATACTGAGGCCCTTCTTTGCAAGGACAAGCCCTTGCCTCGAAAGGACCGGCCGTACCCTCGCAAGGATCGCACCCTCAATCCCCCTGGTTGCTCGTGTCCACTTGTGCGTTCACTTCCCCCACCATGCGCACATCCACCGGCAATCCGTCGATATCGCTCGGCACGATTTCGTCTTCGGCAAGCGCGCTCTCGGGAAGTTTCTGCTTGACCATCACCACCAACGCCAGCTCCGATGGTGAGCCTTCCCGGTACCCCACCCCCACCCCCACAACATTGGGTTTGGCCAGCAGCCGATCGGAATGGGCGCGCAATATCTGACGCGCGCGCTTCAGCGCCGGCTCGGTACTCACAACTCGATGTTCAACGCAGCCATCACTTCTCCGATGGGATTAAATATAGTGGCCTGATTCGAGCCCGCGTAGAGCAGTCCCACCGCCTGAAGCGAGTCGCCAGCCACCAGCAACGAGCCAGAATCCCCTCCCTGAGACATAGGGCCGGAGACGATCTGACCTTCGAAGCGTGCCGTGCGGCCACCTCCGTAATTGACGTCGATGGTCGCCTCCAACACCGTGATCTGGCCGGTGGTGAAGGCCGTCGTCCGGCCAGACTTCCTCACTCCCATTCCGAGCGTGGGCTCCACCGTGCCGCTGACCTCGCCGATATCCAGGATCTCATCGAGCAGGTCGCTGTCGGCCACGGGCCGCGCGAGCGCCGCGTCTACCTGATTGACGGCCGTGGGATCCTCCCGGACGACCACAAGTTTGGAGCGGGAGCCCAGGAGCCGAGCGACGAAATTGGCCGCGTCCGCCACCCATTGCGCGACTCCGCAATCCGAGGGCTCTTTAATAAACTGGAGCGGGATGAACCGTTCGAGGGTCGCGATCGTATCGGAGTCCACATTCCCTCCGTCTATCGGCCCCGGTTGGAGGATCGCATCTCCCAACCCGGCCGCGTTGCTGTTGGCCAGTACGTGATTGTTAGACAGGATCAGCCGCTCGCCGGTTGCCGCGTCCCGCACCACGCTCCCCAGCGTGCCGGCAGTGATCTGATAGTGGCCGATGCTGACCCCGCCGGGAGCGGGACGCCAACGATCGGTTCGTGCCTGGAGGGCCCGGATATCTCCGACCTGGACCACGTCGGTCGATACGCCATCCAATGTGGGGGGGACCAGCTCGCGCGGTGCCAACGAGGATTTTGGCAGCTTCACTCGCACCAGGGCCACGACACATAGATCCGCAGTGCGTCGTCCAGCTTTTTCTTTGTAGCCATAGCCCACCCCGAGTACATTGGGCTTGGAGAGCAGGCTGTACTTCGAAAGCTCCCTGGCTCGCCTAACCTCCTCGATTGCCGCCATCTTCCCTTTCTTCAATCGGCGACCAGACCCGATCTAGCTCACCACTATATGCCGCCCGCGGACGAATCATTCGCGCTTCCGCGATCTGCTCCAGGATGTGTGCCGTCCACCCGCCCACTCGTCCAACGGCGAATGTCGGCGAGAACAGGTCGCTCTCCATACCCACACCGTGTAAGATCAGAGCCGTATAGAATTCCACGTTAGTCTTGATACTGCGGTCCGGTTTCAACTCCGCCAGCACATCCAGCACCACGTCCTCGACCGCGGTGGCATCGTCGTACAGAGCTGTGTCGCCTGACCCTTCAAACAGCTTCACCGCGGCCCTACCCAGTACGTCCGCGCGCGGATCTCGAACCTTATAAACTCGGTGGCCAAATCCCATGATGCGGCCCCCGCCCCCCACGACCTCGCGCGCCCAGCTCTCTGCTTCCTCTTTCAAGTCCTTCCCGGAGGCCTCTGCCCGCTTTCGAATCTCGAACACCATATCCAGCGCCGGACCCGGAGCACCGCCATGCAGGGGTCCCTTGAGCGAGCCGATCGCTCCAACTACGGCCGACACGATGTCGGAGCGGGTGCTGATAATCACCCGCGAGGTGAAGGTGGAGTTGTTCATCCCATGATCAACAACGGTGTTGATATAGGTCTCGAGCGCACGCACCGCATCGGGGTGAGCTTCCTCACCCTTCAGCATATAAAGGTAATTCGCCGCGTGCGGGATATCCGCGTTGGGCTCTATGGGTTTCTCGCCCTCCAGGAGGCGCCGGTAAGTCGCAACCACAGTAGGAATGCGCGCCGTAACCGATTTCACCCGAAGCATATCGGCCTCGGATGAGATGTCGGAAGGGTCGACGTCTATCAGGGTCAGCGTGTCGACTCCCATGCGCAGCGCAACCATCGTCGGGAGTTTCTTTCTTGCGGCCGCGGTCAAGAGATCGATCGTCGGCTCCGGGATCGTGCGCAACCCCGCCAGCTCCCCCCTCAGCTCATCGAGCTCGGAGGTTGTGGGCAGCCGATCGTACCAGAGCAGGTGAAGCACTTCCTCATATGTAGCGTTGGGGGCAAGTTCTTCTAAAGGGAAGCCGCCGATCGTAAGAACGCCGGCGGTGCCGTCCACTTTGCTCAAACGGGTCTCAGTGACCAGGACCCCCTCAAGGCCACTTACGATCTTAGGATCGCTCATCTGTTTTCTCCTTAACGAATAATCCCCACCGCTGCTACCCGCTCAATGTCCCGGTGGCGCTCCCTCGCAGGTACGGTTGCACGCCGCTCCTAAATATGAATCGCCTGACCTTCGGCGTCGTGTGCGGCCTCCATGATAGCTTCACTTAACGTCGGATGCGCGTGGACATTGCGCGCAATTTCGGTAAACGTAAGTTCCATCCCTTGGGCGAGGGTCAGTTCTGGCAACAATTCCGTAACTTCGGGTCCGATCAGATGTGCACCCAGGATCTCGCCGTAGCGGGCATCCGAGATCAGTTTGATCCACCCCGCGGTCTCGCCCATGCCAAGCGATTTTCCGCTGGCTTGGAAGGGGAACCTGCCTACTCGGATCTCGTAACCGCGCTGTTCCGCCTGGGCCTCCGTCATTCCAAAGGAAGCCACCTGGGGAGAAGAATACGTAGCCCGCGGCATCATCTCGTAATTGAGTTCAATCGTCTCCACCCCGGCGATGTTTTCGGCGCACACGATGCCCATTGCCATGGCAACGTGGGCCAGTTGTAACTTTCCTGTCACATCGCCGATGGCCCAAATCCCCGGGACGTTGGTGCCCATTCGCTCGTCGATCTCAACCATCCCCGACTCAGCAAGCTGCACGCCCAGGTCCTCTAATCCAAAGCCCGCGGTATTGGGCCGGAAGCCGGTCGCCACTAGAGCTTGCTCGGCTTCGAGAATTTCCTTTCCTGAATCGCCGACAACGGTGGCCTTTACCTTGGTCTTGAGCACCTCGATGTTATCTACCTTGGTGCCAACCATGATCTTGATGCCGCGCCTGCGGAACTCCTTCGCAAGCTCCTTGCTGACATCTTCGTCCTCCAGCGGCGCGATGCGCGGAAGCATTTCCACGATGGTCACCTCGACCCCGTAGCCGTTCCAGATGGTGGCGAACTCGAGGCCTACCGCGCCCGATCCTACGATCAGCACCGATTTCGGTGCCTGGGTCTGCAAGATGGCTTCGCGATAGGTCAATACCCGCTGCCCGTCGATCTCTAATCCGGGGATGGAGGCCGCGCTTGCGCCCGTGGCGACCACAATGTTTTTTGCCCCGAGCTCGACACCCTCGCCTTCGGAATTCGTGACCGCGATCGAGTTCGGTGAGCGCAGGATCGCCGCTCCCATGTGCACCTCGATATTGTTCTTCTTCATCAGGAAGCCGACACCCTTCACCAATCGATCGGCGACTTCCCGGCTTCGCTCGACCGCCCGTCCGTAATCCAGCTTTAAGCCCTCTACGGAAAATCCGAAATATTCGCCTCTTTCTCTGAGGACGTGCGCCAGCTCAGCGTTTTTTAATAATGCCTTGGAGGGGATACACCCCACATTGAGGCACACGCCTCCGAGCCATTCCCGGTCCACGATAGCCGTCTTGAGCCCCAATTGCGCGGCGCGGATGGCGCAGACGTATCCGCCGGGTCCGGCACCGATCACAACCACGTCGTAATCAGGCATTCAGCTTCCCTTCCACCAGAGCGCAGTACGCGCCCAGGGTTTTGGTCCCTCGTGGCGACCGGGTCGTTCTCAGGCCCAAGACTGCAGGCGCTGCACAACGATGCCCAGAAAATGATCTCCTATGCCGCCGTCGATGATACGGTGGTCGAAGGTGAGGGTGAGATAAACCATCGGGCGTATCGCCAGCGAATCCTCGGGCTCGCCGCTGGGCGACAATCCCTCGATGACCACCGCGCGTTTCTGAAGTGCGCCGATGCCCAGGATGGCGCATTGGGGTTGATGGATAATCGGCGTAGCGAGAAGTGAGCCGGTCACCCCATGATTGGTAATAGTAAACGTCCCACCTTGAACCTCGTCCGGCACCAGCTTGTGGCTGCGGGCGCGTTCGGCCAGGTCGTTGATCGCCTTAGCGATGGCCTGCAGCGACAGTTGCTCGGCGTTCTTGACCACCGGCACGATCAACCCCGCTTCCCCAAGGGAGACCGCCACACCGACGTTCGCCGCCTTGTGCAGCACGATCCCGGCTTCGCTCCACGAGGAATTGACGATCGGAACTTCCTTCAGCGCCTCGACCGCGGCCGCGACGAAATAGGCGGTGAGGGTCAGGTTCGCGCCTTCGCGCGCGAAGGATTGCTTGTGTTCCTTTCGGTGGGCGAGCACACGTCCCAGGTCCGCCTCCATCAGCGTCGTCACATGTGCGCTGGTGCGCCTGGAGCGGACCATATGTTCCGCGATCTGTGTGCGCACGGCATCCAGAGGCAGGACCGTATCCGCGAGGCCGGTGGGCTCAGGGACCGTACCGGGCTTATCGCCGAAGAACTCCTCGGTCGGCCGGAAGAGCTCGCCTGAGCCGGGTTCTTCCCAGGGCGCGGCTGACCGCCCACCTTCGATGTAGGCCAGCACGTCCTTCTTGGTAATTCGGCCACCCGAGCCGGTTCCGGATACCTGGCTGAGGTCCACGTTGTGTTCGGCCGCGATGCGGGAGACGACCGGTGAGATGAAGCCGAGGCCGTCTCGCCCGGCCTTTGGAGTCCCTTGATCTGCGGTTTTCGGTGGCGCGACCTGGGTAGCCCCTTCTTCGCGGTCGGCGGGAGGGGCGTCCGGTACTTCTTCTCCCGGCTCCCCAATAACTGCCAGCAGGGTTCCCGCCCTCACCGTTTCGCCTTCAGCAACGTAGAGTTTAAGCACCGTACCCGTAGCGGGCGACGGGACCTCCGTATCGACCTTGTCGGTGTTGATTTCCACCAGCGGCTCGAATTCCTCGATGTGATCGTCCGGGTGCCTGAGCCACTTCGTTACGGTGCCCTCGACCAAGGATTCCCCGAGCCGGGGCATGATGACCTCGGTTGACATACGTTACTCCGCCCTGCAGACTTTGGTGCTTAAGGTTGGGAGCCACCTTCGGGGTGTGACTCTTTTAACAGGAGACCTGGTACCAATTAGAAGGCTGCCAGCTCCAGAATAGCCTTTGCGATTCTATCCGCATCCGGCATAAACCAGCTCTCGAATGGATGGCTGTAGGGCATGGCGGGCACGTCCGGTCCGGCCAGTCTGCGCACCGGAGCATCCAGGTCTCCGAACGCTTCCTCTGCCAGGATGGCGGCAATTTCCGCGCCGTAGCCCCCGGTCAGATTGTCTTCGTGGACGATCAAGGCCCTTCCCGTCTTGGCCACCGAAGCCAGGATGGTCTGACGATCGACCGGTTTGAGAGTACGCAGGTCGATAACTTCGGCGTTTATCCCTTCCTGGGCGACCCTCTCAGCCGCCTCCAGACAATAGTGGTGCATCATCCCATAGGCGAATACCGAGAGATCCGTTCCTGTCCGCGAGATACGTGCCGGTCCAATCGGGACCAGCACCTCCTCGTCCTCCGGTACCTCCCCACGGATCAGACGGTATCCCCTCTTCGGCTCCAGGAAAATAACCGGACCCGGGTCCCGCACCGATGATTTGATGAGCCCTTTTGCGTCATAAGGCGTGGAGGGAACAACAACCTTCAATCCTGGAACGTGCGCGAAAAACGCTTCTACGGACTGCGAATGGTAGAGCCCACCGCCGATGCCCCCGCCATAGGGCACACGTATCACCATGGGCACGGTCCACTCGCCCGCGGATCGATAACACATGCGAGCCGCCTCGCTGACGATCTGGTTGAAGGCGGGGTAGATGAAATCCGCAAACTGGATCTCGCAGATGGGTCGCATGCCATACAATGCCGTTCCAATTCCGATGCCGACGATCGAGTCCTCCGCCAGGGGCGAATCTATAATCCTGTCTTCGCCGTACTTTTCGTAGAGACCTTCGGTGGCGCGAAAGACGCCGCCCCGCTGCCCTACATCTTCGCCCACGATGAAAACCCGCTCATCTCGCTCAAGCTCCTCGTCCATGCCTTGACGCAAACCTTCGATCAAGGTTATTTCAGCCATCGGCCCGGTCCCCCGCGTACACTGGATAACTCGCCTCAGAAACCTCTGGGTAGGGTGCGCTCGCCGCGAACTTGATGGCTTCCTCCACCTGGGCAGCTGCCCGTTCCTGAACCTCCGTTTCGGCCTGCTCCGAGAGAAGGCCCATATCCATAAGTTTGTCGCGCTGCAGACGTACCGGGTCCTGAGCTTTGAGGGCTTCCAGCTCCGCTCGCGGCCGATAGGAGCGATCATCGTCGTCTGACGAGTGGGGCGTCATACGCTGAACCATGGCTTCAACGAGGGTCGGCCCGTCTCCCGCGCGGGCCCGAGCCGCAGCCTCCGAGATCGCGCGGTGCACGGCCAGCGCGTCCAGGCCATCCACCGTCACGCCGGGCAGCCCCAGGCCGGCCGCCTTGTCGGCCACGTGTTCAACCGCCATTTGGCGGTCCTGGCGGACCGAGATCGCATACAGGTTGTTCTCCACCATAAATACCACCGGCAATTTATGAATCGCGGCCCAGTTGACTGCCTCATACCATGCTCCCTGCGAGGTCGCCCCTTCGCCGATGGAGGTAAGCACAATCGCGTCGTCCCCCCGCATCTTAATCGCCAGGCCTATGCCGGAAGCGTGGGGTGTCTGGGTGGCGACCGGGGATGAATGGCTGACCACATTCATGCGCCGTATGCTCCAGTGGCTGGGCATCTGTCGGGCGCCCGAACTGGGTTCGCCCTTCTTTCCCATCACACCGAGCATAAATTCCTTCGGGGTCAATCCGAGGGCCAGCATCATGGCCAGGTCGCGATAGTAAGGCACCACCCAATCCTGCCCGCGGCGCAGGGCCATCGCCGCGCCTACCTGGGCCGCCTCGTGGCCGATACCGGAGATGTGGAAGGCGATTTTTCCCTGCCGGTGGAGCACCCAGGTCCGCTCGTCGAGCCGGCGGGAGAGCACAATCAACCCATACATTTCAAGCAGGCTCTCCTCGTTGAGATTGAGCTGGAGATCTTCCTGAGCTTCCATGCCTTTACTCCTCCAACCCCAGTCGCTCGGCCACAATTTCGGCCAGATCGCGCACCTGCATACCGTTCTTCGAGGCGTCCGACAACATGATCATGCAAAACGGACACCCCACCGCCAACGTTGTGGCGCCGGTCGCCTCCGCCTCCCGCATGCGGTCGGCGCTGACTCGCTCCTGACCCGATTCTTCCTCCTTCCAGAACTGAGCCCCTCCCGCTCCACAACAAAAGGATCTCGAACCGTTCCTCGGCATCTCCTGAATTGGAATATCCACCATTCCGAGCGCTTCTCGGGGTGCCGCCACAATTCCGTTCTGCCGGCCCAAATAGCAGGGGTCGTGAAAAGTCACGTTCTCCAGGCTCTGCTCGGCACTGAATTGCAAACGACCCGAAGCGATCAACTCTTGAATGTATTCTGAGTGGTGGATCACTTCGTAATCTCCACCCAGGGCCGGATACTCCGTCTTCAGCGTGTGCAAGCAGTGAGGGCAAGCAGCCACGATGCGTGGGGCATTGACCTGGTTCAGGGTCTCCACGTTGGCATTGGCCAACTCGTTGAAGAGAAATTCGTTACCTGAACGGCGGGCGGCGTCGCCGGTGCAGCGCTCCTGGGTCCCCAAGACCGCGAAGTTCACCCCCGCCTGATTAAGAATCTTGGCAAACGCACGTGCCGTGCCCTGCGCGCGGGTATCCGTAGCAGGCGCGCAACCCACCCACCACAATATCTCGGGGTCCGGGTTCTCTTGAATCGTAGGAACGTCCAGGCCCTCCGCCCATTTCAGGCGCTCTTCCTGTGGGATGTTCCAGGGATTGGCCGCCCTTTCCATGCCCCGATAGGCGGTTTGAAGTTGCTCCGGAAATTCGTTCTCCATCAAGACCAGGTTCTGGCGGATCTCCAGAATGTCTCGCATGGGTTCGACTCCCACCGGGCACACCTCGACGCAGGCACCGCAAGCGGTGCAGGCCCAGACCGCCTCGGCCGAGATCGCAAATTCCAACATCGTCTGAATGCTCGTCTCCCCCGCCGCCAGTCGAGACCCTTCTTGATTCAAGAAGTAACGCTTGTTGATTTCCATCGCCGCCGGAGAGAGCACCTTACCGGTCTCGTAGGCCGGGCAAACGTCCTGACATCGGTTGCACATGATGCAGGCATATCCATCCATCAGGCCCTTCCAGGATAGGTCTTCGAGCCGCGCCACTCCGAACTGCTCCACCGTTTCGTCTTCAAAATTCAACGCGTCCAGGGTGCCCATCGAAGGCCGCTCGGGGTGCAGGAGGAAGTTCAGGGGTGCGAAGAAAAGGTGGATATGTTTGGAATACGGAAAATAAGGCAGGAAGACCAGAATGGAGCCGATGGCCAACCACCACCATACGTGTTCGGCCACGTTGAGCGCCGTCTCGGATAATCCGCTCCAGAGAGGTGCGACTGCGGAGGCGAACGGCTGCCAGGGGTCTGCTCCGGCCACGGCAAGAGGAAAACTCTGGCCCAGAAACTGGGATCCGACGTGAACCAGGATGAATCCGCCTACGATCGCTGAATCACGGCGGATTCCGGCCCGGGCCTTGGGATGTAAGAGGGTCGTTTCTCGAATATCGAACTCGGGTGGATGGGCAACGAAACGCCGAATGAGCAATCCGGTCATGCCCACCAGAGCCGAAACACTGAGCAGGTCGACCCCCAGCCGATAGAAATTACCTATGACACTGGTGCCAAGAAAAAGGTAATTGGGGATGAGGCCCTCCAGCACATCCCCAAGGTTGACCAGGAAGTAATAAATAAAGGCCCACCCTACGAACGCATGTAACAGGCTGGGCACTAAACGAGCTCGGAAGACCGGGGAGAAGGTGACCGACTTTGCGGCGGCTTCCCACGCGCGCCGCACACCTATTCTCCAATTCGGCTTGCCGCGCCCGCGCGCGATGATGCGGACAAGGCGCTGAATGGCTCTTAAGGTCAGATAAGTTGTCGTAAAAAGGAGGAGAAAAAAGAGGAGTCGTTCCGGAGTAGTGAGCATTAACGCACTCGCTCGGATCGGGAGCGGGCACACCTCCTCGAAGCGAGGCTAGTTTACCACACGGCCCTTTTGGACCCTTTCCTGTGGCCGGATGCGCAGGTAAATAAGGACGGAGATCAAGAAGAGGCTGCTCACCGAGGACCGAAAGGTCAACACGGCGCGCGGTTCAGAAACGAAAAGCGGCTGCCTCAGGCTGGTTATGAGACAGCCCCCTTCTCTAGTTGGGCTCAGGTCTTTATGAGTAATCCGGAGGCCCTGGCCGCATTGAGCCAGGGCGAAGGAAGACTGCAGCAGCGACGTGTGAGCTGGCCCTCCCCTCGCACCCGAGCATGTGATCCTAAGTCATGCCTGTCTGCTAATTCCAGCACTTCCCCCTGTTGGGCGATTATATCCGTTGGTCTCCCACGGCGTAAAGAAGGGGGCGCTTAAGAACTTTGTATGAACCGGGGACGACCACCACGAACTCGGGAACCCGAAAATGAGCACGTTATTCGTCGCCTTTGAAGACTTCATCCTGAGCCGGGAAGCTATGCTTTGCAGCCCAGAGACCATCGACTTCTATCGACGGATGCTTAGGCCGTTTCTGACCCTGGCGAATGGGAGCCCGCCTTCAAATCGCATGGTCCGGGAGTTTCTATCGGCAATTGCGCAGCGCGGCGTTTCGTCCGCGACCTTCCACGCGCATGCAAGGGCGGTGCGGGCCTTCCTCCGCTTTGCTCATGACGAAGGCTGGATCGAGGAGCCGGTGACCGTGAGGATGCCAGGGTGGAGCAGAAGCGGATGGAGGTCCTCAGCCGCGAGGAGGTGAGGCAAGTCTTGAGCGTGTGTGGAACCCGCGACCGTGCCCTGGTAATGACGCTGATCGACAGTGGCATCCGCCGCGGAGAGGCACTGGATCTAACCTGGGACGATGTCGATTTTCGCACGGGCGCGGTCCACGTCCGGCGAGGGAAGGGCGGCAAAGCGAGAGTAACCTACATCGGCGCAAAAACAAAACGAGCGCTGCTTCGCTGGGGTGGCGGCCAGCGAAGCATCGCTATCTTTCCGCTCACCGCTTCCGGAGGCACCACGCTAATGGCGCGCCTAAGCCACAAGTCGGAAGTCCACATTACCTTCCACAAGTGCCGGAGAACGTTTGCAACTTGGGCGCTAAGAGGGGGAATGGATCTACTAAGCCTGCAGCGCTTGCTAGGTCACTCTAGTTTAGAAATGGTTCGTCATTACGCGCTACAAAGTGATAGAGACCTCAAGGTTGCGCATGATCAAGTGGGGCCCATCGATTTGGTCCTGAAGCACAATGTTTCTAAGTGGACTTAAGACCGCTTGGCATACATTGTATCGGCCTTTTAAGCTGCTCAAAGAATTCGCTATCGGCTTAGTTCGAACCAGCGATTCGCCATTAGCTAATCGTGATGCTCATTCACGGGCCGGGCGGGCTAGACTTAAAATCAGGGTGTCCCGCCTACTGCGTTACTGGGCTCAGCCGAAGAATCGGAATGCCGATCGGACAACAAACCCTCGCAGTGAACGAATTCTGGCTTGAACTCCTTCAGTCGCTTGGCCATAACGCGAATCGCCTCAGGATTGTTGTCAATCAGGATGAATTGGCGCGCCTTCCGAGCTGCCGCTTCACCTAACGTTCCACTACCTGCAAAAAAATCCAGGAGAACGTCGCCTGGATTGGAGTGTATGTCAACGATCCGATCAACAACTCCCAACGGTTTCTGCGTAGCATATCCTGTTTTTTCCTTGCCATTCGTTTGAACGATAGTGTGCCACCAAACATCGGTCGGCGTTTTACCTCGTGCCGCCTTTGCTTTGCCGACTAACCCAGGTGCCATGTATGGGATTCGTTCCATGTCTTCATATCGGAATGTATAGCTAGACGGATCTTTTGCATACCAAAGGAGATTGTCATGCTTTGTCGGCCACTTAGTCTTGGATCTACCGCCAAAGTCGTACGCCCAGATTATTTCGTTGATGAATGATTTGCGTCCATATATCGAGTCAAGAAGAACTTTGCAATAGTGCACTTCTCGATAATCAATGTGGAGGAAAAAACTGCCATTTGGTTTGAGCACTCTCTTTGCCTCTTCGAATCTGGGCTCAAGAAATGACAGGTAATCATCGAAGGAGTCGTCGTAACCGGAGCTTCCGACGTGCTTGGTACGGTATCGCCTTTCCCCAAAGCCCGTCCGGTCACCACCATCCGGATCATGTACCGTCTCAATCCGATTTCGCTGTTGGCGCTTACCCGTATTGAATGGTGGATCTACGTAGATGAGATCTACGGAGGAGGATTCGATTTGAGCAAATAGAGGGAGATTGTCCCCGAAGATGATTTTATTCATCACAGCCTCCACTAGGAGTTGCTGTTTTCCACGCCTTCGGGTCGCCGGCTAAACCCGACCTAGTTCTGCACTAGTAGCGTAACATACCCGGCTCAGCGGCAGGGGCGAATTGTCGCAGTTCGGCCTGAATATCGCAAATGGATGAGCCGCCCAGCCTTACATGAATTGCAAGCTTCCCTGAGTTGTCTCAGATATCAGAGGTCATTAATGGAAATCGTATCCCGTTTATCAGCTGATACCCAGTTCCAGGTAAGGGGATCCCTAATTATTGTCCTAGGTATCCGCAGGTTTCCC
>JADFRG010000006.1 GCA_022561385.1 Chloroflexota bacterium
AATATCTGCGGGATCAGCAGGGTCCTGATATCAACGATGCCGTACGTTTTCGGGTCGACGAGGCGGTCGACTCGGTGATCGTGGAGGTCAAGCGGGCACACAACATCAATTAGTGCAGGTGCCCCAGGCGCGACTCGAACGCACAACCTAGGCTTTAGGAGAGCCTCGCTCTATCCATTTGAGCTACTGGGGCTCGACCCTGCGCTCTTGTGCAGGACAAGCCGCATTATATCTTCTTGAGGGTTTGTCCGATCTGCCAACAAAAAAGCGGGGTTACCCCCGCCCGCAGGCCTTCGTGCGCCAGGCGAAGAGACCTAGAGGTCCTTGACCGAGATTACGTAAGGAGTGATCTGCTTCTGCCGCCCGGGCAGCTTCAACGATCTCAACTTTTTGGCCTTTACGCCATTTAACTCCTTGTAGGTTTCTGAAGTGAACAGGATCTGGCCTGGTTTGGCCCTATCGTGCAACCGTTTGGCCACATTCACGACGTCACCCACAACCGTGTAATCCATCACACGTGAGGACCCAATGTTACCCACAATGGCCTCACCCGAATGCAGACCCACCCCGAGCCCCAGTCCTTTAAGATCAATGTCGGGGTCTTCCCGCATCTGTTCGAACAATTGTTGCATTTCGACCGCGGTTGCCACCGCTCGCTGTGCATCGTCATCGCCGGCGACCGGCGCGCCATAGAAGGCCATCAGCCCGTCACCGAGATACTTATCGAAAGTCCCTTTGTGGGCAAATATCACTCTGCTCAGCCCCTCAAATACATGGTTAAGGGTGCGAACGACTTCGGGACCCGTGTGCTGCTCGGTGTAGCTTACGAAGTTGCGGATATCGGCAAATAACACCGTGACGGGCCGAGTTTCGCCATAGAGCTTGAGGTACCGCTCCGGATCGGTGAGGATGACATCTGCTACATCTTCAGCCACATACCGGTCGAGCACTTCTCGCAGCAGCTCGTTTCTGGACTCAACCTCGTCATGTAGGCGCTTGATGCGCAGCAGTGAGCGCACTCTGGCCAGGAGTACGATCGAACTGTAAGGCTTGGTGATGAAATCATCCGCTCCAACTTCGAAGGCGTTGAGTTTCTCATCCTCACTGTCTAAGGCGGTGATGATCACCACTGGCATGAAGCGGGTAGCGGCGGTGGCCTTGAGTCGACGGCAGAGCTCCAGCCCGTCCATCTTCGGCATTTGCACGTCGATCAGAGCCAGGTCCGGCGAATAGCTCAAGGCCTGCGTGAGCGCTTCTTCGCCATTTGAGGCGGTCAGGACTTCGCATCCTGAAGCGGTCAGATAGGCTTGGAGCAGGTCTCGGTTGAGCCAGTCGTCGTCGGCTACCAGGATACGCGGCTTCCGACCGAAGAGGGATGAGAGATCCATCTTTGGGTCGATGGAGGTCTTTGATCCGGAAGCGCCCTTGGCTAGATCACGGGATTTCTCCCTCAGAGACGTGAATTCCGCCGAAGCCTTCAGCACAGGTGCGTCCTTCGTCTTTGGCATCGGTTTATTCAAGATCTCCAGTGGCGATAGCGTTCTTCAGTTTGGCGAATGTCCTTACAGGGTATCTTATCTAACTTACGGTTCCTCTCAGGCCGTACTTATAGCCTGACAATGATCAGCGCACTCAGAATCGAACCGATCGCTGCGACGCCATAGAAGGTTACGGCGATTGCCCGTTTGCTCGCTCTTAGCCCGAGATCCACGACCGTAAAACGGAACCGGTGGGCCCAGTGAAAGAGAGGCAAAGAGATCAGCGCTAAGAGGTACAACTTGGTAACCGGGTGCGAAACCAAGGCCAGAACATGCTCGTACTCAAACGAGCTCCCCAGCCCACCTGCAGGGCCAATGATGCCAGTGAGCAGGATGTGGATCGGCGCCAGAAAAGCCGCAAGTACGCCTCCGGCGCCGAACAGAAACCAAAGCATGGGTTCGTTGCTTTTCCGCATCCGTTAGCCTTTGAGGATCAGGAAAATAATCGCAGACACGGCTATCCAAGGTACGTAATTGGCGCCCGTGATGAGTTTTGATGAGACCCGGTTCTCGCCGATTCGCACGACGATGATATTCGGGAGAAGCCCAAACCAGGTGATCGTATGGTACAGCGCGGCGACGAGCGCTATGACATGAAAGACAATCATCCCCGGCGTAGCGAGAAAGTCCAAATAGATTTCGTATGCCTGTCGTCCTAAAGAAAGCTGATAAAGCAGATTGAGGAATAGGATCAAGTAAACCGCGATGAAGACGCTGGTCAGCTCGCGCAGGATGAATAGGAAATAGACCCGTCGCTTGAGCCACCAGGTGGATGGAACAGGCCGTACGAACGGTCTCATCGGCCCTTCCACGGCATTAGAACACCCTTGAACCACTCCGCAGTAATGGACATTTTTTCCTGCTGGATGGCACCGGCCGGGTCGACATTTACCGGGCAAACGGTCGTACAGGTGCCAACGTAGGTGCAGGCCCAGATCCCCTCTTCAGTAGAGAGCACCTGCTCCCGCCAACTACGTCCCTGATCGCGCGAATCCAAGTTGTAGCGATGGGCCAGTGCAATCGCCGCCGGGCCTATGAAATCCGGCTCCAAGGCGGAGACTGGGCAGGCCGAGTAGCACAGCATGCAATTCATGCACATACTGAATTGCTTGTAACGAGCCAGCTCAGCCGGCGTCTGTCGGTACTCGCCCTCCGAGATTGGCATCTCCTGCTCACGAAGGATCCACGGCTTGACGCTGGTCAGCTTCTCCATGAAGTCATCCATCACGATCACCAGGTCCCGCTCGATGGGAAAATTAGCCAGCGGTTCAACCCGAATGGGGTTGGGGTAGTAATCCCGAAGGAAAGCGGCGCAACTCAACTTCGGCTCTCCATTGATCATCATCCCGCAGCTGCCACACACGCCCATTCGACAGGACCAGCGATAGGACAGGGTGCCATCGATGTGATCCTTGATGTGGTTGATTGCATCGAGCACGACCCAGTCTTCACGATACTCGCTCTCATAGAGCTGAAAGGTGGGTTCTTGTTCCTGCTCCGGCCGGTAGCGGAGCACTTCTAAGGTGATGGTCTCTTTCGACATGCCTATTTTCCGTACACTCTTTCCGTCGGGGGCCAGTCTGTGATGACAACATCCATATATTCGATCTTTGGCGCGCCGTCCGTCTGATAGGCCATTGTATGGGTCAGGAAATTATCGTCATCCCGCTCAGGAAAATCGGTGCGTTGATGTGACCCGCGCGACTCGGTCCTCGCTAACGCCGAATGGGCAATGGCCTCCGCCACATCCAGCATGAAATCGAGTTCGAGCGCCGCTGTAAGCTCCGTGTTAAAAATCCGACTGCTATCGTCGAGCTGGAGGCGCTCAAAGCGTTCTTGAAGCTCCTCAATTTTTGCGCAGGTCGACTCCAACGAGGCCTGCTCGCGATAGATGCCTGCTCCCAATTCCATCGTGCTGCGCATCTCGTCTCGCAAGGTCGCGATCCGCTCACTTCCCCCCTCTTTACGGAGAAAATGCTGCTCAATTCGCCGCGCCTCATCTTTAGCCTGAGATTCCAGCGCCTGAGTATCAAGCTCCGCATGCTCCACAGCAAACTTCGCTGCAACTTTCCCTGCCTGGTTTCCGAAGACCAGCAACTCGGTCAGCGAATTGGAGCCTAAGCGATTAGCGCCATTAATACTTACACAGGCCACCTCTCCTGCAGCGTATAAACCAGGAAGGGGTGTGGCGGCGCGCAAGTCAGTGTGCACGCCTCCCATCATATAGTGGATCACCGGCCTGACAGGGATCAGCTCATCTACCGGATCGATGCCCGCGTATTTGGTGGCCAGCTCTCGGACCAAAGGAAGTTTCCTCTCAATTTTCTCCTTGCCCAAGTGGCGAATATCGAGGTAAACAAAATCGCCATAGGGCCCTTCGATGGTCCGGCCCTTCTCGGATTCTTTCACAAAGGCCATCGATAGTTTATCGCGTGGCCCAAGCTCCATGGCCCGCAGTCGAGGCCATGGCTCGGGAGGTCCCAGCCCATAATCTTGCAAATATCGATAACCATCTTTGTTGACCAGGATCCCACCTTCGCCCCGGCTGGCTTCGGTGATCAATAAACCAGTCCCGGGCAAACCCGTAGGATGATATTGGACAAACTCCATATCCTTCAACGGTACCCCTGCCCGATAGGCTAAGGCCATCCCATCCCCGGTCACTATTGAACCGTTGGTGGTAAAGGGGAAAACCCGACCCGCTCCTCCGGTACACAGAATCACCGCCCGAGCAGCGATCAGGCGCACCTCACCGCTCCGTAAATTCAGCGCCGTGAGACCCTGACAGCGACCGTCCTCCACCAATAGTTTGGTGGCAAACCACTCGTCATAACGCTTCACTTCTTGATATTTAAGGGAGGTCTGGAATAGCGTGTGCAACATATGGAAACCGGTCTTATCGGCTGCAAACCAAGTACGTTCGATCTTCATTCCGCCAAAAGGACGCACCGCGACGCTTCCGTCCTTTTCCCGGCTCCAAGGACAACCCCAGTGCTCAAGCTGGATCAATTCCCGGGTGCATTCTTCTACAAAAAATTGCACCGCATCCTGATCCGCAAGCCAGTCAGACCCACTGATGGTGTCATCGATATGGGCCTCAATGCTGTCGTTCTCCTTGATCACCGCTGCCGCACCACCTTCGGCTGCGACGGTATGACTGCGCATAGGGAAAACCTTCGAAACCACGGCGATATCGAGCTGGGGATTGACCTCCGCTGCCGCGATCGCGGCGCGCAGCCCCGCACCGCCGCCTCCGATGATGACAATGTCGTGTTGGATGACGTCGTTCATCTTTTTGGGAACTCTCCTATATTGAGTAGGAATTGATCGGGGGAGCTCAGGGTCAACATGACGAGCCGGCTCCCACCATGAGTGCTGTCTTTCCAGAGATGGCTCGGGGCTTACCTTCCCTCTGAGCCTGGTGGGGCAAGGGCCCGGTAATTTGACTTTTCAAGACTCTGCGGAGCAACGGCGATTTTACCACTTCTCATTGGAACCCCAATCCACCGTGCAGGACCAGGCTCATTCCCACACCTTCCAGCCCTCTGCATTTCTCTCCTGCCTACTGCTACCCGCAGAGATTCACCGGATCGCCCATAAGCACCGGCGGGTATTTCACTCGATTAGCCGCCATTCTTCACCGTCGGGAGAAGGAGTGGGCTCGGCCTCTTTCGGTCGGCCAAGCCGCATCCAGGCCAGCCAGAGCAAGGCAGGTATGAGCCCACCAAGGGCCATCAGGCGAAACAGCCCGTCGAGCTCTAGTGAAGTCGCATCTAGGGCCCATCCAGCGAAGGCCGCGCTGATCGCACTTCCCAAAGTGAACATCGCGATCTCCACCGACAGAACCCGGCCCAGCAGTTTATGGTCCACGAGCTGATAGAGCAGTTGCGTTGAGAATACCCAGATACCCCCCACCGCAAAGCCTCGCAGAAACATTCCGAGCATCACATTTTCGAAACTGGCCAGGGTCGCGGCTACGGCCAAGCCAAGAGACCCCAGCAGATATAGTGGGATCAGCGAACGGCGCAGTGCTGGCCCACGGTCACCCGTCAGAAGGCGTGAGAGTAAGGGTCCCACGCCTGTTCCTAAGCCGACGATCGCAAAGAGGAGGCCCAGGCCAGTACCGCCGCCCTCTCCAATGACGAATAGCGTCTGAGAGACGCGCGCCATGGCTACATTGGCGATGCCGCCTGCGATGAAGAGCCCAAGCGCCCCTTTATGTAGTGTGATGAACAGGACATCGGGCTCGCGACGCAGATATCGGAACCCGTCGAGATAATCCTGGGCCACTGCCACCAGGCCGGCCGCCTCCTCAGTCGGCGGCGCTTCGTAGCTCATCCTAGAGATCAGCCCGGCTGAGACCAGGAAGGTGAGCGCGTCGATCGCAAAGGCTTGGTAGATGCCCCATTGGCCGGCCGCAATTCCTCCAAGCGCCGCCCCGATTGCCAACATAACCGACCAGGTGGTCGCCGACAGTGCGTTGGCAGTTCCTATTTCCTGCTTGGTTGTGATATCCGGCAAGATCGCGCTGCGGGTTGGGAAGAACACTCCGCTGATTGCCATCAGCAAGATCGTTAGGGCGTATAGCAACCAGACATGGTCAGGACTTCGGACAAACAGGAACCCGAGAACGATCACTGCGCGGGCGAGGTCGGTCGAAATCAGCAGCCGCTTCCGGTTGTAGCGGTCGGCGGCCACACCGCCCACTTGAGTACCGACGAACTGCGCCAGCATCCGAATGACAAACAGTCCGCCGACCGCGAGACCGGATCCCGTTAACTGCGCAATGAGCGCCGCGGAGCCGATGAGGTTGAACCAGTCCCCAAATAGGCTGATAATCTCGCCCGACCAAAGGTAGCGGAAATCGACGTTGGCGCGGATGAGCTGCAGGTATCCAACGGATCGACTCTGCTCTTTAACGGTATCCTCCTCCTTAGAATCCAAACTAGCCTCCGGCCTCAAGCTCATCTTTGGCAATCACTTTGGGCTGTCCCACCGTGGCAAGGTTCCGTATATGCTCGATTGTCTGATCCTCAAGGCCGATTACCCGCAGCCAGTGAGTCCATTGCTGTGAGGGCATCCGGTGCCCGGGCGTGCGGGCCTCTACCCGATAATTCTGACGGTAGATCGAGTTGTTCTTGTATCGTTTCACCACCGCGCGGGTGGCATTTAATGCGTCCTCGCCTGCCATTGTCGCCAGCCAATCCGAAAGTTGTCGGGCCTTCCCACCCTCTTGTTCGGGAAGCAGATCGATCTCGATGCTGGTCCCGACGATGTAGGCCAGAACCTCCATGTAGTTCGTCGAATCTCCAATCCATCTCCTCGTCAGGGAAGGTCGGAACCCGCCGCTGGGCCAGAATTCTGGGTCTCTCAGCTCCCGCTGTAGAACGTGTAACATTTCATGCGCAACCAACGCTATGCGCGCGGGTGATTGGGACTGCCCGGCATCGCGGTAGCTTGTGTCCAGCACGATCATGCGGCGCCAGGGAGTCGCTCCGCTCCCTCGCGTGGGCAAGTAAACCACCCGCACGACAATGGCCTGAATGAGGCGCGCCACATCGCTGCCGGCGGGAGAAACCGGCTCGCCGCTGCTCCGCAGCGCGCGCATGGCCTCCAAGCTGGGAGTAAGAGGACCCACCTCGCCGGGGCGCTGAGTGGCGAGGCGGATATTGGCGATAGAACTAAAGAGCGAAACGGTGTTTTGCCTTAGTGCGTATCGGTCCGAGCTCCTGAGGGGCCGGACCGAAATAATGGTGGGGATGTTGCTTTAATCTTTGGCGGAGCCTTCCAAATACGCCTGGCCCAGCAGGTGGCCCTCCACCGCCATCGCGTAGGCAGTGGTAAGAAATACTCCGACCAGGAAAAGGACGCTGCCCAGCGATGCAATAAAACCTGCCGCGGCGTACCCAAGCACAACGATCAGGTAGGCGCTTGGTGCGTTGCTCACCAACTTCCAAAGCTCTCGGACCTTCAGCGCCTCTCCCAGTCCATTGGAGGCCGCCAGCCGGCCGTAGGAGGCGGGAAGGACGAATACGAGCGCAATGCTGTAGATAAAGGTGATGCAGATCAAACAAAACGATAAGATAATTACGATCGTCGCGACGGTATCCCCATCAGCGGAACTGGCAATGACCGAGAAGATGCCAACCGGGATCCATACAACGATGAGCGGGAGTGAGAAGACCATGGACGCCAGAAATGCCTTGAATCCCAGGGTGAGCGTGCCGCCAAAATCGCTCCAGTCGGCCAAAACTTGTTTCTCCCCGTTGATCACGCGCCGACCGATCTCGATCGACCAGCCCAGCAGCGCAAACCAGCCGACGATGGGAATGAGGCTGATTAACGCCGCGACCACAATTTTTTCTATCCACTTTTCGTCCTTAAACGGGAACGAAAACGCCAATCCGAAATCCATCGACACTCTCCTTTTGCACGCCTCCAACTGCGCACGCGAGGCATCATTCTAACTCAGTCCCCAAAATATCCGACCCGGCCAAATTCCCACCGTCCTTCGCGCTTGCGTTATGGTACTCTAGTACTAGTCACTCTCTCGAGGGGTCAAGAGGAGACTATGAAGGTACTCCTGCTGAGTCCGCTCGGCGCGCTCGCGGTCGCCGGGCTAGTTTTCTCCCCAAACCTCCCGCTTCTATCCTTGGCCGAGGGCGCCGAGGCCATGCCTGCCATGGCTCAGAGCGTAGCTTCTCCCGCACCGACCCTGGGCGCACTGCCTACTGGTACACCCGTGGCTGAACCCTCCTCCTCACCGGGCCCGGAGGCCACACCATCCGAGACCCCCGATACGGGCACACCCCCGGTTCCTGCACCGTCGGAGACCGCTACCCCGCCGCTCGTTGCGACGACATCTGTTCCGACCCCGACCCTGCCACCGGGAAGCGCCAGTCCGATCCCGCAGACTCCTACGGTGGGGGCGAGCCCCGCGGTTTCACCTTCCCCGACTCCGTCTCCGGGAAGCGCGACCTCATCACCCACCCCTGAATCGACTTTGCCGGCGACGCCGACGAGTTCGATCACTCCGCCGACCTCGACTCCCGCCTTGAGCGCGACCCTCAGCCCCTCTCAGACTCCACCCGCCCCCTATCCGCCTCAAACCATCTTGATCAATGAGCTCGCTTGGGCAGGCACCACCGCCTCTTCGTCCGACGAATGGATCGAACTTCAGAACCAAACCGACTCGGCCATCGACCTCGCCGGATGGCGACTCACGGACGACGGTGATATCAAGGTGGCGCTTGGCGGCACGATCCCAGCCTTCGGCTACTTCCTGCTGGAACGCACCGACGACACAACCATTGCGGACATATCCGCCGATCAGATTTACACCGGCTCTCTGGTCAACGGCGGGGAGCGGCTTGAACTGCTGGATCCCTCGGGAGCTGTTGTGGATACGGCCAATGCGGGTGGCGGCGGTTGGCCGGCGGGTGAGGCGGGCTCACGCCGGAGCATGGAGCGCCGAGGGGGGACCGATTTGCCCGGCGACTGGGGCACCTTTACCGGAGTCGGGGGCACGGGCCATGATTCTGCGGGCAATGCCATTTCGGGCACGCCGCGTCGCCTGAATTCCATACTCGTTCCCACGGCCACCCCCACGCCGTTCATCAAACCCACGGACCTACCGCCGCAGACCGTGCTGATCAACGAGATCGCGTGGTCCGGCACGCTGGCCTCCTCCAGCGACGAATGGATCGAGCTTCACAACCCAGGAGCAGTCTCCATCTCGCTTACAGGCTGGAAGCTGACGGATGGCGCCGACATCTCAATCTCACTGTCGGGCACGATAGCCGCATACAGCTTTTATCTGCTTGAACGGACGGACGACTCTACGGTCTCGGACATCGCCGCAGATAGCATCTACACTGGATCCCTACGGAATGCGGGGGAGGTGCTGCAGCTGCTCGGACCCAACGGTGAGTTGATAGACTCGGCGAATTCCTCCGGCGGCAGTTGGCCTGCCGGCCGCTCCTCGCCTAAAGCCAGCATGGAGCGCAGAGGCGGCACTGATTTACGCGGGAACTGGGGCAGTTTCACCGGCTACAACGGCAACGGCATGGATGCCTCGGGGGATCCAATTCGCGGGACGCCGCGACGAACGAATTCTCTCTTCTTCCCCACCCCAACCCCTACAGGTATCCCCAGCAGGGTAGTGATTAACGAGGTGCTGATCCGGCCACGGTACGATTGGGAGGGCACCGGCGGAGTCACGACCGGAGACGAGTTCATCGAGCTCTACAATGCCGGGCCGCTTCCAGTTTACTTGAAAGGCTGGTGGCTCGATGATGTGGCCAACGGTGGTTCCAAGCCCTACGATTTGCCGGGTGTGACCATCTCGCCCAGGGGATTCGCGGTTTTCTTTCGCACCAAGACTAAAATCGCGTTGAACGACACCGGAGACACCGTCCGATTGATGGCGCCCGACGGGCGGACGATCGACCAGATCAGCTACTTGAGGGTCCGCGCCGCCAACCTCTCATACGGTCGGCTGCGGGACGGCTCAGACAATTTGCGTTATGGTCTCTGGCCCACGCCCGGGATGCCCAATTTGCTGTTCGAGGAGCCGGTGGCTCCCGTTGTGTCTCGCTTCTACTTCGGCCTGCCGTGCACCGGGCAATCTCTGACGCTTCTTACCCGAGCCACCCGGTTCCCCGCGCAGGTCGCCTGGCTGCGAGAGATGTATTTTGTTGGGTGCGAAATTCAGGGTCTAGTCGCCGACGAGGGAGCGTAACATGCTTCGGAACGCGGAGGTTCCTCTCAGGGAGTACTTGGCCGCCGAGCGGCGATCCACTCCAATCCGAATGGACCAGGCCCCGTCCGGCATCACTTCAAACATTTCTTCATCGGTAACGTCATCCCCGGTTGCGAGGATGAAATCATAAATTGTGTCACTGTCGAGCCACCTGAGCGCGGCTCGGCCCTTGCCGATGCCGCTCTCCTTCACTTCGACCACTTTGCTGCCCTGCATAATTACCAGCGGGGTGTTGGCTATCACACCTTCCAGGTTTTCCATAAGTTGCTTGGCGCGCAGATCACCCAGATCTGGCTCCGCGCGTCGATAATGCCAAGCCATCGAGGCGGTTTTCTCTTCCAGCATTGAACCGGGCGTGCGGTCTACATAAAGCTCCAATAAGGGCCGAAGTTCGCCCTTCCAACCGTCGGGGGCCTCGGTGGTCTGCCGAGTCCACTTCGTGTCACCCGGACGCCGGATCTGGGCACCGTGCTCCGCCACAAGATCTGCCCCGATTTCCCCCAGCCAATCTTGAAGCGTTTCCAGGTCCCGGCCGCTGATGATGACCACGGTGTTCTTCTTGTCTTTGACCAGCCGCACGAGCAATGTTAGCAATTCCTCGTCCGGGGCGGCCTCTTCTGGCCGCGCGGCAAAGGGAACCATCGTCCCGTCGTAGTCCAGTAGCAGCAGCCGTCGGTTAGTCGAGCGGTAGGCCTCCAGCAGGAGCTCCAGCCCGGCCTCATCGAGTCGCACCTGGACCTGCTGCTTCGCAGGCGCAATCTCAGGTTCCAGGCCACCCAGGAAGTCTTCCGCCCAGCGCACCACATCGTACCGTCGGAGGCGAGCCAGCATAGGCAAATTCCTGGCCATCTGTTCGCTCTCTGACATGGTTAGAGCATGCAGCAGGGCTTCGCTGATTTGCTCCGTATCGTGCGGGTTCACAATCAGCGCTTCGCCCAACTCCTCGGCCGCGCCCGCCGTCTCGCTCAGGATCAGCACTCCGGTCCCATCCGGATGCGCGGCGAGATATTCCTTGGCGACCAGGTTCATGCCATCGCGCAGCGGCGTGACCAGCGCCACATCCGCCGCGCCGTACAACGCGACCAATCGATCGAAGGGCAGAAAACGATACATGTACCAGATGGGAACCCATCCCGGCCTCCCATATCGACCGTTGATGCGGCCGACCGCCTCATCGACCTCCTTCTTAAGTGCCTGATATTCCGGAACCCCGGTTCTCGAAGGAACCGCCAGCGAGATCAGCGTCACACGGCGGTGCCAATCCGGGTTTTCCGACAGAAAGTGATCGAAGGATTCCAATCGTTCCACGATGCCCTTGGTGAAGTCCAGGCGATCGACGGTCAACACGATCTTGCGGTCCCGAGTTTGATCCTCGAGATCCGCGAGTTCCTTCTGTACAGCCTTGGTACCCATAGCCGTCTCAAAACGGCCCACATCCACCCCGATTGGGAAGGTGTCCACCTTGACCACCCGATCACCAGTAATAACCCGCCCGAACTCCTGCTCCAGCCCCAAGAGCCGCAGCAGGCTGCTCAGGAAGTGGCGCGCATATCCATGACTGTGAAATCCGATCAGATCTGAGCCGAGCAGCCCCCGTAAGATCTCTTCCCGCCAGGGAAGCATTCGGAAGAGCTCCGACGAGGGGAATGGAATGTGTAAGAAGAAGCCGATCTTCGCCTCGGGGAGCGCCTCTCGCACCAGTTCCGGCAGCATCATCAAGTGGTAGTCGTGAATCCAGAGCAGGTCGCCCGGCCTGGCAATTTCGAGGATTTTGTCGCGAAACACGGCGTTGATCGCCTTGTAGGCGCTCCATTCTCGAGCTTCATAGTGAGCGTTTTGGGGGAAATAATGGAACAGCGGCCAGATGGTGCCGTTTGAGAAACCCTCGTAATAGAGGTCGAAGTCGGAGGGTGGCAAGAAAAGCGGCACACTTTCGTATTCCTTGAGCAGGCGCCGCTCTATTTCCTTGCGTTCCTTGTCGTCCCAGACATGGATTCCTGGCCATCCCAACCAGACCATGTCGCGCTGCTTCCTCACTGATTGCAGGCTGGTCGCCAGCCCACCCGCGGCGGGATGATATTTCAGGCCATCCTCAGTGCGCACCACCTCCACCGGCAGTCGATTCGAAACAACGATGAGTTTCGGATCCTTACCCATAACAGATGGCCTCAGGCCGAATGAGGGGTGCCAGCCTCACAGCCAGCGCCGGACACTTTGCTTGTAATCTCGGTATGCGTCTCCGAATTGCCGTTCGAGGGCGCGCTCTTCGCGGCGGACGATTATTAAATCAACGTAGACCATCAGCGCGGCAATCACGATCGCAACCCACAGGTTATTCAGCACCAGCGCCACCCCAAGATTGAACAGCGCGAATGCCAGATAAATCGGATTCCGCATGCGGGCAAAAGGGCCCTGTTGAACGATCGACTGGGTGGGTACGCGCGGATCGGGCTGTTCGCCCGCGCGTTGCATCGTTCGGATGGCCCAGAGGGCAAGTGTTACTCCTGCGAAGGCCGCGATCAACCCCAGCACGTCGCCGACCTTAGCCTCCGCGAAAATCGCAAGCGGCCATTGAAGGTTTAGGACCACTCCGATCACCAGTGCGCCAAAAAAGATTACCGGCGGGGGCACTCCCGCGTAGGATTGATTTTCCGTTCCAGATTCTGGACTTTGAGTTGCCAAGGTTTACTCCTCCTGGTTGGCACCGGCCTCCTCAGCGAAGTTCGCCCGGCGCCTGTTGCATAGTCGGGGTTTGCGAGTGGCCACGAATCCAATCGCCACCCCAGATAGGGACATTTCAGGTGCGCGGTTGCGCGCTTGGGAGTCTCTTAAGTATAAATCAGGGGCAAAACGCCCCCGCGGGCGGGATCCTTGGGGCTGTGTTATGCTCCGGCGCTCTTCATGAAACCGTACGCGATTGCCCTTGGCCCATTGCTTTTACTTATCGCTGCGGCATGCGCCGCACCCTCCCCAACCCCTACCCCTGATCCCACAGCGACCCTCACACCGATCCCCTCCTCGACTCCCACCACTACTCCCACACCGACCCCTGGGCCTTGCGCCGGCGACTGGGTCGGAGAATGGTTCCAAACTCAATTTCAGGTAGTGACGGGCGGCATCGCGCTGCCAACCTACACCGTGGAAGGAAAAACTCTCACCCTAAACGAAGATTGCAGCTACGTGGAGGATTGGAGTGGGGAAAGCAGCGATATCGGTTGCGAGTCTAGCGGAATGGTCGAGGGCAAGTACAAGGTCAGCGGCAGCCGCGTGGTATTTGTCCCTGCGGACACTCCGGTCGAGGTCGGCCTAGACTGCGGAGGCGGGGCGCAAATTGCAGGATCCTCCGCCACGACGCCGCTACACCAGATCGCTCCCCCCGGATACATGGCGGATCTTTCCGCATTGCCTGGCGAACTCATTCTCGTCGCTTCGTCCGTCTCGAACGAAGCTTTCGACATCATCGTCACACAAGTTTTCCAACCCTGAGCAACGCAGGAGGGCGCCAGGGGGCAAGCTTTTCACCTGCCGCCGATTTCAGGAGTTCAATTCCCATCAACGGTCCCTCGGATCTCGATATTCGGCTCGGCGGCCACGATTGCGAACCAGAAGCTTGTCTTCGTCGGCAACGGCTTGAGCTGTTCGCCGCTAAGTGGCCCATCGATCGCACGGCCCGCGAGATCCCACAGACTGCCGGTGTTCTCGTCGATCGGTCCCGCTTCGGTCCAGTCAAAATGCAGCAATTCACCCGCTGCGACTGGGTGAAATGCCGCCCCAGTCCGAGAGCCAGGATCGAGGAAGATGGCCACGGGTATTCCGCCCACTTCGTCATGAATCACGGACGGCGCGGACGCCTCCAAAGGATATGCAACCGCGGTCCCCTCGACTTTAAGCGCCAGAACTACCGCGGCGGGCGACAAGCGCGGATCTCTTGCCGCCTCGCCAACTGGGAAGGCGAACCGGCCACCGTCTAGGATTTCAGCGTAGCTTGCAAACGGGTCCCGGTCATAGTTTCGCTCGAACCCGGTATCCCTTGAGAGCACTTGAGTGTCGGGATGCAGCTCGCGCCACCCCCGCCAGGTTGTAACCGTGCTTGGCAGGATTTCGAGCTGCTCTCCGGTGAGCGGGCCAACGATGGCCTGCCCGGGGACCTGCCACCAGTAGCTGCCCGTTTCGTAATCGAGCATCACCATGTCTGATTCGTAGAGCGCGCTGGTGTTGCCAAAGGTCAGTACTTGATCTCCGAGTCGCCGACTGTAAACGATACCGCTGAAACATAGTGGGCAGTATGAGATCAGCACGGGTTCTCCACCCAGGTTCTCGTTCACGATCTCATGGAAATTCAGGATACGAATGGGGTATGCCCAGGCCTGCTCGCCAGTCGCGTACCCAATAATCATGTCCTCGTCGTCCAGCCAGTCTGCTGCGGCTGCTGGTTCATACTTTGGCGCATGGATGGGCGGTATGGCGTCAATCAGTCGCTCGACAAGCTCTGGTGTGGCTTGGTCCAACGGCACCGCGCGATTGGCCGGGTTGAAGGTGTCGAAGTAGATCTGGTCCAGGGGCACGCTGTGTTGAGAGGTGTCGACCGTAGGGATGAGGGCGGGTCGGGTGGGAACCGAGAAAGTTTCCAGGATGGCCTCACGTGCGGATTCGGGAGTGGGTTTAGGGCTCACGGTTTGCTCTCGTGTGCAGGCCGCGAGGACAAGCATCAGGCCAATCGCTTTATGTACTTCGTGCATTGTGAGCATTTGGGCAAGCATCCCATTAACAGGTATACATTGTCGGTAAGGGGCATCGCCTTCCCGGCAACTATGGTTTTTGATCCCAGAGAAGACCGCTTTGCTATAATACCGAGCTATGGCGCTGACGCATGAGGAGGTACGGGCAATTGCCCACCTCGCACGACTGCAATTGACCGACGAGGAGGTCGAACGTTTTGCCGGCCAGCTCTCGGATGTGTTGGACTATGCCGCACGTCTGAATGAGGTGGACACTTCTGAGATCTCCCCGACCGCCTCGGTGCTTCCTATGAATGCGCCGCTCCGGCCAGACGAGGTACGCCCATGCCCACCTCGCGATCAGCTGCTCGCAAACGCTCCGGATCCCGCAGGTGGCATGTTCCGCGTCCCGCGGGTACTTGAGCTGGAGCCTTGAGGCGCCCTAACCCTCCGGAGAGATAGACCCAGCCTCAACAGTGCCTTCCCAAAATATCAGACCTTAAAATGGCGGAGCTCACCGACCTCAGCATGCTTGAAGCCGCCAGCGCCCTACGCGCCGGCGATGTATCTTCCACCGAGCTTACGCGTGCCTGCCTGGACCGCATCCGGGCCATTGACGGCGATGTGCACGCCTTTCTGACGGTCACCGATGACCTGGCGCTGGCTCAAGCAGAAGCAGCCGATCGGAAATTCAAGACCCGCCCTGGCGAAGAGCTGCCGCTCGTCCTTGGCATTCCGATCGCCGTAAAAGATGTCCTGTGCGTAGAAGGTGTTCCAACTACCTGCGGTTCCAGGATCCTGGAGGGTTACCGTCCCCCGTACAGCGCCACGAGTGTCACCCGGCTGGTCGAGGCTGGCGCGGTGATTCTAGGCAAGGCCAATACAGATGAGTTCGCCATGGGCTCCTCTACGGAAAATTCCGCCTACGGGGTGAGCCACAACCCGTGGAATCTCGACCGGGTGCCGGGCGGGTCTTCTGGAGGACCGGCGGCCGCGGTCGCGGCCCGCATGTGTTTCGCGGCCCTTGGCACGGATACGGGAGGTTCCGTTCGTCAGCCGGCCGCGTTCTGCGGTGTGTCCGGCCTGAAGACCTCTTATGGTCGGATCTCCCGTTATGGGCTGATTGCTTATGGGTCGTCTCTAGACACCGTGGGTGCGCTAGCACGGAACATAGCGGATCTGGCCCCGATATTTTCGCTCATGGCGGGTCACGATCCGCTGGACTCGACGTCGGTCACAGATCCGGTGCCGGAGATCCGGCTGAACGGCGCCGACCTCCGCGAGCTCCGCATCGGGGTTCCGAAGGAATACTTCATTGAAGGCCTCCAGCCAGAGGTAGAAACTGCAGTGCGCGAGGCCATCGATGCCTTCCGTGGGATGGGGGCCGAAATCAGAGAAATTAGCTTGCCCCACACCGATCTGGCCGTCCCGGTTTATTACCTTATTGCGCCGGCAGAGGCCTCGGCAAATTTGGCCCGCTACGATGGCGTGCGCTACGGCCCCCGACGTGGACCGGGCAAGTACCCGGATGACTACTTCGTGACCCGTGGCGAGCTGTTCGGGGACGAAGTCAAACGCCGTATCATGCTCGGGACCTACGCTCTTTCGGCCGGGTACTATGATGCCTATTACGGGCAAGCACAGAAGGTGCGTACCCTTATCAAGCAGGACTTCGATGCGGCCTTCAAGGACGTGGATCTGATAGCTTGTCCGGTGGCACCAACCACCGCCTTCGGCATCGGTGCCCACGGAGACGACCCGTTGTCAATGTATTTAGAGGACGTCTTTACGCTCCCGGCCAACCTGGCCGGCATACCCGGGCTGAGCTTCCCGGTGGGTTTTGATTCCGATGGCCTGCCGATTGGAATGCAATTTATGGCCCCTCATTTAAAGGAGGCTCAATTGTTTTCTGCAGCGCACACTTATCAATCCGCCACCTCCTGGCACACGAGCTGGCCCGAATTATGAATTTGGTCTTGCCGATGGCGGGGCTCGGAACGCGGCTTCGCCCACACACCTGGTCAAAGCCCAAGCCGTTGGTTCCTGTTGCGGGGAAATCCGTGCTTGCTCATTTCCTCGATCCGGTACTCGCGCTTCCCGACCTGGAGCAGGTAGTCCTCATCGTAGGTTATCTTGGTGATCAGATTCGGGACTATATGAGCGAACGTTACCCGGACCTGCGCGTGCGGTACGTCGTTCAGGAGGAGCTCTCCGGACAGTCGCACGCCATTTGGTTGGCACGCGAGGGTTTGGCCGGGCCCACACTGATCGGATTCGTCGACACGCTCATAGAAACGGATTTCAATGTGCCCGACGGCGAGTCCGCGATTTGGGTGCAGGAGGTGGATGACCCGCGCCGTTTCGGCGTGGTCGAAGTCGATGCGGAGGATCAGGTACTGCGCCTGATCGAGAAGCCCGACGAGCCGCAGAGCAACCTGGCCGTAGTGGGCTTTTACTATTTCGAACAGGCGGAGCGTCTAATCGAAGCCATTGAGCAGCAGATGGAGCGTGGGTCCATGCTTAAGGGCGAGTTCTTCCTGGCCGACGCAGTCAACGTTATGTTGGACGACGGATTGAAGTTGCACGCCGTTCCAGTCGAGGCGTGGAACGATTGTGGTACCGAAGGTGCCATACTCGAGACCAATCGTTACTTGCTCGACCATGGCCGAGACAACACCGAAACCGCTCTGGCGGGCAACGGGGTTGTCATAGAGCCTCCGGTATTCCTGGATCCCTCCGCGCATATAACCGGATCTGTGATCGGCCCCTATGTGTCAATCGGTGCCGAGTGTGTAATTGAACACTCTTCGCTTCGAGATTCGATCGTTGACGAAGGCTCCCTGATCAAGGACAGCAAGGTACACGACTCGCTGATCGGACGGGGGTGCCAGATCTCGGATCTGGAGGGTTCGTTCAACGTCGGGGACGCTTCGCAAGTTCGGGGAAACGGCTGATAGGCGAGATCGTCGAGTGCCGTTCGGGGCACACCTATGCGGAGCGCCCCGTCATTCTGAACTGGGAGGGCGCGCGGTTACCGATCACCGAGATCGAGGACGCTTGGCGCATTCCGGAGGGTCGCAAGTTTCGAGTGCGCGTGGATGACGGACGAACCTTTGAGTTGTTTTATGGCGAGCTCTACGATGAGTGGCGCATCCGGGAGCTCTGACCGCCGGTGACCGACTTCGACCCCGTCATCGGCCTCGAAGTGCACGCGGAGCTGTTGACTCGGTCCAAGATGTTCTGTGGTTGCGCGGTCGTGGATTCCACAGCGGCCGAGCCCAATAGCTCGGTGTGCGAAATTTGCAGCGGCATGCCCGGCTCGTTACCGGTAATCAATCAGCGAGCCGTCGAATATGCGCTCCGCGTGGCGCTGGCGCTCAATTGCTCTATCGCTGAGACGAGCGTCTTCGCCCGCAAGAACTACTTCTACCCCGACCTGCCCAAAGGGTTTCAGATCACGCAGTACGAGTTTCCACTCGCCACGGACGGATGGATCGAAATTGACGACCCCTCGGCGCCAGTCTCCTCGAAGCGTGTGCGCATTCGCCGCGTACACCTCGAGGAAGATACCGGGAAACTCGTTCATCGTGAGCGACACTCCCTTGTGGACTACAACCGCTCTGGTGTGCCGCTGCTTGAAATTGTGAGCGAACCCGACCTGGGTTCCGCGGATCAGGCGCGCCTCTATTCGTTGTCCTTAAGGTCGCTGCTTCGCTACCTGGAGGTCAACAGCGGGGATCTTGAAAAGGGCGTGATGCGCTTCGAGGCCAACGTCTCCCTGCGTCCCGCCGGCTCAGTGGAACTAGGGACTCGAACGGAGATCAAGAACCTGAACTCGTTTCGTGCCCTGAGCCGGTCGATCGAGTACGAGATCGATCGGCAGGCGACCCTGCTGCGGTCGGGCAAGCCGGTGGCGCAAGACACCCTGGGATGGAACGAAGAACAGCAGATAACGGTTTCACAACGCAGCAAGGAAGAGGCGCATGACTACCGGTACTTTCCGGAGCCGGATCTGCCGCCATTACATATCGATGAGACATGGGTCGAACAAATTCGAGCCGACCTGCCCGAGCTGCCTGCCGTCAAACGCGCGCGGTTCATGAGCGAGTACGGCTTAAACGCTTATGCGGCCGGGGTCCTGACCGCCGAGCGGTCCACCGCAGCCTTTTACGAGGCGGCCATCGAGTCATCGCAGGGTACTTCCCCGGTAAAAATCGCCAATTGGCTTTCCGGCGATCTGTTTGGTTTGCTCAACGAGGCCGGCGTTGAGATCGACCAATCGAAGGTGACCTCTGAGGCTTTGGCCGGACTGGTGGCACTGGTCGAGACAGGCCAGATAAGCGCCGCATCAGGCAAGGCGGTCCTAGACGTGCTTTTCGCCGAAGGCGGCTCCCCCGAATCTGTCGTGGAAAAAGAAGGGCTGGCTCAGGTCCAGGATCAAGCCGCCATCCGCCTTATTGTTGAGCAGGTGTTGTCCAACAACCCCGATCAGGTGTCCGAATACTTGGCGGGAAAGCCCGCTCTCTCAGAATGGTTTGTGGGGCAGATCATGAGGGAAACTCGGGGCAAAGCCGATCCGGCCAGAGTCCGTACCGAGCTGGATGCGGCGCTTCTTGCTCTCAATGATCAAGAGCAGAGTCAATCTGGTAGGTGACACTCGCTACTGGAACCGCGCCCCCTGAGATATATTATTCGTAGGCGACCGACCCACGCTGCCGGCGATCCGGCAAGGAGACAAATGCCAATGGCAACTGCAGTAAAGTCTGATATCAAGCTCGAGCCTTCTCCAAATCCGTTCGAGGTTGCGCAGCAGCAACTTGATGAGGCTGCCGAGCTTCTGGAGCTGGATTCTGCGATCCACCACCTTCTGCGCTGGCCAATGCGCGAGCTTCACGTGACATTGCCGGTGCGAATGGATGATGGAAGCACCAAGATTTACCATGGCTTCCGAGTTCAGTACAACGACGCGCGCGGCCCCACGAAGGGAGGCATCCGCTTTCATCCGGACGAAACCATCGACACCGTGCGCGCGCTGGCGGCCTGGATGACCTGGAAGACCGCCGTAGTTGACATTCCGCTGGGAGGCGCCAAGGGCGGTGTGATCTGCAATCCCAAGGAGCTGTCGGACGGCGAACTCGAGCGACTCAGCCGAGCCTACATCCGACAGGTGGGCCGAATTCTCGGGCTCAAAAAGGACATTCCCGCGCCCGACGTGTACACCACACCTCAAATCATGGCCTGGATGGCGGACGAGTATGCCTTTATGAAGGGACACAACGAATTCGGCGTGATCACCGGCAAACCCCTGGCTCTCGGGGGGTCGGCCGGGCGAGGAGATGCAACTGCCCGCGGCGGACTTTACTGCCTGAGGGAGGCGGGCAAGCTTTTGGATATCAAGTTGGACGGCGCTACGACCGCCATCCAAGGGTATGGAAATGCGGGCTCCTTTGCCCACAAACTCGGTGTTGAGCTGCTCGGCCTTACGGTGGTTGCGGTCTCGGACTCCCGGGGCGGGATCTACAACAAGGGTGGTCTAGAATACGACGCCGTTTTCGCCCACAAGCAGAAAACCGGCTCCGTCGTTGAGTTCCCGGGCTCCGAGCCCATTACCAACGAGGCCTTGCTTGAGCTGGATGTCACCATTTCCATTCCCGCCGCGCTAGAGAGCGTCATCACGGAGCGGAATGCCAACAAGATCTCTGCAAAGTTTCTCGTTGAACTGGCAAACGGGCCCACAACCCCCGAGGCGGACAAGATCCTTTACGAAGCTGGCTGCTACGTAATACCCGACTTTCTGTGCAACGCGGGCGGCGTGACCGTTTCCTACTTCGAAATGGTGCAGAACTCCTACAATTATTACTGGACAGAGCAGCTGGTACACGAGCGCCTTGATGAGAAGATGACCTCCGCCTTCCATGTTGTGCACGATACCGCGCAGGAACACAAGGTCCATAACCGGCTCGCGGCGTACCTGGTAGCGGTAAGCAAAGTGGCGGAAGCGGTCAAGCTGCGCGGCTGGGTCAGTTAATCCTTCGGCCGGAGAGACCGAAAGCCTACTCGCGCGTTTTGAGCACAGACCGTCTTAATAACCAACTCTTTCCCTGTTTTACCAGTTAAGATTCGTAGTAGCCGTAGGGGGCGTGGATTTGTGGAAAACGCGTCCCGCAAAGCGTAAAGCGTCCACCCCGCGGGGCGAATCTTTGCACACTCGCGAGTGCAAGGCTTGTGGACAACCCTTAACCCACACAGGATAGCTCGCCCGCACGCGCGATACAAGCGAAGCTGTGGAGAATCCCGGCGGCCACTCCACCGCTTGGCGGAAACGATCTACAGCCAGGCGGTTTTTTCCACAGGCGGACGGCGCCTTATCCACACCAACCAAGCAGATTTTAGGGAGACCGAACAGAACACATGACGCAATGGAGTGATGAGCTCCAGCGTGCTTGGGGCAATCTCCCCAAGGGCACGCGGAGCGAGATCGAGCGTGGGCTGCAGCGGGTGCCTGGCGGTCTCAAGGGCTGGCGGGAACTCATCGACCAGGCCGCAGAGCACCTGCGGCTGGTCGCGGGAACCAAACGCAAGGTCGCCATCGTTGGACCCGCAAACGTGGGGAAATCCACTCTCTACAATGCCCTGATTCGGCCAGACGAGGAACCCGCCGAAGTTAGTGCGGTCCCAGGGACCACCCGCGAGGTACAGTCGGCCGACGCGGGAGTATTCGCCATGGTGGACACGCCGGGGACCGACGCGGAGGGGAAAGCAGGCGAGATAGATCGGCAGCAGGCCCTTCGGGCCGCTCGCGGCGCGGACCTGGTGGTGTTGTTACTGGATGCGTCTCACGGCGTACGTAATCCGGAGCGAGCGCTGCATCAGGAGTTGAGCGGACACGGGGTCCCAATGATCGTGGCGCTGAACAAGATGGACCTGGTGGGTGATGAAGTCAGCGAGGTAATCGGTCGCGCGATCGGTACGCTCAAGCTAAGCCCCGACGAGGTGGTCCCGATAAGCGCCCTTCACCGGGAGGGACTCGAGGAGCTCCTGTTTGCCATGGTGAGAAAGGAGCCGGAAATTCTCGTGGCGCTCGCAGAAGCGCTGCCGGCATTTCGCAGAAATCTCGCGCAGGCGGTCATCAGGCGGGGAGCTTCAGCAGCGGGAATCATCGGCTTCACTCCGCTGCCGATTATAGATTTCATCCCGCTGATAGGGATTCAGGTGACGATGGTTTTGGGGATCGCGCGGGTTTATGCCTACCGCATCAATCTGGCCCGCGCGCGGGAATTGATTGCCACCTTTGGTATGGGTGCGTTAGGGCGGCTGGTTTTTTATGAGCTGAGCAAGTTTGGCGGGCCTCCCGCCTGGCTGCTTTCGGCCGGTGTCGCCGCTGGGACCACCGCCGCATTGGGATATGCGGCGGCAAGCTGGTTCGAGAGCGGAAAGAAGTTGTCGGGTGCGGAGCTGAGAACCCTGATGATCCGCACCTCCCAAACGACAATCGAACGCCTGAAAGCGCTTGGAAGGCGAAAGCCGCGCAAGCCCGAGCTCACGGACCGCCTGGACGAGGCGCTAGAAGCCCTGTCGAAGGAGCACTAGGCAGCCGACCCACAGCGGCAGTTGGGGGGGCGACGAGGTTTGGGGCCCCAATCGAGTGTGGGGGAGAGCGCAAAGTTGCCGGCTGTTAGACGCAACGGCCAAATCGGAATGACTGATTTCGAGAGTTATGTTTCTCCCTTCGGCTGGCGTTACGGCACGCCAACCATGCGCCGTCTGTGGAGTGAGAACAATCGACGTCGGTTATGGAGGCAACTTTGGGTGGCGCTGGCAGAGGCGCAGGCGGACTACGGCCTGCTGAGCCAAGAGCAGCTCGCCGATACTTGCGGTCTCCTCTCAGACCAGCTGAGCGGAAACAGGACGGTCCTGGCCGAGGGCGCACAGGGTACGCTGTTGGACTTGGACCACGGGACCTATCCCTTTGTCTCCAGTTCCACAACAACCGCCGCGGGTGCTTTATCGGGCCTGGGCGTGGGAGTGCGTCCCGTTCGGCGTGTGATCGGAGTCACGAAGGCCTTTCAAACCCGGGCAGGTGCGGGGGCATCCATTTCCAACAGAGGTCGAAGGCGAGCTTGCCGAGCGCCTGCGCGGGTCCGGGAGTAACCCATGGGATGAGTACGGAACCACAACCGGGCGCCCCCGCCGAGTCGGCTGGTTGGATACCGTCTTGCTCAGGTACTCGGTGCGGGTCAACGGGATGACAGAATTGGCCTTCACCAAGCTGGATGTCCTCACCGGCCTGGATCCGATCCGCGTCTGTATCGCCTATCGAGATCAGGCTGGCGAACACCGGTCCCTCCCGTTCGGCTCAAGCAACTTGGCCGATTTCGAGCCGGTTTACGAGGAGCTGCCCGGCTGGGAGCGCGACCTCACATCGGCTGCGACATGGGACGAACTTCCTCCGCAGGCGCAAGCTTATATTCGGCGAGTAGAAGACTTGAGCGAAGTTCCTGTACGGCAGGTCTCCGTGGGACCGGAGCGCGACCAATTGATCCGCTTAGGCTGACGGGGTTAGGTGGTCGGCAGGCACCCCTCCAAGAGAGATGCCAAGGGCCGCTCGGCAAGCCAGGATCGGGACAGGCAAAAAGTGCTTCGACCAACCGCCTGCCGCGGGGTTGGTCTCTGTCGAACCACCGAGCGTTCGCCTGTCCGGCGCAGTCGGATCGGCGCTCAACGCGGCAGCCCGTATCTGACTACCCAAGTACTTCGGCCGGGAAGGTGAGCGACTCGCGGAGCCGCTCGCCGATCTCGGCATCGGGTGCCAAAATCCAGAGGGTTTGGTTGCCAGCGATTTCGATGGAGCTCCAGTTGGCTGTCGAATCCCAGATGGATCGGGTGGTAGAGGAAAAGGTCCGCTCACCGAAGCGGGAATCTCCATAATCGCGGAAGGCCCCATAGAATTCATGGGCATCGCGCACGGTATCCCAGCTTGTCGTGAGAATCAGCAGGCCGCGCTCCTGGGAATCGTCGTGAAGGGCGATGTAATAATCGCCGCCCCAGCCCTCGGCCGCAGTCTGCGCCTGCTCGTCGGGTAGAAGCTCTCCGAGGGTCAGGAGCGTGAACCACTCGCCCAGTACGTCTCGATCCATCTCCCTCCAGGCCGACCCCAAAGAATCGAGCACTTCCGGCACCACCAGGGGCTCCGGCACGTCATCGGGATAACGTCCGGGGTGTAATATCTGCTCTGTTGATACTGGCGGATCGGCGTACAGTGCATCGACCGCTGCCCAACCGCCGCTCAAGAAGAAGTGTTCCACAAAATCCAAGCCGGCAGTGTATGGGAACAAGAAATCTTCTTTCATGAACTCTGGAGCGGACTCATAAGTGGGGCTCGAAAACGAGTCATAGAAATCCAGCAGCTCTTGAAAATCAGCGTCGGAGGCGTAGGTCAGCAGCCATCTCGTTTCCAGCAGGGTCGCATCGCCTTCGAGCAGGGCCTGCAGGGCAGCGCAGCGTTCACTGTCCTTCTCACAGGCTTCATGGCTGAAACCCAGGCCCTCGTCTAAATCGTAGGTCTGATCGTGCAGCGCATGGGTGTATTCGTGCGCATAGGTCAGGCGTTCGGGCCCTCCAAATTGTGAATCTTGGACCACGAACAGCTGCTGAATTTCGTCGTCGTAAAATCCTGCGATATTCTCGCTGTACAGGTCGAGGTACAGATCGAAGAGCGCGTAATCGGCATCTAACAGTCCAAGTAGTGCCAGAAACCGGGCGTCGTCCCGCGCTTCCTCCTGGCTGTAATCACTCAGGAAATCGTCGAGCACATACTGGCGCAACTCCTTCTCCGAGAGCAAGCCCCGCTCCACGGGACCGGTAGGTTGCAGGCCTCGCAACAGTACGACCTCATCCTGGATCTGGTCCATCTGCGCGCGGACCTCAGCCGGGATGAATTCGTCCTGCGATGGGAGTGGACCAGCAGGATTCGTTTCGGCGTTGGGATCTTCCGAAGAGCCTCCCTCGGAGGGCCGCCCCTTTACCGAGGTGGATTGGGACGAATCAGAGGTCTCTTCGCTGCCCAGCGAAAGCCCGGTGGCCTCCTCAATAAGACCCAAAGGCAAATTGCAAGCCAGACCGTACAGAGGCAAGGCAATTAACAGCAGGCGGACATGAAACGATCCGAATCTCACGGTTAGATTCCGAGAATCCGCCGGATTCTATCACCCGCGCCGTGTGGAGGTCCCGAGACCGCTGGTCACCTCGGTGCGCCTATTTTTCTTGGGGGAAATTAGGCTGGAAAATCGGTCCAGGGGTTTATGGGAGCGGCTCGACCAGGATTTGCCCTGCGACCTCTCGACCCAGAGCATGTTTGTCCCCATTGATCCGGACCGTGACCGGGCCGTCGAAGGGGGCACTGGATATCACGCGCACTTTCACGGCCGGGAAGAGCCCCAACTCTCCGAGATAACGAAGCAACTCGGCGTCGTGGTCGTTGACCTCCGAGATGACGCCGGCCTCTCCGGGTGCAAGCTCCGAAAGTCGACGGAGTTTAGACCTGGGCATAGACCCATCTCGGGCGGGGATTGGTGCGCCGTGGGGATCCGTGGTGGGATGGCCAAGCTTGTCGTCCATGAGGTCTTCCATCTCCTCCGAGAGCACATGCTCCCATCGGTCGGCCTCCTCGTGGACCTTGTCCCAGGAAACCCCCAATGCTTCAGCCAGGTAACTCTCGACCAGGCGATGGTGCCGGATGACCTCCAACGCGATTTTCTCTCCGGCCGAGGTCAGCTCCACGCCCTGGTAGGGTTCATGGACCACAAGCTTCATTTTTGCCAGCTTCTTTACCATTCCGGTGACGGAGGCCGGCGCGACGTCAAGTTGCTCCGATAAGCCGGTGGTGGACACCTTCCCGCCCTCAGCCTGGAACTCATAGATGGCTTTAAGATAGTCTTCAACGGCCTGTGTGAGCATGACCTTATACCGAATGTTAGGCTTGCCTAAATCTAAGATAGATATACATTCTGCCGGGTCAATTGTCAAGCGGGGTGGCGTTACGAGTTCCCGGGCCGCCAAAATCTCGTTTCGGTACCCCGACGAAGTCGCTCCCTACATTCCCCGGATCAGCCCGCCGGGCTGGCATGTGCGGCAGAAATTCGTGATTTTTCCGCCTGCCGAGATCTCAGAAACCTTCCCGCCGCAGCGGGGGCATTTTTTGCCGCCGCGCATATGCACCGAGAAGAAATCGCGAGGCTTCAAATGCACGTCCTCGCCCAGGGCCACGCGGACCTTGTCGATCGATTCGAGCAAGGTCTCTCGCATTGCGACGTAGAGATTTTCGACCTCTAGGACATTGAGTTCCGTCTGCTTACGATAGGGATGGAGTTTAGCCTTCCACAGTATCTCGTCCGCGTAGGCGTTGCCTATGCCCGCCACAAACTGCTCGCGCGCCAGCACTCCCTTGATCTCGCCCCTGAAACGCCTCAAGCGAGCGACGAATTCCGCCTGTGAGATTGCCAGGGCGTCCGGCCCCATGTCGGAGTACGTGGGCACTTTGGCCATGTCGGTGGTCAGGTAGAGCTGACCCATACGCTTTCGATCCACGTAGCGGAGTTCCTCTTCAGGATCGGCGAAGTGCAAGGTAACGTGGACCGGACCCGCCTTTTTGGCGCCTGGAACAGCGAGCTGGAATTGCCCCGTAAGCTTGGGGTTTACGACCAGATGGAGGTCTGCACTTGGGAGCAGGTCAAACACCATGAATTTTCCACGGCGCCGAATCTTCCCGATACGTGCGCCGGTCAGGGTCTGGGCGAAGCCGCGCCCCGTCAGATCGCGCGCAACAATCGGCCCGCCGCGGCCCGAGAGTGTTACGCGCTCCACGATTCGTCCGCCCAATCGGGCTTGAAGGACGTCGCGTACGATTTCTAGTTCTGGAAGCTCAGGCATCGTGCGACTACCTCTCGAGAGGCAACCGAGGACAGGTCAGGGCTGGGACTCCAACACATAAACCGCGTAGTGGCCATCGTTGTAACGCTCCCGCATTTCCGGGCAGCTCTGACCCAGCTGCCTAGGCCCGAGCACGATATGGGTCACCCCGTACTCATCCATGAAATCTCCCAGGAGGCCGCAATCAATCGTTTGCCGGTAGAACCACTGGAGCAAACGCACCCGGTTGTACCAGTTGAGCACTTCTCCTCTACGGTATGGGATGGACTTGAAATCTGCCAGGATCGGCGTGCCGGTTGCCAGCCGAAAGTCCTGCAGCTTGGGGGGGAATGGCATACAGCTGCCCAAACTGTCTCTCCGCCTGCACATAATCATATAAGGCGCGCTCAGGAGCGATCCGCTGCTGAAGGCCCTGAACCGCCATCCAGATCAGACCACTTATGATCGAAAGGCCGATAATCAGGATGCCGGCCACGGGAACGACACGCCCGATCCGCGGCCTTGTGTGGTCACGTACCCAAACCGCAACCCATCCGGCAAGGACAGCCGTGGAGAGTGGAATCAGATAGGTGGACAATCGCCATGGGAACAGAAGCGCCAGGGTATTGCTCCCGCTGAGGATCTGGAGCAAGGTGAGCGCCACGCCGACCGCCGCGGAGAGCAGCAGGACCTGCAATAGAGGAGTGTCGCGGGTCAAGATCAGTGCCAGGACGATGAGCGCCATCGATGCGATGGACGCCGTTCCAAACCATTCCGAGACAACCGCATGCGCGGGAAGGCGGAACTGGACCAAGACCTCCTGAGCGTCTGCGGCCGAGGGAATAAATGAGTGGAGGGAGTAGGCCAGCACGGGAAGTACCAGGATCAATGCAAGAGCACCGACCTGGAGCGACCGCCGGTAGCTCCCGCCGGCGCGGACTTCAACAAACATGTATGTGAGGGTGAGCACGGCAGCGCTGAGCATGTAGGTTGGATGCACCGTGGCCGCTACCGCAGCCGCCAGAACCGCACGGTAGGTACGACGGTCGAGGAACTGCTGAACGGAGAGCAGCAAGAACACTCCGAAGCTGCTCGGCTGCAGCACGGTGCCGAGCAGTCTCTGTCCGGCCAGCCCGCCGTCCAGCAAGTATTCCCAGTCTCCCCCCACCCCGCGGCTAAGCAGCATGTGCAGCGCGGCCGAATGCGACACAAGAATCAGCGCCAAGAAGATCCATCGCGAGGCCCTGGAGCGCTCGATTTCATAGATCCGATCCGCGATACGACGCAGGCTGTAGAGGTAGACCGCGAACAGCAGGAAGTAATAGACGTAGAAGATCGCCCGGGGGAGATAACGCGCGGTTACGAATACCAGCCAAGTAAAAACAGGGGATGGGTCGGTGGTGTTGGCCAGCCAATCATCCGCAAGCAGTCCTTGCCCGGCTTGAGCCAGGCCATGCAGAAAGTACTGGTTCTGATTGGGAGGTGTACAGCGGCGCCTGGCCGTAGGCCAGGCCAAGCAAGACACCCCATACTACAAACTCCAGCGCGGAGCGCAGGCGGGCGCGTATGGACATGGGCAAACTATCACGCAAGTCGAGCGCTCTTGCAAGGCCACGTCGGGAAGCCGAAAATTGGCGCTTCCCCTGCCGGCCACGCAACAAGTTACTTTAATCACCTCCTAAATTTAGGCGAGCCTAATAAACTGGTGAGCACTACCTAATAGGGCGTAGAGTTTGCCAAAATGACTGAACCCCTGGTCGCATTGGTTGCCGCCTTGGCCCTTCTTGCCGCCGCGGCGGGTCTCTTCTATCCTCGCCACGGCGTTATTCCTCGCTGGCGCCGGGCCCGGCAGCAGACTCGCCGCGTTCGTACGGAGGACGCGCTCAAGCACATCCTCGGATGCGAGATGAGCGGAGATCGATTAACGGTCAACAGTCTGGCTGGCGCACTACAGATCACTTCCGACCGGGCGGCGAACTTGCTGCTGGATATGGAGCATCGCGGTTTGCTGCACGGGGAAAGCGATTCGATTCGGCTGACCCCGGTCGGTCGCCAATCGGCGCTTCATATTCTCAGAGCACACCGCCTATGGGAGCGCTATCTTGCGGATGAAACCGGGGTCGGCGAATTGGAATGGCACGGACAGGCGGAGTGGCATGAGCACCAACTGACCTCGGAGGAAGCGGAGGCGCTTGCTGCCCGCCTGGGGAACCCAACCCACGATCCACATGGGGATCCCATCCCCAGTGCGGAAGGGGAAATGGCGCCCCACGCAGGCATACCGCTAATTTCCGCCGCGGTCGATGAGCCGCTCCACATCGTGCATATCGAGGATGAGCCGCAGACGGTGTTCGCTCAGCTGCTTGCCGAAGGCCTGTACCCAGGAATGGAAGTGAGGCTGGTGGAAACATCGCCCCACCGGATCCGCTTTTGGGCGGGCGGCGACGAACACGTTCTGGCGCCGGTAGTGGCGGCCAATGTCTATGTCGCTCGGCCAGCGGACGACGGCAGAGACTCAGTGGGATCTCGGCTGAGCGACCTGACGCGGGGTGAGCGCGGCCAGGTGGTTGAAATCTCTTCGCAATGCAGGGGTCTGGAGCGCCGGCGTCTTCAGGATCTTGGTTTCTTGCCGGGAGCGGAGCTTCAAGCCGAACTGACCAGTCCTGGCGGAGATCCGGTCGCCTATCGCATTCGTGGGGCGCTCATCGCCCTGCGAAAAGAACAGGCGGATCTGATCCGAATCGTACGCGCAGAGCAGGCGGCGTGAAGACGAAGGCAAGCGCCCCACCCGGCTGCGAAGCCTGCCCCGTTCATCTGGCAGGTAATCTCCTAAAGCGCGGCGTGGATATGGAGGATTGGGACTTCGTCGTGGCTCTGGCGGGAAATCCCAATACCGGAAAGAGCACCGTCTTTAATGCCCTGACCGGCCTCCGTCAGCACACGGGCAACTGGCCCGGAAAAACAGTGGCGCGCGCCGAAGGCGGCTTCGGATACCGAGACGTGCGCTACAAGCTAATTGACCTGCCCGGCACCTATTCGCTTCTTTCCACCAGTATGGATGAGGAGATCGCCCGCGACTTCCTGCTCTTTGGGCGGCCAGACGTCACGGTGGTTGTGGTGGATGCCAACCGGCTGGAGCGCAATCTAAACCTGGCGCTGCAGGTCATGGAAATCACCGATCGGGTCGTGATCTGCTTGAACCTGATGGATGAGGCCAGACGGCACGGCTTGAAGGTCGACGATCGACGCCTGGCACGGGACCTTGGCGTGCCGGTGGTCCCTACCTCCGCACGTTATGGCGAAGGGTTAAATGAGTTGGTTGGTGCCATAGAAGAGGTGGCCACGGGCAAGTTCGTCTGTAAGCCATACCGAATTGAGTATCTGTCCGGTGCCTTGAAGACGGCAGTGAAGCAACTCGCAGCCGAGGTCGAAGAGCGCTTCCCGGGCCTGCCCAATTCTCGCTGGGTAGCCCTGCGGCTGCTGGATGGTGATGCGCGTATGAGGAATGTGGTCCAAAGCGGAGAGCTGGGTGAGCTTGCTCGACACGTGGACATCGTAGGAGAGCCCGCGTGACGAGCGCCGCTGAAGCGCAACTGCTTGCGACGGCCACGGCGATGCGCTGGGAGTTCGGCGGGAACCTGCACGAGCAATTGGTGGAAGCCATTTACGCCGACGCGGCCCGGATCGCTGAAAGAGCGGTGACGCGCCCGGATCAGGAGCCGCGCTTCGATTTGGATCGTACGATCGACCGGGTAGTGACCAGCCGGATCTTGGGATTTCCAATTATGCTGCTGGCCCTGGCCGTGGTCCTGTGGCTGACGGTTATTGGCTCGAACATCCCCTCCGCATTTCTCTTCGACCTGCTCATCGACACGATTTATCCGCTCCTGAAGCAGATCGCGGCGAATGCTGGGTTGGCCTGGTGGATCGAGGGAATATTGATCGATGGCGTTTATTTGGCCACTGCCTGGGTAGTGAGCGTGATGCTGCCTCCCATGGCTATCTTCTTCCCACTTTTCACCCTGCTGGAGGATTTCGGCTATCTTCCGCGCGTAGCATTCAATCTGGATCGCGCCTTCAAGGTGGCCGGCGCGCATGGTAAGCAGTCGCTCAGCATGGCCATGGGTTTCGGTTGCAATGCGGCCGGGGTGATCTCCACCGCCATTATCGATAGCCCGCGCGAGAAATTGATCGCCATCATCACCAACAACTTCGCCTTGTGTAACGGTCGCTGGCCTACCCAGATAGTGCTCGCCACAATATTCGTCGGCGCGCTCGTGCCCAGCTACCTGGCCGGAGCGGCGGTTGCGCTTGTAGTGATGGGTACTGCCGTGCTCGGGGTGCTGCTGACTTTGCTGGTCTCGTGGGCCCTTTCTCGATCGGTTTTGAAGGGTGAGGTTTCCACCTTCAGCCTGGAACTCCCTCCCTATCGACCCCCGCGCATCTTGCAGACGCTCTACACCTCGGTCATCGATCGAACGCTGAAGGTGCTCTGGCGCGCCCTCATATTTGCCGCGCCGGCCGGGGCGGTCATATGGCTGATTTCGAACCTCACGATCGGGGGAACCCCCATCGCGGTGCACACGATCGATTTTCTGAATCCCTTCGGGTTGCTGCTCGGCCTCAATGGAGTGATCCTGCTCGCCTACATCGTGGCCATCCCAGCCAACGAGATCGTCATACCGACCATCCTGATGTTAACGGTCCTGGTCACCGGGATCACCGGTGTGGGAGAAGGCGCGGGGGTGATGTTCGAGCTGAATTCGGAGGCCGCGACGGGAGCCATCCTCAGAGCCGGCGGCTGGACTCTGCTCACCGCAATAAGCACGATGATCTTTGTTCTCATCCACAACCCGTGCAGCACGACCATCTTCACGACTTACAAGGTGACGGGCAGCAAACGGTGGACCACCGTCACCGCGCTCCTGCCGCTGTTCATGGGATTTGCGGTCACCTTTGGAGTGGCTCAGATCTGGAGACTGGTCGAGGGTTGGTGATCTCGAGAAGCTGTTTGAGCTTTGGGGCGGAGTGCGACTCCTGCCGCGGTCAGGAAATCGAAGCGGCGGCCGCAAACTGGGGCGGCCAGCGGTCGGAGGCCTTAGAAACCGGGATCTATCCCAGAGGCTGGTGCGGACCGAGCTGCTGGCGGACAAATTGAGCTCGGCCGTGACTGACCCACTGGACAGGAACAATGGCACCTTTTTCAATCTCCAGGCCGGTGATCCGGCCCGGAAACACCCCGCTTCCCGTGTTGAAATAGGGAGGGCCCCCATTAAACGGGAAAGACATTCGGTGCGTGTGTCCGCAGATTACGACTTGACTGTAAGTGTTGATCCAGTCGATGATGCGATGCTCGAGCTTCCCCTTTTCGCGCTCCAACGGTGCCGGAGGCCGCCATTTTTGCAGGAAATCCCGCAGACGATAGCCGTATCTCGCGACGCGCCGCGCGAAAAAGTACATCGGGTCATTAAGGATATCGGCTTGGTGGCCGTGGACGACAAAGAGCCGCTGACCGCTCACGCGATGACGAAAGACGAGTCCCTCATGCACCGTGATTCCGTCCTTTTGTCCCTGGTGACGGGTCCTGCGCTTGACGTCATGATTGCCCAGGATCAAGTGCAGCCTTCGCTCTTTGTCCAATTCGTGGAAAAGATCAAAAATCCGCCGGTGAGCATGACGGATTTCTTCGAAGGGCCAGCCCTTCCATAACTCGTCTCCATCGCCGACTTCGACGTAGGTAAAGCCGCGCCGCACGTAGTTTTGAAGTGCGGCCAGGAACAATTCGGCGTTAGGCCGAAAGGCGTCGGTCTTGCCCCCGTTGCCGCGGTGCAGATCGCTAAACAGAATGTACCGCGAGGAATCGTCGAAGTTAATGATCTTGGCGGTCTCAAGCACCTGGGAGAGCCGGCGATGGATTCGGGGCAGCCATCCCGCGCGGAAAAAGGATGAAGGCTTAAACGCGGATTTATTTAGAAGGGCTTCTTCGTGAGTGCTCATTGCGCTGACAATCCTAACAGGAATGGCCTGATCTCCCCCGCCGAATCCGGCGGTGCGCCCCTCCGCCGATCGACACCCGTACTCTAGCATCGCCGAGTTCGGTCTAGAATAGTCGGCGTTTCCTAGAAACGCCAGCCGGATTGTAAGGTCCGCGCAATGTCGATTCCGGCCGCGTGCGCGACCAGTTGCCAACGAATAGCCGCTGAACACACACGCGCCGAACCGGCACCGGGGGGATCGTTATAATCCCAGCGTTATGGCCATAGGCGAAGTGCTGGACGCAATGAAGAGTGACCCAGCCTTTATGGAAAACGTGACGGCCTGGGAGCGGCTGCCGACCCGCGAAGCCCGATATGCTGACTTTCCCGAGGGCCTGAATCCGCGCCTCACCTCCGCGCTGCGGGCGCGAGGGACCGCGCCGCTTTTCACTCATCAAGCGGCGGCGGTGGAGGCCGCGCTCGCGGGCGAAAACGTAGTGGTTGTCACAGGCACCTCTTCCGGCAAGACCCTCTGCTACAACCTGCCCGTACTCCAGGCTGCCCTGGCAGACTCAGAAGCTCGGGCGCTGTATCTATTCCCTACTAAGGCGCTCGCCCAGGACCAGGCCTCCGTGCTCGCGGAGATGCTGCGGACGCTGGATGCCAAGGATCAGGTACCTGTTCGCACCTACGACGGGGATACGCCAAGCGCGGGCCGACGCGAGGTGCGGGATCGAGCGCGCATTCTCATCACCAACCCCGACATGCTGCATATGGGCATCCTCCCACACCACCCTAAGTGGACGGCTCTTTTTGAGAACCTGCAATGGATCGTGCTTGATGAGCTTCATGTTTATCGAGGGGTGTTTGGCTCAAATGTGGCTAACTTACTGCGGCGATTGCGTCGAATCTGCCACTTCTACGGCTCCGACCCGAACTTCGCTCTTACCTCGGCTACCATCGCCAACCCCAAGGAGCTCGCCGAAAAGTTGATCGAGGCACCGGTCCGGCTGATTCCGCCCGACCTGGACGGTTCGCCGCGAGCCGAAAAACACGTGATCCTCTACAACCCACCGATGATCGACGCTTCCCTCGGAATCCGGCGCGCCTATACGTTGGAGGCGACCCGGATCGCACAAAAGTTCCTGAAGGCCGATGTACAAACCGTGGTCTTCGCCCGGTCGCGGTTGACAACGGAGGTAATTCTCGGGTACGTGCGAGACGGCGTCGAAGGCGCCGGCGGCGATCCGCAGACCATCCGTGGTTACCGGGGAGGGTACCTGCCGCTGGAGCGACGAGAGATCGAGCAAGGCCTTCGCGAGGGCAGCGTCCGAGGCGTGGTGGCCACCAACGCCCTCGAGCTAGGGGTCGACATCGGCCAGCTGGGCGCGGCCGTGATTGCCGGCTATCCTGGAACGATCGCCAGCTTGTGGCAGCAGGCCGGCCGCGCCGGCCGTCGGGCGGAAGCCTCCGCCGCGGTGCTGGTCACCTCCGGCGCGCCTCTAGACCAATTCGTCGCGGCCAACCCGCGCTATCTATTTGAGAACCCGCCCGAACACGGATTGATCAACCCGAACAATCTGGCCATTCTGCTGCGCCACCTGCGCTGCGCGGCGTTCGAATTGCCTTTCGCGGTCGACGACCACTTCGGATCTTTTGAGGAAGTGGGCGAGCTGCTCGACTTTCTGACGGAGGAGGGATCGCTGCACCGTTCCAATGGAAAATACCGCTGGATGGCAGATGGTTATCCCGCCGAAGCGGTGTCCTTGCGGACGGGCGAAGATGCGACCGTGGTGATCCAGGACGTGAGCGACGGCCGGCCGGTAGTTATCGGCGAGGTGGATCGTGCCACCGCGCCCATTCTGCTGCATGAGGGGGCGGTGTATACACACGAAGGCCGCACCCACATCGTCCAGAAGCTGGATTGGGAGAATGCCATCGCCGAGGTATTGCCAGAACGCGTGGACTACTACACCAACGCTTCGGAGACCATCGATCTCGAAGTTCAGCAGGTCTTTGATGCGGACGAGAGTTCGCCTGCGCGCCGGGCGTATGGCTGGGCACAGATCACAGCTCAAGCCGCTTCCTATCGCAAGGTCAAACGCTACACCCACGAGACGCTGGGGTACGGGGAGATCGACCTTCCGCCGCGCCAGTTCGAGACAACCGCCTACTGGCTTTGGATCGGGCCGCAAACGGTTGGGCGACTGGAAGCAGAGGGGGTTCTAATTCCACCCAATGACTACGGCCCAGAATGGTCAAAGGCACGCCGTGCGGCATTGGTGCGCGATAAACACCGGTGCCGCCAATGTGGAGCCCTGGCGCGAGAGGGTCGGACGCATGACGTGCATCACATCCGACCCTTCCGGGACTATGGCTACCTGCCGGGCGAGAATCGTAACGACCGAGAGGCCAACCGCCTCGACAACTTGATGACGCTGTGCCCAGCTTGCCACTCTCGGTCCGAAGCCGCGCGCGGCACTCGCAGCGCGCTGGGCGGTCTGGCTTACACCCTGCGCAACATCGCGCCACTGTTCTTGATGTGTGATCCGCGCGATCTCGGGGAGTTAACCGAAACTCGCTCCAATGAAACCAAGGGGCCTACAATCACGCTGTTCGATCGTGCGCCGGAAGGATTAGGGCTTGCGGAGCGGTTGTACGAGCTCCACGATCAGCTCTTGGAGGGCGCGTTGGGGTTGGTGCAACAGTGCCGCTGCCGCGATGGATGTCCGGCCTGTGTGGGGCCGGTGGGGCCCGGGGGACGGGAGGTCAAGGCGCTGACCGCACAGCTGTTGGAAGCGCTGCTTCAGGGTGAAGAGCGTTAATTTTCGGATGCGCCACCGGCAGTAGCCGCCGATCCATCCACTGCCTAGGTGGGAACGGTGCCCATCAGGTAGATGGCAGGATAGAAGAAGATCCAGACCACGTCGACGTAGTGCCAGTAGATGGCACACGCTTCGACGCCCCAATGGCGCTCGGCCGTGTAGCGACCCCTGAGGCCGTTGTACGCAACGATCAGAATTAAGACGATGCCGCTGGCGACATGCAGCGCGTGCATTCCGGTCATCCCATACAGAATCGCGCCGAAAGCGCCGTCCCAGGGCCGGATCTCGCCCCCCCATTCGAATATGACCACACCCAGCAAGAAGGCCGTACCGAGCAGCGCGGTCATGATCAAGCTGAAAAGAAACAACCTCCGATTTTCGTGTTCGGCGCCAACTTCTGCGAGATACATAAAGAAGCTGCTCAGGAGCAGGATGGAGGTGACGATCAGACCGAGCCGTTGATCCAGGTCGGGGCGCGTGCCGCCCCAGAGATAGAAGCGCGAGATCAGCAGACCGCCGAACAGGAAAAGCTCCGAGATGAAGAACAGCCACAGTCCGAGGCGGTTGCTGCGAAGCTGAGCGCGATACTGAGAAAGGGTAGTCGTGGCGACGCTCATTCGTGACCCTCGTCAGTCCACAACCGGTTCACATGCATGAAGTATCGGACGATCAACGCGGCCTTGATGAGCGCGATGAAAAACAAGACTGCTATCGCGCCCGAGATAGATGCCAGATAAAACTCCACCGCGGTCAGCGCGGCCACTACGAGAAAAACCACGATCCCGGTCCGGTAGGCCGCCCTCTTTTTGTCACTCATCTTAATTTTTTCTCGCACTCGTTCGTTTGACCTGCCCGCCCCTGCTGACCATCGATCATCGCGCCTCTCAATCCGCCGCCGAGCTTGCCGGGCTCATGCTGACGTAAACCGAATCGGGTTCGGCATAGTCGTAGGGCTCACCCGTGATCACAGGCGGCTGAGCGTAGCTGTGTTCCGGAATCGGAGAAGGGATCTGGAATTCGGGTGAGCGTGATTGCCACGGATTGGGGCTGGCAACCCGACCCCGCACGGCACTGATAATCAGGTTGGCTAGAAAGATAAGCATGGAAATGCCGATCGCGAATCCGGCGATCGTGATCATTAGCTGGCCGGTCTCAATTCCCAGGCCCGGGTCCCAATCGGCGATTCGGCGGCGCATCCCCAACAATCCGACGCGGGCCATGGCCAGGCTCTGCAGCCAGAACCCAGGCGTCATCAGCCAGAAATGCAATTTGCCCAGCCCTTCGTCGTACATGCGGCCCGTGATCTTTGGGAACCAATAATAGATGGCGGCAATGAAGGGGAAAATAAACCCGCCGAACATGGCGGCGTGGAAGTGGCCCACAATGTAGTAAGTGTCGTGAAGGAAGAGATCCGATACGCTCACCCCGTTTGGTGGCCCGGTGAGCCCGCCAATCAGGAAGATGGAAATGGCGCCTAAAACAAACAACATCGGGGTCTGGAGACTGATCTTGCCGCCCCACAAGGTAGCGATCCAGCTGAAGAACTTTACGCCGGTAGGCACCGCGATCAGCATGGTGGTGACCATAAACGGAATCCGCAGTCCTTCGAGCATGCCGGAGGTAAACATGTGGTGCCCCCACACGAAGAAACCCATCAGCGCAATGGCCATACTCGACAGTGCCACCCACTTGTAGCCAAACAATGGTTTACGCGAGAAAACAGGAAGAAGCTCGCTGATAATGCCCAACCCAGGGAGAATGAAAACATACACTGCTGGATGCGAGTAAAACCAGAAAAGGTTCTGAAACAACAGCACCTGTCCCGCGGGAGATCCGACTGCCACCGCCCCCGGAGATAACACGGGGCTGAAGAAGGTCATACCCAGCGCACGTTCCGCGCTGACCATCAGGAACGAGAGCCCGATGAGCTGCGTGGCCGAGAAGGCGATGATGCTGGTAGCCAGGACGGACCACACAAAAATCGGCATGCGGAAAAAGTGCATGCCGGGAGTTCGCCGGTGGAGCACGGTCACGATCACGTTGATCGACCCCAATATTGAAGACAGCCCGATTAAAAATACGCCAAGCAGGACAAACTGCATCCCCAGCGGGGCGTTGACACTCAACGGCGCGTAGGCGGTCCAGCCTGTGTCCCAGCCTCCCACATACATGCTCGTGCCGATAAGCAACGCCGCGGGAACATTGATCCAAAAGCCGAAGGCATTCAAGCGCGGAAATACCATATCGGAGGTCCCGATCATCAACGGGGTCAGGTAGTTTGCCATGGCGCCTACGCCCACCAGCATGGCGGCGATCATCGCGATCCCATGTGTGCTCATGATGGTGTTGTAGGTGTGGTTGTCCAGGAACTGCAGGCCGGGAGTAGTCAGCTCCACGCGGAAAGTGAGCGCCAACAGGCCGGCCAGAAACAACAGCACCATCGAGGTGACACCGTATTGGATTCCGATTATTTTGTGGCTGTAATCCACTCCGAAGTAACGTGTCCAGGACGGCTTGCCTTCGGGCGGACCGAGGCGCAGCGGGGTTTCAATCCCCAGCATCCACTTGGACCAATCCGTTAAGGCCCCCACGCCGATCATGAATCCCATGGCGCCAACCAGGATGCCAACGACGATGGCGCCCTCCTTGACCTCGAGCGGCAACCCCATCGCGACTCTAACGGCCACGGACACGCCAATACCCAATGCGCTGCCGATGAGCTGTCCCGCCAAGCCTCTGACGATGCCTAATGAGAGTACCGTCATGCGTTTACCCCTCCAACAAACGAGTACGCGATTAATTCTTGCAAGTTAATTTTCTAGACTGCGAATATAGGCGATCAAATCCTGGATTTCTTCCTGGGAAAGTGTGTCTCCGTAAACCTTAGGCATCAAATCGGGCCGGTACCCCTCCACCACCTGAAGATTAGGGTCCAGGATCGACTCTAACAAGTAGGCTTCGTCGACGAGAACCACCGAGCCGTCCTCCAGAATCTCCTCTGAACCGAACAACCCCCGCCAGCTCGGGCCCACGGACCGGGTTCCATCCGTGCTGTGGCAGGCCAGGCACCCATTGAGACCGGCCAATTTCGCGCCGCGATCCGGGGGGCCCAGCGCGCCGGAATCGATCTCTGAGGCAACCCAGGCATCAAATTCTGCCTGCTCCATTACAGTTACTTCAGCCAACATGTAGGCGTGATTGAGGCCGCACAGCTCGGCGCAGCGCACCTTGTAACTGCCAGGCAAGGTGGGCTTGAGCCGCAGGGTAGTGGTGATTCCAGGCACGACATCTTGTTTGAGGCGAAATTCGGGCACCCAAAAAGAATGGATGACATCGGTGGACTCGAACACAAAGAGCACCTGTCGACCATTGAGCAGATTTAGTTCGGTGGAGCTGATACCGAACTCCGGATATCTGAAGCGCCACGACCATTGAGAAGCGGTGACTTCCACTATCATCTCATCGGGCTCGGCCTTTAGCGTATCTTTCAAATAGACTGCACCCAGTCCCGCAAAAAACAACACGATCCCCAGAGGAATTACGGTCCAAACGATCTCCAAAACCGAATTTCCGTGGACGTTTGCTCCAGGTTTGTCGTCCCCTTTCTTGCGACGGAAGACAATCGTGCTGTAAAGCAATATCACTACGATCAGGGCAAAGAAGAAAGCGATAACAAATGCGTATAACGAGAAGAGCTGATCCACGAAGGCGCCCTCTTCGCTGGCGAGGGTAGGGAGCAGATTCTCGGGATTCAACAGGAATCCGACGGCGAGGGTGACGATCACGATCAGCACTACTACCGCCAGCAAATGTTTCATGCAGCCTTTTTCTCCTGACCTACACGAGACCTAGGCGGGCCTTAACAGAGTCCGCGCTTAGTCTGACCGCCAGCCACAGAGCGGCTGATCACGGCTGGCAGCTGGGCAATCTGTTTGAGCTGGATCTCGTTCCCTGAGGATTTCCTTCGCCGACTGGGGAACAAGCGCCCCATTGTACCGGATGTCATCGCCTCGGAGGAATAATTCCGACCCTGCTTCTAGATAATGGGTGGTTTGCTCGTGAGCAAGGGGCGCCGATGAGCGCACCTCGCGCCTCAGACCTTGAGCGAGGCTCTATCTGGCGAATAGGGGCGCAGATCTAGCCCTGGTGTCTCGCCTACGACGAGCTGCCTCACCAGGTCCGCGGTAATCGGGGCCAACAGGATCCCGTTGCGGAAATGTCCGGTGGCGATAATCAAGTTTGGGCGTCCGGCAGATGGGCCAATAAGCGGCAGATCGTCCGGAGTACCCGGGCGCAGCCCGGCCCAAGCGCCGGCAAAAGTGGATGTCTCAAGCTTGGGAGAGAGCTCAAACGCGCCTTTGGAAACTGAGCCCAGGCCTCTGGGAGTATTGGTGACATCGAAACCAACATCCTCAACCGTCGCCCCCAGCATCGTTTGTGTGTCACCTCTTGGCACGATGTATCCCCTCGGGGAGTGGACCACGCGCTGGAAATAGGAACCCTCCACAGAATAAGCTTGTCCCCGCCGCGGACGGATCCGCACGCCTGGGACCCCTTGGATTTGCCCCGACCAAGCGCCGGCCGACAGCACCACCCAGTCGGCTTCGTAACGATTTTCCCCGGAACGGACGCCTGTCACGCGCCCACCCCCATTTTCGACCGCCGTCACATCGGCCTGTTCGAAGATGGCCCCAGCCAGCTGTGCGGCGCGAACGAAGGCCTGGGTCAGAGCCGTGTTATCTACCCACGCGTCGTTGGGAGCGTAAAGTGCTCCGGCAATTTCAGGATTGAGGTTCGGCTCCATCCTCAGGGCCTCCTCGATTGAGATCCGCTCAAGAGCGGCTCCCTCTTCGCGATTCACATTCAGGGTCTCTTCCAGCGATGGCAGATCGCCATCATTCATGGCCAGGAAGAGCTGGCCCTCCTGGCGAAAGTGGACGCGTTCCCCGACCGCCTCCTGCAGTTCCTCTATAACGGCCGGAAAGAAGTAGCTGCTCTTCAACGCCAGCACCCGAAGAGCTTTGGGCATCGTATCGGGTCGACCGTGGAAAGTTAACACGCCGAGCGCGGCCTGGGAGGCCTGACCGCCCGGGGCGGCCCGATCCAGGACCCTGACGCTGAGTCCCGCCTGGCTCAGCCGCCAAGCACATGCAGCTCCGATGATCCCGGCGCCGATGATGAGAACGTCACTCACTTCTCGTCGGCCAGCACGACCTGTGCCAGGAGCGGGCCAGACTGCGCGCCAGCATAGTTTTTCCCACGCCGGGCACGTCCTCGATCAGCATGTGCCCGCCCGCAAGCAGACCGATGACCGCGAGTTCCACGGCCTCCCGCTTGCCGACAATCACCTGCTCGATGTTGGCGGTGATGCGCTCGGCGAAGGTCTTGAGGTCGATTTCTGCCTGGGTCTGCCCCATGGTGTAGTGGCCCGCTCGAGGCCCTAGAGGTCTTCCATCTGCAGGGAAGTCGTAATGTCCACACAATTCCGGATCGTGCGCGCCACGGGGCAGGACCGGGCGTGGTGTTCGTGCGCCCGCTCGGCGGCCGCACGCTTCTCCGGATCCATTTTGAGGGTGTATTTCACGTGAATGCGCTTGACCACGAGAACCTTATCGTCTAGCTCAATTTCACCGGTGGCTTCAGACGTCAGCCGGCCTTCGCCGGCGGGGATATCGCGCGCCTCCAGCGCGCCTCCGAGGGTCCCGGTCAGTCAACCGGCAGCTGCTGCTACGAGGTAATCGAGGGTGGTGGAATGGGTGGGATGAACACCCGGTTCGTGCTTGTAGTACTCGGCAATCTCAGAATGGGTTGAGAAGTAGATCGGCTCCTCCTCCACCGGCATGTAAACGCGCCGGTAGGGCCCCTTGATGCGCTCTACCCGGATTTCGGATCGATAAACGACTTCGTCGGACATGAAACCTCCACTCAAATATAGGCGCAATCGGGGGGATGCGGACCCTCACTTTCAATTGCCTAGCCTTTGACCGCCCCCATTGTCAGTCCGGCGACCAAACGACTCAGGAACAAGCTATACACAATTCCAACCGGGATCGCGACAATCACCGCCGCGGCCATCAGCGACTGCCAGAAGAAGACGTCGCCTCGGATCAGCTCGACCGGTACGCCTACACTGATCGTGCGCTGGGCCGAGGCGGTGACGAAGGTCAAGGCATAGATGAACTCGTGCAAGGTGAGGGTGAACGTGAAGACGATCACCGCGATGATTCCAGAGACCGATAGCGGCAGCACAACCCGCGTAAACGCCGACAGCCTACTGTAGCCGTCGACCATGGCCGCTTCCTCGAGGTCACGCGGGATAGAGCCAAAGAACCCGGCTAAGAGCCAGGTCGAGAACGGGATGGTGATAGTCGGGTACGTAACCACCAGCGCCCAAAGGCTGTTGTTGAGACCTAGGGCCACAACGATCCGAAAAAGCGGGATAAAGAGTAGGATCGGCGGCACCAGATAAATCAAGAACATCCCAATGCTGGCCCGCTCGCCCCAACTTCCGGCAAGGCGTGCCAAACTGTATCCGGCGGGGATCGCGAGCAGCAGCGTGATGATCACAACCAACGTGCCCACGAGCAGCGAATTGCGGATAAACCCCACGTAGTTGGTGTTGAAGAAGAGAAATTCCAGGTTATCCAGGGTGGGGGGATCGTTGAAAAGGAAAGGATTGTTTTGAGCCCGGTAGAGATCGCGGTCGGTCTTAAAGGTGGTGAGGATCATCCACAGAAAGGGCGCCGCGAAGAAAAAGCAGAACCCCACGACGGTCGTGTAGAGCGCTACACGGTTTATCCGGTCTCGGGCCACCTACGTCACCTCGATTCTGCGAACGGTGCGAAGGATCAGAACAGCAGCCACCAGGAGAACCGGAGCAAAGAACAACGCGATTGCCGCCCCTTCCGCGAGCGCACCCCCCTCGAGGCCCTTGTTATACGACCACATAGAAAGCACCTGGGTGTAATAGATTGGCCCGCCCCGCGTCAGCACAAAGACCACCACCAGGTCGGTGAAAATCAAGATGAATGCGAAGAGTGACGCTATGGCCATGATCGGTGTGATGAGCGGCAACTTAATCTGAAGGTGGATTCGCAATCCGCTCGCGCCATCCACCTGGGCTTGATCGATCAATTCCTGATCGATCGAAGTCAATCCGGCCAGCAACATCACCGCCGATAGCGGGGTCAATCGCCACACGTGCACCAAGATCACCGAGCCCATCGCCAAATACTCGCGTCCCAGGTAGTTGAGATGAAGTCCGGGTCCCAGGAGCGTATCCGGACCGAGCAGTCCAATCTGCACCAACAAGTAATCGATGGGGCTGAATTTGGAATCCAGCAACCAGAGCCAGCCCAGCGTCCCCAAGGAGATTGGAGTGGCCCACGGGAGGATGACCAAAAATCGAGCCAGCCACTTGCCGTGGAAATCCTGAGTGAACATCACCGCCAGGATGTTGGCCAGCACAAGAATGATCATCAGGGCCGCGGTGGTGAATATGAACGTATCGATGACCGCGCGCTGGAACTGCGGCGTCCGGGTGACGCGCCGAAAATTCTCCAGTCCGACGTAGTCCAGGCTGGTATCTCCGACCGTCACGTCCGATAGACTGAAGGCGATCGACAGGAGAAGCGGCAGGCCAACAAGTGCCAGGATGAAGATCACGGCCGGGGCAAGCATCAAGAAGCCAAGAAGGCGGTCGTTGTCGAAGAGGAATCGGAATCGAGAGCGCCGTACCGTCTCAACGCTCATCGCGCATCCGGAGCGGTCATGCGCCCGGTACCTTTGTCGAAGTAGCGCAGGTATTTCGCATTGACCGCGAACTCCTTTCTGTCTCCTGCCGAGGCGGAGAAAGTAAGGGTAGAGGGGATCTTGGCCACCACTTTAGTGCCTCCATCCACCGAGCCGTAAACTAGCGTATTTGCGCCGAGATTTTCCACTCGATCGACGGTGATCACATAGCTTGATGCGCCATCTTTGATCTTTGCACTGTCTACGGGATGCATGTGTTCGGGCCTAAAGCCCACTGTGTACTCCGGCCCCTCGATCAAGTTCATGCCAGGCGATCCTATAAACGTTGCCACGAAAGTATCTGCGGATTTTCCGTAGATGTCGTCCGGCGTTCCAACTTGCCTGACTTTGCCTGCATACATGACCGCGATGCGATCCCCCAATCCCATGGCCTCGACCTGATCGTGGGTCACGAAAATCGTGGTGATTCCGAGCCGACGCTGGAACCGCTGGAGTTCATCGCGCGCGGAAGCGCGCAGCTTCGCGTCCAAGTTGGACAGAGGTTCATCGAGCAGCAGGAGGCTGGGTTCCTTCACCATCGCCCTTGCCAGGGCCACGCGTTGCCGTTCGCCTCCGGAGAGCTGACGCGGCTTACGGTTTAGCAGGGACTCAATCCCCAGCACGCCCGCCGCATGTCGAACCTTCTCATCGACTTCCCTCTTAGTGAACGCTCCTTGGGCTTTGAGCGGGAAGGCGATATTCCGATACACCGTCATATGCGGATAGAGCGCGTAGCTCTGGAATACCATGGCGATGTTCCGTGCTCGGGGAGGAAGTTGGGTCACCTGCTCTCCGCCGATCCAGATCTCGCCTTCGGTCGGAGTTTCGAGTCCCGCAATCACGCGCATTAACGTGGTCTTGCCGCAACCGGAGGGCCCCAGGATGACGAGCAGCTCACCCTCTTGGATCGAGAGGTCAACCCCGTCTACGGCCTTCACATCCGCGAAGTGCTTCCTGAGCGCCTGAATTTCTACAAAGGGGGTCACTGGAGAACTAAGGCCCGCCGAAAGGGATTCCGGCGGGCCTTTAGGCGAACGCTGGTGCAACGATATAAGGCTACTTTCGTGGGCGTGCGCCGAAATTGCTCGCTAGCCTACAGCGCAGTCGGGAGAAGCTTCACCGCCGACCAAGCCCTGATCCCGCCATTTCTGGAAGATATCTTCGATCTGGGCATGCGCTTCACACACCGCCTCCGATGCGCTCAGCTCTCCCAGCGCGGCCTTGCCCATCATGGTTGGGATGATGCTGGCCCCGAAAATCTCACCGGTGGCCGGGTTGGCCGGGCCAGGGAAGCCGAGGTACACGGTCCAATTGATCGCCTCCGCCAGTAAAGCCAGCTTGTCCTGCGGCCGCGAGCCGAACGGATCTTTGTTCACCCAGTCTGTGAGCTGCGGAACGGTGCTCGGGAAGGCCGGGAAGTTGTACAGCTCGCTGTTAAAGACGATCTGACTGGAATTGGCGGTGAGGTGGAGCAAGAAGGCCTTGGCAGCCTCCAGTTCAGCCCCTTCCACGTAGTTAGGAATGACGTAGATCGACCACACGTGGGCCGACGCGGCCTGATCCCCGCGCGGTCCAATCAGTGCCGGTCCGAAGCCGATGTTGTCGGCCGCCGCCGGATCGATCTTCTGCAAACTGCGATAGGCCGAGATCGAGTTGAGAATGTAGGAGAGTTCTCCCGCGATCAACCCCTGATTGTTGGAGGCCGGGACCCAGGCAAACACTTCCTCGGTCATAGCGGCATCGTAAAGCTCGGCCATGAACTCGACCGCCTCGACCACCTCCGGCGTGTCGATCACCACGTTTTCATTCTCGTCCTGTATGGAACCGCCATAGGACCAAATCAGTGCTCGGCCGGCCATGCGCGAGTCGAGCTCGGGAGAGAGCCCTATGCCCAGCGGTATGCCGGTCTTATCCTTGATGGCCTTGCCGCCCTCCAGCAGGTCACGCCAGGTCGCAGGACCGGTTGGGTAGCCCGCATCTGCCCACAATTCGGAGTCGTAATCGCCAGGGTCGGGTATCCAGGAATGGCAGAAGCCATACCACTTGTCTACAGCTGGCAAGTACGAGCTGTTGGCGCAGCTGGCAGCCTGCTCACCCCACAGCGCCTGAGCCTGCTCGTTCACATCCGTTAGATCATGAACTCCGTTTACAAAAGCGGAGGGCGCGAAGAGTACTTCAACCAGGGTCGGCCCCTCGCCGGCGTCGATCGACGCCGTCAGGGTGGCGGTCGTGTCGGGAATGCCCACATGATCTACGCTGACCTCAACTCCATTGGCGTCACCCCAGGCCTCGAGGAAGGGATCGAACCATATGTCGTACTGCGGGACGAAGTGGCTCCACTGCACGATGTGGATGGAGGTGCCCTCAGGGAATTCCGGGACCTGCACCTCGATCGGCACTTCTACTTCTACCGGAACCTCGACTTCGACTGAAACCTCGCGCGTGACTTCGACTTCCCGGATCTCGGGCTCGGCAGGCTGGCAGGCGCCCAGCAGCAAAGCCATAAGGGCCAGTGAACCTAGTGGGTACCAAAGATTGCGTTTCGACATGTGTCTCCTCCTTATAGGTTGAGCCTAGACTGTCGGCAGCGAAGGGGAGATACAGTCTAATCCAGGTATATATGGCCGTCAATTGCAAGTGCTAGCTTTGCTAGTGCTGGCCTGATAAGTGAGAAGTCCGCGGCTGCGTTTGACGCCTCAATATCAAAGGCTGATAATCAGGAGATTGCCAATAGCCGAGACGTTCAACAACGGGAGGGACATGACATGGACCTGCAAGTGAAGGACCAAGTAGCCGTAGTCGCTGCGGCCTCGAAGGGCCTGGGCAAGGCGGCGGCGATGGCGTTGGCCGAAGAGGGCGCAAGAGTAGCGATCTGCGCCCGCAGTGATGCGCTGGATGAGACCGCAGAGCAGATTAGAGAGAAGACCGGAGCGGAAGTGCTCGCAGTCCGCGCGGATCTCAGGGAGCGCGATCAGGTCGATGCGTTCGTTAAACAAGCTCTGGACCAGTACGGCCAAATCGATATTCTGATCGTCAATTGCGGCGGACCGCCGCCCGGCAACTTCATGGATCTCACGATCGAGGACTGGGAAGCAGGTGTTCAGACCACGATTATGAGCGCGCTCTATTTGAGCTATGCTGTTATCCCGCATATGCTGGAGCGTGGCTCAGGAAGTATCGTATCCACTGTGTCGTACTCCGTGAAGCAGCCCCTGGCGCGGTTGATCACTTCCAACTCGCTGCGGCTGGCGGTCGTGGGGCTAATGAAGAGCCTGGCAAACGAACTAGGGCCGCAGGGCATCCGTGTCAACTCGATCAATCCGGCCTGGACCTGGACGGACCGGATTGAGCAGCTCATGTCCGATCGCGCCGAGGCGGCTGGAACTACGATTGAGGAGGAGTCCGCTAAGGCCGCCGCCAGTCTTCCACTTGGGCGCATGGGAACGCTGGACGAGTACGGGAAGACCATCGCCTGGCTGGCTTCACCGGCGGCCAGCTTCGTTCACGGCCACGCGCTGATGTTCGATGGCGGCGGGGTTTCTGCCCCGCTGTAAACTTCTGCGTGCTGTGCACTTTAGCCCACTGACCGCGCCACTCGCTCTGCGGTAGAATCGCTTCTCAATGATTCCTGAGGTCGAGATCCAGGAGCTCCCGAAACGTCCAGTCCGACGACCGGAGTGGATCAAGGTGCGCGCCCCGGGCGGGCCAGGTTACGAACGTATATTCGAGACCATGCGCTCGAAGCGTTTGCATACCGTCTGCGAAGAAGCGCGTTGCCCCAACCTGGGGGAGTGCTGGGCATCGGGCACCGCTACGTTCCTTCTAATGGGGGATACTTGCACCCGCTCCTGCGGTTTCTGCGACATCAAGACCGGCCGCCCGGAAGTGCTGGACTGGCTGGAGCCGGAGCGAGTCGCAAGGGCCGTCCAGGAAATGGACCTGCATCACGCAGTGATCACCAGCGTCAACCGGGACGAGCGCCCGGATGGCGGAGCGCCGATTTTCGCCATGGTCATCCGCAGAATCCGTCAGCTGCAGCCCGGCTGTTCGATCGAAGTTCTTATTCCCGATTTCAAGGGATCGCGAGCAGCGCTTGCGATCGTGATGGAAGCTCGGCCGGAGATCTTGAACCATAACGTCGAGACGGTTCGACGGCTGTTCAAGGTAGTCCAGCCGCAAGATCAATATAAGTGGGCGCAGGACACTCTGAGCAACGCCAAATCGCTCGATCCTGACGTGTTGACCAAGTCCGGCATCATGTTGGGGCTAGGCGAGACCATGCAGGAAGTTAAGCAAACCATGCGCGATTTGCGTGCCTGGCAGGTGGACATCTTGACTATCGGCCAGTATCTGCAGCCGACCCTCAAACACTTGCCGATCGAACGCTACGTTCGACCCGAGGAATTTGAAGAACTCAAAGACTTTGGGATGGATATCGGCTTCCGGTGGGTCGAGAGCGGACCGCTGGTGCGCTCCTCCTACCACGCCGAACGACAGGTACGTGCACTTTCGGTGGTCCACCGGGAGCTGTACGGCTCCCCATAACCTCAATCCCTCGCACATCCTAACAATCCCCGGGCGGGCCGCGCGTTTCCACCGAAACGCCATCGGTGTGTGCAAGCAAGTCTGGCGACGGGGCTCGGGCGAGGGCAGGATCACACTCGGAAATCAGGATTGGATGGAGCTGGGTTCTGGCATCCGCGAATCAGGGCAGGGGGGGAACATTAAGCCAGTGGCTTGCAAAGACGGCCAGTCCCGGGCGCTGACGTGTTATCGTGGAGGCGGGACCCACCCAGAGAGCGCCGCGTGGCAGGCCTCGCAGGCCGCGCTGAGTTCCGAATTGATCACAAAGCCCTGATTCACGAGGGTGTCCAGTGCGTGCGGATTGTGGCAAAGAACGCAGCTTCCGCGTGCGTCCGGCTCGCGAGCGAGCCATTCCGCCGCATATTCGCGGAAATGATAATGGGAACTGGTGACGCCCCCCTCCGTCCGGGCAAAAACCCCCAATGAACTCGGAGCATTGTGGCACTTAGTGCAGCCTACCTCTCCCACTGGATTAGTTGTGATGGCCGGCTGCGCGTAGTCGCCAGAGATATAGGCTGTCAGATCATACGCCCCCTGCCGCAAGGAGACCGAACGTCCAAAGAGGCCTTCCCCGCTGTGGCATTGGACGCAGCTTACGTTGGCGGGCGTGTGCGCGGAAGCCAGATCCGAAGGATCGGATAGGCTCCGCAGGACATACTCGACTTCCGGCTCGGTGTGACAGGCGGCGCAAAACGGATCGTACCCCTCAAGCGCCGCGGCGCTGCCAATCATCACCGCCGGCAGGAGCAGCAGGACCAACGCGAGGCCTAATATCAGACGTTTGAGTCTCATCGCGTGTAAATGGTCGCGCTAAATGGTTTCGGAAATGTGACGGGTAAATTGTATTGACGATAAATCTGTAAGGAAGGGCGCGGCCAGCGGCTCAAACTTCGGTGATCGAGCCTAAGACAGCATTGATGAATAGATCCGTATTCGAGTTTGGCAGGCCGCGATCATTCATGCTCGCCTGGACCGAGAAAAAGCAGGCCACCAGGTCCAAAGCTGGATCGACCAGAAGAAACACACCCCCCGAGCCTCCATGGTCGTAGGAACCGGGAGAGGGCAGGAGTTCGTTCCAGGCTGGAGACTTTTTCGCCTCGTGGATACTCCAGCCGAACCCCCATCCGGCCTCGGGCCATGATTCATCCCCAAGGTCCGCCGGGATGCCCGGTATTTGATTGCGGGTCATGGCGTCGGTCGAAGCCGGGCTGAGAATTCGAGCGTCGCCGTAGGCACCCCGGTTCAAGAACATTTGGCCAAATATCGCCATGTCCATAGCGGTGCCGAAACCGCCTGCGCTCCCCGAGGGGGCTGCCGAGGTGAGGGCCGCTTCTAACAGGTCGTATGCTGGAGCAGTGGTCGGGCGCTCGACGACGCGGCTCCGCATCGGTTTGGTCGGGGCGATGACCGTATTCTGCAAGCCCAGCGGCTCGAAGATGTTTTCGTGGGCGAACTGAGGGAGTGACATCCCGGATACGCGCCGAACAATTTCCCCGAGTAAATTAAAATTGGCGTCCGAATAGGTCATCACGGAGTTGGGTGCGCTGGACAGCGGGACCGAAATGGTGAGGCGAAGCAGCTGCTCGTAATCACCCATCAGCGCGGCAAAGGCCTCTAAGGGCGCGGTAGGATCAACCTTGATTCCGCTCTGCTCCGCTGTCTCGTAGAGCCGCTCGTCGGTCAGGCCGGAGGTGTGGGTGAGCAGGTTTCGCACGAGCACTTTTTCCTTATTCTCGCCCTCGAATTCCGATATGTAGTCCCGCACCGGACGGCTCAGGCCGAGCAGCCCCCTTTCGGCAAGCACCATGATCGCAGTGGCTGTGATGGGTTTGGTGATGGAGGCGAGCGGGAACAGGGCATCTACTGTTAGGTCGGAATCGCCCTCTCCCTCTCCAAATGCTTCGTGCAGGAACACGATCCCTTTGCGCGCAGCGAGGATCACTAACGCTGGATGGGTCCCTTCATCAACCCAACTACGCGCGGTCTGAATCAGGTTATCCACCCGTGCCGGGTCCGCGCCGGCCTCCTCCGGCGAGCCTGTCCGCAGGGGTTGCACCTGCACCTCTGAGACTTCTGCATCCCGGTTCGATCTTTCCTCCGCCACGACCTCGACTCCATCTGTCTGAGCCGCGCTGGTCACCATGTTCATGAATAGATCGCAGTGGTGCCGGGTGAAATCGATCTCATCGATATCTAGCGCAACCGAGAAATAGGCTCCAACAATCTTGTTCTCCGGGTCCACCCACATCTCGACGCCGCCGTATCCGCCATGGGAGAAGTAGTCCGGCGTTGGGAGCGCTTCCCCGTATACCCGACCTTTGAAAGGATGGCCTACACTCAATCCGAGCCCCCAACTGGCCTCCGGGAAAACGACATCCAGCATCTTCGCGCTGATGCCCGGGATTTGATTGCGTGTCATCGCAGCCACAGCGGCGGGACTCAGGATCCTCTGGTCCCCGTAGTTGCCCCCGTTCAGAAGCATCTGACCAAACCGCGCCACATCCTCTGCCGTCGAATACATCCCTCCGGAAGGGGAAGGATGTTCCATCCATTCCACATCGTGATAGATCGCCCCAGGCGCGTCGTCGGGCCGGCTGACAACTCGGTTCTGCTGATCCTCCGGAACGATCATGAAGCTGCTGTCCATCCCGAGCGGCTCGTAGATGCGCTCCCGGTAGAAATTAGCCAGCGATTGGCCGCTGATGCGTCTCACAATCTCCCCCGCTAGGTAAATGCCGAGGTCGCTGTAGCTCATCTGGCTACCGGGTTCGAACAGAAGCGCGCCGTTATAAGTCAACGCCAGGATGCGTGCGATGCGCAGGGTCTGCGTTTCGTCTGGCTTGGGAACATCGACCGACTTCAAGCCCTCCTTCAGGCTCTCGAGGACTTTCTCGAACTCATCATCACTCACTCCGCTCGTATGCGTCAGCAGGTGATGCACCATCACCTGTTCTTTGTCCTCGCCGACAAATTCCGGGAGGTACTCTTGAACCGGCCGATTCAGGCCCAGCTTGCCTTCCTCCACCAGGATCATGACCGCGGTAGCGGTGAACGGCTTGGTGAGCGAGGCGAGCGGGAATAGAGCGTCAATCGTCAACGCTGGCGAGTCACCTTCGGGGGAGGAGACGCCAAAAGCTTCGTGAAAGAAGGTCACTCCACCCCGGGCGGCAAGCAGTACGATCGAGGGGTTCCGCCCATCCGTGACCCATGCCTCTGCCCGACGTCTGAGCAGCGAGGTTACCTCGGGCCGAACACCGGCCGCTTGTGCTGTGCCCGTTCTCAGTTCCATGCCTACTCTCCCAACGCCATCAGAATACTCCTTACCGCCGCACTCCCAAGGAAGGTTTGCCGCAGCTGATCATCCGATACGCCGCTGGCCAACTCTCGGATGAGGCGCCCCGCCCGCTCTCGCTCCTCAAGCGCCGCGGCTCCCCTCCCCAGCTGCTCTAGGACCTCGGCCCGGGTGCCCGACAGGCGCCACACCATGGGTCGATAGCCAATTTTCTCGGCCAGGGAAATCCCCTTGTCGGCGGCCCGAAGTGCCTCTTCGGCCTGCTTGCACAGCAATAAGACCCATGCCTTCAGCTCAAGTGCCATGCTCGCGTCCGGCCGTCGCCCGGTGGACTCTGCCATCACCAGCGCACGTTCCGCAAGCGAGAGCGCAAGTTCGAGCTTTCCCTCGGCTGCTGCGAGCCCGCCGAGCGCGACCATCGCCAGCGGCGTGTCCATGTTTTCTAAATAGCTCAGGCTCGGCTTCAGATCGAACTCGTCTTGAAGGCCGCCTTCAAGGACCACTCGCGTCATATACATGTGGAAGGAGTCCAACATCCAGGCTCGAGCAAGCTCTTCCATCGGCTGGCGCAAGCTCTGGAGCAGTTCTGCAGCTTGTCGGTAGGCCTGCAACTCGAAGTATATGATGACGCGTCCAAGCTTCATAAAGGTGTTGGCAAACGGATGAGATTCGTCGGACACCTCCTCCTCAAGGGAGGCGAAAGCTTCCTTGAAACGACCCAGCCTAGCCAAGGCGATGGCCCGGAGCGTAGGATATTGGACCGGCGGCACGCCGATTCGATGCGCAAGTTCGACCCCCCGGTTGCAGTGCGCAACCGTTTGCTCAAACTCGCCGAGCTGCAGGGTTGAAAACATCATGCCGAACAGCAGGTAGTTGAGGCGAACAAGATCCCCTAGGTCTTCGAGCTGGAGGCGCAGGCGATCGCCCCGCCTCTGTCGCTCCAGCAGCGGGTCTGTGTAGAACATCGCCAATTCTGCCTCGAGCACCAGCATCTCGTCCCCGGTTGATTCGCTGAGGCGAAGCGCCTGCTCGGCGTTGGCCCGCGCCTGGTCCTCAAAGTCGGACCAGAAATCCGTAAACCAGGTGGTTGGAACCAGGGCCCGGATCATGCCGCGTGGATCGTCTAGCTGCTCGGCCAACTCATAAGCCTGTTCATAGAAATCCTTTGAAGCCCGCGCAGAGCCCGTTTCTGGGTGATCCAACGCGACGATGTAATTTCCGCGCGCCAGACCCAGGAGCGCTTCCAGCTCGCCATGCTGATCGTTGTGGGTCCGGGCTCGATTCAGCAGCGACTCGAAATCCTGAACCGCCTCTTCCCCCTGGTACAAATTGACGAATGCCGCCGCTCTGGCCGCCAGCAGATCCGCATATAAAGTCTGCTCCTCATCTGACAGCTCAAGCGCCTGATTGTAGAGGCCCAACGCCTCCGAATTTGCGTGTAGGCGGCGTGCGCGGTCGCCAGCCGATCTCAAATAGGAAATAGCCTGCTCATAATCTCCCGCCACCAGATAATGTCTTGCCAATTGCACCGTGATCTCGTCCAGTTGGTCGCGGTACAGCTCTTCAAGTGTCTGGGCGACTTCTCTATGAAGAATTCGTCGTTCGCCTGAGCCGAGTTCGTTGTAGATGTAGCGTTGTATAAGCTGGTGGCTGAAGCGGTAGCGCGTCAGAATCTTAGCGCCGACGCGTGCCTCCCCCTGCTCACGTATGAGGTTGTGCCGCTTCTCAAGCTCCTGGGATAGCTGCCGCAACAGCGGTCGCTCTTGCATCTCTTGCACGCGGGCTACGACTTCCGCCGTAAAGGTTTCGCCTTCGACGCTTGCCACCGATAGTAGCTCGCGCAACTCGTTATCCAACCGTGTGATCCTCTCCCGGATTACTGCTTCCACCTTCTCGGGGAGCTGATCCCATTTGAGTGCGGGGCCCTCCACCCACCTTCCCTGTTCATCTCGAATCAGGTCTCCTCGCTCCTGCATGGAGCGCAAGAGTTCTATGCTGAACAGAGGGTGACCGCCGGTGCGCTCATAGAGTGCGCTTCGAAAAAATTCACTGAGTTCGTTTGGCTCGGTGTCAAGTAATTCATCGAGAAAATGCCGACTTTCCTCGCGCTCCTGTTCCTCCAATTCGAGCAGCACATTGCCAAGTGTCTGTCTGAATTCTCCTACAACCTTCTCAAGGGGGTGTCGCGCGCCGTCTCTGCCCAGGGCTACCTCTTCTTCACGATATGTTCCCAGGATCAGAATGCGGGCCGATTCGATTCTCCGCCCCAAATGAAACAGCAGGCTTATGGAGGCACCGTCCGCCCACTGCAGGTCATCCAGCAAGATCAGCAGCGGCACCTTTGCGGCCAGCGCACGGAGCACATTCGAGAACTGCTCGAAAAGTTGGGTCTGCTGGACCCCGCGCTCGCCTGAGAGATTCTTCTGAGAAAGAGCTCTGAGCTCGTTCACGCTACCTTCTGATGATCCCGCTGCGGCCGCCCGCTCCGTAATCTCTCTCCCTCCCACGAAAACGTTCACAAGTTCGGGACCGTGCTCCACAATGGCTTCCACCGTGGACGGGGTCAACTCCCACAAAGCCCTGGCCTGTTCTGTGGAGAGCTGTCCTGAGGCCCACCTGGCCTCGACATTTCCCGTGAGCATGCCCAGCACATCCCGGAAGGGAAGGTAAGGATCGCCAAGGCCGCTGAAAGCGTTGGCGCTGCCGAAGGCCACCGCCAAATTGGGGTGTTGCTCTCGCGCGCGGCGGGCGAACGCACTGATCAGCGCGGTTTTACCCTGGCCCGGCCCCCCGGTGACAAAGGCCACCCTTCCGCGACCTTCCAACGCCGAATCGAGCTGGGCTCTGAGCCACTGGAGTTCCCGCGTGCGCCCAACGAAAGTCTCGATGACTCGATCCGGCTCCCCTTGAAGGAATGCCGGCAAATCAGTTCGGGGGGCTCTTTCGGGTGCCTCAAACGCGCGGAAAAGGTCCTGCGACAGTGCCTCGACAGAGGGATAGCGGTCTCCGGGTGCCTTGGCCGTCGCTCGCTGGATAATCTCGTCAATCCCGGGTGGGAGATCCGGGCGTTTCTCAACGGCCGCTGGAAGCGGCTCATTGAGATGACTCTGGACAAGCTGGATGAGGGTCTGATCCGGGAACGGATGCTCGCCCGTCACGAGCTCGTAGAGCAACACTCCGAGGGAGTAAACATCTGTGGCGGGTGTGACGGGAACATTCTGAGCTTGCTCCGGCGCGATATAGGCCGCGGAACCCATCAGACCGCCAGTCTTGGTGAGCCCCTCCGCGGAGAGGTCCTTAGCGATGCCGAAGTCGGTGAGGTAAACATCGCCTCGCTCATCCCGGAGAATGTTTTCAGGTTTTAAGTCACGGTGGATGACCCCTTGATCGTGAGCCGCTTGCAGCGCATCGCAGATATGATTGAATGCCTGGCGTACCTGTTCGAGCGGGAGGGCACCGGAACTCTCAAGTTCATCGCGCAAGCTGCCCCCTCGTATGAAGCGCATGACCAGATAGGCGCTTTCGTCGTCGCGCCAATAATCGTATAGGGGCACGATGTGAGGGTGCTCCAGCTTAGCGACGGTGCGCGCCTCGGCCTCGAAGCGTGCGACGAAGTCCGGGTGTTCTGCGAACTCGGGAAGAATAACCTTGACCGCTACCTCGCGATCAACGGTCGGTTGGTAGGCGCGGTAGACCACGCCGAAACCACCGGAGCCGATGGTCTCAAGCAGCTCCAGGCCGCGCACGTGCTTTCCCGTCAAATCCTCCATGGCCACCGCCATACTAATGGAAAAGCGCGGCATCATCAATTGAGGTCGTAGGGCCTCCCCGACGGAACCATCTCAACGCGATTTCGGGGGGGGCGGGGCGCCGAGGTCAGCGCGCAGGTTCCAATGGGAAAGATCGAACGAAAGGCCGGTCCGCATCCGATCCGAGCGTCCGCCGACCCATCCTCGGCAGAGTTCTTGGATCCCGAAGCCGTGGAGCCCTTAGTTCAAAACGACTTCGACGTCGTATTTCCCAATCCGCACGTCCGACGTGAGGATCGGCAGGCCCTCGATCTGAGATTGAGCGACCAGCATGCGGTCAAATGGATCTCGGTGATGAGCAGGCAGACTGTATACGTGAAGAGCGTGGCTGATTTGCACCGGCAGCGGCTCAATGGAGTTCGCCGCCATCTGCTCCGGTATCACGAGCGTCGGCTCACCGCTGAGCTCTAGCCTTCCCAACGCGGCTTTTATTGCGATCTCCCAAGCGCTGACTGCGCTGAGGTACAGCGTGTTTCCTGCATCCCTCATGATCCCCCGCGCTCTTCCAGAGAGCGCGGGATCATCTACGAGCCACCAGAGAAACACCTGCGTATCGACAATTAGTTTCATCCCTCAAATCCCTCAAGTATCTCTTTGGGCAGCGGGTCATCAAAATCTGGCGCGATCACGATTTTGCCGCGCGCCGATCCCGGTACTCGCTCCGCCGGGCTCGGCTCGTAAGGCACCAACCGCGCGATAGGCTTACCGGCTTTAGCGATAACGATCTCCTCGCCCCCCATGACCCGAACCAGGAGTCTCGATAGGTGTGTCTTGGCCTCGTGAATATTCACTGTGATCTGCATTCCCACCTCGTCACGAATAGTAAACTAAGTCATTGACTTAGTCAACTCGTGGCGTCAGGTCGGTACGAAGAGCTGGGCCGTGCGAAACTAATCAGGGCGTCTCAAAAGCAACAACAGCCAACTCTTGCCCTTTATGTGTGGCGATGAATTGATGGAAATAAAAAGGGGGACGTGGGAGGGCTCGCCGCGGCGGGGCGATCGCGATGAGACCGCTCCATTCCCATGGGCGCAGGTGGTCCCTCAGGAGAGATCGACGACCGTCACCTTAGTTCCTTGAATCTCCAGGTAAATCACGATCCCGTTGTTCGTTTCATCGGACTCCCGAATCAAGTTGTGGGGATCGGCGGTGGACATGAGCGCATAGGTGCCATCTGCCAGCCCGGTAATATCAATGGACTGGCCGGCCAAATAGTATTGATAGACATCCGTCCATCCCACCGAAAGACCCTGGCGAACCGGAGAGCAACTGGTGAAGCCGGCTCGGTCAATTCGGTCCGCCTCCGGGCTCCTGCGGATGTCTCTCAGGCAGTAACCGACTTTGCCACTCGAGGCTACCACTTGGTCTAGCGTCTTATTAGGCTGTAGTGACCAGAGCTCGTAGATCGAAAAGCTGTCCAGGTGCCAATGATTGTGCCCAGCGTGAAATATGAACTCACCAATCGATTCCTCAACGTATTCACCGTCGTCCCTCGAAATACGCTGAACCACATTCAGTGTCTCCGATCCAGGCTCAACTACGCCCACCAAGTTCAGGGCACCATATCCCCCGTTCCAAACCGAATTGGTCAGCCTCAGCAGGGTGGTTTCATCCCTCGAAGAATAGACGATTCGGAGCCCGGAGGGAGCGAGGGTCCTAAGGTCGGGCAAGAGCAGGGTAGGGCCGTCTTGCTCCGCGCCAAACAGAGCCTCGAGCAGCGCGGGTTGGGGATCCTGACCTTCCAGGAAGATTTCCGAGAACGCCACACTTCGATTCGGAGTGGGTCCGCTCGCCCTGGGCGCGGTGCCCCCCGTGGCGTTCAGGGGTAGCACCATGGTTCCCGTGCCAACCAGCAGACGGCCCAGCACAGCGGGTTCCTGACCCCGATACTGGTAGGGCAGAATGAAGGTCGGCTCCAATGATCGTGCGATTCCAGCCGCCTGTTCAGGGGAAAGTGAGGAAATGTCGTTTAGTGTGAGCAGCGCAACATCCACCTTGCCCAGATCAGCAATGTCCGGTATGAAGTGCGCATCTCCGGCCAGGAATAGTTTGAAGTCCCCGAAGCTCGCCAGGTAGCTGTTTCCAACGTAAAGCCGCGGGCCATCAGGCAGCATCTCCGCTCGATAAGCAGGAACCGCCTGGATGCTAATGCCATCAACCGTAATCAGAGCGCCGGCCCTCAAGGGCACAAACGAGAGCAGACCCTCCAGGTATCGCGCGGATGCCGAATCTACGATCACCTGCGTCGAATCTTTCGAGATCTCTCGGATGGCACGCAGGTCGAGATGCTCGGGAAGCGGATCTGTGATCCAGATTTGATCCGCCTTGGGTAGGGACGAGTAGTCCGCCGCCTCAGACCATGGGTTGACGTGAATCACGGTTTCACCCATCTTGAGGATCAGCGACCCGGATCCCGCCTGCCGCAGTTTGATCGTCTCCTCCGGGCTATCGAACACGATGGTTCGCTCCCCAAGTTCGTCCTGCCAATTGAGACGCGCGAGCAGGCCGGGCGGATTGGTTGTCAGCACAGGAACTGCAGTGGGTCGGGGGTCAGGCGCCGGCCTCAGAGGCGGGGAAGGGATCTCAGGGGCCGAGAGCAGGACGGTACGTGGAGGCGCGGGCTCGCCTGGGTTAACCAGTGCACAGCTCGCGAGGAGCAATGTAAGCGCAGGGAGCAGTCGAGCGAGATGGATGTGGGTCATTTCCCTGAACATGGTTGATTACAACATGGCCGGTAGCCGCTGTGAATAGACCGTGCGTGCCAAGCTTTGAGGGCCCTTAACCCTTTGATAGGCATGAGCCTGTGCCGCGAGTCTCGGAGATAATGTCAGGGCAACGCGCAGCTCAATTTGATGGGCGGGCTCGAAAGTTTGGGACGCGCTCAATGGTAACTTTCCTGAAACAGACCGCGATGGCGGCGACCATGATATTGGCACCGGTACAAGCAGTCACGGTGCTGGTGTATCTCACGGGACGATGGGTCGGCAGTACCCACTGGGTGTTCGACGCCTCGGCTTATATCCTGCCCTGGATGCTCGCGCCGGCAGTATTGCTTCTCCCAGGAGCCATGTGGCGTCGCTCCACATTCCTGCTGGGGGCCTGCGCTCTTCCCCTGACGTTATTTGGCTTGACTTATCTGCCGCTCTACCTGCCCCAGGTAGTTCCGGAGGTGGGTGAGAGCTTCACAATCATGACCTACAACGTGCTGGGAAATGACCGCGACCACGAATCCGCCCTCGAGAGCATCTTGGAACTGGATCCTGATGTTATCGCGCTCCAGGAGATCACGGAGGGTTTCGCTCTGGAACTCGAGGCAAAATTGGGGCCGCGTTATCCGTATCGGAGGTTAGAGACCGCCACTGGCAGCCAAGGATTGCTCAGCCGTTTTCCGATTGAGACCTACCAGGTTTTTGAGCTCGGGGATCCTGCGCGTCCTATGCGGGTCCAGTATGCAGAGGTCGGAGTCATGGGCCGGCTGCTCGGAATTCTCAATGCCCACACGCACTCACCAGGGTTCGTCCGCCAGGGAGTCGCCCGCAGCTTGAATCTCCCGCCGGGGCTCATCAGGAAGCGGAGGGACTGGGATATGCGAGAGCTACTTCAAGCCATAGAACCATTGGCCTCTCCACTTATCCTGGCAGGGGACTTGAACATATCCGACCAGCACGACTGGCATAAACGCGTAAGTGAACGATTTGGCGACGCGCACCGAGAAGCGGGATGGGGCATGGGTTTCACGCGAACCCCGCTGTTGGGTTCGGACTTTCCAATGTGGCGCATCGACTTCGTTTTTTACACGTCCGAAATCGTTGCCCTTTCCACAACGCTTGGAGAGTTTGGCGGATCTGACCACCGGCCATTGATGGCAGAGCTCGCGTTTCGCGAATGACTTGACCCTGCAGGACCGGGCGGCGCGTTCTCGGTACGAGCCCGAACAATTTATGCTCCGAGTGGGAGTCGATTCTGCTTGGGCGAGTTAGGCTCAGTTATTGCGTGGGCTTGCAAGCCCGAGAAAGCCGCCGGCCCGATAACCCGGGAAGATCTCATCGATACGGTCGTTCTTCAGCCGTACCTGCACAATCTCGGCCAACACCTCGCGGAAGTCGGTCGTGATCGCAAGGTCGCCGGGGCCGTACAGGTTTTCGGGAGCGAGTCCAGGCCACTCTCCGTACACCTTCCCACCCAGGATCCCTCCGCCCATCACAAACATGACTCCTCCATGCCCATGGTCGGTGCCACCGCCGCCGTTTTCCGCCACCCGTCGGCCGAATTCAGACATGGTTACTACGGTTATGTCGTTCATCTTCGTGCCCATGTCCTGGTGAAAGGCCGCCAGTCCACCGGCAACGGAGGCCATGAGCTGTGGCATGCGCCCTTCCTCCGCCCCCTGCTGGACGTGGGTGTCCCACCCGCCGAGGTCTATACAGGCGATCTCAAGCCCCAATTCAGATTTGGCGAGCAGGGCGATCTGGGAGAGTCCCCGCCCGAACTCGTCTTCGGGATACGCCGCCCCGCCAGAGGGCCGGTAGTTGGCCGGGTCGAGCTTCGCGAGCAGGTCTATGGCCTCGAAAGTGGTCGCGGCCTGGCTCGACAATCCCTGAAACAGGCTCTGATCCTCGGCTGGGAGCTCGTAGAGTGAGCTAAGCGTCTGCTGCAGCACGGCCACCCCCTGTGGATTTCCAGGCAGATGGAACTCTGCCACCGACTTCAAGGCCGCGGCCGGGATCGGCCCGCGCAGGGAGGCTTGCAGCCCGACGCCAATACCGACCGCGCGGAAAGGCGATTCGTTTTCCCAGGGGGCGGTGAGCAAGTGGCGCGCGATCCAGCCGCTTGCGATCTGCTTCTCTCCCGGCGTACCGCGTTCCATATAGTCCATGGCATCGAAGTGGGAATGTGTCGGATCCGGAGAGCCGCAGGCATGCACAATGGCCAGATCGCCGGCCTGGAACGGCTCTAAGAGCGGACTCAGGCTCGGGTGAAGACTGAATCGATCGTCGAGCCTGATGGACGTGGCGTCGTTGCCGGCTCGAGGTTCTCGAATGGAGAGGTTGGCGCGGGCGTCGTAGTACGCCGATTCGAAGTGCGGGATTACGGCGTTGAGCCCATCCATGCCGCCGCGCAGGAACACACATACCAGCAGGTCGCCGGAGGGCGGGCTTCCCGGGGGCGCGAATGCCAGCCTGGGCGTCCAACCCGGAAGGGCCAGTGGGGCGGTCGAAAGACCGGCAATTCGAAGGAACTCGCGTCGATTCAGGGTTTCGGTTTCCATACTGTCACCTCGTTACCGAATTTGAAAATGTGGAGTCGAAAGGATCAAGCCCGCAAGAAGCGGTGGCGGATCGAATTCCAGGGGGTGGCTGAGGTCCTGGAGAGACTCCCCGAATTGAATCAAGATCTCGCGCGCGTCGTCGGGAAGCCGCGCGCCAAGCAGGGCCCGGCTCAAGTCGTCCACCAGGCCGGGAATGGATGAAGGACTCCCGAAGAGTCCCGATAGATCGGTGCTGATCCCAGGGAGCCTGTTGGAGGCGATCAAGAGCGCCAGGTTCCAGCGATAGAGCGATTGATTGGTATTGGTCCAGGCGGAGGCATAATCCGGATACCCGTCTGGAGCAGGCCACCCGAACGGGACCTGGCCGAGCACTTCCAGGAAAAAGCGCAGGGGTCGATCGAGCCTGCCGTCGGCGCCGGTCACCCGCAGGGCCGACACGACGAAATCCAGTGGGCGTTTGAGCTTCAATCCTGCAGAGGCAGCGAACTCGTCCGAATAAACGATAGTTCGCAACATCGCCGGGATGTCGCCCTGGGTCTGGGTGTAGGTTTCCGACACCTGCGAAATCAACGATTCGCTCGGATCATCGGATACAAATCGCCGGCTCAGCTTGGTAGCGATAAAACGTGCGGTGGAGGGGTGTTCGGCAAGGATCTCGAGCACTCGATCTCCATCCCCATTCCCCCCCGGCAATACCTGGCCAAGCACGGTTTTCGGACCGTTATCATGCCAGTCTGGGAGATAAGCGAATTGCACGGCCTGGTCGGTGATTCGTTGGAACCCCCCGACCGACCAGCCCGTGAAGGCCCGTGCGACGGCCTGGATATCGGCGTAGGTATACCCTCCGTCCACGCCGAGGGTATGCAGCTCGAGGATCTCACGTGCGTAATTCTCGTTCGGGCTTGGCTCCCGCGAGTGGACGTTGTCCAGGTAAACCAGCATCGCCGGGCTGTGGGCGGAGGCGGCGAGCATTTCTGGAAACTTCCCCAGCGCGTGGGAGCGGATGACTTCGCGGTCGTCCACGCCCTTGAGGAAGAGCTCCGGTGGAGAATAGGCGAATATGTTGAAGTGATTGGTCCAGAAGTCGACCATCACCTGCAACAGCTGGTTGGGGCTGTAGATTTGGCGCACGACCGCGGAGGCGCCCAATTCCCGCGCGACGCGGCCGTTTTCTTGTAGGGCCCTGAGTTCAATCGGAGACATTGCCAGAGTTTCAAACTCCGCCAGCCGGTGTTCTACATCGGGAGTATCCGAGGAATCCGCGGCCAGCTGCTGCTCCAACCAGGAATCCAGCCCGATCCGGTTCGCCGTGTCCAGCTCTTCGGCAGTGGGCCCAAACGTAAATCGGCGAAGGGTGTGCAGGATCAAACCTTGTTGATCAAGGATGGGAGCTGCGGTCGAAACTGCTGCCGCGCCGATATCCAGGGAATCGAGGGTCCGGAGCGGGCTGCAGGCGGCCAGGGCAGCCAGAGTGCCGCCGAGCCCCGAAATGCGAAGAAAATCTCGCCTTGAAACAGTAGCAGTCATGGTCACATTCTGCGGCGGCGCTATTTACCGCCGGTCAGTGGTTTGTAAAGGGAAAGTAAAATCATCCGCGAGTAAATAAGGAGGAGCGATGGGACAAATCGAGTGGGAAGATTTCGAACGAGTAGACATGCGGGTCGGGCGGGTGATTGAAGTCGAAGACTTCGAGCAGGCCCGCAACCCGTCCTATCTCCTGCAAATCGATTTTGGTCCGGAGATCGGGGCCAAGCAGTCGGCAGCCGCGATCCGGGATCTCTACCGCAAAGAGGAGATTAAGGATCGGCTGGTTGTGGCCGTGGTAAATTTCCCGCCGAAGTAGATTGCGAACCACATCTCAGAAGTCCTCGTGTTGGCCGGCGTCAATTCGGACGGTTCCATGCGCTTGCTCCAGCCCGACGCCGAGGTCGAACTCGGGGCGCGAGTCCGGTAACTTGGCTCCGGATATTACAGATCCGAGGGGAGTGAGAATAATGATGAAGAGCCCCGCTAACCGTGCGGGCCCCGTGTGATGAAGATCGATGCACAAATCGCTCCCTCCTCGCTAGCCGACGTTTCGGAGATCGCCAGGAGCGCCGAAGCGGCAGGCTTCGATGCGATTTGGTCATCGGAGACTCAGCACGATCCCTTTTTGCCTCTGGCGCTGGTCTCCGAACATACCGAGCGGATGCGATTCGGCACTTCCGTAGCGATCGGCTTCGCCCGCAGTCCGGCTACCCTCGCCTACACGGCCTGGGACCTGGCAGCCGCTTCCAACGGCAGGTTCATTCTGGGCCTGGGCACCCAGGTCAAGCCGCATATCGAGCGGCGTTTCGGGATGCCCTGGCCAGAGTCCCCCGTGGGGATGCTGCGGGAGCTCATCGAAGCCGTGCGAGCTTTCTGGCAAGCCTGGCAGACCGGCGAGCAGCTGAACTATCGCAGCGAGCACTACAAGTTGACCCTCATGACGCCATTCTTCGACCCGGGCCCGATCGAACACCCCAATATTCCGATCTATATCGCCGGGGTGAACACCGGCCTATCACGACTGGCGGGTGAGGTAGCAGACGGCTTCCACGCGCACGTGTACCATTCACCCCGTTATCTCAGAGAGGTCGTACTGCCCGCGATCAACGAGGGTGCAGTGAGCGCAAACCGATCGCCGGACGAAATCTATCTGTCCACAGCCGCCTTCACGGTCACCGGGCCGGAGGAGGCCAAACGGGTACGCTCCCAGATCGCCTTCTACGCCTCTACCCCCACCTACCGCCCGGTAATGGGATTACACGGTTGGGGCGAGACGGCGGAGCGGCTCCAAAGTCTGGCACGCAAAGGTGCGTGGGATAAGATGGCCCGGGAAATCGATGATGAGATGCTCGGCACATTCGCGGTGGTCTGCGAGCCAGCAGAGCTGCCGACGAGGCTTATCGAACGTTACGATGGATTAGTGGATCGGCTGACACTCTACATGCCGTACGTTCCGGGCCAGCGAGATAATGAGTGGAACGAGCTGTTGCACGGTGTTCAAGCGCAAACCGGGGTCGCTTGATACAATGCCCATGCGGAGAGAACTCGTATTTATGGAACCGAACAACATGAAGGGCGTGGGGTAGAAGCTTGCCAGCACCCCTGACGAAGAAGCAGGCACTGGCGGCTCGGGGTTGGATGACCCTGGTTCTGGTCGGATTGATCATCTTCGTGATCGGCATCTACCCGAACCTGATCGGCATGGATCGCAGCCCCGTGGTCGGATTTGTCCAGATCGGGGTCTGGTCGCTGGGCCTCGGATTGCTCCTTATCGGAGGCACCTTGACCGTGCGAGTTATCCGCAACGGCCGCCCGAACTCGCTGAAGTCGGAGGTCGGGCTGCGCCTGATCGCAACCGGCTACGTGTTTGCGGTGGCAGCCTCGTTCGCCGACTTTCTGGGAATCGGCTCGCACACACTCCCGGCGATTTCTATTGGCCCCCTGCAGGTGACCGGCTTTGCGCTTGGCGTGCTGGTCAGCTTACTGGGCGTGATTCTCTACGGACCTCGCAAGGGCTCCCACGAGGGGTCGAGCTCCTCGCCCAAGCCGCTCACCCCGTAATCCAGAGGGGCGTCCCGGTCAAGTACACGGTAGGACATTCCTCGGCCGACCCGGCCGCTATTTCCCAAACCACTTCGATGTCTGGGCTCCGCTCAACAAGCAGAACTTCCAAGGGTCCTGCGGAGCTCGGTAATTTGGCTGCCGGTCACCGGTCGGCCATTTTTTCACTTGAGTGACCCGGAAACACCTTCTCGCCAGGCTTGATGGCTACGTAAGCGTAGTTCACCGCCACCGTTACCTGACCGTAGCCGACAACGATGAGGTTGAGCGGTTCCAAACCCTCCTGCAGCGCCAGATCCCCTGCTGCATACACCTTGGGCAGGTTGGTCTCCATTTTGTTGTTCACCCGGACGTACCGTCGCCCGATGGTCTCCAGGCCCCATGTGCGAATAGGGCCTAAATCGGCCTTGAAACCCAACGCGAGGATGATAGCGTCCACGTCGATGGTGGTTTCCTCGTCCGTCTGATTGTCAAAGATCACGGCGCGCTCGACCTGGCCGTCGCCTTGAAGCTCGCGCAATTCGTGACGAATCCGGACCTCCACACCGGATTGATCCAGCTTGTTCACCGAGGTGTCGTGGGCGCGAAAGCCCGGCCGCCGGTGAATCAACGTCACGTGCTCCGCGATGGGGTCGGCCGCCAACGCCCAATCGACGGCGCTGTCGCCCCCGCCCACGATTAGAACCCGCTTGTCGGCGAACTTCTCGATATCCCGAACGAAATAGTCCAGGCCCTTGCCTTCGAAGCGGTTCACGTCCTCATTTGGCAGTTTAACCGGCCGGAAGGCGCCAATTCCAGCTGCGATGATGACCGCTCTCGAATAATGATCTCCCTTGGTCGTCCCGATGACCCAGCATTCCTCGTCCGGTTCGCCGGCAGGAGCCGGAACGCGACGCAGTGTCTCGGCCCGCTCGCCAAGCGCGAACTTCGTGTCCCACTGACTGGCCTGTTCGAACAGGTTCTCCACAAGTTCTTTCCCGACTACGGTGGGGAACCCGGGGGTGTCGAAGATCTTCTTTGTGGGGTACAAGGCCGTGATCTGACCCCCCGCTTGCGGAAGTGCGTCGATTAATTTACAGCTCATCTCACGCATTCCGGCATAAAATGCGCCAAACATACCGGTCGGACCGGCCCCCAGGATGGTGACATCGAAAAGCTTGGGTTCTGTGCTTTTTCCCATTTGATCCAATCAGCTCCTATTCGGATGTTTGGAGGCAGCCGCGTGTGGCACCCTGGGGCACGATTTTAGCAAATCGCTGGGGTCGATGAGAATAGTCCCCTGGGCGGTTTGCGGTGAAATGATGTCACATGCTTTGCGTTGTTGCCGCAGGGGTGGTGTCGGACCCAATTCCTCCACGGCAGAGCGAGCGGGCTATAGATTGACCCGGCGCGGATTGATGCGATGGTGTTCGGCCTCGATAATGGCCAGAATCGTGTCCACGGCCGTCTCGACCGTTGAATCAGCATTCAGCACGACATAGTCGAAGATGTCCAGGTACCCCAGTTCCTCTTTGGCCGCCTCAAGTCTGAGCTTCAGATCCGCCTCCGACTCGGTGCGACGCTTCCGCAGACGGCGGGAAAGCTCATCTTCGTCGCGGGCGGTCAGGAAAATCAACAGGGCCTCGGGGGCCAGGGATTGGATCGTCTTGGCTCCCTGCACGTCCACGCGCATCACGACATCCTGCCCGCTTTCCATCGCCGCTCGAATCTGCTGCCGGGGAACGCCCTTGTGGTCGTTGTACACAAGCGCGTGTTCGATCAACTCGCCTTTTTCGATCATGTCGAGGAACTCCTGTTCCCCGACAAAAAAGTAGTCCTCGCCTTCTACTTCCCCGGGGCGCCGGGGGCGTGTGGTTGCGGTTACAACAAAGTGGAAAGGTAGCCCCCGCTGTTTCATACGATCGAGGACGGTGTCCTTGCCGACTCCGGAGGGACCGGAAATCACGACAAGGAGTGGCTCGGCGGGCTGCTCAATCACGGCTGCGGCCGCTGAGTATAATCCCATTCGCAGGAGGCTGCGATGCCGAGCTACGATTACCGTTGTGATGATTGCAGCAAACGTTCCATAATCTATAAGACCTACGAAGAGTACGGCGAAACGCCTGTCGAGTGCCCGCATTGCGGGAGCAAAAATCTTCAGCGAATCATCGGCCGCATTCGTATTGCCAAATCCGAAGATGCGAGGCTCGATGACCTCTCGGATCCGAGTGGCTGGGATTTTGATGAGAACGATCCGAAGTCCATGGCGAAAATGATGCGCAAAATGGGCAACGAACTCGGCGAAGATATGCCGGCCGAGTTCGACGAGGTCGTCGATCGCCTGGAGGCCGGCGAGGACCCGGACAATATCGAAAAAGACATACCGGATCTCGGAGGGGGAGACGACCTCGGGTTCTAGGCGCCTGCCCCCTTAATTACATTTTGTCCCCGCATATCTCCACGAACATTGACCCCGCTCGCGAGCACTAGAGAACCTACCCTCTAATTAGGGAGTCGCGTCTCGTTTCCACGCAATCACCCAATTCAGGGAGGGGCCCCCTGGCATGGATACTTGAAAAGTACGGTTGCGTTAGGGGGCGTGATCAGCTGGTTATTCGGAGATCAACCGCGGCTCGAATCTGGCTCTGGATCTCGTCCTCAGTCTGGGCTGCGTCGATCCGAACCCATCGCTCCGGTTCGGCGTCCGCCAACTGAAGGTATCCGGCGCGGACGCGCTCGTGGAAGGCAAGATCATAATCGTCCAGGCGATTCCAGCGACCGTCCTGCTTGCGACGCTCCAGCCCAAGCTCACTGGTGAGATCGAGCAAGAGGGTCAGATCCGGGACCAACCCGCCGGTGACGAAGCCGGTGATGGTCTGGAGCAGCGCCAGATCCAACTCGTGGCCAAAGCCCTGGTACGCGAGCGAAGAATCGTAAAAGCGATCACACACAACCACTCCGCCACGCTCGAGGTGAGGACGGATAAGTTCTCGGACCACCTGCGCCCGAGAGGCGGAAAACAACAGGAACTCGGCCTCCGGACTCATACTCTTATTCTCGAGCGACATGATTATTCGGCGGATCTGATCGCCGATTTCTGTGCCGCCGGGTTCTCGGGTAAATAAGACGTCCTGGCCCCGGTTTTTCAGGTGATCGGTCAGTCGCTGCGCCTGGGTGGACTTACCGCCCCCTTCAGGGCCTTCAAGCGTTACGAAGAATCTCAATCCCTAAAAATCCTGACCCGCCGCCGGGGCTCCTTGCCGTAGGAATGGGAGACCAGATCGGCCTCGCGAGCCATCTCGTGCTGCGACCGTCGTACGTAGGACGAGGCTGGCTTGAGGTCCACGGAGTGGGCACCATTGAGCACCTTGTTTATGGCCTCCTGTGCATCCTGCGTTCCTTGCGACGACGCGGGATCGCCGGCCGGCGCTCGATCCAGGGCAAATAGGTCGACCAGGAAGCTTTCCATCTTGCCCACCGTGTTCGCGCGTAATACATAAATCGGCATTCGGCGGTTTTCTGCGTCCGCAATCAGCTTGCGATGCTTGCGATAATAGGAACGGAGCGTAACCATCACGTCCGCCTGCCCAACCTCATCCGCGATGAATGCCGGCACGTGTAAACGTTTGGCCGCCTGCCGCAGACGATTGCGGGCTACTCCGTAGGGATAAATGCGGATCGTCGCCAGCGGCTCGCCGGGAAGCCTGGCCGGAGCAGGCGAGAGCGGTAACGTTAGGTCTTCCTCCGGCAAGGCGCTTGGGAGCGCGGATTGCCTCCGGTAGCCAGCCGGCCCGCGGCGCGCGGTGCTTGCCTCCGGGTTGAGCATCTTGATCTGAATTTCGCCATCCGAATTTCGAAAGCGCGCTTCGGTAGGAGGAGGCAGACCGCGCAGGAGGGCGTCCACCGCGGCGGAAACGTCATGGTGCACGGCCAGCTGCTCGCGGTCCTGGATCTCAACTAGTTTAGCGAATGTGGGCGCCGCTCGGCGTTCGAGCACCGTCTTCTGCGTTCCGCGCCGGCGGGCCTCCTCATCCGACAAGGTCACGGATTCTATGCCGCCCACAAGGTCGGATAAGGTGGGATTTAAGAGCAGATTCTCCAGGGTGTTGCCGTGGGCGGTACCGACGAGCTGCACGCCGCGTTCGGCGATGGTGCGTGCGGCCACCGCTTCCAACTCCCGTCCAATCTCGTCGATCACGATTACTTCCGGATTGTGGTTTTCCACCGCTTCGATCATGACCTCGTGCTGCAAGTTCGGCCTGCGAACCTGCATTCGTCGCGCGCGGCCGATGGAGGGATGAGGCACATCCCCATCTCCCGCAATTTCGTTCGAGGTGTCAACGATAACCACCCGTCGGTCCTCGGCCAGGATTCGGGCTGCTTCGCGAAGCATCGTGGTTTTGCCGATTCCCGGCCGGCCAAGCAACAGCAGGCTTTCGCCGCCGTTGATCAGATCCTGGATAATGTCGATCGTGCCGTAGACCGCTCGACCCACCCGGCAGGTCAAACCTACGATGCGATTGTGCCGGTTGCGGATGGCCGAAATACGGTGCAGCGTGCGCTCAAGACCCGCCCGGTTGTCTGTGTCAAAATCCCCGACGCGTTCTACGATATGTTCAATGTCTTCCCAGGCGACCTCCTTCTCGCTCAGATCAACCTCATTGTCTACATAGCGGGCGGTAGGCACACGCCCAATATCCAGAATGACCTCAATCAGGTCATCAGGGCGGTTGATCTCAGTCAGTTTGTCGGTGATATGGGGAGGTAGGACACCTTGCAGGGTGTCCAGGTCGTCGGTAATGCGTCTTCCCGTCATAGAACAGCGGAGTCCTCAATGTGGGCGATGGGCGCTGTTGGCTCGGGGTAGCTGCCCTCGACGGTCGGCAGCGGGCTAGTAAAGGGTTTACGCACGCCGGCCGTTAGCCGCTTCACCATTACGGCCTGATCGGCCGCCGGCTCAAACCACAAACGTTGCAGGGGTCCACTCATCCAACTCTGGTAGGAGCGGACGCATACATAGATCGGCCGGTCGGCTCGCGCCTCGGACAGGAATCCGGCCAGCAAGGTATAGAAGTCTTCAACCGCCGGGTGAAAGAAAGGCTGCACCCAGGTTCCCAAGGAACCACGCTCGAGGTCGAGGTACCCGAGCAGCTCCCCGTCACGAAAATGGACGAGATTTCGCCCGACTCCGGTGGGTGGGGGCTCCACTTGCTGGACCAGGCCCGGAACGATATTGAGGTACAAGCTCTGCGCAGCCAGGCTGTCGGCACCCTTCTCGACCCGCCAAGTGCCCATTGCGCTTCCGACCGGGGCCTCCCGTTGAGGGTCGAGGCTCCATATTCGCTGGCGGGCGTAGATTGCAAAGCCGGCTTGCCGCAGTCGCTCAAAGGCAGGGCTGTCCTCGTCAACGTCCGCAACGAGGTTGTGAGCGCCGGCTTCTCCGGCAGCAAAGGCGAGCGATTCAACCAACTGGAGGCCGCAATCGAGCTCCAATACATCGGCCGGGGCGATGAATGTCAGGCGCGCATTGTTGCGGTCGCGCCGCTTGGTGAATTGGGCTATGGCGTCAAGCTCCCCGCAGCGCGATACCAGTGTGACGCTGGAATTGCCCGGGATCAGCGGATCGAGCAAGGCGTGCTGGAGGGCGTGGGCGCCGCGAGTGAAAGCCAGTTGGGAATCGGGGCACAGCCCGCGGTCGCGTACACGAGCGAGCAGCGCCACATGGCGCCAGTCGAAGTTTCGGATATTGCTTGAGCCCATACGCTTTATGATCTGCGGAGAGGGAAGCGGCAGTTTGCCGTCTCCAATTTTCCCTCTCGGCTCCGCCTTTTAAGTCTATCAAATTAGAGCGCCTCCTGCTCAAACTCCCTGAAGAGTCGGCTCAAGCTACGGCTCAATCGTTCAGGCTGGCTTGGCTGGCCATGTTGAGAATGTCTCGCTCCACACATTCGGCGAACTTTCGGAATAGCTGCCTTGCAACTGCCTGTATCATGCCACCGCCCAATTTAGCCAGATGGCCGGCGATGGAGACGTCGGCGTGGACAATGATTTCAGTACGAGATTCAGCAAGTGGTCGGAGCTGATACCTAATCCGTGCCTGGGCCCGCCCGGTGGCGCCCTGCTGATCGCCGCGGGCAACCATCTCCACCACATGTGCGGTGGGGTCTAAGCGCTCAATGATCAGCTTGCCTGCATACTGGGCCACCACGGGGCCCACCTGAACACGCACCTGACCCTCGTAAGTTTTTTCGTCCAAGACTCGGGTCAGTTCAGCGCCGGGCAAACAGGGAGCCACCCGTGGAGGATCCTGGAAATACGTCCAGACTAACCCGATGGGGGCATCGATCTCGAATTGCAGGTCAATAGGAATGGCCATAGAGACTCCTCCGTAGGCCTTCGATTTGCGCGGGAGGGGATGGATCGATTTCCTGATCCTCAGAGACGGATGAGTAGAGCCGTGGATTCAGTCGCACGGGTTGATGTCAACCAAGCCTGGCGGTTTTCTGCCGCAGCGCCCGGCCTCAATGGAAAGATGAAGATAGTTCGCCGGCGGCGGGATCTATTCGCCCTCCGTCAGGGCCCGCTTTGCGTTTAGCAGCAGGCGCATTCTCCGCTTCATCAACGCCGGTATCTCATCCGACTGATATTCGAACAGCCCCTTGCCGGTTTTTATGCCCAGTTCCCCCTTGGCAACCTTATCGCGGATAATCGGGCTGACCTCGCTCGAAGCGTTCAGGTCGGCGTTTAGATAGCTGGCAACGCTGTGATAGATATCCAGGCCAGCCACATCCAGCAGCTCAAGCGGTCCGATCACGGACAGCTTGTATCCAATCCCCCACTTGACGATGGCGTCGATATCCTCGGCGCTCGCAACCTTTTGATCCAGAAGATGAAGCGCCTCCCGCATGATGGCATAAAGAATGCGGTTCTCGACGAATCCGGGCACGTCTCGCAGGACATCGACCGGGATCATGTCCAGGCGTTTTACGAGCTCCCGGGTGGCCTTCACGGTTGCGTCGTCGGTCTTGGCACCCCGGATGACCTCGATCACGGGGATAATGAAGGGCGGATTCGACCAGTGCATGCCGATCACCCGCCCGGGCTGACGGCAAACCTCGGATAACTTGGTGATCGGAATCCCCGAGGTGTTGGAGGCCAGGATCGTCTTTTCAGAAACTAGCTGCTCGGCCTGGCGTAAGAATGACTGTTTTATTTCCAGGTCCTCCGGAATGGTCTCGATCACAAAATCGGCCCCCTCCATAGCCTCTTTCTCGTCCAGCGTGAACGTGAGCCCCTCCTTACCCCGCGCCGCTTGATCCTGGGTCAGGAATCCGGCCCCCAGCAGCGTCTCATAGGTCGTTTCCACCGTGCCTCGCGCCCGGTCCAGGACCTCGGGCTTGATGTCGTAAAGCCTAACTTTGATTCCGCGGCTGGCAATGGTCGCGGCAACGCCGGGTCCCATGGTTCCCGCGCCCACGACGGCCACGATTTGCGTGTCATTTTCCGGCATCTGTCCTCCTAGTTTCTGACCTTCCGTTGTCCATGAGTGGGAGCATCGCGTAATGATTTCATTCTAGAATACCGGGTTAGGATGGACTCCCACCGTCATCGTGCTCCGCTTCGGCCTCCCGGAGAGCTTGCCAGACCCGCTCGGGCGTTAGCGGCAACTCTGTTACTTGAACACCGATATCGGCGAGCGCGTTTACAATCGCGGCCGGTACCCCGGCCAGGGCTCCCTCTCCAGCGCCCTTGATACCATAGGGGCCCGGCCCATCCTCGTTTTCCACAAGCCGGGAAATGAACTGATCTGGCATGTCCTCCGTTGTTGGGATGTGATAGTCGAGCAGGGTGCCATTCAGGATTTGCCCCTCATCAAAAATCATCTCTTCGAAAAGCGCGTTTCCGAGCCCCTGCATGGAGGCACCCATTTCTTGAGCTTTCACTAAATCGGGGTTGACTGCCTGACCCACATCGGCCACGCTGACCAATTTTGTGATGTGCAGCCTGCCGGTGTCTCGGTCGAGCCTCACCTCCGCACCGCCGACGCATACCTCCCAGAAGACCGGTCCTTCTGCGTACGATCCTTTATTGCCTCCAGGGCTGACCTCGCCCCTGCCGATGAGTTCTCCTCCGGTAAATCCAAAATGGAATTGGATAAGCTCTGAGTAGCTGAGTGACTGATCGCCGCGCCAGGCCGCGCCGTCTCTCAATTCGATCGCTTCCAGAGCCACCTCGAAGGCTTGGCTGGCGATTTCCAGGAGCTGCTGGCGAACCTCTCGGGCTGCTCGGTGGACGGCCATGCCGGCCAACGTAGTAGAGCGACTGGCTCCGGTAGATCGATCATAGGGGGTTATCCAGGTGTCGCCGCCCGGAACCCGGATGTGTTCAATGGGAAGGGCAAGTTCCTGAGAGGCCAGTTGGCTCATCACGGTCCGAACTCCTTGCCCCATCTCCGTACTGCTCACCAACACCGTGGCGTGCCCGTCGATTTCCATGCGCACGATGGCGGTGGAAACCGGCCGGGCACCGGCCGCGAGCAAGCCGACCCCTAGCCCGCGCCCCGTATCCGGTGGTTTTGGGGATCCCCAATCGAGTGCGTCGGCGATTTTCTGGACATCTCCCACCAGATCGGCATCGAGGGCTTTCCCCCCTGGACGTACCTCTTCGCCCGGTCGGAGCAAGTTTTGGATGCGGATATCGACCGGGTCGACTCCCGCTTGCCGTGCGATCTCGTCTACTTGACTCTCGCCGATCCACTGCAGATGCGTGGCACCGAAGGCGCGGTAGGACCCGGAGGGCGGTCGGTTGGTGTACACGCAATAGGCCTCGACCTGAAAACTCTTCCAACGGTACGGACCCGGTGCCGCATCCGCCGCGGTCGCGACCACTCGCGGACCGTTGTCGGCGTACGCGCCGGTATCCATCCAGAGGCGCACATGGCGGGCGATCAGCGTCCCATCCGCTAGTGCTCCAGTGCGCATCCAACAGCGCATATTGTGACGCCGCGTGGTCACCATCGCTTCGTCCACGCGGTTGGCAATACGCACGGGGCGGCGCGCTTTTCGCGCCAGGGCTACAGTGATCGGCTCCATCTTGGTGTAGGACTTGCTGCCGAAGCCGCCTCCGAGAAAGGGCACGATGATGCGCACACTGGCGACAGGCAGGTCGAACAGCTCGGCCAACTCGGCCCGGACAAGATAAGGATGCTGGCATGAGGCCCACACCGTGACGCTTTTACCTTCCCAGGCCGCGATCACCGTGTGCGGCTCCATTGCATATTGGTAGACAGCCGGGAAAGTGTATTCTTGCTCAACGATGATTTCTGCTTGTTTGAAAGCCTCGGCGAGATCGCCCCGGTGGATGGAATGCTGGTAGCAAATATTGCCATCGGGATTGAGTTCGCCGAGACCATGGAAAAGCCCAGGCCGCAACGTATCTGTCTCATGAAGGCGTGGAGCATCGTCGCTCAAGGCCTCCTCCAGCGTGGTTGCGGCGGGCAAGTCCTCGTACTCGACCTCGATCAGGGACAACGCCTGCTCCGCCGTAACCTCATCTTCGGCAGCTACGGCCGCAAGCGGCTCGCCGACGAACCGGACTCGATCAATAGCCAGCAGCGGTCGATCCTTGATCGAGTGCCCGTAGTAGGGATCGATGTCCTCTAAGTCTGTGCTGGTAAGAACCGATACGACCCCGGGCAGCGAGGCAGCTCGATCCGTGTTGATCCGGCGGATGAGCGCATGGGGATAGGGGCTGCGCAAGACCTTGCCGTGCAACAGCCCACTTAACTTCAGGTCCCCGGTGAATATTGCCTCCCCGGTTACCTTCGACCGAGCATCTACTCGCGGCACATTGTGGCCAATGCCCTCACTCATGCTGAACCCTCCGACTGCCCTTCCGCCTGGAGGCGACGCGCCGCCAGCTCCACGGCCTCCAAGACGCTCCAGTATCCCGTGCAGCGGCACAGGTTTCCCTTAAGGTAATGCTGTATTTGCTGCCGTGTTGGATTGGGGATTTCCTCCAGCAGGCTATTGGCGGTCAGGATCATCCCGGGTGTGCAAAATCCGCACTGGAGTGCGCTCTGCTCGACGAACGACTGCTGCAGTGGGTGAAGTTCGTCCCCATCGGCCAGGCCTTCGATCGTAAGCAGCTCACGGTTTTGAGCCTCATAGACGAGAGTGCAGCAGGCGCTGACCGGCCGCCCGTCCATCAGCACCGTGCACGTCCCACAGACCTGGACGTCGCAGGATCGCTTTGCGCCGGTCAGTCCCAGGCGATCCCGCAGGAAGTCGAGAAGCAACTCACGCGGCTCGATCGTGGCCTCCATCGACTGACCGTTCACTATCATTCGGATCTGGATCTGAGCCGAGTTATAGACGTCGGCGGATTCAACCCTCATTTGTCTCTCCTGCCGCCCGGCCGGAGGCCTCCATCAGCGCTTGAGCGGTCAGAACTCTGACCAGTTGGCGTTTGTAGTCAGCCGATCCATGTAGATCGTCCATCGGGTCGCTCGCGGACGCGGCCAGTTCTGCAGCCGAAGCGAAGGTGGCACCTTCGATTGACTGCCCTCGCAACAGCGCCTCCGCCTCGGAAGCACGGATGGGTAGCGGACCCACGCTGCCAACGGCCAGGCGAACATCCTCGATGATCCCGTCCTTCACCTCCAAAAGCGCAGCCACGGTGGCCATCGGCCGTTCGTGGGTGCTGAATTTCCGGTAGGCTCCGGCGGTGTTTTCCGATAGCAGGGGGAGCCGGATCCTGGTCAGGATTTCATTCGGTTGCCTGGCAGTTTCGAACAGGCCCAGGGTGAAATCGGCTGCCGGCAACACCCGCTGCGCCTCGGAGGAGCTCAACTCCAGCGTAGCCCCCCAGGCGAGCAGCAGGGTCGCTAGGTCGCTGTGAGGCTCGGCGAAGCACAGATTCCCACCGATCGTGCCGACCGCGCGCACGCGTGTGTTGGCGACCTGAGACTCGACCTCAGCGAGCAGCGGCGCATGTTTTCTGACAGTGGGCGACCGTTCTAGGTCCCAATGGGTCGCCAGGGGGCCGATCTGCAGCTCATCGCCCTCGGCGGACAACGCGATTTCGTCGAGCCCAGGAATGGTCTTGATGTTCACCAGGTGGGGGAAATGAGCCAGTCCCTCCTTCATGATAAGGAGCAACTCAGTGCCGCCCGCATAGATCGCGGCATCAATGCCAAACCGGGCTAGGAGAACCGAGGCCTCCTCCACTGTCCCGGGCTCGTGGATCTCGAATGGTCTCAGCATCCTAAAGCTTCAAGGTTGGGCAGCCTCGGGCATACCATGGTCCAAGCGCTGGCGCCGCAGCTCGCGGATCAGATACTGCCAGTAATCGGCCATGTAATCGTCCGGGTACTTATCCGGATGAAGACGTTCTGCCATCTCGGGTGTCATCGGCCGCAAGCCGCCGAAGGAGACTGCGATGGCCTGAATGTAGGCCGCGCGCTCCAACGTTAATGCAGAAATCGTCGCCCAGAGGATATCCTTTCCGACAACAACAACCCCGTGATTTCGCAGCAGAACTGCCCGCCGCGAGCCTAAGGCCCGGGAGACGGCCAGGCCCTGCTCAGGTCGGGTGATCAGATCCGCGGAATCATCGAAGACGCCCACGCCATCCTTGAAAAGCGCAGCATCATGCCCCAGGAGGCTCAGGCCGGCATCGCTGGCGCCAAGCGCAATGGAGTGGGGCGGGTGGGTGTGGATCACCGAGCCCACGTCCGGCCGGGCACGATAGAGTTCGGTGTGGATCACCACCTCGCGGTGGACCTGGCCCGCACCTTCCAGCTTGATGCCTGTCGAATCGATGGTCAAGACATCCTCGGGGGTTACCTCATTCAGCCCAAGCCCGCTGCGCTTCATATAAATCGAATCTTCGGAGCCGCGGGCGCTGACATGGCCCAGCGTGAAATCACCATGCCCGCGCAGGGCCAAGATGCGGCAAGCCCAGGCGACCTGGATCCGGAGATCGTCTGCTTCCATCCTAATCGCCATCCCTCTTCGTAGGTGCGATTCGATGGGGCATCATCGCCGATCGGTGGGCGGATAGCCGGGATACGGGAACGTGAAGACCATCACCATTTCTTCCTTTCCCGTGTTGGCGACCGAGTGCCAGGTGCGGGCCGGAATGTGGAGGGCGTGTCCGGCTCGGAAGGGAAGCGAGCTACCCTCCAGTTCAAGCTCGCCCACGCCGGCCACTACGAAGGCCAACTCCTCCACCTCATGCGACACCGGATCAGTGATGGTCCCGGGCTGGAAAATCGAATAGCCAAGCGAGCTCTGGATCCCGGAGATGTTCGTTTCGCTCAGTACCATTCGGCTCCAGCTGCCGCTCGGGAGCGGGATGGCCTCCACCTGCTCGAAATGGATGGCTTGGACGGCTGGCTTCACAGCGCCCACTCCCCATCCTTGACGATGAATTGGCCTGTGTCCTCGATTTGCAGGGAAGCGCTCAGGCACGCTCCGTCCAGATGCAGCTCGCAGACGTTCTGGCCGCCTGGGTATGCGTGGGAGTTGTCTCCGATCGCAAAGTGCACCGTCCCCAATCGACCTTTCTCGGAAGGGGAGCCGTATGGAGACTTTTCGCTGGTCCCAAACGCAAATTCAGCGATCACATCTGCGCCTTCGACGCCTGCGGTTACCTGGCGAAGCCGGTCGGCTTCCTCGCCTCCGTCCATGGAAACCACGCGACCATTCTCGATGGTCCAGACGATGGGCTCTTCCACCTGGCCGGTCAGTCCAATTCCGAGCATGATTCCATCGACGACAATTTTTCCATTTGTCTGATCCTCTACGGCGGCGAAGGCGACTTCGGCCCACAGAGGCACCGGCCCCATCATCTGGCCGCGTTTCTTAATAGGCGTAACCTCCAGGGCCGGGCGACCTTCAATCGACACCAGCACATCCGTTCCCGCGGGCGATGTCACTCGACAGCGTTTGGCTCCCCTTAGCGCCTCAATCGCGGCAACAGCCCGAGCCGTAGCGTCCTGGATGTCGGACTCGGTTATATCCCAGCTGCCAATGCCCTCTTCAACTGAAGCAATCTTTGCGTTGTTTTCGCAGGATTCTTTCACAGCCGATACATGCGCAAATCGATTGGCCCATTCCAGGTTGGTGATGATGATAATCTCGTCAGAGTTCACCATCGCCTGATGCAGGTTTCTGGGGGGAGCCATTGGGAATCGCAGGTCGGCCAGCCCGCGACGCACTTGATGCTCGTTGTTGGCGATTACCGGAAAGGCACCTCGCTCTACCACGATCTGACTCAACGCCTCAGCCTGTAATCGGTGGGCGTCGTCGGTGATGATAGTGACGACATCATCTTTCTCTACGGACATACAGGTATCGACGACCAACTCAGCGTCGCGGCGCAGCTCAGCTGCTAACTCACTCATGGTCCATCCTCCTCATGTTGTTTGCACATATACAGCTTGTTTGCACATAAACAGCCTTGATTGGTAGCGAGGAGCAATCAGTGGTACCCCGCCTGTCGTGTCCCCAGCCATCGAGGCCATGCAGCAAAAACAGCGGTAGGGTCTTATTTGTCATCTGCCGAAGGCTGGCAGCACTTCGCGCGCAAACCTTTCCACTTGACCGAACTGATCCAGCGCCCCGAAGCGGCAAATGAAATAGTTAACTCCGGCCTCTGCAAAGGTCTGCATCCATTCGGTGATGTCGTCCGGGGTGCCGACCGGGCCCCACTCGCTAAGGTCCATCGCCTTGCTCAGTTCTGGGTAATACTGGCCGATGTATTCGGACATGCTGCGTTGAGCCGCCTCGCGGCTGTCGGCGATGTTCATTGTGACCTGATAGGCCATTGCATAGTCCGCCATATCGTGTCCGGCTTCCCGCACCGCGTCCGCGATCTGGGCAAGCTGTTCGCGAAATTCCTCCGGGTGAAGCGCGCGACAACAGGTCATCCAGCCATCGCCATATTTGGCGATCCGGCGCGCGGCCCGGCTGATTACCCGACTCACTCGTTCCTCCTCTTTCACCCCCACCATTAGCCTCGGATTGCTGACCACCCAAATGGGTGGAGGGGATTGCAGGGGTTGGAGCGGAGCCATCTCGGTTCCGGAGTGGAAACTGATCTGCTCGTAGTCAAAGTGCTGGCCGTGAAACGTCACTTCTCCCTCTGTCCACAGCTGGCGGAGCACATCCAGACCTTCTTCGAATATCCTCGCCCGATGCTTGAAATCCAGCCCTAGGGCGGCATACTCGCGTTCGACTCCCACCTCCGGGTTGCCCATACAAGCGCCCAGGATGGTCCTGCCCTCCGACATGTGATCCAGGGTGGCCCATTCCAGCGCCAAGTAGAGCGGATTTCGAGTTGCGGTGACCAAACAGGCGGTCCCCAGCTTAACGTGAGACGTGCGCTGAGAGATGCCAGCCAAGAGCATCAGCGGCTCGTGGCGCGGTTTGGAGAAGAGGCTGTCTCCGACCCAGACCGAGTCGAACCCAGCCCCTTCAACAGTTTGAGAGAGATCGAGCAGATCAGCGAGGCTGTAGCTAGGTGCGAGCAGTGGCTCGCGATTGTTGAGATTGACGCCGAATTTGACCTGCGGCTGGCTCAAGGGGTCACTCTGGAGCTTTCCACGAAGCACGAATCCTTCCACTACTCCCGTTCCTAAGGCACGGTTTCAGGGAGCGCTTTATCCGGCTCTGGACTAGGCGACGCCAAGACCAGCTCGCTGTCCGATTCGAGTATGAGCTGTGGGACACGTATATGTTCGCTAAGTAATCGCGAAGCCCTTTCAGCATCCTTAGCTCGAACGGCATCCAGGATGGCCCGATGTTCTGCACACGACCGCTGCATGCCTCCCCTCAGCGAGAGCGAGCGCATTCGGTAACGGTGCATCTGGTTCACCAGCGGGAAATACACCTCCTGCAGTTTCAGATTCCCGGCCTGTTCAACGAAAAGTGCGTGAAACTCGGCGTTAGCGTCGAAGAAGGCGTCTACTTCCTCCCGCGCCGCGTGCTGGAGCATCTGCTGGTGAAGGTTTTCGAGCTGTTCCAGATACTTGTTCTCGAGCCGGGCGGTTGCCAGCCGCACAGCCAGCACCTCCAGCGCCTCACGCACCCGGTAGGCGTCCAGGAACTCTTCCGGCGAAAGGGATCTTACGACCGCCCCCCGCCGAGGAATCAGATTGATAAGGCCCTCGGCTTCTAATCGGCGGAAGGCCTCGCGCACCGGACCGCGGCTGACCTCAAGCGCTGCGGCGATGGTTGCCTCCTGCAAACGAGTATCCGGCGGCAGCCGATTGGAGAGGATGTCGTCGCGCAAACTCTGGTACACGCGTTCGGTGAGGGTCGCCTTGTCCAGGGCGCGATGGGGCAAATAGTTATCCTCGGGAGCAGCTTGAGATTTCATTCGCAGCCTATTTCCCGGGAAAACCCGTCTATGGTTGACTGTTGACAGTTAACATTATGTAATGTATATTATAGACCATCCTGCCATTGTGTCAATAGAATTAAATCCGGGCGACACGAGCTCGGACGGGTGCGCGTCCGGGAGGAAAATTCCGCGCAGCCGGAAATGATATATTCCAAGCCACTTCTTAACAGCGTAGAGTTGATTGAATTCTGACATTGCGAATATGCCGGCTGCTTAGCGTGCCATCATCTCCCATTCCGATCCGCAGGTCCAAATTTCAACACAAGGAGGAACCCCGATGAACATTCAATTTAGGAACGCTCGCACTGCGTGCCGAACGCTAGGTCTTACCGCGGGCCTGATACTTTCTGCGTGTCAGCCGGCCCAGCCCGAGGCCACCGCAGCGCCGCCCGCCGCGACCGAGGCCCCTGCGCCAGCAGATACCGAGGAGGCCATGGTCGAAACGGAAGAGCCGATGCCGACGGCCGTCAAGATCGGGGTCCTCAATCCGACCACCGGCGGGCTGGCGTTCTTCGGCGAATTGTCGAATCAGGGTATTCAGCTGTACTTCGACAACAACCGCATTGAGAGCGTCGATGTAGAGCTTGTCTACGCTGACACCGCCGGTGACCCCCAGCAGGCGCTCGATCAAGCCCGGCGGCTCGTAGAGCAGGAAGAAGTCGACTTTCTCATGGGGCTGGTCAACTCCGCGGTCGTGGTGCCCCTGGCCCAATTCGCTGATGAGGCTCAAGTGCCTCTACTTACCGTCATCGCTGGTGCGCAGGCCCCGCTTGGCCCCAACAGCAGTCCCTATGTCTTCCGCAGTGCCATGGCCAACGGCCAGCAGGATCGACCGCTTGGATGGTATACCGCTTCTGAACTCGGCCTCACTCAAGGCGCAACCGCAGCCTGGGATTTCTTGGTTGGCGAGGAACGCGCCGGGTCATTCGCCGAGATGTTTACTGACACTGGCGGCACCATCCTCACCGAGCAGAAGCCGCCGTTGGGAACAACCGATTATGGGCCTTACTTGAGCCAGATCGATCCCAGCGCGATCGAAGTCGTGTATGCCTTCTTCGCCGGCCCGGGCGCGATCTCGTTCCTGCAGCAAATGGGTGAATTTGGCCTGTCTCCGGATATCCAGGTTGTGGCATCAGGCTACTTCACGGCCGGCGTGCTCGGAGCAATGGGCGGATCCGCCGAAGGACTGGTGCAGGCTGCCCAGTACACAACCGTGCTCGACACCCCCGAGAACAAGACCTTCCTCGAGCTGTATGAGGCTCAGATCGGCGGCGAGCCCAGTGTGTATGTTGAGGAGGGTTACCTGGGCGCGGAAGTGGCTGCCCGTGCCATTGAGAGTCTTGGCGGCGACTTGAGTGACATACAGGCCTTTCTCGATGCGCTTGCCGGGCTGGATTTTGACGGTCCGAGCGGACCGATCCGCTTCGATAAGAACGGCCAATCCGTGCGCAATGTATACATTACGCGCGTGGTCGTCGGAGAGGACGGCACAGTCCAGCATGAGGTGATCTATGTGATCGAGGACGTCACCCTCGACTGGACTCCTGAGTAATCCTACGATGTCGCGCCATTTCGCCTAATCGCGAGGAAAGGGTAGTCGCGGCGCAGGAGACTCAGAAGAATCGGCGGAGGTGCTGCGCCGTTTGGCAAGCTGAACATGCAGCGAGGTCTGTCTTCATGATGACCGCCGCGCGACGCGGCGTTGGGTAGAACATGGATCTGCGATTCTGGATGTTCCAGCTTCTCAACGGGCTGACCACTGGTGCGCTCTTGTTTTTCGTCGCCGCGGGACTCACCGTTGTATTCGGATTGATGAGGATTCTCAATTTGGCACATGGCGGGCTTTTCTTGCTAGGCGGCTTCGTCGGTTGGTCGGTTCAGCAGGCGACGGGCAGCTTCACGCTAGCGCTAGTTGCGGGCGCGGTCGCTGCGGGCTTGCTGGGCTTGATCCTCCAGCAGGCATTCTCTAGAACCTTATTGGGCAGTCCTTTTAATCAGGTGCTGCTCACACTCGGGATCGCCTTTGTGCTCAACAACGCCTATCTCGCCTTGTGGGGCGGCGCGCCGCGCAGCCTTCAGGCACCGGAGATCTTCGCAAGATCCGTGTCTGTGTACGGGATCACCTACCCGGCTTACCGACTTTTCCTGATCGGCCTCGCATTCGTTTCCGGCACGGCGCTCATCATCTTCTGGGAGCGCTCACGTATGGGCGCCATTATCCGGGCCTGCGTCGATGATCGTCAGATGGCCTCCGCCATGGGAATCCGGGTGGACCTGGTTTTTACTTTCGTTTTCGTCCTGGGCGCGATGCTGGCGGGACTGGCTGGCGTTCTCGGCGGTCCTGTGCTTGGCGTATCGATCGGGCTGGATTTCGATGTGCTCTTGCTTGCGATCGTCGTCATGGTCGTCGGCGGAATCGGCAGCCTGGCCGGTGCGTTTGCAGCCAGTATGCTGGTCGGTCTAGTGGACACATTCGGCCGCGCCTCCTTTCCCGAAATCAGCTACTTCACGCTTTTTGTGCCGGTGATCTTGATTCTTCTGCTCAGGCCAAAGGGACTGTTCGGCAGGTTCACAGGCGAGTGAGACGCGAGCTTTTGATTTTGATCGCGGCCGTGATTCTGGCCCTTTTACCCAGGTTCATTTCAACGTATTGGGTGGGCTTGATGACTCAGGCGCTTATCTTTGGCGCCTTCGCCATGGGTCTCGATCTTCTCGTTGGCTACACCGGGCTGCTTAGCCTGGGGCATGCAGCATTCTTTGGCCTGGCGGGTTATGGCGCCGCGCTTGCGATTACGCGCTGGAGCCTCGATCCCTGGCTGGCCGCGGGATTGGGGATCGGCCTTTCAGTTTTGGTCGCGCTGGCCTATGCGCCGCTTGCTGTCCGACTGGGCGGGCTTGCTTTGCTGACGGTCACGCTGGCCTTTGGTCAGGTGGTATGGGGTTTGGCAACGCGATGGACCACGTTCACCGGGGGTGAGAACGGCGTCCCCGGCGTTTCTCGACCGGTCCTTCCTATCAGCAGCCTCGATATCGCTGATCCGATCATCTATTACTGGTTCAGTCTCTTCTGGATCGTACTTCTCGTGTTTCTCATTTCGCGATTTGCGCACAGCCCGGTAGGATTGAGTTTGTTGGGGGTTCGGGATAGCGAAACTCGCATGTTGGCCCTGGGGTACAATGTCCATCGCAGGAAAGTTACAGCCTTCGTTGTTGCCGCAGCGGTCGGAGCCGTCTGCGGCATCCTTAGCACGTACTTCAACAAATTTGTGGGTCCGGGCAGCCTGGATTGGCGTCTGTCGGCGCAGATGCTGCTCTCGGTCGTGATCGGAGGCCCAGGATCGCTGTGGGGCCCATTCGTAGCTGGCTCGGGTCTGTTCATCATCCGGACCCAGCTGGTGGGCGAGACTCAACGATGGGTGATGGTACTGGGTTTCCTCTATATCATCACGGTCCTGGTCCTTCCCGGGGGGTTGGCTTCCATCCCTGTTCGAATTCGAAATCGGAGAATCAGCACGCTCCCCTCAGGCACGTTCGATTCGACAGGGGGGGAGGGGGGTGATGTTTGACGCTAACGGCGGCAGTATTCTGACCGTCAGCGATGTCAGTGTCCACTTCGGCGGCCTGCTGGCGCTGGATCGTGTCACCTTCAACGTTGCTCGCGGTTCTCGGCATGGCATTCTCGGCCCAAACGGTGCCGGAAAGACGACGCTGTTCAACGTGATCACCGGATTTGTCTCAACGCAGGCAGGAATAGTGAGGCTCAACCGGAACGATATTTCGGCGCTGTCGCCTCACCGGCGAGCACGGCTAGGGTTGGTCCGCACCTTTCAAATCACCACCCTCTTCAAAGATCTCACGGTCCTTGAGAACGCCTTGCTCGGCGCGCTGGTTCGACTCGGTCATCACAGAAACGCACTGCGAGCGGCGCGGGATGACTCGCAGGCGATCGCCCTGGCGTATGAGCAGCTGGAGCAGCTTCATCTGGATCATCTCGCGGATATGCCCGTTCAGCAGGTCAGTTATGGGGAGCAGCGTCAGCTTGAGATCGCCGTTTCGCTGGCGCTCGATCCGCAGGTTCTTCTCCTAGATGAACCGACGGCCGGCCTATCGCACGCAGAGACACATGCGGTGATTGATCTGATTCGAAATCTTCCCCAATCCCTGACGGTTGTGATTATCGAGCACGATCTGGAGGTCGTCTTCCAGCTGGCCGATCATCTCACGGTGCTGCATTATGGCAGGCGGATTGCTGATGGCCTCACGCAGGAGGTCCGGGAAGATCCGGTTGTGCGAGAGGTGTATCTTGGGACAGACTGAGCAGTCCGCGCTTCTTGTTGAGGACCTCCACGTGTTCTACGACCGCAGTCATGTTCTGCATGGGCTTAACCTTCGGGTCCCAAGTCAGAGCGTGACGGCCGTGGTTGGGCGCAACGGGGTCGGCAAGACGACGCTGATGCATGCGGTGATGGGAATGCACCCGGCCAGCAGTGGCCGCGTCCTGGTCAACGGAGTAGATCTGATGCCGCTTCCGGCGTACCGCCGCCGCGATTATGGATTGGCACTGGTGCCTCAAGGTCGGCGTCTCTTCAGGACGCTCACAGTGAGGGAGCACCTTCAGCTAGTGAAACCCATCCGACCGGAGCCACTGAACCTTGAATCCTTGTCGGAGCTCTTCCCTTCGCTCTTTGACCGTCTCGATGCATCGGCAAGCACATTGTCCGGCGGCGAGCGGTCGATGCTGTCGATTGCGCGGGCCTTGATTGTGAACCCCTACTTCCTGCTCATGGATGAACCGACCGAGGGCTTGGCGCCGATGCTGATTGGCGCGATCGCCGATATGTTCCCGCGGATGCGTGAAGCGGGTCTTACGGTCCTGTTAATTGAGCAAAATCTCAAGTTTGCCTTATCCGTGGCCGACCGGCTGGCCGTTATGGAACGGGGCGAAATCGTCCATGAGTTCGACCGAGACGAGGTCGAAGATGTCTCCGAGCTGAGTGATCTGATCCTGGCTGCCGGAGCGGTAGGCCATCGTCGTGCCAGGATCAGCACATGATCGTTCGAATTCATGTTCCCCCGAAAGGACGTGGCCGAGGAGCGAGCACACCTTTGGGGTCGGACCGCACGTGCCCACCGCATCTCGCTCCCGCAGCTGGGCAGCGTAGAGCAAGCCCCATGGACCTGGCCGGAGCCTGGGACAGCCTGGAAAGGAGGATACGATATCTGCTAGATTGCCAATACCCTCGCAGCCGGTCCTAAACTGCTCAAACCTCTAGGAGGAGACCCATGCATTCGCACGCAAGAAAACTAGGCATCCTGGGCGGAATGATTCTGCTCGCCCTGCTGCTTGCCGCCTGTGCTCCAAAAGAACCCGAATTGGGTTCACCTGAGAATCCGATCGTCTTTATATTCACGCCATCCGGTCAGCAGGAGGACGTCGTCGCCGGAATGGAAGCTTTAGGCACGCTTTTGGAAGAGGCCACCGGCTACACTTTCGAAACCAAGCTGGTGAATTCCTATAACGCCGCCGTCGAGGCCCTTTGCTCTGGTCAGGCGCAAGTAAGCCATGTGGGGAATTTCCCCTACCTTGTCGCCCAAGAGAGGTGTGGTGTCCAGGTCGCGGGGGTTTTCCTCCGCTTTGGCTCGGACACGTACGCCACGCAGATCATCGCTAGGGCGGACAGTAATTTTGACGATCTGTCGGATCTTTCTGGGAAGCGCCCCTGCTGGAACGATCCTCTCTCCGCTTCTGGTTACGTCGCCCCCATCGGAATCCTGGGCGATGCGGGTGTCCTCGATAGCCTGCAGGAGCCGATCTGGGTCGGTTCGCATGCCTCTGTGGTCAGTTCACTTTATGAGGGAGGGATCTGCGACTTTGGAGCGACCTGGGTCGACGCTAGAGGCTCGATCGAAGACGACAATCCCGACGTGAAGGAAGTTGTCTCTGTTGTCTACACCTCAGAGGAATTTCTTCCCAATGATATGTTTGTCACCGTCGCGGATCTAGATCCTGAGATTCGCAAGAACATCGTAGATGCCTTGGTCGCCATTCCTGATACCGAGGAAGGCAAGGCTGCCTACGATCGCTTGTATCAGATCGAGGGGGTGGTGGCGAGGGACGACACATTCTTCGATACCTTCCGTGTCTACCTTCAGGCCTCCGGCCTGGATCTCGAAGCGCTGTTCGAGTAGTCAACTGCTCGCTTATGACAGGGGGAGGGAAACATCCTCCCCCTGTCCGCTCTAAGCGGACCCGATCTGCATAATGCTCAAGGTCGAACATCTCACTAAGGTCTACCCTAACGGCGTCGTGGCATTGGACGACGTAAGTTTCACTGTCTCGGAAAAGGAGTTCCTGGCCATCATCGGCTTGTCAGGGTCCGGCAAGTCAACCCTGCTACGTTGTATCAATCGCTTGGTGGAGCCCACGTCCGGAAAGATCGAATGGTATGGCAAAAACATCGTCGGCATGAATTCTGGCGAGCTTCGCAAGATTCGCCGTCAGATAGGGATGATTTTCCAGCAGTTTAATCTTGTAAAGCGCGCATCGGTTCTGACCAACGTGCTGTCCGGAAGATTGGGCTATGTGTCCCCACGCATAAGTCTGCCGGGCATCTGGCCCAAGGAGGAGAAAGAGCGTGCTGCACGCGCGTTGCATCGGATGGGGCTCGATGATAAGGCAAAGAGCCGAGCCGACACGCTTTCTGGAGGCCAGCAGCAGCGCGTCGGGATTGCCCGGGCATTGATGCAGGAGCCGAAGTTGATTCTTGCGGACGAGCCTGTGGCAAGTCTTGACCCTGTTCTTGCGCACAGCATACTTAGACACCTCGAAGAACTTAATCGAGACGAAGGCATCACAATCATGTGCAGCCTGCACTTCCTGGATCTAGTCCACCGATATGCCAATCGAGTGCTCGCTCTAAAGGACGGGCGGATCCTTTTCGATGGGCCACCCCGAGATATAGATCACGCCCGTTTCAAAGAAATCTATGGGGAGGAAGCCGAAGATGTGCGCGCCACTTTCGTGGACGCTCCATCTCAATGACCTCTGACAAGGCCGATAGCGATCCGCATTCGCCGGTGCTTGCGGCAGTCGGTTCGGCTTTGATACCCGGGCTTGGCCAATTCTTTGTCGGTCGGTGGACACGCGGCTGGGGCATACTGGTTGCGGTGGCGGCCTCTGCGGGGCTCGTTTCCTGGTATGGGGAGCAGCCGCTTTGGTATGTGGTGCCGGCAATTATTTGGATTTGGGGAGTCTGGGATGCGTCGACGGAAGTTGATGGAGCACCCCGTCCCCTGCTCATCCCCGTAATTGCTGTGCTGGCGATGTTTTATGGCATTGGCTGGCAAGTGACCAAAATCGAGCTGTCGACGCTCACCAAAAACATCGACCGCGCATCCGCCATCCTCGGTCCAATGATCCGCCCGGACTTCGTCGGCCCGCGCCAGGAATTCCAACAAGCTTTCGTGACGATAGAAGTGCCGTGTTCTGCCAATCCCCCGCCCGGTGAGCGATCGGATGACGGGTTGTCACTTGTGGCCTCCGCAGGCTGCGGAAGCGCCGGAGATGAGCTTGTCGTGTCGGGAAGCAGCTTCTGGCCCGGAGCCAGCGCTGAACTATGGTGGGAAGACACCATTGGCGAAAGGCAGCACCTGCTTTCAGGCGGACGAATCGTTGTGGTCGAACCGGATGCCCAAGGCACATTCTCGAGCACCATTATTATTCCTCAAATGCGCTCCGGCACGGGCCAGGAAGCCAATCTGGACCAGCCATTGCCGGAGCGCTTCCTTGTGATACAGGCCCGTCCCTTGGGTGGCTGGGAATTTACCGAGAACGGGATGCGGGTCCTGAACGGGATTTTCGAGACGCTCAGCCTGGCCCTGGTAGCTACGACCTTGTCGCTGATTGCGGCAATCCCCCTCGGTTTTTTGGCAGCTCGCAACCTGATGGACAGGACCCAGGGCGGGATGGCGATCTATTTCGTGGTGCGCACAGTCCTAAATTTCGTGCGCTCGATTGAGCCACTCATCATAGCCATCGTATTTGTGGTGGTGGTGGGCCTCGGCCCCTTCGCAGGCATGCTGGCCATCATGGTGCACTCCGTGGCTGCGCTGGCGAAGCTCTATTCTGAAGTGGTCGAGTCGGTTGAGCCCGGGCCCATTGAAGCCGTGCAAGCCACGGGAGCCTCCTGGTCGGAGGTTGTGCGTTATGGCGTAGTCCCACAAGTCATCCCCGCGTTTACCGCCTTTACCCTTTACCGATGGGATATCAATGTGCGCTCGTCCATCATCATTGGATTTGTGGGCGGGGGCGGCATTGGCGTCTGGTTGTTCCAGTGGATCATCCTTGCCGACTATCGTGCGGTTGGCGCGGCCTTCGTGGCCATTGCCCTCGTTGTTATTGTGCTCGACCACGCCAGTTCTCGCCTGCGCGAGAGAATCATCTGAGCCGGAGTTGCCACCCTCTCCTCGCCCCCCTGCGCCAAGGCTCATCCGTCTCACGCTCGTGACGCTAGCAATCGTGACGGTCTACGTCGTGAGTCTGAGAGAGACAGAGATTGACCTTCCTGCGCTCGCAACGGGATTTCCCAATGGGATAACGCTTGTCCGAGATTTCTTGACTCCCGATGTCGCCGTGCGCGAGACCGCTAACAGCAGCGTGGGGCTTGATTTCCCTGTCCCCTGTGGTTCGGCGCCTGAAGAGGAAGTTCCCGAGAGCGGCCCACGTATCATTCCCAGCGACCCGTGCGGCGAAGTTGGAGCCACCATCATCGTGGAGGGCGTGGGGCTTGGAGCCGGGGCGGATGTGAGCTTGTGGTGGATACTCCAGGGGATCTCCGACCAGCGCTTGCGCGCAGCCAGGGTCACCACCGATTCTGAAGGCTACTTCCAGACGACGGTCGAGATTCGCCCCATCGTTGCCACCAAAGAGGGGAAAGCGAGCAAGCTGACGGCTGAAATAACGTCCGAGGTAGGTGTACTAAGACCCAGCCCCGCGCTGCTGGAGACCGTGGATGCGGCGATCCTGACCGTCTTCATGGCGTTAATCGCTACCAGTATGGCCGCGATCTTCGCCGTACCGCTCAGCTTTCTGGCGGCAGCCAACATCACGCGGCATGGCGGATTCGGATCCGCAATTTATTATGTTACTCGAGCGTACTTGAACATTACGCGTACCTTTGAACCGCTGGTGCTGGCTACGATATTCGGCTTGTGGGTTGGCTTCGGAGCGTTCGCCGGCGTTCTGGCGCTTGCAGTCTTCACCGTTGGCTCTTTAGGTAAGTTGTATTCAGAGGCCGTGGAAAGCATCGATCCTGGGCCGGTTGAAGCCGTGAGGGCCACGGGTGCCGGTCCGGTTGAAACCATCTTCTATGCCGTGATTCCCCAGGTGATACCGCAGTTCACTTCTTTCTCGGTGTACCATTGGGACATCAATGTCCGAATCTCCACCATCATTGGATTTGTTGGCGGGGGGGGTATCGGTTTCTTGTTGAACCAGAGGTTGCGAACCTTCTCTTACCATAAGGCCGGCACCGCAATCTTGGCCATCGTATTGGTTGTATCCCTACTGGATTTCTTCAGCGCCGCGGTCCGCAAACGGGCCACATGAGTGTTGCCCGTCCGTAACAAAGAAAGGAGGCCCTTATTGCGCAATACAGATATCGAGTCATGACATAATCGAAAAAACACAATTTCTTGGAGGAGGAGGCTAAATCATGAGTGTCAGAAGAATTTCTCTCATCGCCGTGACTATAGCGATTGTTGCGGTCATCGTAGCTATCGTGCCGATCCCGATCCCTGCAACAGGCGGGTTCACTCATCCTGGCTCTGGGCTACGGTAGTTTCGCCCCGCTGACCTTGATCGCCCATGGTTCCCTGGGCCTGCTGGCAGGCTACCTTGGCTGGAAGAAGGGCTTGGGCGGCATGATCGTGGGCTGGATCGTTGGGGGGCTGGCTCTGGTCGCAGTCTACTTTGTAGGAGAAGCCACCGTGTATGGCTTCGGCGCTGCCGGAGCGGGGGCCGAGGTGCCAATCAACCTGTTTCAGGTCGGTCTTGGGGTCCTGGGACTGCTGCTCTTTAAATTGGTCAAACGCGCCTACCCTCAGATTGAGCAATTGGGGGAAGAGGCGACCTTTGAAGCTGAAGCGGCGTAGTCGGCCTGCTCGCGTGTGAAGCACACACGCCGCGCTGAAGGCCCAATTTCGAGGAGGCGACTTAGAGTCGCCTCCTCCGCGAATCTGGGCTCCGCGAGACATGGCGGCAGGAGTGCCACCTAGGAGTTGACAGTAGTTTGTCGGTAGCAATCGTCGTCGATAGGTTGAGCTACTCCTATCCATCTCCCGTCCCAGGGCGCGATGCCACCTGGGTCTTACAAGAGGTGAGCCTGAGCGTCGAAGAAGGAGAATTTGTTTCTATCATGGGGCCGACGGGGGTGGGGAAAACCACGCTTTGCCTGGCACTCAATGGGATCGTGCCTCAGTCGACCGGCGGGAGGATCAAGGGGGAGGTCCACATCTATGGACTTAATACCAAGCTGCAGCCGGTCGCCGACCTAGCTCAGCTTGTGGGAATCGTATTTCAAGATGCTGAGACGCAGCTCTTTAACATGAGCGTAGAAGCGGAAATCGCCTTCGGCCTGGAGAGCCTGGGCAAGCCGGCTGAAGAAATCGCCGAGAGGGTGGACTGGGCGATGGCCCTGGTCGGAATGAGCGGCTTCAAGGATCGTTCTCCGTTCCAGCTGTCAGGAGGCCAGAAGCAGCGGGTGGCCATAGCCTCCATCCTGGCTATGACGCCGAAAATTCTCGTTCTGGATGAACCGACCGCAAATCTCGATCCTTTGGGCAAGGCGGAGGTTTTTTCGGTGGTGCGCGAATTACGCCAGAAGCGTGGGATGACAATCATCATGATCGAGCATGAGAGCGAGCATATCGTGGAGTTTTCCGACCGAGTGATCGTCCTCAACAACGGGCGGGTCGAGCTCGAAGGCAGGCCGGCGAGCATTTTCTCGCAAGTCGACCACATGCGAAAAATCGGGCTGGACGTACCCCAGGTCAGCGAGATGGCCCACCGCCATAATCAGAAATATCAGACCCACTTTGCGTTCACCCAACTCGATGAGACCTACCAAGCCCTGGTGAGCCGCCTCGATGGAAAGTAACGGTTTAGCTCACGAAGTCGGTGATATGTGTCTCGAAGCGACGGACCTGTGGTTCGCCTATGAGGAGGGCCCATCGGTGCTGAAGGGCATCTCGCTCGAGATTAAGGTGGGCGATTTCGTCGCCCTCATTGGACAAAATGGTTCTGGTAAAACTACGCTGGCAAAACATTTCAACGGATTGCTCCGCCCGTCCCGCGGTCGGGTGCTGCTCTACGGTGAAGACAATCGCGAGCACCCAGTGGCCCACCTGGCGCGAACGGTAGGATATGTCTTCCAAAACCCGGATCACCAGATATTCAGCGCGACAACACGCGAGGAAATAGCCTTCGGCCCCCGCAATATTGGCCTAGAAGAATCCGAGGTGCAGCAACGTACGGAACAGGCTCTGGAGTACTTCGACCTGACCGCCTATGCCGATCATCAACCCGCTATTCTGGGCTTTGGCCTGAGGCGTAAGGTCAGCATCGCAGCCGTATATGCCATGCGGACGGATGTTTTGATCCTGGATGAGCCGACGGCTGGGCTGGACTGGAAGAGCACCCATGAATTGATGCAGCGTATCGTCGCTCTACACCGAACGGGGCACACCATCATTCTCATCACCCATGATATGCGCTTGGTCGCTGAGTACGCGCCTCGCTGCTTGGTGCTGCGAGATGGAAACATCTTAGCTGACGACGACACCCGAGAAATATTCAGGCAGGCTGATCTGTTGCGGGAGACTCATATTGAGCTTCCGCAGATCTGCAGGTTGGCCCGGCGGCTGGAGCCCTTCAATCCAGGGCGAAACATCTTGACTGTGGCCGAGTTTCTTGAGGGTTATGGCAACCTGGCTGAGCGGATGAGATAAGACATGCCCGTCGGAGTTGACCTCTACCTCAAGCGCCAGAGCTGGTTGCATAGGGTTGACCCCCGGGTCAAGCTCTTGTTTGTAGGCGCAACAATTATGATCTTGTTAGTCATAAAGAATGTGTTTTTTATGTCCGCGGCCTTGCTCCTGGTCCATGTTATTCACTGGTCCGCCAAAATGCCGCGGGGCAAGTTCCTCTTTATTTGGAAAACGCTGCTGCCCATCGCAATCCTGATCAGCACCTTGTGGGTGCTCTTCTATCCTACTGGACCGCCCATACTTGAGATCTGGGTGATAAGAATCACCGTATTGAGCCTCGCCCAGGGGGGGGTCCTGGCGCTCCGCATAACAACCATGGCCTTTGTGGTATTTGCTTGGCTGTACACCACCGATCATCCCGCGGTCGTGCGCAGCCTGGTGAAGTTGAAGGTGCCCTACGAATGGGGCCTCACCCTGGCATTGGCTCTTCGGTACATACCGACCTTTCAGGGTATGTATGGCATGATCTCGGAGGCTCAGCAGGCCCGTGGACTAAATATCTCCCAGGGGAAGGGATTTAGGAGAGTGCGCGCGCTCATGCCGATTTTTGTCGCCATGGTTATCAGCGCCATGCGCGCCAGCGATCAGCTTGCCAACGCGCTTCAGGCACGTGCATTTGGCGCCAGTGGCGTAGAGCGTACCTACTTGCATGATATCCACTTTCGGCCATTGGATTGGGCCTACACCGTGTTCATCCTGGGCGTCACGTTCTTGATACTCTACATGAACCTCCGTCTTGGGTTCGGAAAACACCCGATCAACTTGATTTGAAACGGACGATGGCTCATTGACTCGCATGGAAAAAATCTTGCCGGTTGGCAAACTCGAAATGGCATTTCTCTCGAGCCTGCTGGGCAGATTTACCGACCACGGCGAAGGTGTCGTGATCGGAGCCAAAGTGGGTGAGGACGCGGCCGTGCTGGACTTTGGAGACCGCTACCTGGTGACCAAGACCAATCCGATTACCTTCCCGACGGACGAAATTGGCTGGTACCTGGTCAACGTGTGCGTGAACAACATGGTGGTCCGAGGTGTCCGGCCTCGATGGATGCTGAATTGCATCCTGCTCCCAGAGGGCAAAACCACACCAGAAATGGTGGAGGGGATCTTCCGTCAAATTTATGAGGCATGCCACGCGGTCGATGTCATAGTAGTCGGCGGCCACACCGAGGTGACTCATAACTTGGATCGACCCATCGTGGTCGGCAACCTGATCGGAGATGTCGCGCAGGATGGCTTGGTGGCCACCGGGGGAGCGAGGGTCGGGGATGTTGTTCTGATCACGAAAGCGGTGGGAATCGAAGGAACATCGATCATCGCGCGTGAGATGGCAGACGACCTCAGAAAGAAAGGGTTATCGGAAAAACTCATCCTCCGTGCTCAGCATTTCCTGTTCGATCCGGGAATCGGTGTGTATCATGAAGCGCTTGCGGCGGCCGAGACGGGCTGGGTGAACAGCATGACGGATGCCACCGAAGGCGGACTTGCGACGGCGCTCCACGAGATGTCCGAGGCGAGCGGGGTCGGCCTTCAAATCGACGCTGAAAAGATACCGGTCATGCCAGAAACGCATGAGATCTGTGAGGCTTACGGACTAGACCCTATTGGACTGATCGCATCCGGGATGTTGATTCTGACTACGAGTCCCACGCGGGTGGAGGGGCTAAGCCACCAGTTGAGCGCGCTCGGCGTCGCGTGCACCCCTATCGGCGTGGTCACACTGGCCGACGAGGGGCGTCTACTGGAAACCCAAGGCCAAGTATCTGCCCTACCCTATTTCGCCGTCGATGAACTGACCAAGATCCTATGAGATGGAAAGATAATGCCCCGACCCAATCCCGCCGCAGCTAAGTACACGATGTCCGCCGGACCGGTGAGCATTCACGACCGCGTGCGGCAGGCCTATGCCCGCCAACTGCTCTATCATTACGACCCCGAGTTTCACGCTCTCTTCGACGACACAACTCAAAAGCTCCAGCAGGTGTTTCAGACCGCGGGCGATGTCGCGATCATGCAGGGCGAGGCGGTTCTTGGACTGGAAGCCGCTAGCGCCGGCATGGTTCGACCGGGTGACAAATGCCTGAATCTCGTTTCAGGTGTGTTTGGAGCAGGGTACGCGCGCTACTTCAGAAATCACAGCGGCCAGGATCCGATTGAGGTCAAGGTACCCTACAATCGCTCGATCGATCCGTCCGATGTGAGGAAAGCCCTCAAACAAGAGGGCGACATACGTTTCATCGCGATGGTCCACAGCGAGACCCCCTCCGGAACAATTAACCCGGTCAAGGAGATCTGCGCCCTCGCCCAAGAATACGAGGCCATAACCATTGTCGACGCGGTCTCATCATTGGGCGGGATGGACGTCCCGGTAGACGAGTGGGGAGTCGACATCTGTGTCGCCGGACCCCACAAATGCCTGGGAGCCGCGCCGGGGTCGGCGCTGATTGCCGTGAGCGAGCGCGCATGGGAAGTGATGCGGGCCCATCCGAACCCCCTTCGCGGGTCCTATCTAAGTCTGCTGGATTGGAAAGAATTGTGGATGGAGCAGCGGAGATTTCCGTTCACGGTTTTTGTATCGCAAATCAACGGCCTGAATGAGGCGCTGACGATGGTGCTGGAGGAGGGCCTCACGTCCCGCATAAAGCGCCATTCTCAGGTGGCTCAAATGTGCCGCATGGGGGCAAAAGGCATGAATCTCGAATTGTGGCCGGCGGGTGACGAGATCATGTCCACCTGTGTTACGGCGATTGCCGTGCCGGAGGGGATCGATGGGCACGCGTTGGTGGATCAAATGCGAGAGAGTTATGGCATCGCCATCACAGGCTCGCTGAAGGAATTAGAGGGCAGGCTGATTCGCATCGGTCATATGGGTTATATGGCTCAGCGAGTCTATGTCGAGCTGGCCCTCACGGCCCTGGAGCTCAGCCTGCGTGATTTGGGATATCCGGTTGAATTAGGGCAGGGTGTGGGAGCCGCGCTGGCAGCAATTTAATCGGCATAATATTCACTTTACCCGCAGCGCAACCGAATCCAACTTCGAGAGTTGCACCGACGAATACGTAGATACGAAGGTCTTGACGTGCGCTTCGCCTGCCGCCTGAATTAGGACCTACTGTTGCTCCAGCGGTCCACCCGATCTGGAATCTGAATCAACTCGCCTACCGTGGCATCTGCGGCCGCCTGCCCGTCTGGTGGGAGCGCGGCGCCATCTGGCCGAAACCAAATTGCGCGCATGCCGAGCTGCTTCGGTGCGGCAACATCCTTCTGAAAATCGTCGCCCACATAGACCACATCGGCCGGCTCCAGCTCCAGTTGATCGAGTGTCATGCGGAAGATGTCCAGACCGGGTTTACGTACGCCCACATCGGCGGAAACCACGATCTTTTCGAATAAGTGAAGCAGCTCGAAGCGCTCCAACGTCCAGGTCAGAAAGGGGCTATAAGCCGCATTTGAGATGATGCTGATTCGGTAATCGTGGGCTTGTAATGCCGTCAGTGTTTCGGCTGCTCTTGTGACGAGGGTCACTTTGGGCAGGCATCGCCGGTGCAGGGTGGCGACGGTCTGCTCCACCAGCACCTTCGACACCTGATCCTGCAAGCCAAGCGCCGCGACCATGCTGCTCAGATTGTCCGCGTGACTCGTTTCGCGTTCAGTGGCATTTGCCAGCTCGCGCGCCTGATGGAAGATGCTTTCCGCTTGTCCCAGCTCTTCAGCGCCAAGGGGTGCAATGTGACCATCGGCGACCAGGAGTTCAAAGGCATCCCGGGGCAGCGTGCGAATCTCAAGCGCCATCCAGGCCGGCGAGTCGATCAGTGTCGAGCTGAAGTCAAACAAAACGGCCTTAATCATCGATTGTGCGACAGGCACGGACGGCGTTGAGAATATTTACGTAGCTGCCGCAGCGGCATAAATTGCCCGCGAGATACTCGCGAATGGCGGCATCGTCTGGGTTGGCGTTCTCGCCGAGCAGCGCCACGGTGGATAGGATGAATCCGGGAGTGCAATAGGCGCACTGAAACGCCCCGTGGTCGATATAAGCTTGCTGCACCGGATGTAGTTGCCCGTCCTGCGACAACCCCTCAATGGTGGTGATGTGTTTATTCTCGACCTGGGCAGTTAACGTCAGGCAGCTGCTGATCGCCCTACCGTCTACCAGCACCGTACAGGTGCCGCACATACCGATGCCACACGAGTCGCGGACGCCGACTAGTTCCAATGATTCTCGCAGCGTTTCCAACAATGTCTGTCCGGACGGGACTTCCAGGGTATAGGGTCGTCCATTCACCTGCAGGGTCAGGGTCCTATCGCTCATGATCGGTTCGTCCCTGGATCCCCCGTAGAACTTTTTCGGCGGTCAGTGGCAAGTCTCGAATGCGTGCGCCGACTGCATCATAAATAGCGTTGGCGATGGCTGGGGCAACCGGTGGCAGAGTCATTTCGCCAATGCCCTGAAAGCTGCTCCCCTCCTCTTCCAGGGATACGTTCTTGAGCTCGACTGGAGTGTCGAGAAACGAGGGGAGCATGTAGTCTGACAAATTCGGGTTGGTGATCTGGCCACCGTCGATGGCGACCTCTTCCAGTAACGAGGCGCCCATTCCAAAGATCACGTTGCCGTCGTTCTGCAGACCGGCCAGGGTCGGGTTAACCACCCGCCCGGCAAACGAAGCCGAGTGGTAACGCAACACTGTGACCTTACCGGTCTGCGTATCGACTTCGACCTCGCAAGCGCCAGCCCCTTGATGCCAATCGGGCGTAGAAATGCCCTGTCCAGTATCCGGATCAAGTTTGCCCTCGTTCGTTGAATACTTCCCCGTCGCCGTAAGCGCATCGATATTGTTGCGGCCTAACACTTCGGTATAGGGTATGCGCGCCTGCGGTTGGGTGGTGACAAACACATATCCATCCGCGACAGAGAGGTCATCTGGGGACCACTCAAGGATGGGAGCGGCGGCCTCGGCCAACTGCTGGCGCAACGAGGCCGCGCCGTCGAGCACGGCGTTGCCCATCATGTGAGTGCTGCGGCTGGAGGCGGTTTGGGCATCCGGCGGCGTCTCGGCCGTATCCGGCCCTGTCACCGCCAGGACCTCGATGGGTACTCCTAAAGCCTCGGCGGCAATCTGCGCCAGAGCGGTGTGCCCGCCCTGGCCCATTTCCACCGTGCTGACGAACAAGGTAACACGCCCCTCGGCGTCAAGCTCGATCCGGCATTCTGAATATGAGTTGGCGATGGTATTTTTCATCATCACCGCCAACCCGCGCCCTCGCTTTTTTATGGTTCCGTTATCGGATTGAAGCGGTTCGTGCCAACCGAGCCCGTATGCGGCCGCCTCCAGGCATTCGACAAAGTGGATGTCGTGCAGCCGCTCTCCGGTGGCGAAAAGGTCATCCGTGCGCAGTAAGTTCTTCGTCCTCAATTCAAGCGGGTCAATACCCAAAAGGTGGGCAATGGTATCCATGTGAGACTCGTGCGCAAAGACGCCTTGGGAACTCATCGCGCCGCGATAGGCGGCTGCAATGGGCAGATTGGTGTAGATGCCGTATGAGTCCACGTGCACGGCTGGGATACGGTATGGGCCGATGGCGCGAAGCATCCCTGCCGGCACCAGATGGGCGCTAGACGAGGCATAAGCGCCTCCGTTCCAATAAATACTCACCTCACGTGCGGTAAACGTGCCATCGAACTTGACGCCGGATTTAATCATGATTTTGGCGGCATGTTTGGTGACCGTTACAAATTCCTCAGCACGTGTCATCATCAGCTTGACCGGCCGGTTACCGACTTTCCAGGCCAGTGCGGCTGCCATGGGCTGTATGCGGACGTTGCCTTTCCCCCCAAAACCGCCTCCCAGTGGCGGGACGATGACGCGAACATTTTCCAGATCCAGGTCGAAAATCGCGCCCAGAACACGGCGCACAGTGTAAGGGGATTGGGAGCCTGTCCATACCGTCAGCTTGCCCTCTTTCCATCGCGCGGTAGCCACGTGGGTCTCTAGTGAGGCCTGTTGAGCCATCGGGCTGCTGAAAACCTCTTCGACTATTTCATCCGCGGCGGCGAAGCCGGCGTCAATATCCCCGCGGCGCAGCTTGGAGTGACGCACTATGTTGTCGGGGGATGCCTCGTGCAATATTGGGGCGCCGGGCAACATGGCCTGCTCGGCGTCGAAAACGGCCGAAAGTTCTTCGTATTCCAGCTCAATCAAATCCATGGCTTGGTCGGCGACCGCAGCCGATTCGGCTGCAATGAGAGCAAGGGGCTCGCCGATGTATCGAATGCGATCGCCGGCAACAATAGGTTGATCCTGGATGGGTGAGCCGAAGTGCAAGTTCGGCTTGTCGTCACCGGCAAAATCCGCGGCGGTTACTATGGCCACGACACCCGGCAATCGCTCAGCCGCGCTTACGTCGAGCTTCATAACATGTGCGTGCGGCACGCGGCTACGGAAAATCTTGCCCACCAACATGTCAGGTAGTTTCAGGTTGGACGGGTAGGGGACTGTGCCCGTGACTCGCGCGACCGAATCGAGCATGGGAACTGATTTACCGACGGCCATTACGGAGCTCCTCTAATGCACGAACCACGTGGATGCGAATCATCTGGGTTCGATACCAGGCAGAGCCACGGATATCCTCCAGGGTATCGATGTTATCCGCGTAGCCAGCCGCAATCTCGCCTATCAGCTCATCCGTCAAAGCCTGACCCCGCGCCAGATTTTCCACCGCTGGCAGCCGCTGGGGCACTTCTGATGCCGCGCCTACCGCCACACGCAAATCCGTACAGGTTTCGGCCTCAAATGCTGCGATCGCTGCGACGCAGGCACAAGGCCGATCTTCCGATGAGCGGCTCCTGTATTTCAGATAGGTTGTGCGGCTGCCAGGAGCGCTCGCGGGAATAAAGACGTCTGTGATCAACTCGTCGGGTTCAAGGTCGGTCGTGTAAAAGCCGATGAGAAAGTCCTCCAGCGGAATGGTGCGCTCGCCACGTAGGCTGGTGGCGGTTACTTGCGTCCCGAGCGCGAGCAGTGCGGTGGGCGGATCCGAAGCGTAATCGGCCTCCGCCAGATTGCCGCCCAGGGTGGCCTGATTGCGGACGCGTATGTTGCCGACCTCGCCGGAAGCCTGCGCCAGGAGCGGGAAATGGGTCTGGATGACCAACGAGCGTTCCATATCGCGCAAGGTCGTCAGTGGGCCGACGTGTATACCGTCAGGCTCTGAGCGAATGTAGGCCAGATCGGGTATCCGCCCGACGCTGACCAGCACCGTCGGGGCAATCAATTTCTGTTGAAGCATCAGAACGATGGCCGTGCCGCCTGCCAGAACTTTGGCCTCGTCGCCATGTTGGGCGAGCGCCTTCAAAGCGCCGGGCAACGAGTCCGGCTGCAACAACTCAAAACTCATGCCGTCTCTCCCGCGTCTATTTTCTCCTGCATGCAGCTCCCAAATGCGGCCGCCATCTTCTTGGCCGTGCTTTGGGCAACGGCTTGTCCGAACTGTGCCAGCCGGCCGCGCACATTTGCATCGATGGTGTAGGTAACTTCGGTCCCGTCTGCGAGGGATTTTAGGATCGAGGTGAATGTGGCCTTGACTTGCGATGCATTGCGGCGGTCGTCAGCTACGATTTCGGCGACTAAGCGGTGGGGGGGCTCAAGTTCTAGCAGCGTCACCGTGCCGCCGAACGCGGCTTTGATCGGGCCGACCTTGATTTGCAGCTCTCCTCGGTAGCTCTTTGTGTCGATGGTCTCGAGCGCACTAACGCCTGGAATGCATTGAGACATTTCTTCGATATTGAGCAGATAGTCCCACACGGTGCGGATGGGTGCCTCTAAGGTGAATGAACCTTCGATCTTCATAAGTTGCTCCGAAATGGCTCAACCGATCCAGGCATCGGTTCCGAAGGACGGCATTCCCGGTGAAAGTGCACTACCGGCGCGAATTTCTGCTCCAGAAGTGCCCATTCTTGCGGGAGCACGAGTAGGGGCGGCGGCCATCTCACGTTTCCCGTTTTACCTCGAACGATATCCGGCTCCGGTCACCACGAAATCTCAGCCGTGAGTACTCGATCGGGCGGCCGTCCTCCAAATAGGCCAGACTATGAAGGAAGTGAATCGGAGCACCGAGGGGAATGCCCAGCAGCTTCGCCTCGTGTTCGTCGGCTGAGGAAGCCTCCAGGGTGCGCGTCGCCCTGGCCAAACGCAGGCCGTAATCCTGTTCGAGGACATCGTAAAGTGGGCGGTTTATCAGGTCCTTGGCCAATAGGCCCGGGCACAGGGCTTCACTGAGATAGGTGAAGGCCAAAACGAATGGTTCACCCTCCACTTCGCCAAGACGCTTGAGGTAGAACACATCGTCTCCGTGCGACAAGTTGAGCTTCGTCAGCAGCCGCCCGCGGGCCGGCATCGACTCCTGAGACAATAGCCGTGTCGAGAAGAGGACGTCTATCTCCCGCATATCCTCGGCGAAACTGGTAAAGTGCTGAGCCAGGCGAAGAGCAGGAGGGGACTTGCTGACGTAGGTTCCGTGGCCCTGCACGCGGTGCAGGCGACCTTCGTTGACCAGGCTGCCAATCGCCTGTCGCACCGTCCCGCGGCTAAGGCCCAGCTCCTGGCTGATGGCCAGCTCGGGGGGGAGCTTGCTGCCGGCTGGATAGGTGCCGTTGCGAATCAGCAGTGCCAGCTCCTCCTTCAATTGATAATAGAGAGGAGTTGGGCTGTTCCGGTCGATTATAAAAGGCAGATCTTCCATTGACTATACAACCAGACAATACGCCCGGCAACTATACCACTCGGTCCCGACCCGTCAAGGTCGTCCGCGGCGGGAACGAACCGCGGACATATGGGCAGCGACCGGGCGGAAAGAGGGCCGATGCCGGGTGCATAGGAATTGGGTCCGGGTAGGGGAGACGGCCACCCGATTCGTATTCACATTCGCGACCGCGCTGCCCGCCCGTGGCGCCTCCACCTCGCCGCTCGGCCCTCGACAGCAGGCCATCCCGCGAATTTGAGGTACAATGCTACAATTAGACAATGGGACAATAGACCGGCTCTGACCTTCGAAGTTTCACTTCCAGGACGCGCGTGATGGAGCTTGACTTCCGTACGCATATCCCGATCTACTTCCAAATCGTGGACCAGATCCAGAAACGGATCGATGCCGGGGAACTTAAGCTTGGCGATCAACTGCCGACGGTGCGCGAACTGGCGGACGAGCTGGAAGTGAACTTCAACACGGTCGCCAGGGCCTATCGGAAGCTGGATGCATCCGGCTCGATTTCCACGCAGCAAGGCCGCGGCACCTATG
>JADFRG010000024.1 GCA_022561385.1 Chloroflexota bacterium
CCATGTCGATGTAGGCCGCCACCCCGCCCAGCTTCTGCGATTCGGCCACGATATGCTGGCAGACGGTGGTTTTGCCGGAGGCCTCCGGACCATAAATCTCGCTCACCCGCCCGCGGGGAATGCCGCCCACGCCCAGGGCGCGATCGAGCGCCAGGGAACCGGTGGGAATAACCTCCACAGACAGGTGCGAGGCTTCCCCCAGGCGCATGACCGCGCCGTCTCCGTATTCCTTCCTGATCTTAGACATCGCGGCCTCAAGGGCCCGATCGCGTTCTTCACTCATTTAACATCGGTACAACGAAACCTCTCAGGAACAGACCTATGGAATTCCGAAAGACCGCCTGGCGGCCGCGAGCAAACGAACTTGGCTAGTGTAATTCAGTTAGATCGAGATTAGGAGGAAGGCTTCCGGCAGCGTGTCCGCGAAATCGTTTCAAGAGCAGGTCGCCCTAATCGATCCAGCTTCAGGTCACCGGGTTCATTCCAACGGAGAGTCTCTGGAATCGTCCCAGCGACTTGTCGCTGGGACGAAAAACCGGCGAGCGTCAATTCCTCGCCGGTGATAAGGCTTCCCCACCATGCCGTGTGCTGCCTGGTTTTGAACCTGCTTGCGCAGGTGGGTCCCTGCATGATGGGCTTCGCCTTGGCCGCAGCCTATCGCGTCCCCCATCGTAGCTCGAGTCCCTTATGGTCAGTGTTGGCTCAAAACGTAATGCAACATCACGCACACAGTAGGGGTAGACCTCTGTATACCATGATCGCTCGGGGCCCGCAATGAACCCCGCCAACGGAGGATTCCTACGTTTCGGACGCTTATTCGACGATCCGGAGGTGTAATTCCTCCAGCTGTTTGGGCTCGATCTCGGAGGGCGCCCCGGCCATCACGTCCCGCGCGGCCTGATTTTTGGGGAAGGCGATCACCTCACGTATATTCGGCTCCTTGGCCAATATCATACATAGTCGGTCCAGCCCCGAAGCCACGCCTCCATGGGGTGGAGTCCCATACTCGAAGGCGGTCAACATGTGGCCGAAGCGTTCCCGGGCTGTATCCAGGTCCAGCCCGATCAGTTCAAATATTTTTTCCTGCAGGCCGCGGTCATGGATCCGGATGCTGCCTCCGGCCGTCTCCTCTCCGTTCAGCACGAGGTCGTATTGCAGACCACGCGCTTTCCCCGGGTCGGAATCCAGAAGCGAGAGGTCCTCCGGCATGGGAGCGGTGAAGAGATGGTGGCTTGGATCCCAGCGCTGCCCCTCCGCGTCCCACTGCACCAGCGGGAAATCGATCACCCAGCAAAATGAAAGTGCGTCCGGATCATATAATTCCAGCCTCTCCCCGAGATGCGCGCGCAGGCGGCTCAGCGACTCGAGCACGATGTCCCGCTCGCCCGCCACAAAAAGGAGCAGATCGCCGGGGTTCGCGTCCAGCCGTTTGATGACGGCATCCAGGCGGTCGGAGGGCAGGAACTTGGCGAACGACGATCGCGGCTCTCCGGACTCCTGGAGCGCCAAATAAGCCAACCCCTTAGCTCCAAACGGCTTGATCATCTCCGTTAGTTCGTCGATCTCCCGCCGGCTGAAATGCCCACAACCCACACAGTTGATGCCGCGCACCTCACCCCCGGCCTCGACCGCCCCTTCGAAGATCTTGAACCCGCTGCCCTCCGCCAGATCGGTGATGTTAACGAGCTCCATTCCGAACCTCAGATCCGGGCGATCCGAACCGAAGCGGTCCATGGACTCCTGATAGGTGAGGCGAGGCCAGGGCACAACGGAAACCGGTCGACCGGGAAAGAGCTTCTCAATGAGTGAAGAATAGACTCCCTCGAGCAGCTCCATCACGTCTTCGCGCTCGACGAAAGACATCTCGATATCCAGCTGGGTGAATTCGGGTTGGCGGTCGCCGCGCTGATCCTCGTCACGAAAGCAGCGCGCAATTTGAAAGTAACGTTCCACTCCGGCCACCATCAGCAGCTGTTTGAGCTGCTGCGGTGATTGGGGCAGCGCGTAGGCCTCTCCCGGATATAGCCGGGACGGCACCAAATAGTCTCGAGCGCCCTCCGGCGTGGCCTTAAACAGGATTGGGGTCTCAATCTCCCAGAACCCACGCTGCCCCAGTTCGTCCCGAATGAACTTAATCACGTTGTATCGGAGTTCCAGGTTTCGCTGCATGCGTTCTCTGCGCAGATCGAGATAGCGGTACTTCAGGCGCACCATCTCGTCCACCTCCGACTCCTCGTTGATTTTGAAGGGCGGGGTTTTGGCCTGGTTGAGAACTTCGAGCTCTTGGATCTCCACTTCCACTTCGCCGGTCGGCAGGTTCGGATTCGCCATCCCCTCCGGGCGGACGCGGACTTCTCCCACGATGTGCAACACCCATTCAGAGCGGACCTGTTCGGCGATGGCGTGCGCTTCCTGTGAAAGCTCCGGATTCGATACGGTCTGTACCACGCCCGATCGATCGCGCAGGTCGACAAAAGTCAGTCCGCCGTGGTCGCGCCTGCGATTGACCCAGCCGGCCAACTCGACCCGCTGGCCCACGTGTTCGGCCCGAAGGTCGCCACAGCCATGTGTCTTGTACATATTGCCTCCCCAAAAAAACAACGCCGCCCGAATGAGTATCTCGGACGGCGGCGGAATTCCTTTTGAACTTTGCTATCTTGCGCGCACGCCTACCCGATAAATTTCGGCCGTATTATCGTCCGACTTGGATCGGGGGTCTGGGCGCATCGCGCCGCAGATTGTAACATGCGGCCCATCTGCAGCACCCCCGCAGCAGATCTCACTCCAACTCACGCAGGCGCTTCAGGTCTCTGGGAGTGTCCACGTCAAGCAAGATCGATTCGTCCCATTCTACAAATTCGCGGTCAAATTGCCGGAAGATCGCCCGTCCCCCTCGATCCCCGCTGAGCGCGGCAACCGAGGAAAAGGTGTCCTGGTCGAAGAGAACCGGATTAGCCCTGCGGCCCCCGGCCCGGGCGGCTACCAACGGGGCCAACGTGTGGCGGTGCCGCTCAATCAGGGCACCGACCAGATCTGGTCCCACAAACGGCATGTCGGCCAGCAGGAACACCACGCCCTCGGCCCCAGCCGCGACCGCCTCGAGCCCAATCCGGACCGAGCCGCTCTGACCGGCTTCCCAATCTGCATTTTCTACGATGTCGATTTGTGCATCTTTCAGTACTCGGCGCAGCTCAGTCGCCCCACCGCCCACCACAGCCACGATCGGATCGAGACCCTCCGCGGCGCGCACTGCGTACCAGACGAGTGGATGGCCGCGCCATTGGATCAGCTGCTTGGGTTCTCCCAAACGCGAGGAGCCGCCCGCGGCCAGCACCACTCCCGCGACCCGTCCGTGCACTTCCCGCACAGGATCGTCTTCCATGGCCGAAGCGAGCGCCACCGACCGGATGCGCGAGTTTTCCAGCAGGGTCTGCGCGATCCGGCGACCCGTCTCCATTCTGGAGCTATCGGCCTTGTTGAGCAGCACTCGCACTTCCGCACCGTCTGGAATCCTTTTTAGCCCTCCGTTCTCCGCCGCAAGTACCCCCACAAGCTCATCCGCGCCAATCTGAGTACCCTGAGGCGCGTCCAGCAAGGCTGCGACGAGCTCAGGGCGGTGCACGAATTCCGACTGGATCGCCTGAGTCAAAACATCCAGGCCAGCCATAGGGACAACCAAATCTGCGAACTCTGGAATCACCGGTTCGTGCTCGGCCGGGGCCTTCAGACTGCGCCCCTGGGCGCCGTCGGCCTCGATGAGAAATACGGCGCCGCTGCTTCGAGCATGCCGGTGAAGTTCATCCTGGATTCGATCGGCCGGGGCAAGCCACTTGTCTTCGCGGGCAGGCCCGGTGACCAGCACCGACCGATGCTCTTTCAGAAGATCCGGGAGGCCTGCGATCTGGTCCTGTGAGGGATCGACCAGATGATAATGGGCCAGCGATTCCTGACCTCGACCCAGACGGGTGGTGGTTGTGATCAGGGCCGCGGTGGGAGGATCGCCCGAGGCCGGCGCGAGTTCACCGTTCGAGATCTCAAGTATCAGCCGCCGGATGGCGCTGGTTTTACCTCCGGCCCCTACAAAAGCGACCGTCAGGCCTGGCCGGAGGCGAAGCGCTCTGCTCAACTGCATTAGGTGGGGTCTGACCCGCTACCGGTATTCGGAAGAGGCGCCTAGCTGACTGCGGATGGAGGGGCGGGTAAGCAGCGCCTCCAGAACGCCGCCGCCGATGGCCAGAGACTTGTCGGAAATGAGGTTGCACAGGCTTAAATCCTGCTGGGGATCCAGGTCCCCCACCTTACTGCCCGCTTCGATCTCGATTCCGCCGTGGAGCAGCCCCCGCAGTGCCCCATCAAAAGGAGCAATCAAAGGTGTCCCCCCCACCTCAGCCAGCCGGGTACCCTCTGTCACCAAGGAGCCCAGCTCAGCCATCGCCTCAAACACCCCATCAATGGGAGCCCGCAGAACCCGTTCAAAATCCTGCCCCTTGACCGATTCGGGCACGCCGGTATCCGGCTGGGCAGCTCCCTCCCAGAAGACCCGCCCCAGACGATGGCCGCGATGGGTCTCCACGACCGCATGCACGTTGACCCCGGCCTCGAATCCCGGACCCAATCCGATGGTTACCTCGGCCGAGTCCAGCGGAAGGTATGGCCCTGATTTGATCATTCGTGCGTCGACCATGGCGGAGGGTTCCAGCTCGTGCCAAATTTCTGCGGTAGGGTCGACCAAAATTGGGATGACCCCTTGATCCAGAATCGATCGCGCGGATTGCAGATCTTCGGCTCGTCGCCCGCGCAGTTCCTCGACCGCCACCTCTCCCTCGTACACCGCTTCCGCCAAGGACACCAGCCTGCGAACCGCGAGCGGCTGCGGGATCTCGGTCACCACCAGCCAGAAACCGCTGCGCCAGAGCCGGGCAGCTACTCCGGTGGCCAGGTCTCCGCCGCCGAGCAGGAGCACGATTGGAGGGGCACGCCTCACGCTGTGTAACGCCTCGGGTACCGGCTAGCCGGAATGTTGGGCCGGAGCACAGTGGACAGGGAGCGGCTCATTCGGGTCGGCCATTGGAGCGGGTCGTCTTCACTCGGCGCCTGCATCATAGATGCCCCAGAGCACCCGCTCCGGAGTCAGCGGGAACTCGTCGTACCAGATACCCAGCGCGTTATGTATGGCGGCCGTAACCGCGGGCGTCAGTGGGATAAACGGCATTTCGGCCATGCCGCGCACTCCCCACGGGCCCCCCGGATCTTCGTATTCCAATATGATGGGATGCACTCGCTCAGGGATGTCCCAGATGCCGGGAATAAGATAGGTCGAGAAGCGACCGGTCTGGACTTCGCCGCCCTCCTGTTTAAAATCCTCCAGAATAGCGTAGCCGGCCGCCTGTACGATGGCCCCTTCAATCTGGCCCCGCACGCCCTGCGGATTAATCACGCGCCCGACGTCGTCCGCGCAGACTACGTCGAGGATGCGGACCGCGCCAATCTCGGTATCCACTTCGACCGTCGCAGCCTCGGCCACATACCCATAGGCGAAATTAGGTTCCGATTGGCCGGTCTCGGAGTCGTACGAGGTGGTGGGAGGCGGCCGATACTGATACTTGGCGATCGCAGGCCGGTCTTCCTCCTGCCACTTCACCATTGCGGCCTCCACCGCGCCGCGAATCGCGTGGCCAGCCATAAAGGTCATGCGCGAAGCGGAGGCTGAGCCCGAATTTTCGCTGGTGGCCGTGTCGGAGGGGTCGAGTCGGACCTTGCTCAACGGCACACCTGCCGCCTCGGCCGCCATCTGCACCAGGACGGTATGAGCCCCCTGTCCGACGTCCGCGCCGGCATGGCGCAGGACGACCTCCTCTATCTCTGCGCGGCCATGTAGCTCGACCGTCGCCCAGCACTCTTCTGGGTACCCAAACGAAAATCCCACGTTCTTGAATCCGCAGGCAAACCCAATTCCCCGGCGCAGGTGCGGCTCGTCTGGCTGCTCAATCTCAGGCGCCTCCCAATTACCGCTGGTTCGAGTCCATCCAGCACCCTCGGCGCAGCTTTCGATCACTCTATCCATCGTCACACCCTCCGGAAGAGGGGATTCGACCGAGAGCAAGTCACCTTCCTTTATTACGTTGCGGGCGCGCAGCTCCACCGGATCGAGTTCCAGCGCTTCGGCCAGCTTTTCGATCTGCATCTCGGCCGCGAAAGCTGCCTGAGGGCCACCGAAGCCGCGAAAGGCGCCTCCCGGGATGTGGTTGGTGTAAACCGAGTAGGCATCTACTTTCACGTTTGGGATCAAATAGGGTCCGGTGCACATCAGGGTGGCGTTTCCGAGCACCTTGATCGAGGTATAGGCATAAGCTCCACCGTCCTGGATCAACCGCACTTCGGCCGCCAGCAGCTTGCCTTCCGCGGTCGCCCCCCACTTCGCACGAATAACAAAGGGATGCCGCTTGTTGTGGCCGAAAATCGATTCCTCGCGCGACCAAATGATCTTGATCGGACGATCGATGCCCCGCGCATGTAACCTCCAGGCCGCAAGCGCCAGCACGATCTGCACCGACATGTCTTCCCGCCCACCGAAGGCTCCACCGATGGCGGGATATTTAACCCGGACCTTATCCACAGGAAGGTCTAAAGCGTGGGCAATTTGCCCCTGGTCTTCATGCACCCATTGGCCGGCCACTTCGACCGTCACGCGCCCTTCATCATCGATATAAGCCAGGCCGGCCTCCGGCTGGAGGAAGGCATGTTCCTGAGCTGGAGTGCGATACTCAGTCTCGATCACCACCGCCGCTTCGGCAAAACCGGCCTCGACATCCCCCTTCCGAATGCGATTATGGTGGAGGATGTTGTTCTCTCGATCCGGATGAAGCCGGAGTGCCCCCTCCTGCATGGCCTGCTCGGGGTCCGTTACTATCGGCAGGTCTTCGAACTCGACCTCGATCAACTGCGTGGCCTCAGCCGCGATTTCCTCGCTCTCTGCGACCACAACCGCCAGCTGGTCTCCTACGAAGCGCACCCGTTCCGCGTGTGGCTTGCTCGATCCGGGACCACATAACACCGGCTGATCGTTGAGGATCAACCCGTACTCATTGACCGGAACGTCTTTGGCCGTAAACACACCCAACACGCCGGGCACGGCTTCCGCGGCGGAGGTGTCCAGTCGATGGATGATGGCGTGGGGGCGTCCGGCGAAGAGAATTTTCATGTAGGCCTGATGAGGCATGTCGATGTCCCCCGGGAACATCGCTTCCCCGGTCACTTTACCCAGCGCATCGACGCGCGAAACCGACTTACCGATCAAGGTTGCGTTCTCCGACTTTCCAGTATTCAGGTTGTGTAGACCGCGCTATCGGCGAGGTTTTCGCCGGCGCTTGGGCGTGCGGACGTCGTACTCTCCGGGCTTGGCTGGAAAAAAGATAGCATAAAAGAAATTTACCAGGGCAAATGCGAACAACAGAAACATCAGCGCCACCACTATGCGCACCAGATTCCCGCGAGCAAGTATGCTACCGAAGGCCCCCGCCGATGGGTTGATCAATGCTGCCGGAAGGAAGATCCAATGGTTAATTGCATTCTGCACCAGGAACCAATTCGCGAACACAAATCCCAGCCCCCCGATTCCCACGGTCAGCAGGCACCCTACCCCGCGCCAAACCGGGTTCAGTCGCTTAGCTTCCGCGCGGTCGCGTTCGCGCTTCTGGAACTCCCATGAGCCTCTTCTACCCATGTGTCAACCCCATCCGGTGGTGACCCACCTCCGTTGCCAGGTCAATTTCCGAGCTCAATCCGAGCATCGTTCTCCCAATCCTGCGCCTTTCCGCAAGTCGCCTACCCCGGTCCTGTTTGGCTATACGCAATGCCACAGGAGGCAGCTTCTACATTATTTCTGGCGCCTCACACCGTCTACGGCGAATTAGAACTAGCGTTGCTGAGATCGGCCGCCCGTTCGAAAGCGTTCACGATCGAATAATAGCCGGTGCAGCGGCATAAATTGCCCGTGATGGATTGGCGGATCTCCCCCGAATCTGGATCGGGGCGCTCCTCCAGCAGCATGGCCCCCGACATCAAGAATCCGGGCGTGCAATACCCACACTGTACCGCACCCTCCTCAACGAAACCGCGCTGAATGGGATGTAACGCGCCATCGCTTGACAGACCTTCTACGGTGCGAATCTCGGCGCCGTGGGCCCTTGGAGCGGGGACCATGCAGGCCATGACCGCCATACCGTCCAGATCGACGGTGCAGGTGCCGCACTCCCCCTCCGCACAGCCTTCTTTGGTGCCCGTGAGGCTCCCCTCTTCCCGCAGCAATCGAAGCAGCGTTTTTCCCGAACCCGAATCGAACCGATAAGGGCGGCCGTTAATTACGGTTTCAATTGCGCCGGGATGTACCGTCGACGCAGACAGCTCACGCGACCAATGGTACTCGCCCGGTCCCCACAGGGTCACGGGAGCCTCAGGGTAGTCGACCCGCTCGGTTCCTGCGGCCAGGCTTTGCAGTGCCCGAGCCGTGCAGACGCGCACCATCTCCACTCGATACCGCGCAGAGCTTCGGAGGTCGTCGATGGGAGAGGCAGCCTCGACCGCCAGTTCGCTCGCCCGCTGGATGGTCTCGGCGTCCAGAGCTCTCCCCCGCAAATACTCCTCCGCCGCTTCCGCCCGCACGATGGTGGGCATCACCGAACCCAAGGCGAGGGAAGCCTCCACCACCTGGGCCTCCTGTATTTCGAGCACCACGGCCACATTAACAATGGCGATCGCCTGTGCGCGGCGCAAGCCAAGCTTGAAAAACGTCGAACGGCTGCTCTCGGACGGCGCCTGGAAAGCGATGTCTGCCATGAACTCGTCATCTCGCATGACCGTCTGGCGGACCCCAGTGTAGAACTTGGCAAGCGGGAGCGTACGTTCTCCCGCGGCGGATCGCAGAGTCACCTGCGCGTCGAGCGCCATAAGCGGCGTGATCGAATCGTTGGCGGGCGAGCCGGTGATCAAGTTTCCCGCGACGGTGGCGCGATTGCGGATCTGTGGCGCGCCCACCTCCCAGCAAGCGCGGGCCAACGTATAAGCGCGGTTTATGATCAGCTTGGAAACGGCGCAATGATTGTGTGTAACGAGCGGGCCCAGGTGGATCCATCCCTGCTCGTCCATCGTGATCTCGTCCAGCCCGGGGATACGTGTGATGTCGATCAACCCCGTTATGCCGGGACGCTGGCCGCCCTCGAGCTCCAGAATCAAGTCCGTGGCACCGGCCACAATCCGCGCCGAGCCAGCGTATTTAGCAAGCAATCCAACCGCCTCGTCGGCAGAACGCACGGTGTGATACTGCCTCCACATTGTGTGCTCAGCGCTCCATGCAGCAGATGGATTTCATGCGTGTTTCCTAATTTTAGGGGCGTCCGCCATAACTTCTCCGCTGCCGCCCCGGCGCAACATGATGATCGCGGCCAGCATGCTGACCGCGATTTCCTCTGGCGTTTCGGCGTTGAGTTCGAGACCCATGGGAGACACAACCCGCGCGATTTTTTCTTGGGGTATGCCTCGCTCGGCGAGCAGCTTTGCGCATGTATCCCATCGGCGCTTGGACCCGATCACTCCGATATACCCAGCATCACTGTCTAACAAACCAGGCAGCCCGTCTACATCCACCGGCACGCCGCGCGTGGTCAACAATATGTAGGTCTCGGAGGTGATGTCGATTCTATCCGGCAACTCGGCCAGCGGGGCCTGAATGTACTCATCTGCGCCCGGCACGGCCTCCGGCGTGGCGAACTCTGGACGGTCGTCCGATACCACGACCCGAAATCCCAACCAATGGGCCAGATAAGCGACGGAGGCTCCGACGTGGCCTCCACCGACCACAACCACCGTAGATAACGGTCTCACTGCCTCCACAAATACCTCCACTTCTCCGCCGCAGACGCCCACGTCTCCCTGCTCGATGTCCCGGAATTCGTAGTGCAGGTTCTTCGGAACACCGTCCCCCAGGGTCTCCAGCGCGGCCTGTATCACGCGTCCCTCGAGATCGCCGCCTCCCACGGTTCCTTCGATCCGGCCGTCGGGGTAAATGAGCATCCGGGCCCCTTCGCGCCTGGGAACCGATCCGGAGGCGCGCACCACGGTGGCCACTGCCACGGGTGTCCCGGCCTCCTGCAGCTTTCCTATTCGGGCAAAGAACCCATCAGAGGACATCCGTAATCTCCGGAATCAGGATTTTCCCTCAAGCTCGCGCCACACTCGCTCAGGAGTAATCGGCGCGACGTTTACACTCGCGCCACATGCGTCAAGCACCGCGTTCCCCACCGCGGGCGCCACTCCGTCCATGGGAATCTCCGCCAGTGCCTTCACTCCAAATGGGTGGGACGGCTCGAAGGTCTCGATGAAAAGAGTCTCCAGCGCGGGCATCTCCTGCGCGGCGAAGATATGATAATCGGTGAAATCCAACTCACGCGGGCGGCCGGCCTCGTCGTACAGCATCTCCTCGCAGACCGCATAACCGAGCGCCTGTGTCATGCCGCCTTCAGTTTGGCCTGAAGCGGTCAGCGGATTTACGATCACGCCCGCGTCGACCGCCAAGACCAACCGGTCCACCTTGACCTGGCCCGTATCAATATCCACCGTCACTTCTGCAAATTGAGCTGCGAACGGCGGTGGCGAGACCGGTGAGACGTAGGAGGCCACACCCATGATTTGCTCCTGATCCTCATGATGTAGGGCATTCAACGCCACCTCTTCCATGGTGACCGAGCGCCCATCCGGAGCCGAGGCCCGGGAGTCGGCCAGAGTGATCTGCTCCGGCTTGACCGCCTTGCCACCCCGCTGGGAAATCATTCGGGCGGCTCGGGCTCGGATGCGCTCCGCGACTTTTTCCGCCGCACCGACGACGGCCGCGCCGGAAATGTAGGTCGTGCTGGAGGCATAAGCCCCCTTGTCGAAAGGGGTGAAATCGGTGTCGGAGGAGTAGATCACCAGGTCGTCGAGCGGCACCCCCAGCACCTCCGCCGCCTGCTGGGCCAACACCGTATCGGATCCCGTGCCCAAATCGGCCGCGCCCACCAACAAATTGAAAGACCCGTCCTCATTAATTTTGATGCTCGCGCCACCCATGTCCAGGTAGGGAATCGCGGTCCCATGGATCGCCAGTGCTACCCCGATTCCGCGTCGCAGATAAGGCTTTCCGGAGACCGCGTGCCAGTGCTCCTGGCCGTACTTTTCGGACCAACCCGTGGCGGCGATCCCCTGCGCCACGCACTCTTCCAGCCCGTTGGTGTGGATGGTCTCCGGCACCGGTTTTCGGCCTTCGGACCAGGCGGTGCTGAATGGCTGAAGTTCTCCCGCTCGAAGTGCGTTTTTCAGCCGAAACTCAAGCGGGTCCAGATCAAGCTGCCTCGCAATAGTTTCCATGTGGCGCTCGACGGCCCAGCAGCCCTGCGGCACGCCATATCCGCGGTAGGCGCCAGAAGGTGGCGTATTGGTGTATACCACGTCGGCGTGGAAGAGAATGTTGGGGGCTTCCCGAAATTCGCCATCCCCCACGTAAAGCGCCATGCCCTTATGGCCTGTGTTGCCGGTCACGGTCAACGCGTGACAGCCATAGGCACCGGTGTCGCTCAGACAAAACATCTCGTTGGCCGTGATCGTTCCGTCATTCTTTACGCCGGTTTTCATCCTTATTCGCATCGGATGGCGCGACCGGGCCGCATGGAATTCTTCTGCGCGCGTGTATTCGAAACGAACGGGGCGCCCGGTGGCGATCGTCAGATGCGCGGCGACATCTTCGATCATCACCTCCTGCTTGCCACCAAATCCACCGCCGATGCGGGGCTTGATCACTCGGATGCGCTTGGGAGGCAACCCGAGTACAGGCGCCAGCTGCCGTCGGACATGAAATGGGACCTGCGTGCTGGTCCGGATGACCAGGCGGTCGTCTTCATCCCAATAGGTTAGAACCACGTGCGGTTCGATGGACGCCTGTTGGACCTTGGGGACCTCATATTCTCCCTCGACGATAAGGTCCGCTTGTTCAAATCCCTTCTCGACGTCGCCGATTTCAATATGGATTTCGGCCGCCAGGTTGCGGCTGGCATCGGACTTATCGAAATCGACATACTCCTTCTGATCATGGATCTTCGGCGCCCCCTCTGCCATGGCCTGGCGCGGATCCAGGATCGGAGTTAGCTCCTCATATTGGACCTCGATCAGCTCCAGCGCTTCCTCGGCCGCTTGCACGCTCTCGGCCGCGACCAGCGCCACTCGGTCGCCAACGAAGCGCACCTTATTGTCCAGGGAGAATGTGTCGAGCGGCCCGGGGATGGGATCCGATTGCCCGGCGGTCGAATACACCACACGCGGGAGATCCTCCCAGGTGAGCACGGCCGCGACGCCGGGGTGTTCTCTTGCTCTGGACGTGTCGATGCTCTTGATTCGCGCATGCGCCAAGGGGCTCTTCAAGATCTTGGCGATCAACATTCCGCGCATTTCTATATCGGCCGCAAAGGCCGGCTTGCCCTGGACCAGCTTGACCGCGTCAACTTTTCGCGCCGGTGTGCCCACAATTCGGAGCGACTCGGCCTCGGGGGCTACTTTAATGCGCGGCATTACGCGGGTCGCGAGCTCCAGCCCCCCGCCCCGTACGTCCATGGAGGGGCTACCATCGTTTGGCGGGCCAAACAGCTCCGCCGGCGCCGGAATTCTGCCGTCGATGGGTTCGGGAGTCTCTCCGCGCAATACGGCGGCCGCGCGCAGGATCGCCTGAACCGGCTTCAAGTAACCGGTACAGCGGCAAAGTATTCCAGAGAGCGCCTCACGGACCTCGGACTCGTCGGGATTTGGGTTGTTGGAAATTAATGATTGCGCGGCCAGCACCATCGCCGGTGTGCAGTAGCCGCATTGAATGGCGCCCGTCTCAATAAAGGCCTCCTGAATGGGGCTCAGGCCCTCGGTGCGCCGCCATCCAAGCTCAGGGTGCTGCCCGACGACTTCGATGGTCTGAAGGTCCTTTCCAACTGCCTGGGCGGCCAATAAGACGCAGCTGTTCACCGGCTCTCCATCGATCAACACCGTGCAGGCGCCGCACTCTCCGGTCTCGCAGCCGTGTTTGACACCAAAAACCGCTAATTGATCGCGTAGTGCGGCCAGCAGGGGTGTGGATGCGGGGACATCCAATTCGACCTGCTCATTGTTCAGGCGAAATTCGATCCTCATGGGAGCAGGTCCTTCGCCGCGCACGGACGAAGCCAAATCGCGGGTGCACTCCTCATTCCAAGTCCAGCTCCTTCAGCAGCCTGGTGACCAGAGTAGCGCCGGCCGCGGCACGATATTCGGAGCTTGCCCACTGATCGCCGGCATCGGCCAACATCGAACGCGCCTGATCCGCGGCCTCCTGCGCGTCGGGCGTCTCGTCCCACGACATAAGCTGCGGGTGGGCTCCGTAGCCACCCAGCGCAATCCGAACCGCCGCCCGCTCCTGAGCGACCCCAACGGCAACTCCAATTATGGGACGATCTGCGGGCGATCGTGCCACCTGCGCATATCGCAACCGGTCTGGTAAAACGGCGTGGACCGCGGTGATCAATTTGCCGCGGGTCCGGTCGTCACCCCGCCCCAGCACCTCATCCAGCGGTACCCGCTCGTCACCGGGGGCAAATTGCAACTCGGTATTGAGAGCCAGGAGGACGGTCAGCAGCGGCGAGCGACCATCGCCGGTCACGATCGTCCCAGCCACGGTTGCCATGTTGCGAATATTCCAGCCGGCTTCGAGCCGGGCAGCTCTCGCCAGGTCTTCCGGGAGGTGGGAGGCATATTCGACCAGCCCCTGAAGGGTGGCGGTCCCCCCGAATACTATGCCCATATCTGTGGTTTCGATCCGGTTGAGCCCCAGATCCTGAAGATCAACCAGGCCCACGATCCCGCGCAGGCGGGCCGTGAGCCGCGTGCCGCCAGCCAGTGGCACGCCCTTTGTTAACAAAGCCAGGGCTTCGTCGAGCGTTTTAGGTCGGTGGTAGTCGAGGGAGGTCATGGATTCGCTCGAGTGTCGTGCGGCCGCCGGAGGGCGTGGGCCCGCCGCACGAGACGAAATTCAGTCCGGGTACACCTTCCAACCCAGCCGTTCCAGCTCGCTCTCCTCAACAAACGGATCCGGATAATTAACCATCAGCACCTCTACTTCTGCTCCCAGGCTTCCGTCCGGGAGCCGCAGCTCGGCCACCGCCTTCGAGGCTCTGCCGCCCTCACGTTCGATCCGTCCGATGATCTGCAGCGGTTCTCCGGTCGGAACATTCTTTCGGTATCGGAGCGTCATCCGGGCGGTCACCTTGAAATCGTTCGGGTCTTCCACCATGGCGGCCCGGGTGGCCACCTCGTCCAGCATGGCGGCCACGATGCCACCATGTACGGTGCCCGGATACCCCTGGAACTGCTCCGGCACCGTCACTTCGGCAATCACCGATCCGTTAACATCATGATAAAACGCCATGCGGAGCCCGGAATGGTTCTCAACCCCGCAGACGAAACAGTGTTTGGAATTGGGTTGTTTGGTAAGCGTTTGAGCGGCTTCTGCCATGTGGGGCTCCGGGGATCAGCTCAACGGGCTGAAGGTATCTATCAAGAGATCGACATCTCCGCCGACCGGATAGAGGATGGGGGCGGTGGCCCCGTGATCGATGTATTCTTGAACCTTAGCGCGCGCATCTTCCGGAGTTCCCGAAGCCGTGATGTGTGTAATCAGTTCGTCGGTCACCAGATGTTTTGCGGCTTTAATTTGCTCGTGTGTCGCGGGCCAGCCCAGGATGGACTGGATCTCGGTCACGACCTCCTCAGAGACTCCGCTGGCTTTGGCGATGTGTGGCTGCTGAGCCAGGTATTGAGTCAGGAGCTCGCGGGTCGTATCCATGGCCAGCTCCCGGTCGGGATCCACAGAACAAACCACAAGCTGGGGTCGATCGAGATCATCGAACGCGCGCCCGGCGCGCTTGGCTCCGATCTCCAGATGCTCCAGCGCCCCATCGTTGTATTCGGGCGGGACGCAGTAATTCAACACCACCCCGTCGCTGATCTCGCCGGCGAGTTCCATCATCTTCGGTCCGGTGGCCCCAATCAGGATCGGGACCTCTCGCGGCTCCCTGCGACCATGAATTACGTCCAGTTCGATTCCCTCCACGGAATGGAATTCGCCGTGGAAGGTAACGCTTTCCATATTGAGCAGTCTGCGCAGCAGCTCGACCGTCTCGCGCATTGCGGCCAGCGGTTTCCGCCTCTCAATACCGACTTTTTTGGCAAGTGGGTCCCACCAGGCGCCGATTCCACAGATCACACGCCCGGGGGCCAGGTCGTCCAGGGTCAGGAAGGTGGCGGCCAGTAATCCTATATTACGGGTCCAATTATTGATTACTCCCGAACCTACTTTGAGCTTCTCGGTTACTGCGGCATAGGCCGCCATAGGCACGATGGCATCCCGCACGAGCCGGGACTCGGCCTGCCAAACGGCCTCGAAGCCCTTTTCCTCCGCATATTGAGCGTAGCGCAAGCCGTCGCGGAGATCGTGCGCGTCCTGCAAGTAGAGAGCGACCCGTTCGATAGCCAAATTCCTACTCCTTAACTAGAGCAAAACGATCTCGATATATTTCCAGGTCTTCGGGGACATCTACATCCAGACCGAGCGCGGGCAATTCAACGATCTCAATTCGAGCGCCGCTGGCCTCTGCTCGTCGGAGGTGTCGATTAAAACTGTTCGGCCCGAAAGCATATTCTATCGTGGCGAGTGGGGTCACCAACAGCGCGTTCGTCCCGCGGCCTCTCCGATCCGGCGAGACGGCAACCACCGGCGGGTCCTGGGCGTGGTCGATCAAGGCCCTTACATCGGCGGCGCGTATCAACGGCAGATCCGCGGGCAGCACTAAAACCGCCTTTACCTCTGCCTCGCGTACGATCGCCGTCGCCTGGTTGAGGGCCTTGTTAAGCGCGGGGGTACCCTGCTCTTTGAGCGCCGCTGCGTTCTGCCCCTTCGCCAGGGCCAGAACCTTCGGATCCGCGCTTACGACCAGCGTCCGCTGGACCTCCGGAATTTCCGCAAGTACCTGCAGCGTATTCAGCAGCATTCCTCGGCTGAGCTCCGTGCGTTGGCTCGGCGTCAGTACCCCTTGCAAACGGGATTTACTTTTATCCAGCGCCTTGACCGGCACGATGGCCCACAGGCTCATAACGCGAGCTCCAATTCGCCAACAAATTCCAGTACTTCTTGCGCCAGCCGCCGCCGGGCCTGGCCTGAATCCATCACCGTATTTGTAACGAAGGGCTGCATGCCGATGGAGCGGATCGCTTCCATCTGCTCCGCGTCGACCGCGTCGATCACGAAGGCATCCAGTCCGGAATAATGCTCCGCCACGGCGAGAGCAGAAGGTTCCACTCCTAATTCTGCGTACATCTTTGCCGCGGGGCCTTTGATCGCGTTTCCGCCAACAATCGACGATATCCCAATGGTCGGCCTGGCCTGGACGGCTGCGCCAATTCCGGGCACCGCCAGGATGGGGTCCAGGCTCACCCAGGGATTGGAGGGACAGAAGATCACAACATCCGCAGCCTCCAGGGCCCGGCTCACTCCCGGAGCAGGCGCGGCGGTGTCCGCCCCACGGAATTCGAAGCCGCGCACCACGGGTTCGCAGGCTCGCGCGACGAAATACTCCTGAAATGCCAATTCGCCTTCATCGGTGTGCACCATGGTTCGGACGGGTTCGTCGGACATCGGAAGTATAGGCACGGATATGCCCAGCCTTTCCGAAAGCTCCGCCGTGACGTGGGAAAGCGTTTCCCCCTTCCGCAGCCTGCGGGTGCGCTCCATGTGGAGCGCCAGGTCCCGATCCCCCAGCCGAAACCAGGTGGGGCCTCCCAGAGTCTCGAAGGTTTCCAGGAAGGCCCACGACTCGTCCGCGCGGCCCCACCCCGTTTCCGGGTTGGCCAATCCGGCCAGGGTATACATCACAGTGTCTAGGTCGGGCGAGATGTTCAACCCCAGGTGCTCGAAATCGTCACCGGTATTAACGATCACGGTGAGGTCCCCGGCCGGCAACACCGCCGCCAGACCATCAACCAACTTTGCGCCCCCCACCCCGCCCGCCAGGGCGACGACTTTCATAAGTGTCTCTCTCTAATGAAGGAGGCGGTCCGATTGCCCGATTTCGTCATCAACTCATATCCCCTGCCATCCGCATCCTTTTAAGTCTCCACACTCCGCGCGACCCCGTGCCTGCCATTCGCACCGCAGGAATTCCAATCGCAAAATCCTCGTTTGGCTGCTTCCTGCACCTTCGTATGGCTATGCGCCAGGCCACTCACAAGTAGACCGCCACTTCCTCCAGCGGCCGGCGGTTGCGAACCTTTCCCATGCCGGCCGGCCAGCCGAGGAGCACCAGGCCTTGCGGCTCCCAGGAGGTCGGAAGATCTAATGCGTCGACGACCAGTGCCTGGGCAAAGAGCGGGGCGCACATCCAACACGCTCCCAGCCCATGGGCATGCGCGGCGAGCAATAGATTACCCCCCGCCATGGCAACTCCCTGCACTGCCATACGAACTTCGGCGTCCTGACGATCTCGATCCGGATACTCATCCAGGTCTTCCCTCGTCAGGCACACGAGAATCGCCACCGGCGCCCCGGTGATCCGATTCCAGGATCGCTCGACGTCCAGCTCAATTTCATGCGGATCGTCTCCATCCGCCAGCCGATCGGCACGCAAATTCTCTCCCATTGCACTCGCCAGCTTGTCTCGGGTAGCAAAGTCCGAAAGAACCGCAAACCGCCAGGGCTGCCGATTGTGTGCGGAGGGAGCCTGGCATGCGGTGGATAAGAGCCGGTCCACCAGCTCCAGCTCTAATGGAGCGTCACTGAACCTGCGAACCGATTTCCGGCTGTTTACCAGGGCCTCGAATTCTGCGGGACCGGTGCTCATCCGCTTGTATTAATCGAAGATGCCTCGATCTCGAAGATCACCCGCACTTCGTTCGGAAGCAGCGCTCGGAATGGCTTCCCTTCATATTTTTGCGACAGGCGCCCGATATGATCAACCGCTCCCTCTTCCGTCGGACCGGCCGCTAATCCGCGTACCTGAAGGTAGCGGTAGGATTCGTCCGGATCCTGGATCAGCAGGGCCACTTGAGGCCGGGACGACATGTTCTTCTCCTTCACGCGACCTCGCACGGTGTTGATCTTCAGTTCGCCGTTCTCGTACAAGAACCAGACCGGAGTGACCTGCGGGCTGCCGTCCGGCATCACGGTCGCCAGGTACGCCACAGCCCGCCTTTCATCTGAAAGTAAATCTAGGTGACTCTCAGGGAACATACGCACCTCCTAATCCACCACCGCATACGGTGTCCTGAATTGCACGCGGCTCCGGATGCGGTTATCGAAAGAGGTCAAGCTCCTTTGGCCTCATGATCTCCCGGATAGAACCCTCCCTGAGCGGGTGGGGGAATCCGCGCACATGAACCACCGGCCGCTTTTCGTCCGCTTGCCCCATCACAATCGAAGCCGCCGCGGCCAGCTCGTCTGCCAGACCCACCTGCGTGACTTCGAGCCTCCGTCCGAACAGATCGGGCTTCCCTCTCAGGTCCAGCAACGCCGGAATTTGACTGACACCAATGGCGACCCCCTCCGTTCCCATGCGCCAGGCGCGCCCGTGCGAATCGATGATCAGGACTCCCAGCGAAGCGCCGCTCGCGCGCTCAAGAGATTCCCGGATCTCGTTCGCGGATCGTTCGGGATCCTCCGGAAGGAGCAACACGGTCTGATCGCCTTCGACGTTCGAGTGGTCCACGCCGGCGTTTGCACACACGAATCCCAGGCGGTGCTCGACAATGATCAGGCCGGGGCGCACACGCAACACTTCCCTGGATTCGGAGAGGATCACCTCGACCAGTCGGGGATCCTTATGCGCCTCTTCGGCAAGATTTCGGGCAGGCTTCGAAGGCTGGATCTGGCTCAGATCCACGGTCCGGTCTTCGGCCTTGGAGACAATCTTCTGAGCCACCGCCAGCAGGTCGCCCGTCTCTAGCTCAATCCCGGCCTGTTTGACGCTGATGAAAATCAGCCCTGCCAGGTCATCCCCGGGACGAATCAACGGGATCCCCGGCAGGGCCGTCAGAGTCATCTGCATTGTGCGCTTGGCTAAGTCGGCGCCTGCTCTCCCGTAATCCGGATACCGGCGGATTTGATCTTATAACGCTTGTTGATGCCGATCAGCACCGCTACGAGTCCCTCCGCCACCACCGAGTTTTGCAGCGGGCCGGCATCCCACCCGGTCAGCCCGGCCGCCGCAACCAACTGCAGCGTCTGCTCCTTTGCCGCATCGCTATCTCCGCATACCAGCACGTCGCTGGCGATCGGGCCGTCCTGCCGAAGATGGATATGCGATACTGCTTGAAAGGCGGCCGTGACCGAAACCGCATCGCCCAGAATTTCTTGAGCTTCCTGCGCGGCGCTGCCGGCCGGCGGCATCCTCACTCCCGCCACGTTCTCCGTATCTAACGGCACCGTTACGTTCACCAGAAGCTTGCCGGAAAGTAGGTCTTTCAGGGGCTCCAACGTCGCGCGCTGAGCAGCATATGGCACCGTTAATATGGCGATGTCGCAGGCCTTGGCCGCGTCGGCATTTAACATGGCGTCCACGAAATCCCGCTCCAGCCGCGCGTTGAGATCCGCGGCCACCCCGGCCGCCTTTTCGCTCGAACGTGAGCCAATAATTACGTGGTAGCCGGCTTGCGCCCAACGGTACGCGAGCCCGGGGCCCTCATTGCCGGTTCCACCGAGGATTGCCAGAGTCAGGATCAGACGATCGGTCATACTTGCTCCATTGGAACGTTCGCTTGGTAGCGGTCCCACATAGCGGCCGCTAGCTCCCGAGACCGTGCGGTAATTTCCGCTTCGTCCAGAGTGAGCAGCTCCCGATCGCGCATCAGCACGTTGCCGGCCACAATGGTCGTGGTGACCATGGATGCGTGAAAACCAAACAGGATGTGCCAGGGGAGATTATCGGCAGACAGGGGCGTTGTGGGATGGTAGTCGACAAAAATCAAATCCGCATGCGCTCCGGGTTCGATCACTCCCACCGGTGCGCCTGGAAAGTAAGTGCTCGCTAGCGCGGAATTGTTGTAGACGGCCATTTGGATGAGGTCCCCACCGCCCATGCGCCTTGGATCCCGCCGCCACACCTTGTGCACCAGGTAGGCGGTCTTCCATTCCTCCCACATAGCGTTTGAAAAGCCATCGTTTCCAAGGCAAATACGCACACCGGCGCGCAACATCGACTCAATTTCTGCTACTCCGACGGCGTTGTTCATGTTCGAACGTGGCTGATGGCTTACCCAGCTGCCGCTGTCTGCGAGGAGTTCGATCTCGCGGGTGTCTACATGGACCGCATGGGCTACGATGGTGCGCTCGCTCAGGATACCATGCTTTACCAGGCGGTCGACCACCCGCAGGCCGCTCTTGGCCTGGCTGTCGTATTCATCCGCCTCATGCTCCGCCACGTGAATGTGGAATCCGGTACCCGCCGGTGCACGCTCCACGCACTCCTGCAGCGTTTCGTCGGAGAGCGTCAGACTGGCATGTAGCCCAAAGCTCGCCGCCAGCCGACCCTCGGCCGGCGAATCGGCGGCGCAATGTTCCAAGAATCGCAGGTTTTCTGCGATCGCGGCTTGCGCCTTGTCTTCCCCGGCCCGATCGGTCACTTCATAACACAACACTGCCCGCAAACCAGCCTGGGCCACTGCCTCCCCGATCACATCCAGTGAGCCGTCGATGGCATTGGGGGAAGCGTGGTGGTCGAAAAGTGTGGTTGTGCCGTGTTTTACTGCGTCTACAAGCGAGACCAGCGCCGAATAACGAACATCCTGCTCGGTTAACGCCCTGTCCAGCGGCCACCAGAGCTTTTCGAGGATCTCCGGGAAATCCTTCGGCGCCCGCCCCGGAATCGGCATGCCCCTGGCAAACGCGCTGTAGAAATGAGTATGGGCGCAGATGTTGCCCGGCATGACGTACTGGCCCCCAGCGTCGAGGCCATCCTCATCCTTGTATTTAGCGGCGAGTTCCTTGGTTGGCCCGAGCTCACGGACCAACCCACCTTCGATATAAAGCCCGTGGTCCTCGAGGATCTGGTTGGGCTCTCCCCAGGTGATGAGATTGGCGTTGTGGATCAGCATTCGATAATTTCCATGGCGACTACCGCCACGGCTTCGCGGCGATCACCGCGCGCCGGGGCTTCGCGGGGCAGTATTTCCGGCCGTAAATATAGCTGCGAATGACTCATTCTTCGAGTGGTCCTGGAAACCGGTCGGCACTTATCGAAGAGCGGGGATGCTCAACGCCGTCGCAGGCACACCCTGCGAACGACCACCGATCCGGGGTGAGCCGATTTTAACATGGAATGTCGGTCGTTCGGCCACTCCGGCCCCCGGAAAACTCTAGAGGATCTGGGCGCCCGGAGAACGCCGCAGAAAGCGACCCATTCCGGGCCGGCCCAGCCATCGGTCGCCATCGACAATGAGCTGGCCGCGCAGGAACACCTTTTCGGGAAATCCTGTTAGCTCCCAACCTTCATAGAGGTTGTAGTCGGTCCGATGGTGGGCGTAAGCCAACCCATAGGTGAGGGAGCGCTCGGGATCCCAGATCACGATGTCTGCATCCGAGCCGGGGAGCAGATCTCCTTTCTTGGGATAGAGGCCGAAAATTTTGGCCGGATTGGTGGACATCAAGGCCACATACTGCTCGGGAGTGAGGCGTCCTTTGCCCACCCCGTACGTCCAGAGCACCGGCATCCGATCCCCCACTCCTGGAAGGCCATTTGGGATTTTGGTGAAGTCGCTGGCTCCTAATTCTTTGCCCGGGACAGCGACCTGCTCACCTTCATACTCGATGGAGATGGTGCCATCGTAGAAAAATGGACAATGATCGGTGCCGATGGTTTGCAGGCTGTCGTCGGACAGCCCGGCCCAGAGCGCCTCATTGTCCATGTGGGTTCGCATCGGCGGCGAACAGATCCACTTCGCGCCATCCGATCGGCTGAGGTGCTCTTCGGTGAAGAAGAGATACTGCGGGCAGGTCTCCCCCATTACCTTTACCCCCCGCTCTCTCCCATAACGGATCTGATCCAGACCCCCGGCCGTGTTTACATGCACCACGTAGAGCGGCGCATGGGCCTGCTCCGCTAGCGCAATCCCCCGCAGCACGGCCTCTGCCGCTCCCCAGGCCGGCCTGGTGCGGGCATGCCACTCCGCTTGTGTATGGCCGTCCGCAAGAGCCTCGGCGGTCAGGATCTCGATTACGTCTCCGTTCTCAGCGTGCAGCAAGGTGAGCATGCCATGTTCGGCCGCGAGCCGCAAAACTTCGAAAATCTCGCCGTCTTGTAATCGCAACCGGCCGTTATAAGCGGTAAACACCTTCAAGGTCGTAATTCCACGATCTCTGAGCTTTGGAATTTCGGCTCGAATGTTACCGTCCAGTCGAGTGACGTTCATGTGCAGCCCGTAGTCGATCGCGGCTTTAGGCTGCGCCTTCGCCTGCCAGGCATCTATGCTCTCCGCCAGAGATTCGGAGCCGAGCGGCACGAAGTCCAACACGGTGGTTGTTCCCCCAAACGCGGCCGCCTTCATGCCGGTGTAGTGATCGTCCGAGGATATGGTGTCAAACATGGGGAGATCCAGATGGGTGTGGGGGTCAATCCCCCCGGGCATGATCAGCTTTCCCGTGGCGTCGATCACTTCCGCCTGATCGAGTTTAAGGTCCGTGCCCACCTGCTCGATGATCTCGCCCTTGATGTGCAGATCGCCTTTTTCCTGGCCGCGTACGGTCAGCAGGGTGCCGCCCTTGATCAGCATGCTCTGTGTGTTCACGATGTCAATTATAGGTTCATCGAGGGGACGACTGTGCCTCCCGAACGAGCTCCGCCTGAATCAAAAGGCGCCCCGTGGGGCGCGGCGTCGGCACAACGGTCCCGAGTGAATCTAACTTAGGAAATACTCCGCGCCGCAGTATGGGCAGTGCAGCACACCCTTGCCTGCAAACTTCACCTCGCCCCCGCAAAACTTGCAGCGTTGCAGCTCGTGAATGCTGGAAGCCTCCGATGAAAATAACGTGCCCTCATCCCAATTGATGTACCCGCTGAACAGGCCCATGCCCACTAATGAGTGAACCTGGCCCTGCACCTCTTTGCGGCTGGTTCCGAGCTCGAGCACAAGTTCCCTGATCTGTACCTCGCCTTTGCTCGCCACCATGTCCAGGATCTTGCGAAGCTCGGCGCGTTCTTCGCCCTCTTCCTGCTCCCGGCGGGACCGGGTGACCAGCACGACACCAATCGCGGCGAGTATAGCGGCCGGAACCCCGGCCAGCCCCAGGCCAACGATGGCTCCCCCAACATTGAGCTCTCCGGCCGCGGTCTGGCCGAGCGCGAACAGCGCGCCGAAGCCGAAAATCAGGAGGCCTCCCAGAATCATAAGAATGCCAGACACTCGCCCGAGATTCATCTATCCAAATCCCGCCGATCCACCGCCTCCACCCCCGCCGCCGCTGAAGCCCCCTCCGCCGAATCCCCCGCCTCCGCTTGTGCCGGTCGAGGAGGGAGCCGAGCGCAACACGCGGCCGGTGCTGTTGAGCATGCTCGTAAGGCCGGCGCTCATGCTTTGCAACCCCCCGGTCATGCTGTCCGATATGCCCTGCAGCCCACCCGATCCCCGGGGTCCACCGCCGACCCGTCCGATCGTAGCGGCCCTTGATCCTCCGTACCTACGGGCGCCATAAGGCACCCACCAGATCGGCACCGGAGTGCTTGGCTCGGCCGCAAACTTGCGCACGTAGGATTCGCGAATTCCGAAGGCAATTGCGTAAGGCAAGTATCGCTCGAATAATTCGGCGACCTGCTTGAGGTCTTCGATCTTATCGATTCGCTGCAGGTACACCTTGAAGGCATTCCATCGGGCAGCCGCTTCCGATCCCTTGACCGTTTTGGCCGGCATTACCCCGCCGGCGATAATCACTGCGATACCGGTCACAACCATCCCTCCAAACAGGCAGGGAAACATGGTGGTGTACCTCGCCAGCACCGAACCCAGGCAGATACCGATTCCGATCCCGAAGGCCACCAGCGCAAACCCAATCGCGCGCCACATCTTACGAGTGGCGTCCGGATTCTTTCGGAACAGTCCGCGCGTTTCCATTTCCATGTAGAGCTTGGATTGAATCTTGGGCAGAGTGGTATAGAACTTGTTGCGCAGGTCACTGAGCCCAACAGTGTTCTTGCCCCCTCTAAAGATCCCACCCATTACGGCCAGCTCGACCGCGTTCAACGACACGTCGCTTTCTTGTTTTCGAAATACGAAGTCGGCGGATCCCAGGCCGAGCCAGCCCTTCTTGTTGGTCTCTTCAATTCGCAGGGCGCCTTTGCGTCCCAAGTCGACGATGGTGGCAACCACATCCCGCATGTCCGCCTTCTCGTCGATCAAGGTCCCGAGCACCCCGGGTGGCAGGCTGTCCGGCGGCTCCGTGATGTATTCCGGTACCGGGCCGACCTGCGGATCTCGCCCTCGTGTGTACCAGAGCAGGTACACGAGCGCCGGACCTCCGATGATCAGCAGTGCCGCGAGCAGCCCCAAGCCGATATCCACGAATGGCTTGACGTTTTCGTCGTAAAAGAACTCGTTATCGAATTCTTGTTGCCAGCCTGGTTCTTCATTCGGGATAATGCCGTGCGTGAATTCGATACCCACCTCCAGTGAATCGGTGGGCGACATCGTTCCGTTGGCCAGGAAGGTCACGCGGGTCCCATCCGGGCTCTGACCCCAGGTGGCGGCTACACCCGCCGAATCAATGAGCTGGAACTGCGCGCCGGGCGGCAGCACCACCGTGACACCCGCCTCCTGGATACGGAAATCGCGGTCGGTGGCTATGGCCTTCCACTGGAGTTTGTCGCCGGTGTCATACACCCGCAGCGCATCCTTCACGGTGTAGGAAATGTCGAACGTGCGGATTTGGTTGGCGGTCGGTGGGAAGTACCAGCGGATCGACAGGTCTCCGCCCTCTCGCCTGGCATCGAATGTGAATGGCTGCTGGCTTAAACCGCCCTCGCGGTAGAACCCTACTCCCGGTTCACTGACCGAAATCCCGGTGATCCCGCCAGTCTTGGCCAGCGGAATTTCACGGAATCCGAAGGTGAAGGTACCGTCCGTGAAATTTATGCGTTGTCGTTCGACCACATGCAGGTCACCGTTAGGAAGGATGGTGAGGGTCGTGTCCCAGCCTTCCCAATAAAGGGATTTGGTCTGGGCCCGAACCGGCTGGCCGACGGCGAGCATTCCGGTGACAAGCAGCAGAGGTAGGAAGGTGAGCAATCGTCGCATAGGGGTCCGCTCAAGCGGACAAATGATACATTCGACTCCCGCGCAAGTCGAGCCGTCCCGGGTCCGATGGCTGAGTCAGGTCAGGCGTTGCCGCATGTACAAGTAGTGTAGGGCACACGTAAGGTGCGTCTTGGCGCATTGGCCGTAGACTAAGATCTGAAAGCCTAGCTACGGGCTCCTAGCAGATGCATATTTCAACGAAAACCAGTATAGACAGGCTAAACGCGCTGTTACCTAGGGGGGGGCCCTTAATGAGGTTCCGAACCACCCAATGCTCCAAGAATACTACGTAGCGACACCGGTTGGCGGGCACGCAACCCTCGGACCCAGAAGAATCGCCAAGCAGCTTGGTTTGATCGCTGCGCTACTCATCCTGATCAACATCGTGGCAGGTGTGGCCCACGTGCTGGGTGGAAATCGCTACTACGATTTGGCGCGGATGTTTATATTGGATGGAGAGAACAACATTCCAACCTTTTTTTCCTCGCTCCTGCTCTTGGCGGCCGGCCTGGTCTTGGCAAGTATCGCGGCCATCAAAACTCAAGAAGCAGACCGATACGCTCCCCACTGGCGGGCATTGTCAATCATATTCGTCATCCTCGCCTTCGACGAGATGGTCTCCCTGCACGAGATGTTCAATTATCCGATCCGGCAATTGCTGGGCGTCGATGGGGTGCTATTTTTCGGCTTCGTTGTACTAGCCATACCTCTGGTCATGATCCTGGCCATCATTTACGCAAGGTTTCTGATTCATCTACCGTCGCATATCAGACGGATCTTCGTCCTTGCCGCAGTGTTATATCTGGGAGGCCAGATTGGCGTCGAAATGCTTAGTGGGGTCTATTTCGAGAGCAACGGGTCAACCACTGTGGCTTATCTTCTGATAACGACGGTGGAAGAGTCGCTGGAATTCTCGGGCATCATCCTGTTCATTTACGGACTGCTCAGCTATGCCGCCCGCAATCTGCGCGAAATTCGACTCAGTTTCGAAGAGGCGGGCTGAGGTTCGCGAAGTTTAACCCGTGTAGAACCCTTCAAACCGAAGAAATCTACAGGCAGACTTGTGTGGGGGCTGGTGGGCGAGCCCACGTCGATGTTCCTACGCGCTCACGCAGTAAGCGTGCCTTGATTTCGCTTGGTGCGAGAGTCAGCTGCGTGAGGTCGGCGGCTTGCATCAACCGTTCGCCGGTCGTGTACAGGAAGGAGAAACGCCGCCAGGCTCGAGAGGGAATCGGCGGCGAGAGTTCCAGAATAGGCCCCAGCTGCATCTTAAAGTAGGGTTCGTCTGCTCGCTTATGGTCGGTCTCCTGGAAGAGCAGTTCCCGGCGCGTTCTTAACTCATACCCACGCACCTCGGTCAGGTAACGCACCGACCAGCGGTGTTCGCCAAAAGAGGCCGGAAGATAAAACGCCAACCAGTCCACTCGTATCGTCCGCGGCGCCGTCACCAGCGGGATTCGATACCAGCCCAGAGTTTGCGCCAGCTCCAAGTCGCGCGGGGTGTTCAGGATAGCCACGAGCACCAGCTCGTCGGCTCCCGGTGGGACTTCGTCCCATCCATGGGTTGATATCTTGCGGGTGGATGTCATCGGCATGTTAAGCATAGATCATTTGTTCTATGCGGTCAACTCCCGCTACCCCTGTTAATTGAAACCTCCCCTTTCGGGGAGGTCGTCGGTGAGAAAGAGCGCGCCTGTTAGGCCTTGGCGACTCGCGCATTAAATTCATCGATGAGCTGGTCGATCTGCTCCACCTGTCCCTGTGTGTCGGTCCAGTAATGCTCGTCGTACCATTGGGCCATGATCTCCTCGTAGGTCCGGCCCTGTTGTTCCACCCAGGTGAAGTATTTCAGGTTATGGATTCGACGACGGTCAGTGTAGCGAAGCTCAAGAAGGTTTTCGGTTGTGAGCCCGTGCAGATATCGGGCAAAATCGCCCGCCGCATGCAGATCGGTGTACTCGCCATGCTCCTGGCGCATCTCTTCCAGACGGCTCTGATAGAGATCCATCGAGTCGGTAAGCACCGTGATCACAACATCCTGACTTCCCAGCTCGTAATACTTGGCGAACTTGATCGCCATAGATAAATTGGCGATCCCGGAGAAGCCAAACAGATCAAGTGACTCCACGGTAGCTTCGGGGACGCCCTGCGATGCGAGGTAACTTTGGCCGGCCGGCTCATTAAAGAGGCGCGCCAGGTGCACAATCACGTTGTCGTCCAGATCGATCACCATGTCCGTATTTTTTACGTTGTGAATCCAGGGCACGTGTTTATCCCCGATGCCTTCGATCCGGTGGGCACCAAATCCGTTCTCAAGCAGGGTCGGGCACTGTGAGGCTTCTCCGGCGGCGATTTTGCTCCTCGGAAACTGCTGCTTCAAGAAATCCCCGCAGCCGATCGTACCCGCCGAGCCGGTTGTAAGGGTGACCCCCCGAAATTCATCGCCCGGTCCAAGCTCTCGCTCGAGCACTTCCAACATGGCATTCCCGGTTACTTCGTAGTGCCAGAGGTAATTCCCGAATTCCTCAAACTGGTTGAAGATCATCAGATCTTCTCCCGATTCGCGCAGCTCCCAGGTTTTGTCAAAAATCTCTTTCACATTGGACTCGCTGCCGGGGGTTTTGATCACCTCTCCCGCGATGTTGGCCAGCCAATCGAAGCGTTCCTTGCTCATCCCCTCTGGCAGGATCGCCACCGATCGAGCTCCGAGCAAAGCCGAGTCGTAGGCGCCCCCACGGCAATAGTTGCCTGTGGAAGGCCAGACTGCCTTCTGGGTCGTCGGATCGAATTGGCCAGTCACAAGGGAAGGCACCAGGCAGCCAAACGCCGCGCCCACCTTATGTGCCCCGGTCGGGAACCACCTGCCTACCAGCGCCAGGATCCGGGCTTCTACTCCGGTCAGACTGCTGGGCAACTCGATGTAGTTCACTTCCCCGAATCCACCTCCGGTTTCGACGGGTTCGTTCTTCCAGGTGATGCGGAACAGATTCAAAGGATCCACATCCCACAGCCCGATCCGGCCGAGCCGGTCCCGGGTGGGTCCCGAAATTTTTGCGGGATCCTTCATTTGGGCGAAGGTGGGGATGACCACGCCGCGCTCCTTTGCCCGAGCGGCGGCTCGCACGAGCCGATCCTCGTGCATCGTGAGGTCGATCATGATTACCTGTCTTCTTCTGCCAGCTCCGCTGGCTCTTCACGCAGGATGTACAGGGGACGGTTTTTCGCCTCGTCATACAGCCGTCCGATGTACTCCCCAAGGATTCCCAGGGAGATGAGCTGAACGCCTCCCAGGAAAAGCACCGCGATGAGCGTGGTGGCCTGACCGGATAACTCGGCCTTTCCTGACAACCGAAGATAAACCACAATCGGAATAGCGACGATGGCGAGCGCAGCAGAGAGGAAACCGAAATAGGTCGCGAGCTGCAGTGGAAAATAGGAAAAGCCCGTAATGGCGTTGATCGCAAGCCGAACCATCTTGCGGAACGGATACTTGGTCTCCCCAGCTCGGCGGGCGGCACGTTTGTAGGGAATTCCTATCTGCCGAAACCCAACCCAGGCGGTCATCGCACGCGGGAAACGATGGTGTTCACGCATTGTCTTGAGTGCGTTCACCACCTTGCGATCCAGGAGCCGAAAGTCGCCCGCGTCGGGCGGGATCTCGACCTCCGTAATGCGGTTGATCACCCGGTAAAAGGCGGAGGCGGTGGCGCGCTTGAACCAACTTTCTCCCTCCCGCTCCGTGCGTACGGCGTAAACCACTTCGTAACCCGCCCGCCATTTCTCAGCCAGCTCGGAAATAAGCTCAGGAGGATCCTGGAGATCGGTGTCGATAATCACTACCGCCTGCCCACGGCTGAAGTCCAATCCGGCCGTCACGGCAATCTGATGTCCGAAATTGCGCGAAAAGAGCACCGGTCGGACCCGAATATCATCGAAAGCCAGATCGCGGATGATCTCCGACGTCCCGTCCGTGCTTCCGTCGTCCACCAGCACTAGCTCCCAAGGCTCGCCGATGGCCTCCATGGCGGCCCGCACCCGGTCATAGAAATCACGAAGCGTTTCGACCTCGTCGTAGACCGGCCCGACGACCGAGAAAGTCGGCTTTTCGTTCGTTACTTTGGTTTCCATCCGATTTTCATGCCCGGCGATAGGATATGCGAATCCGAGTTAATAGACACTTGCTCGAGTTCTCTCTCGATCGGACGCAGGCTTTTGATTTGGCCACGTACGCCGCGATTAGGCTTATGGCCGAAGGGTCAGGAGACCACATCGCGCAGCGCCTTTAGTGTCGGCTCGATCACCGTGGCCTCGCCGGCCGCGCGCATGGCAGCCGGAACGTCCTTGAGCCCGCTGCCGGTGATTACCACTACGATCCGCTCATCAGATGCCACCAGGCCCCTCTCGACCGCCGCCTCTAGGCCGGCGTAGGCCGCCGCCGCCGCCGGCTCGGCGAAGATAGCCTCGCGACCCAGTGTGCGGATCGCCTCCAGAATGGCTCCATCTTCGACGGCAATCATTGCCCCTTCCGTTTCCCTTACCGCCCGCAACGCCCGTAACCCATCGCGCGGCAGATCGACCGAAATGCTGTCGGCCATCGTGTGTGATTGAACAGGCTGGATTTCCTCCGCACCGGCTTCAAAGGCGTTCGTCACCGCCGCCGATCCGATGGATTGAATGCCATAGAGCCGGGGAATGTGATCGATCCAACCCAATTCAGATAGATCCTTGAATCCTTTATGCAAACCCGTGATGATATTTCCGTCACCGACCGAGACGAAAACTGCCTCCGGAGCTTCCCATCGATCGGCCCCGGATGGGGAGAGCTGTTCGCAAATCTCAAAGGCGGCGGTTTTCTTTCCCTCCGTGGTGAAGGGGTTGTAGCCGGTGTTGCGACAATACCAATCAAATTCTTGCGCCGCCTCCAGCGAAAGGTCGAAGGCCTGGTCGTAGTTGCCATCCACCAGAATGACTTGAGCCCCGTAGATCAGCAGCTGCGCCACCTTGGCTTCCGGCGCGGTGGACGGCGCCAGAATCACGGCCGGCACGCCGGCCGCGGCCGCCATTCCGGCCAGCGCGGCCCCTGCGTTGCCGGTGGAGGCCGTTATGATGGTTTTTGCGCCGATCTCTACGGCGCGGGCCACCACCACCGCGCTGGCTCGGTCTTTGAAGGAGGCGGTCGGGTTGCGCCCGTCGTCCTTGAACCACATCGCCTTCAGTTTCAGGCCTTCTGCCAATCGACCGGAACGAATCAACGGCGTCCAGCCCACTGCCCAGAGCTGCGTGCCCTGATTGCCGGGATCTCCGACCGGCAGCAGGGGCAGGTAGCGCCAGATGGAGGGCTCGCGCTGGGAGGAGATCGAATCCACGGAGGCGGAGGCTCGAATGGCAGCATAGTCGAGCCGCACGTCCAGATTGCTCCCATCTTCCGGGCAGGTGTAGGTTACATCGGCGGCGCCGTACTGCACTCCGCATTTCGAGCACTGGTAGCCAATGAAATTCATCAGGGAGTCAGCCTAGGTTGTGGGATGGATCGAAGTCAGCCACACGCGCGCTGTCGGATCGACCCCGAGACCGAGAATCATAGGCCACGCTCTCCGCGAACGTAGGGCAGGCCCAGGGCCGCCGGCGCACCGATTCGCTTGCGCAGTGCCTCGCGTGAGGCAATGATGAGCACCACAATGACGAATACAAACGGCAGCATCTGTAAGAAGAATCCGTAATAGGGGTTGAAGAAGAATGGGTTTCTGATCCCGAGCAGCAGCTGCGGGCCCTGGATATCGAGGATCGTTCGACGCAGCGCTCCGAATGCGTACGCCCCGAAGGCAGCCCTCCAGGGATTCCAGGCGGCGAATATCACCAGCCCGACCGCGATCCATCCCAACCCACCCGTCGTCAGCTCACTAAACCATCCCGGGGATACCGCCAGGCTGATCGTGGCGCCTGACAAGCCTGCCAGTAGGCCGCCGACCAGCACATAGATATATCGCTGTCGGTAGACGTTGATGCCCATCGCATCCGCGGCGGACGGGTTCTCGCCGACTGCACGAAGGTGCATTCCTGGACGGGTTCGGTTGATAAAGAACCAGGAGAACGGCACCAGCATATAGCCCACGTACGCCAGGACGCTTTGATTAGTGAAAAAGATCGGGCCGAGGACGGGAACTGGGGACAGAATGGGAACAGTTAGCCTAGGCAGCAATGAAATCGTTCCGGCCTTGCTGAGTCCCTCTCCGAACACGAGAGCCAGGCCCACGCCCAGAAAAGTGAGCGCCAGGCCGCTCACCACCTGGTCTGCCTGGAAATGGATCGTGACCACGCCATGCAGCATCGAAAGTGCGCCTGCGGCCAGCATCGCCCCAACGATCCCCAACAAGCCGTTTCCCGTTGCAACGGTGATACTGAAGGCGCTCATCGCGCCGATAAGCATCATTCCTTCTAAACCCAGATTCATGATGCCGGACCGTTCGGCGAAAATCTCTCCGAGGGTGGCGAATAGCAGCACGGTTCCCGTCGCAATCCCGGCATGAAGGATGATGATCGGATCCATAAGCTGCCTTACGCGGGTCGCCGTACGAGCCGGATGTGATAGCGCAAAAATACTTCGCTCGCGATCAGCATGAACAGGATGATCCCCTGGATGAGACGCGGAATTCCCGAGGGCTGAATTTCGCGGCCGGCCAGGATCAATCCTCCAAACAGAATTGAAACCGGGATCACCAGCAGCGGATTTAGCTTGGCCAGCCAGGCAATAATGATCCCCGTGAAACCGTAGCCGGGCGAGATCGATCCCTGCAATCGGTGGATGACCCCGGCGATCTCAGACATCCCGCCCAAACCCGCGATGCCGCCGGAGAGCATCAAGATCAGTACGGTGTTGCGCGTGATCTTGATGCCCGCGTATTTGGCCGCGCGCGGATTGTCACCGATGAGACGGATCTCATATCCCCACAGGCTGCGGAAGAGGATGTACCAGGCAATGATCGCGACCCCCACCGCGAGGATGAAGCCAGCGTGGGTGGTAAGCCCTCTCATAATCGGGAATTGGTCGGCCAAATCTGAGATCCGCGGCAGCCAGGCGGCGCGCTGAAAGGTTCGCGTCATTTGGAAACCGCCCTCGCTCCAGACGCCAAAGATGAAGTAGTTAACCAGCGCAAACGAAATGTAGTTCAGCATCAATGTCGTTATGATTTCGTTCACTCGCAAACGCGCCTTTAGAATGCCGGGGATGAATCCCCAAGCTGCGCCAAACAGCGCTCCGCCAACGACCATAGCGGCCAGCGTCACGAGCCGTGAGGCGTCTTCGGAGACCACGCCGGCCAGGATGACGATGCTCGCCCCTAACGCCCCCATGAAAAACTGGCCCTCGGCCCCAATGTTCCAGAGCTTCATCTTGAAGGCCACTGCGCAGGCGGTACCGGTAAAGATAAGCGGCGTGGCCTTGACCAGCGTGTCTGAAAAGACACCCAGGCTGCCAAAGGCTGCCCCGGCGATATGCGCATAAGCTCGAAATGGATTTCCGCCGACCAGGGCGAGCACCACCGCGCCCATCACCAAGGCAAGCAGAACCGCCACAACAGAAACCAGCAGTGCCAGCCAGCGCGGGGAGTCCATGCGAGGTTCAATTTGCAGTACCAGCGGAAAGCGAAAGGAACGACGGGCACTCGAGGGAGTCGCAGTCATGCCGCCCGCTCCTTACTACTCGATCTGGAACCGCCGGTCATCAACAGCCCGACCTTCTCCGCGTCGGGTTCGACCCCATCCGCGACGATCTCACCCTCGTAGATGACCACGATCCGATCGCTGAGCGTGAAGATCTCTTCCAGCTCTTCCGAAATGAGAAGGATGGCTGCGCCCTGTTCGCGCTGCTCCAACAGCAGCTGCTGCACACCCTCGATGGCCCCCACATCGAGGCCACGCGTGGGCTGCATTGCGATGAGTAGACTGGGTTCGGAGGACAGTTCTCGCGCCAGGATTACCCGCTGAAGATTGCCCCCGGAAAGGTTTCGGGCGGGTGTCTCTACACTCGGCGCCAGGATCGTGTATTCACTCTTGAGCCCTTGCGCCATCTCTTGAGCCGCCCCGCGATCCAGAGAGGTTCCTCTAGCGATAGGAGGTTCACGATACTTCTTCATGATCACGTTGTCGGTGATGCTTAGATTGGGCGCGGTGCCCACGTGGGTCCGGTCTTCTGGGATGTGGGCCACCCCCAAATCAATGGAGGTCCGGGCATGCCGATTAGTGACTTCCTTTCCGTTCACGAGGATGCGGCCACCCGTGCAGGTGCGTAGCCCGGTAATGACTTCTCCCAGCTCGGATTGGCCGTTGCCGGCCACACCGGCCACCCCTACGATCTCGCCAGAGCGCACCTTGAGATCGATACCCCGCATCGCCGGAAGACGCTTATCGTTATCGGCGCTCACCCCCTGCAGTTCCAACACGACCTTGCCAGGTTCCCTCTGTGTTTTTTCCAGCTCGAAGAGCACCTTGCGGCCGACCATGAGATTGGCCAGCTCGGCCTTTGAGGTGCTCGCGGGATCGATGCCAGCCGCGGTGACCCTACCCTGCCGCAGGACCGTGATCCGATCCGCAATGGTCATCACCTCATTCAGCTTGTGGCTGATGAAAACGATCGACTTGCCTTCTTCAACCATCGACCGCAGCGTCTTGAATAGCTCCTCGATCTCCTGCGGAGCGAGAACAGAGGTCGGCTCATCCATGATCAGGACTTCAACCCCCCGGTAAAGCATCTTCAGGATTTCAACCCGCTGCTGCTCGCCGACCGAGAGCTGCCAGATTTTTACATCGGGGGTGACCTGCAGTCCATATTGCTCCCCAATCTTGGCCATCTGCTTGTCGTAGTGCGAGAGGCGCATGAGAAACCGGGGCTCGTCGAGGCCGAGCAGGATGTTCTCGGTGACGGTCTGGGATTCGATCAGCGTGAAGTGCTGATGAATCATTCCAATGCCAAGGTCGATCGCATCTCTTGGCGAATTGAAGCCGACGGGATTCCCGCGCACGAGGATGGTTCCAGCTTCAGGCCGGTAGAGACCTGCAAGCACGGTCATCAACGTACTTTTGCCGGCTCCGTTCTCACCCAGCAGCGCGTGGATCTCTCCGTGGCGGAGCTCGAAATCCACGTCCTCGTTGGCGATCACCCCAGGAAATCGCTTGGTGATCCCGCGCATTTCAACGAGATTGTCCATCGCACCTCAGTGCTAACGCCACCCGGGCGGCGCCGTCACCGCGCGCCGCCTGGGTTGGTTTCTGTATTCTGCTACTGCGTTGGAGCGAGCCTGCACGTCACAGGCTCTGACTAGCTCTAAAGGTCCGGCAGCTCCGCGGTTATTCCATCAGCCCACCAGTACATGCAGGTCGAGCAAGGTGAGCCGAACTCAGCGAAACCATCCAGGTCTAACTGCTCCAGAGACACGCCGTCGGCCAGGATCTGGTTGCCCTGGTTGTCGAAGATCGGGCCCTTGAACACATCGAAGCGATCGAAATCGCCGCGCAGTGCCGCGGCCAGCGTATCCCGAACGAGCTGCACGTCTTCGGCAGGCAGGTCTTCGATGCCAGGTTGTGGCGTCTGACCCTCCATGAAGCCAAAGAGTCCCATTCCGCCAGCGGCCGAGTCGAAATACTGGAAACCAGGCTCGTACGTGCCATCGATGGTGCCCTTGGCGATATCCGCGTAGATCGGGCCCCAGGTCCAATAGGGAGCCGTGAGGCAGCCATCAGTCTGGCAAGCGTTGACGTGGTCGTAGTTGACGCCCCACTTGCCCTTCTCCGTTGCGACGTCTCCTGCAGCCGGAGTATCCGCGCCGGTGAACACGACCTGCACACCGGCATCGAAGAGCGAAGCTGCACCCTCTTTCTCGATCACCGGATCATGCCAGGTGTTGATCCAGCGGATGTCCATCGTGCACTCGGGGCATGTCTGCTTCGCGCCGAGCATGATGGCATTCCCAAGGCGAATTTCCTCGGGGATGGGGAAGGTCGCCATGTATCCCAGTCTTGGGTTTCCATCCATTTTGGCGCGCGATCCGGCAAGCATTCCGGCCAGATACTTGAAGACCTCCATTTCGCCGAACATGTTCCCGTAGTTCTCACCGTTGGTCTTGAAGCCGGTGAGATGGATGAACATCTGCTCCGGGAATTCCTCCGCCACGATCTCCATCGGATCCATATACCCGAATGAGGTGCCGATGATCAGATCAAAGCCCTTACGAGCCAGGCTGCGGAAGACCTGTTCCGAGTCCGCACCCTCCGGCACCAGCTCGATGAAGGCCACATGCGTATCCGGAATGTTGTCTTCGATGTAATTGAGACCATCCCAGTGAGCCTCGCTCCAGCCTCCATCGTCATGGGGGCCGATGAGCACCATGGCTACGTTAAACTTCCCGTCCTCGACGACGGGAATTTCGAAGCCGCCCACGATCTCTGCCTCCTCCGCCTGCGCACAGGCGGCGAGCAGCAGGGCGGATATTAACAGTAGGCCCGTGCCTCGCCAGACTGTCTTGAATGACATCTAAACTCCTCCTAACTCAAACCTTCGGTTTATCAGGGTAGCGGTCCAATTCTTGTGGAAAGAGCTCGTGAGCGCCCTCACCTCCTCTCGCTATATGATTCGCCGGCGGTCAAGGGACGATACGGGTCCCTGTTTCGCCGGCGAGCGCCCGCTCGATATTGTCTGGATTCGTCACCAGGGCTTCTTTACCTCCAGCCTCAAGGTAATTGATGATCGCCTGTACCTTGGGCTCCATACTTCCTTTGGCAAAATGGCCTTGTTCCATGTAAGCCTTGGCTTCCGCCAGGGTCATCCCATCCAACCACTGCTGGTCTGGCTGGTTATAGTTTAACGCAATCTGGGGGACTGCGGTTGATATAAGAAACAAGTCCGCGCTAATCTGAGAGGCCAGCAAGGCTGATGCAAAGTCCTTATCGATCACCGCCTCGACTCCAGATAGATTTCCGGCCTCATCTTGAACGACGGGAATTCCCCCGCCGCCGACGCCAACGACGACAAAGCCTTCTCGGATAAGCAACTCGATCGCATCTCGCTGAACGATACGAACGGGCAGCGGCGAGGCTACTACACGACGCCAGCCTCGACCGGCGTCTTCCACCACAACCCATCCTTCCGCTTCCGCTCGCTGATTTGCGATCGACTGCTCCATGAAGGATCCAATGGGCTTGGTAGGTGTTTCGAAGGCGGGATCGTTGCGATCCACTTCCACCTGGGTGACGACCGTGGCCACCTGCTTGTTGATTCCTCGTCGAGCAAACTCATTGATCAGGGACTGCTGGAACATGTATCCGATAGCGCCCTGGGTGTCGGCCCCGCAGTAATCCAACGGCACCTCATGTAATTCATTTTTCGAGAGCTCGGAACGCCTCAGGATAAAACCCACCTGCGGACCGTTTCCGTGTGTGACGACCACATCCCAGCCGTTTTCAATCATGCCCGCAATGTGCGCCATGGACTCAGCCGCCGCCGCATACTGATCCGGAATGGCCTGGTGATCCTTGTCTTTGATGAGTGAGTTGCCGCCAACGGCAATCACCGCTACCTTTTTATCTGCCAAATCAGCTTCTCCCTTTCTAACTAGATCGATGTGCGGGGGTCGGTGGCCCCCCCTGAGCCCCGACGCACCCCCGCCCAGCGCATGCTTGATTCTCGGCTGGCTACTGCAGGGTCAGAGCGCTGTCTGCAGGTACGGGTGCCGCCGCCCCTCCGCAATGTCCGCGCCATAATCGCTTCAAGCGTGAAGGCGGCCTGTCGCCTCACTTCATCGTCAGGGCCATCACCGCCTTTTGTACGTGCAGGCGATTTTCGGCCTCGTCGAATACTACACTCTGTGGTCCGTCGATCACGGCGTCTGTCACCTCGACATTCCGGTCGGCGGGCAGCGGATGCATATAAATTGCGTCCTTGCCGGCCACCGCCATCTTGGCCTCGTCCGTGATCCAACTCTTGTATTGATCCTGGAACTTTTTCCCCTCGTCTGGATCCTGCGTGGTCAACAAGGGCCCCCATGACTTGGCGTAGACCACATCCGCTCCCTCGAATCCGGCTTCCATATCGTCCACGACCTCGAACTTTGTTCCGTATTTTTTAGCCTCGGCCTGCGCCTGTTCCATCACATCCGGCCTCAATTTGAATTCCGGGGGATGCGCCAGAGTGAGATCCAGGCCGAAGCGCGGCAATTGCAGGATCAACGATTGAGGGACGGATACCGGCTTTAAGTACGAGGCGGCGTAGGCCCAGGAGACGACCATTTTCACGCCGCGCAAATTTGGACCTACCTTCTCCTGAATGGTCATGAGGTCTGCCAGGATCTGGAACGGATGGTAAATCTCGCATTGCATGTTGAGCACTGGCACACGAGCGGCTTCGGCCACAAGGTTTAGATATTGGTTACCCACTCCCCAGTCCACATGCCGAATAGCGATGCCATCGAAGTAACGCCCGAAAATATCCCCGATCTCGCGCTCGGTGTCGCCGTGAGCAATCTGTGTGGTTTTGGATTCGATGAAGGCCGCGTGGCCCCCAAGCTGCGCCATTCCCGATTCAAAAGATCCACGGGTGCGGGTGCTGCTGAAGAAAAACAACATGGCGAGGGTTTTGTCGCGCAAATAGGGGTGCGGCTCGCCGAGCGCGCGCTTACGCTTGAGGTCGTAGGCCACCTCCAGAACGGTTTGCACCTCTTCCTTGCTGAAATCCAGGTCGCCGATCAGGTCGCGGCCTCTGAGATCCGTCTGCATTTGTTCAATTTCTCCTGTCTGAGTTACGAAGGCTGGAATGCCCTTTGGTTATGCGCAACTAACATAAGAGCAGCGGCCGGATGAGCCAGCTACTCCATCTTTCCCAGGACAAGCGACAGCAGCGCCATGCGCATCACGACGCCATTGAAGGCCTCTTCCCAGTAGCGGGCGTGCCGCGTGTAATCCACCTCTTCCGACAGCTCATCCATGCGAGGGAGGGAGTGCAGGACGATTGAGTCCCCTTTGGCCTTCTTCATGAGTTCCCGCGTCACCTGGTAGTTTGAGGGGGTCTTGCCGACGTCTCCGGTGCGTTCATCGCGCGACTTTGTGTAGTCCGGCTGCACGACGGGCTCCATGTAGATCACGTCCGCCTTGTCGATGACCTGATCGATGTGTTCGACTTCCTCATATTCGAGGCTGAGCTCGTCAATCTCCTTTTTGAACTCGTCGGTCAGTGACATGTCCTCCGGTGCAATGTAGCTGGCGGTGATATCAAACTGGCTCATGGCGTAACTCATGGAATGCATGGTGCGCATGCGCATGTCGCCCACCAGCACGAAGTGCAATCCGTCCAGCGTGCCTTTCTCCTTCAGGATGGTGTACATGTCGGTGAGCACCTGGGTCGGGTGTTCTCCCCAACCATCTCCGGCGTTGATCACCGGCACGCTGGCCCATTTCGCGGCTTCGGCGGGGGCACCCTGCTCGAAGTGGCGCATCACGATCACATCGCCGTAAAACTCCAGCATGTGCACCGTATCCTTGATCGATTCCTGATAGAAATCACCGGCGCGCGTCATCTTAGCGTCGGAGAAGCCGGTGACCTGCCCACCCAGCCGCAGCATGGCCGATTCGTGGGCCAGGCGGGTACGCGTGCTGGGCTGGTAAAAGGCGGTTACCAGGATCTTTCCGGCCAACAGATCGGAACTCCGTCGATCCCGCGCGATCTGTGCCAATCGATCCGCGGTTTCGAACACGCGGAAATACTCTGCCCGTTCAAAACCCTTGAGCGAAAGAATGTCTCGTCCGGCGAAACTTCTCATTACCAAAATCCTCCTGTGAATAGGTTATTAATGGGCGCTCACGCCCACGCGTCGATTATGCTGCAGTACCCAAACGGCGTCCGACCCTGCGAACGACGTGAAACTTAAACGTACCGGGCAGGAAATAGCTCTGAGATAGGTCCACGAGCTCGCCGTCCTTTGTGAACAGGCTGGCCTCGAATTGAAGCAACACAGATCCCTCCGACACCCTTAACCTGTCGGCGACCCTGCCTTCGGCCGATACGGCGCTGATCTCACTCGTCGAATACTCCAGCTCCGGCTCTCCACCCTTAAGCAGCACATCCAGGACGGAGCCGTGGAATTCCCTGGATAATACGGCCTCCTGAATCAAACCTTCTCCGATCGTGTCGACCAAATAAGCCACCGGTACGCCCTCCGCCAGAATCACGCGGCGGATTTCCACGACTTTGTCCACTCCCAAAAGCTCGGCTTCGTCTGGATTTGCGTTGCGACGGTGGATCTCGGAATCCCCCATTTCTACGTCGAGCCCCACGCTGGCGGCCATGCTTTCGATACTTACGAGCTCTTCGAGGCCAGCCTCGATGATCGTTGGCCGCACATAAGTTCCCACCCCCTGACGCCGCACGATCCTCCCGCGATCCTCGAGTGCACGCATGGCCTCCCGCAGCGTGGCGCGTGAGACGCCGAGCTGTTCCGCCAGCTTCGGTTCAGAGGGCAGCACTTCCCCCGGCTGGCTTCGATCCAGCAGTTCATCCAGCGCCAGCGCGGTACGTTGATAGGGTTTGATCAACGCGCCTCATCGATCAACGATAGGGCTTCGATGGCGATCCAGGCGACCCGGCCGCGCGCGGAGAAATAGGCTTCCCGCATCTCACCAGGCCGCTCTCTCCCCCCGCGCGTCACCCGGTCCGCCAGATTGCGGTCCATAACAACAGCGAGGAAGTGCCTGGAATGCATGTGGATGTTGCTTGCTTCTAAGCGGGGGAGCGTCAGAGGAGAGGGTCCTCAGCTGGCCACCCCAAGTGGGAAAAGTCTAACACACGGCGGGTCAATTGTCAGACAACTTGCCGGGGTTGCGCAGAATGTGAATGGGCGGCGCGTAGAATAAGGATTTAGGTGGCAGGGCGCAGGAAGCGATTGACTTCATCCCTCAACGGATCGATACTTTCAGCAGTCCACGCATGGTCCCATCTGGCCACCCAACATCATCTCTACAGAAGTGAGCAATTGATCGCATCCAATTAAATTGTCTAATTCATGAGACTTGACAGCCGATCCTCTCGTCTGATCTTCAGTTCCCTGGCCTCTCTAATTTTTCTCGCACTGCTTGTGGGATGCGAATTTGAACCTGATATCGATCCCTTAATTCTCCCGGATGCCCCACCACAGGCGTTCCAGTCAGCTTCGGAAGAAGGCGGCGAGATAGTTGAGCCCGTTCAGGAGACAGCCGGAGGAGGTGTAATTGGATTAGCTGGCTTCAATTCAGCTCAAGTAATGGTTCAGTGCGGCGACCAGCTGACCTGGGGAGATGAGGAAGTAGGAATCTGTGACGTACCCGGAAAAGACAGCTTCTATCTCTGGGTCGATCCGAACCAAGTTATTGAGGTTGAGGCGGGCGACCCTGATCTTCTACAATTCCAGCAAGCTGCGCAAAACAGGATCGATGCCAGAGAAGGTTACCAAGGCGCTCTGGGGGATATCGGGATTGAAACTGGAGCTTTCTTCTTTGAGGTCGCGGTTCTGTTACCTGCGTGTGCAATAATTGTGCTTTGCCTCGCTGATGCCGCTGCGCTCGTACTAACAGGTGTAGCGATTGCAAACACCGCAGATTCTGGCGTCAATAACTATATAGACTTTCTCGATGAAACTGAGAATGCCAATTTCTATATATGCCTAATCCAGGACAGTCCTGAACAGCAATGCCGGGACACTTACATCACCGGAGGAGTACCATGACAGACGTGGTTTCTGATGGGCGGCTAAAATTATTGCAGGTCACCTTGACTGCGGGATTCGTGAGCATGGGAGCGTTCATGGTCTCGGCAGCATTCCTGCAAGATGATGCGCTACTGTACCTGCTTCTGGCCCTCGCGGTTGCCTCATTTGCTTCTCCCTTCCTCGGCCTCCAGAAGCGTTTGGTGAACTACGTGGCCGCCCGGAGGGGCACAACTTATGTCACGTTCGGAATCTTACTACTACCTGTAGGACTCATCGCAAATTCGGCATTTGTTGCATATTTTCTTTGGCTCGGTGTCAGTTCTGGCATTCTCGATATAGAAGGCTACTTCATCCCGATGACGGGCGTCATCATTGCGATTTTGATCAATACAGCGATTCTGGTTTACAACGTTGTCAAGATTCGTGGTATCGACTAGCACTATGAATTGAGCTCTCTCTTGGGCTCGAAGGTCCCGCTCTGTATTGCGCCTCAAAACCTGAACACGAGAACAGTGATGCCTGTGTGTTTCTTGGTGCTTGCTGACCCTTCCTTGTCGGAGAACTTGCGGTTGAGCTCACTCGCTGGGCCGAGGAGAATTTCTTACTATTCGTCGCAGTCAAGATAATCGCTCCGGGGATTAACGGTCTTCGCATCCGTGTCATGGTGGGTGATGTGCCCCCGGATTATGTACCAACCTTTATGTTAGTCCGACTGCTTGAAACCGGGAAGGTTGAGCGATGAATGCAGCCGGAACTGGGGGTCGATACCTCAACGAACTGTGCGGTCTGACAGTG
>JADFRG010000088.1 GCA_022561385.1 Chloroflexota bacterium
TTACGACACGCGGGCAAACACCGAGCCGTGTTTTCTGGCGATTAAAGGAAATATGCCCGTTAAGGCCCATGATGTATTGAGCTTGATATATTCGCCCGTTAGAGAACACAGCCGTAAGCCTGACGAACAGTACAGGAAGATTGAGCGGTTGTATCCCGGCGCGCGCAAGCTAGAGCTCTTTGCGCGTAGGCCACGGGGCGGCTGGAGCGTCTGGGGGAACGAAGTTGTTAGCGACGTAGAACTCGCGACGGCAATTTGATGTTAGGGGGGAAGGATTGAAGGAGAGACTAGCGAGCGCGTGGATGAGGACATTTGAATCCGTCGCAGCACTGGGACTCGTCGCTGTGTTGTTGGGAGGGGTAGGGGTCTTCATGTACCTGATCAGCAACATAGAGCTGGACGTGGAGTATGTCTGCACGCCTGAAGTCGTGGTTCTCTTCCCGCCCAATAACCCGGAGTTGGTACAGGACGCGTTGAGTAAGCTGGTAGAGGCCAATGTGATGCGCTCGATCGATGCGGGAACAGAGGCGTTGGTGGAATCACAATACATCTTCGATCCCGAAGAGCAAGAGCTGGAGTATTGGTTGTACCTGCAGATCGGCGGCCGGATTGTAGCGGCGGAGTTCAACATGGGCTGTCCGCTGGACGAGGAAGGAACCCCTCTATTTCTGGAGTACGAGGCGTCGAGGATTATCGGATGACCAGCAGGCATACATCCGTTCATTGGGCACCGGACGATGAAGCGCACAGAAACAAATACTTCAGGCTTGCGGCAGACCGCAAGTTGTCAGGAATCGGGCTTCTGCGGAGCTTAATTGACGCGGCGTATCAGGTGGAGTACCAAGACGAAGTTATAGAGCCGGAGTTCTCAAATTCCAAATGGCTGTGTGTCTGGGACAAGGACGGGATTTACAAGCAGACCAGGGGCTCGGCCCGCTGGTTCGGCGGCGACTTTGAATTGAACTTACGAGCAGGCGTGTTTCCTCTGGGTTCTATCTGGGAAAGCGAGGGGCATTTGTGGGCGGTTTGCGGGGAGGGTCGGTTGTGGCCCAACGAACACAAGCTCTTGACGGGCGAAGTGCAGCACCCCGAAGTTTACCCGCCGCAGCACTTGAAACCTTTGAACGGCAGGGTGCGTGGTGAAGTCCGATAACGAAGCCTGGTTTCTGACTCAGTGGAAACGACTGGGCGGACCCGAGCCCGAGACGGAGTACAGATTTCATGACAAGCGCAAATGGAGATTTGATTTTTGCTGGCCGGACAGAATGACAGCCCTGGAAGTGGAAGGGCTGGGACACGCGCACTGGAACCGCTACCACGGGGATGTAGAAAAATACAATGCCGCGACCTTGCTGGGATGGAGGGTTTTGAGGTTGACGTTTCACATGATCAGGCAGGACGACCTAACGCTACTCGATTCCTTGATGGGGGTGCTGAGTGACGGCAAAAGTCTTTAAGGATGTGGGCATTGACGATGTTCTTAGCAAGGCCGAACAGAGGCGGTTTGCCGCTCGGCTGTGGGAGGCAATGAGACGCGGCTTTGGGAAGGTCGCTATCACGGTCGAGAAGGGACACCCGCGACGCATAGAAACTACAGATTCGGAAACGCTGCCGGGGCCAAATGACACGGAAGAGGAATAAGCCTCAGAAGCGGCCGAAGGAATCAAAGCCCCGCCACTTCTATGCGGTGCTGAATGAGCGTATGACCCTGGAGGCGGCCGCAGAGAGTCGCGAAGACCTGGCCGCGGTCAACACAGCGAACGGCATCCAGAGAATAAGGCACCCCTACGCCAGAGTGGATGTAGCCAGGAACAGGATCCAAAAGGCGTTCATGGCTAACGCTTCGCACCCCGACGACTCTCTCACCATGCTGGACAACGACCACGTCCACCACCCTGAGACTGTTTTGAGGTTGATTTCGCACAACGTAGATGTGGTGGGGGCCCTGGCTTTCAGAAGGGGCGAGCCTTACGACCCGCAGATTTACGTGAAGGGCGAGAATGGAGAATATCAACAGCCCGCGGACTGGAAGCCCAGCCTGCTCAAGGGAACGATTGTGGGAGCTGCGGCCATCTGTATCCGCAAGAAGGTTTTTGACAAGCTGGAGGCGGCCGGCATTCACTATCCCTATTTCAGAATGATGTACACGGACAACAAGGACCACTTCCTCGGAGAGGACTGGTACTTTGGACTGCTCTGTGACGAGGTCGGCATACCGCACCACTGCGACATGGGATTGATCGCCCCCCACATCGACAACCTGTTCATTGGGGACAAGCCCTGGAGGATGAGACAGGGGAACTACTCACCAGACGCCAACGAACGGATGCGTCCCGAGCCCTGGTATCAGGACGACGGCAACCAAGACCTGGAAGGAAAGTGGAGCGAGCTCAAGGACTACCACAAGGGCGAGACCTGCGTGATTATCGGCAACGGGCCCAGCCTCAAGGATGTTCCGCTAGATTTCCTCAAGGCTTACCCTACCTTCGGGCTGAACCGAATCAATCTCATGGATGACTTCGAGCCCTACTACCACGTCGCAGTAAATCCTCTGGTTTTGGAGCAGTTCGGGGAAGAGATCCTGGAGGCTTACAAGGGCAAGGTCAGGCGGTTCTTCTTGCGCCAGGATTGGATCACTAAAATTCAAGGACTGAATATGCAGCCCTCCGTGATCCCCATACGATCGCTGTCTAATGAGAAGTTCTACGGGGATCCCCGGGCCGGGTTGTACGAAGGCCATACCGTGACCTATGTGGCGATGCAGATTGCTTATTGGATGGGGTTCAAGACTGTGTTGCTTGTGGGTATCGACCACAGCTACCAGTTCGGAGGCGTGCCGAACGAAGAACGAATTTGGAAAGGCAATGACCCCAACCACTTCCACCCTGAGTATTTCAAGGGCAAGAAGTGGAACAACCCGGATCTAGTTATGTCACAACGGGCATACAGGTTAGCCAGGGAAGCGTTTGAAGCGGATGGGCGGCGGATCGTGAACCTGACTGCGGGGACGAAGCTGGAAGTGTTTGAGAAGGGAGAACTAGCTGAATGGATGGAGAAAAGACC
>JADFRG010000025.1 GCA_022561385.1 Chloroflexota bacterium
TTTCAGCGAGCGGAGGTGTCGTCGGATCTTGGGCCGTATCAATAACAGCCTTAACCGCCGCTTCGGCGCCGCTCGCAGAGTGCTCTCTCTAGACCCCTGGCCTAGGGACAGGGGCAGCGAGTAGTTAGGGAGCATTCCTTCGAGCCAGCAATTGCGGTGCAATTTCGCGTAACTTCTAGACAAATTATGCAACATACTTATTAGAAATATGACATGAAGATCATTTCTGGGTTAGGCATACTCATCCATGCATCACACTTCATATCAGAGAGGAAAACCTAGTAGTGCTGCAAGGATATGAATCACTCTGATCATATTCGGCTACCGGGTAAGGGTCGCCTCCATCGCATAGAAGAAAAATATTATCGCATTCAACGTAAAGTGCGTCCCCCAAGGCGGCAAGATACTTCGGGATTCCAACATTGCCTTACCCCACGCCCAGCCTTGGTCGATGCAGCAAACCGACGCGGCGCTGTGGCGGCACGATTTTCGTGCGCACTACGTTACCAATGTCGATCATGGGACTGCTTGCGGTCCACGATTCGAGAGGATTTAGTCGATCGCATCAAGCCTCCGCGGCGGGCACAAGCTCGGAAAATAAATTCGCCGGCAGCAGAGTAGAATCCGCGCTTATATGGCAGTCCAAGACCTCGCACGCTCCAGGCGCCGCATCCTAGGCACGCTGTTCGCTATGCAGAGCTTGACCTCTGCGGGGGTGATCGCCACCGCCACGGTGTTGACGATCGTCGCCGCAGATCTGACCGGCAATCCCTCCCTGGCCGGCGTCCCCTCGGCCGTCATCCAGCTCTCCATGGCGTTCTCCGCACTGCTTTGGGGCCAGCTTTGGGATCGCCTGGGTCGAAAAAACGGGCTAACGATCGCGCTCCTGATCGGCCTCGCTGGCGCAGGCTTGACAGCTGCGGGTAATGAGTATGGGATCGTCTGGGTATTTGGTCTGGGCATCATCGGTATCGGCGCCATGCGAGCGGGTACGCTCATGTCCCGCTTTGTAGCAGCCGAAGTGAGTGCGCCGGAAGTACGCGGGCGAGCCATCTCGATCGTGGTGTGGGCGGGTACGGTGGGGGCCGTGATGGGCCCGTTACTGGTGGCTCCCAGCAGCGCTTGGGCGACGAGCCTGGGCTTCAACGAGCTGACCGGTCCGATATTGATCGGGGTACCCCTCATCGGCCTGGCGTCCATGGTGACGTTTGCCGGCCTGCGACCGGAGCCGGCGAAGCTTGCCAGACTGGTCGAAGAGGCGGGGCCCCGACCGAAAGTTGCTCCGCAAGGCACGCGAGCCTTATCACAATTGATTCGAGTTCCCGGTGTCTACACCGCGGTAATCACCGTGGCGTTGGCACAAGCGGTGATGGTCACGCTCATGGGTATTACCGCGCTCTACATGCGGGATCTAGGACACAGCCTGGGCGATATTTCGGTCGTCTTCGCGGCCCACACGTTAGGCATGTTCGCGTTTGCACCCCTCTCGGGAGCTCTGTCCGATCGCTTGGGCCGCGGTCCCGTCATGATCGCAGGGAGCCTAATCGTGATCCTCTCCGGGATCGTTGCGCCCTCCTCGCCGGCAGTCCCGGTCCTGGTCGCAGGCCTCTTTCTCCTGGGTTTGGGTTGGAGCTTCAGCTTCATTTCTGGTTCAGCGCTCCTGTCTGACCAGCTGACTCCTTCTGAGCGCTCGAAGACCCAGGGCGCGAACGATATGTTGATCGGCCTGGCCTCCGGCCTCGGAAGCCTGGCAAGCGGTGTGATCTACGCGGGGCTGGGTTACGGTGCCTTGGGGCTCATGGGTGGAGTCGCGATGGCCGTGGGGTTTGCCTTTAGCGCCTGGTGGACGGTCAGGCCGCGGGGGCCACAGACGGCGGCCGCGGATTGAACCTCACACTCGCTTTTTGAACGATCTGGCATGGTTTCGCCGACCTCCGCTCCAGCTTCAAGCCCTCTCTAACCGCTCCGATGTAATGCCTCGATACCGTTCGTGGCCGATCTCCTCTGCCAGTCGATGGGCCGCAAGAAGCAGAGTTCGCTCCTGGTCGGGCTTCTCCAACTCTCGCTGCATCTCCGCAGAATTGATAAGCAGCAACACCTCGTTCTCCTTCAGGTTCGCTGCTCGCGCCCGATTCAGGCCTTCGCTGAGATAAGATTCCGCCGTATCAAATTCTCGGCGAGCGGTCGCCAGGGCACCCAGGCTGGCCAAAACATGGCTCATGCGCTGGCTGTCTCCCATCTCCCTAGAAAGGCTCAGTGCCGAATCAAATTCTCTTTCGGCACGCGCCTTATGGCCCTGATCATGCGCCAGCGCGCCCATGTTCGTATAAAGAAATGCCATCACGCGACGGTTGCCGTCGGCGCGTGCCATCTCAACTGCTTCCTCAAAATAGCCGCTTGCAGACTCGAATTGCCGATTGCGGGCGGCGATCACGCCCAGATTGGTGAGAATCGGGCCTAAGAGCGCGCGGTCACCCTCCGCGCGCGCATGGGCCAGCGCCTCGGCGAACCGGTCCTCTGCCTGCGCTAACTCGCCCTGACTCACAGCCAGGATCCCGAGATTCGTTAGCAGCGCGGCCTCACGCTGGCGGAGGCGCGATTCTTTGGCCAGAGACAGCCCTTGGAGGTAATGGGCCTCGGCGCGGGCGTGCTGGCCGCGCGCATAGGCAGTGGCCCCCAACCCGAGCCGCGCAGCACACACCGCGGCGGCATCACCCTCGGCCTTCGCGGCGACCTGGAAGTGCTGCTCGGCTTGCTCCAGCTTACCCAATCGCTGCGCCGCCCTTCCAGCATTGAGCCGGGTCAGCGTTCGCTCTCCCAAGGCCTCGACCGCCTGCGTCAGGAGCTGATCCGCTTCGACGAGCAGTCCGTTTGCTTCGAGGTAGGGGTAGAGGGCGTTGGCGCCGTTGACGAACTCCTCATCCAAGCCGCTCTCGTGTGCCAACCGCAACGCGGCCAGGATGTTCTGAATCTCCGGGTTCAAGGTCTTAAACCGATCCGAATTGCTCTCCGCCAGGCGTACGAAATGTTCGACCATCGGTCGTACCGGCGCAGCCGCGTCGGCACGTGTCCGGGAATAATCACTGATTGTGCGGTGCATCGCATATCGTCCCCGACCACTGGGCTCCAGCAATCCCGCGTCGACAAGCCGATCTAGCTCCTGACCGGTCCCGCCCGATACCGCGATCGCCGCCTGCTCGTCGAAGCTACTTGGCTTGGCAGGAAAAATGCTGAGCCTGCGCAGCACCGATCGCGTGGACGGCTCCAGCGCCTCATCACTCAGGGCCATGACCGCCTGGAGCGAGATGGGTTGGTCGGGGGGAAGGCCAGCCTGCTGGTCTCGATTGAAGTGATCCGTTCCCGGCGCATGGAGCCCAAGGTAGAAAAGTGGGTCCACGCGTTGGGAATGGTCGGTCTCTTAGTGCTCCTGCTCGGGCTCACGGCGCGAGATGTCATGGATCCATTGTTCTGAATGCGGAGCAAATTCACCGGAAAGGAGGCGAGACGGTATGTTGACCTACATGTATGAAAAGGGCCAGGGTCTAGTTGAGTATGCGTTGATTCTTGTTTTGGTCGCAGTTGTCGTGATCGTGATTCTTGCGCTGCTCGGCCCGGCCATCGGGAACGTGTTCTCCAATATCATCGCGAATATCTAGACCTAAGGGTTTCCGCTCGCGGGAGGCCCCAAGTACTTTGGAGCCTCCCGCCCCATCCATGACAGAAAATGAAAAGGCCTCGCAAGCGAGGGCCTTTCCATACAGCGGTTGGCGAATTGCCAGCCGACAAAGATGCGGGGGGTTCGACCTTAGTCGTTGTCCTCCTCATCATCGTCGTCATCATCGTCATGGTCTTTATCGTCGTCTTCGCAGTCACCGCTACCGGGACCTGACGAATCGCATTTACCTTCATCTTCGTCACCGTCGTCTTCGCAGTCACCGCTACCGGGACCTGACGAATCGCATTTTTCTTCATCTTCGTCACCGTCGTCTTCGCAGTCACCGCTGCCGGGGCCTGACGAGTCGCAGTCTTCGTCATCGTCAAGATCGTCGTCGTCCAGATCATGGTCTTCCAGATGCTCGTCATCCAGATCGTCGTCGTCCAGATCGTCGTCGTCCAGATCGTCGTCGTCCAGATCATGATCTTCATGATCCGCCTCATCCCCTTCGATCTCGATCTCAATTTTTAGCTCACCCTTACCGTCTTCGATCTCAAGTTCAAACTCGAACTCAATCAGATCCTGTTCCGAAGCCATAAGTTGGGCGAGCGCCTGCTCGAAGGCCGCCCGCTGCTCCAGTGAGAGTTCGTCCAGCAGGCCCTCGATCGCGGCAAGCGCCTCTTCGAACGCGGTGATGGCCTGCGCAATGAACCGGCCATCCCCCTCCCCTTCGATTTCAATTTTCAGCTCGCCGAGCCGCTCAGTGGCGAATTCCAATCGCAGCTCGGCCTTTTTGCCCTCGTCGCGAGTTAAGCTCAGGCGCACATCTTCAATGGCCGTATCCAGACCGAACAAGAAGTCGCCCGGGCCGGCGGCATCCGCGCTGGCTACCAAGCCACTCATACTCAGTACCGCCACAACCAAGAAAGAAATTAGGGCGGGGATCATCCATGCTCTCCTTTGAGGTTTCGGGTTCTGTCGTCGGAATATGGAACGGAGAGCCGCAATATTCGTTACAAGGGACCCGCGGAAGGTTTGCCGGCGAATATTTCGCAGCCCCTTGAGCCGAGCATCCAGGCTGCCGCGCAGTTCGTCGGAGGCGACTAAGGCGCGACCGCTCCGGAGCCGCAGCGCGCCCGGCATGAGTCGCTGGAGCTCTTCCTGGTACTGTGGGAAACGCTTCAGGCATTCTTCGAGGCTCAGTCCCTGCTCATCGATCAGAGACAGGCAGATATCGAGCACCGATTCGAGGTCTTTTGGATCGCTTTTACTCATCCGTTTCCATCAGTCCTGCCAGCGCCTCGAGGGCACGATGCTGAATGACCCGGGAGGCGCCCTCAGATTTGCCAATCGTCTCCGCCACCTGCCGGTGGGAGAGACCCTCCACGAAACGCAGGATAATCACGTGTTGTTCGTCATCCCCCAGCTGCTGAACGGCCCTGGCCAGGCTGGCCAGGCCCTCCTGATCCGCCACTTGATCTTCCGGGTGCAGTTGCGGATCTGGCAGGTCTTCCAACGCTGGATCGTCCACATGGGCCCGACTGGATTGGACCCGGTAGTGGTCGACCACTAGGTTTCGTGCTATCTGGTAGAGCCAACTGGCGAACCTATACCCTTGCGGCTCATATTTTGGTAGAGCGGTCCATGCCCGAACAAACACCTCTTCGGTTAGATCCTCGGCCAGCGGCACATCCGCAACCCGGAAGAATATATATCGATAGATCGCGTCCAGGTGCCGAGTGTACAGAGCGCCAAACGCATCGGCGTCGCCATCTACGGCCCGCGATACGAGAGTCTGCTCCTGCTCAGCCTCCTCGATATTTGGTTCCGAGGCCATCCATTCCTCTATAGAAACGAATTGGAATCGATAATGTTACATTGGAAAATACGGTCGCCAGGCCAGGCTGGGCGAGCCGGAAATGCCGGCCGCTACGCCAGGTCAAGACCCCGCTTTGGCCAAAGTAGAATCCAAAAAGGGATCCGCCCGGATCCCTGCGACCTGGGAAAACCTCCGTGAAATATTGTCGGAGCTTAACCCCCGCTGGTCTGAACGCTGACATCGAGGGTCGTCGTCTCACCCCGGATAATCTGAATCTGCTTGGGGAGTCCTGAAGTACCTTCCGGTCCATCGTGGGTGATGTCGATCATATAGACGCCTTCAAGCAGAATGGCGCCGTAGTAACCATTGGGATCAATGTCGGCCCGCATAACTTCGACGATGCCGTTGCCTTCCATGATCAGGATCTGGCGCGCGGCGTAGTCGGCTGGAGAAGGAGTCGGTGCGATCTCCCCTGCGCTGACCACCGGATTGAGCGTGACGGTGCCTTTGAGCGAACCGGTTCTGTCCGCGCTGCAGGCCGCGAAAAGCATCGAACCGGCCAGGATCCCTATCCCAATTAAACTTCGCTTCATACTCTCGACCTCATTTCCTCGATCCACAAGATCATAAGACGCTGAGCCAGATTGTTCGATCCTACTTCCGTCCCGGTGCGAAACGGGAACGCATAGGGGCCCACTTCCCGGTGAGAACCGGGAACCTCAGAACCCCAGCAGAACAAATCGGGTTTATTTGAACGGGGAACGGCCGATCGTCCCGCGGCTGGAGGGGTGTCGGAGACGGATGACAGCATCACTCGATGGGGTTGGGAGGCATGCTTGGGTATGGGGGAGGTGGCCGAGGGTCAGGAAAAGCCTTTGCTGAGGCTAGAGTGCGACTACGAAGTGTCGCGTCAATTCGAGGCGATCCGCGGCTCGATAATCTCCCAGGTGGCGGCGCCGTCGGTGGTCCTAACCAACGCGATCTCGTCCTCGTTCCTGGCGACCGCCCAACCGGTGGTTGAGTTCACGAAACTGTAATCGCCATCCCAGGTCACAGACTTGATTTTCGTCCAATTGGCCCCACCGTCCGTCGATCGATATTGATCGGTGCCCAGGGCGAGCATCGTACCCTCCGCAAAGAACTGCAGCTCTCCACCCGGATAATCGAGCATCTCCCAGCTCGCACCCGCGTCTTGCGTTCTGTAGAGGTAAGTGGTTTCCGCAACCGTCGAGCCATCCGCAACTACACACGTGACGATCAGGGTCCCAGAGCGTTCGGAACTCGGGCGGGGCGATCCGGAGTAACACCAACCCTGGTCAGTGGACCCGGCGGCGCCTTCGGGCAAAGGCAACCGCCCCTCGTCCCACGATTCCCCTGCGTCTCGGCTCACGTCCAGGAACGCCTCCAAATAGGTCCCGTCGCAGTTGTACGTCGTCCATCCTGTTTCCATGCCGAAGAATGAGATCCCGGTCTTGCGGCAGCTTTGGAGGTCCTCGCTGTCATAAGGATCGATGATCTCTTGCCACGTATCTCCCCCATCGGTGGTCCTGAATAAGGCCACCAACTGACTGCCCATCCCCGATTCGACTTCCTGGAGCATCCAGCCCTGCTCCGGACCGGTAAATTCCAGGGTCGAGTATTGACCCATTGGATAACCGGCCTCGGAGGCAATCCAGGTGGCCCCACCGTCGGTCGTTCGCCAGACTCGATCGGTTCCCAGATAGATCACCCACGCGCGGGGCCCTGCCGAATAAAACCCGCCCACCTCGAACAAAAGCGCAGGGTCCTCCGGCGGAGTCACTTCGCGCCAGGTCTCGCCACCGTCCGCGGTAGTCAAGACGTGGATGGGTAGCGCCAGCTGTGGGTCCGGGTGTTCGCCAATCGCCCAACCGTCGGTGGCGGAGTCCATCCGTATCTGTTTGATAACTACCGGCTGGCCCGCTTCAAGCCGCGGCTCGAGCACTGGCCGGGCGGGAAGCGCTACCCGTTCGGTTGCGCTCGGTTCCGGCGGCGAGGCAGATTCTTCAGCAACCGCGGTGCTTGCAACTGTGGGCTGCTCGCGCGTGGGCGGATTCTGCGTCTCGAAGGCCGAAAAGGGTGTGGGTGGCTCAACGATGCCCGGCACACAGGCCGAGGTCAACAAAAACAGCGCGGCTATCCAGGCTTTCCAAAGGTTCATTCAGGTAACTTTTCTGTCACGGTGTCTCGATTGCCTGGTTTCTGGACCGCCTCCTGGGGATGTGGTATCACTTCGGCTCATAAATCAGCCCGTATAGGATCGCGCAGTGTGGATAACTAGGCAAAAGAATCGGCTGCAAGACCTGTACCGTGAATTCCCGCGGCCTTTTTGGACCCTCACCGGCGTCACGCTGATCGACCAGGTGGGCGGCGCCCTGCTTTACCCTTTCTTCGCCCTTTACTTCACCAGCCGCTTCGAGGTCGGTATGACCCAGGTCGGATTTCTATTCGCCTTGTATGCGGTCTCCAGCTTTGCAGGGCAGTTGATCGGAGGCGCACTATCCGATCGGATTGGCCGTCGCACCTTGCTGATTTTCAGCCTGGTTACCACTTCCACCAGCTCGCTGCTTATGGGCATCGTCGAATCCGTGACGCTTTTCTACGCGCTCGCAATCTTCGTGGGGGTGTTCGTCGAATCAGGACAGCCCGCGCGCCAGGCAATAGTGGCGGATCTGCTGCCGGAGGATAAACGAGCGGAGGGCTACGCGATCATTCGAGTGGCGTTCAACCTGGCGACCGCGATCGGACCCGCGATCGGTGGCTTCGTGGCAAGTCGATCGTATCTTGCGTTATTCGTCGCCGACGCAGTCATCAGCCTGATCGCGGCCTTTATCGTATGGCGCCTTATGCCGGAGACGAAACCGGAGCTCGTGGAAGGCGAGGCCGATGAGAGTTTTGCCTCCAGTTTCGGCGGATACGGAAAAGTACTGCGCGATCGCCTATTTGTTCTCTTCTTGTTGGCGGGAATGCTCGTAGGCCTGGTGGGTATGAACCTGTTCACGACGCTAGGGGTCTACCTTCGGGACAATTTTGACGTACCTACACAAGGTTATGGATTGCTCCTCGCCATGAATGCTTTGCTGGTTGTGGTCTTTCAGATCCCCGTCGGTCGTCGGGCGGAGCGTTATCCGCCGATGATCGTCATGGGGATCGGATCGGCACTCTACGGGATCGGTTTCGGGATGTTTGCGTTTGTGAGCACGGTCGCCTTATTCGCGGCCGCGATGTTGGTTCTCACCGTCGGCGAGATGATGATCGTTCCTGTGTCGCAGGCGGTTGTGGCGCGGTTCGCCCCGGAGGCCATGCGGGGACGGTACATGGCTATTTACGGGATGTCCTGGTCCCTACCCATCGCGGTCGGTCCGCTTATGGCGGGATTGGTTATGGACAACGCCGATCCGCGCCTACTGTACTGGGGATCCGGTTTGCTCGGGCTGCTTGCGACGGCGGCCTACCTAGGGCTGCACTCCCAGATGCGTGAGGAGCCGGTAGCGAATCTCGCTGAAGCCAGCGACTAATTCGCCCCGACTACCAACATCCGGGCCGGCTGCATTTCGCCAGATGGGCCCCCCTGCCACGATAAAAGGAGCCGCAAATGGCCTGAACCTAACCTTTTTGGGCTATTGGAGACTACGGGGCGAGCTGTACGCTCTCAATTTGGGTCGTTTGCAGGATACTGATGGGTACGGTGATCTCTTCGCCGTCCGCGAGGATCGTCATTACGCCCTGGAGCGTCTGATCGAGCCTCGAGTTGGCAAGACCCGTCCGCAGATCGACCCGGATCAGGCCCTCCTGACTTCCGGTCAATGTGAAATCGAAGGCGAATAGGCCCAGGTCAAGGCCTCCCTCTTGCGAGCCGGTGCTGATTTCCGATCGCACTTCGATCAAGGCTGTATTCTCATCTAGGCCCAAGAGAGTGAAGGTGTTCTCCACCCTGATCGGCAGCATCACGGTGGTTTCTTCGGTGGAAGTCCAGCGATCCCCAACCTGCAGGGATCCCTCCGGAAACTCGAAAAACAGGCTTCCCAGCTGATCCTTCATTGCCTTCTCGCCGAACTGTTCTCGAAAAGTAAGTTCAATGGCCTGCCGCATCTCCGGATCCGGCAGATCCAGCGCCGCCAGCATCTCATCGTACAGATCGTCCAAACCCTGGATCTCCTGAATTTCTCCGTCCGGGCCGATTCGCATTGAAAAGCCGCTTCCGACGATGGCCGCAAAACTCTCCGCGCCTTCTGGAACCTGCCCGGGCGGATCCGCGGAATCGTATGAGATGCTCCCGAAGACCGTATCCGTCTCATAGAGGGCACGCGTGTAAATCACATCCACCCATGCACTGCCGTCCGGGTCTATGCTGGTCACCGTGTAGGTGTACTCGAATCCGGTTTGGGTGCCGATATCGAAGGTCTGACCATCAAAGGTCTGGGTGAGATCCTGCCTTGTGAGTATCCGGAAGCGGTAAACGGCCCCCTCCTGGAAATTGAGCCGCAGCACCACGGGGTCCAGGCTTGCCCCGGATCCGATCGGCGCTGATGGGGTGTACGGGGAGATAAACTCCCCGCTCTCGGTCGGCGCGGCGGTAGCCGCCGCCTCGGGCAACTCCGTAGGAGCCTGAGTCTCGGCGGCGGCGGCTCCGGGGACCGTCGTGGACGTGTCGGTAGGCGCGGGGGCAACCGTGGGCTCTGGCGCGGCGGTGCAGGCAGCGACCCCAACCGTCAGCGCCGCAACCAGCACTAGCCGACGCTGGCCGAGTCGGAGATTTATCGGTGATTTCAACGAAGGGGTAAGGGAATGGCTAGCCGAGCGGGTTTGTCTAAGCTAGCGATCCGGTCCCGACTCGAGGAGTATGCCCGCGATAAGAATTCAGCTCATGCATTACGAGCCGCGCGATGCGCAGTCCGGCAGCTGTGGGCGGGCCATGGGGCCACAGCAGTTGTGCGGCGGCCTGCATGAGCTCGATCTGGGAAGCGTATTTCGCCTTGTTGAGCCGCAGGAAGTTGATAATATCTTCGTCTGTAATTGGTTTTTCCATTACACCTCTTCATCTATGCCTGAGCAACCTCCTCCGGCACAGCGCACACATATCATTTGTGCCTATGAGATTACGCGAACCGAGATTTCCCGCAACTTACAGATATCCTACAAAGCAAGCGTGGCTTCCGCGGGATTCTTGGTTCGCGCTATCAATGCATGGCGTCAAGCCGGTGCATTTCCTCCGCACTCAAATCGAAATCCAGCGCTCCCAGATTTTCACGCTGTCTGCCTGGATGCTCTGACTTGGGAATTGCCACCACGTTGTCCTGCTGGATCAGCCAGCGGAGGGCTACCTGGGCCGCGGTGGCCTTATGAGAGGCTGCGATGCTTTCGAGGTCCCGCATCCCGCCCAGCCGCCCGCGATCAAGCGGGCTGTAGGCAGTAAGCATGACCTCATTGCTCTGACAGTATTCAAGCATGGGGTCCTGAGGATGTCCCAAAAAGTACTCGATCTGATTGGTGAAGACCCGGGCGCTGGAGGCCGCCTGCGCCTGCTCCAGTTGGCGAACGGAGAAGTTGCTGACCCCGATCTTGCGTACCTTTCCCAGCTCCACCAACTCATTCATCCCGACCATCGTCTCCTCGATCGAGATCTGATCGTTGGGCCGGTGCAGGAGGTACAGATCGATAACCTCGAGGCCCAGCCGCTGCAGGCTGTCCTCAGCCGCCTGGACCACTCCCGCCCGACTGTGATGGGAGGCGGACACCTTAGTGACGAGGAAAAGATCGGCGCGGTCTAGACCGGAATCGGCAATGGCCCGCCCCACTTCGGCTTCGTTCCCATACATCTCGGCGGTATCGATGTGCCGATAGCCGAGCTCAAGCGCGCTGAGCGTGGCCCGGTAGCCAGCCTCTCCCCGCATGTCCCAGGTACCGAGGCCTATCTTTGGCACTTTCTCCCCCTGAATGTCAAGATGTTTCATAGGCGGCGGAGCCCCCACCTCAAGGGCATCATTCTAATCCCTGGTAACCCGGATTCGCGGGGCCGGGCCCGAGGCAGACCCCCGGCCACCGCGTCATCGCATCGGTGACTCTGAGGGATGGCTCGATCGAATGGAAACTGATAGAACCTGATGTTCGATGCATGGAGCGGGAGCTGCTGGGGTCCCGGCCGCGGCTCGCTCCGCGATTTTCCGGCCTCGAATTCATGTTGAGCGCGTTGGGATCTGGCTGCTGGATATCGTGGGTGGCCCAGCCTGGCGCTGGGCAGCTTGCTGGCGATAGTAGCGTGGGTGGCTTTTGTGGCCGCCACCCGCGCGGCAAATTTCGCCTTCGCCGGCCGGTGCGATTATGGCTGATCGAAAATGGGAGCCACTTGCTCACGTTGCTTGTAATGGGGGTGATTCTAGGAGCGTGGGTCTAAGGACATTCCGCACCCCCACAACTAACTTGAGCTGCCAAACCCGGAAAACATCCGCCGGCGCGTCAGCAGCTTAAACTACCGTCCCCGAGTCCGGGGATCGATCGAAAACGAAGAGCTGCCCCCCCTGTACCTACCCGATTGAAGAAATCACTCATAAGGACCGGACTTTCGCCAATTTTGCCTTCTGACAGATTTTGGAGAAAGTACAGGACTTATGCGTATGAGATGATCAACCGCTCACGCGCCGATACTGTCGCACGGCGAGGAATGCAAAAACTACCCAGATTGCTGTGAGCCACGCCAGTGCCAGCCAGACATCACTTTTTGGCCCACCCAATGTGAAAGCGCGCACTGCATTTACGACCGCTGTAATGGGCTGATTTTCGGCAAAAATACGCAAACCATCGGGCATCGTCTGGGTTGGCACAAAGATTCCGCTGGCGAATACCAATGGAAATAGCCAGATAAATCCGGCGACCTGTGCTGTTTCTGCATTCTTGACCATCAGGCCGATCAGCGCGGCGATCCAAGAGAAGGCATATCCGAACAAAACGACCAATCCAATTCCCAGCAGCGCCGAGACAATTCCGTCCTGAAAGCGGAAACCGATGATGTATCCGACAATAATCATTAGAAAGACGACGAAAACATTGCGTATGGTGCCCGCTAATGTTAGTCCAGCTAATACGGCAGCGCGCGCCATGGGTAGTGACCGGAAGCGGTCTATCATGCCTTTCGACAGGTCTTCCGCAAGCCCCACTGATATTTGTGTGGAGCCAAACAGCACGGTCTGTACCAGGATGCCAGGCAGCAAGAAATTAATGTAATCGCCATCGGGCGTGCTGATCGCGCCACCGAAAACGAACGCGAAGAGCAGTACGAACATCACCGGCTGAATAGTTGAGAAAACGATAAGTTGTGGCTGACGACGATAATGGATCAGATTGCGCCGGGTGATGACCAGCGTATCGCTGATTGTCCATTGCATACGGCGCATGAAACTAGCGCGGGTCGGGACAGATATAGGAGTTGAGAGACTCATTGCATCGTATCCTTATATTGGAACGTTATTTTTAATTACTTCGTTTGCGCTCTTTGTGTCTGTGAGTGCGAGAAATACTTCGTCTAATGACGGACGGCGTAGTGTCAGGTCGGTAACTTCAACGTCGGCAGCATCAAGAAGGCGTACGGCTTCGATTAGACTCTTCGATCCGTTAGTTACGGCGATTGCTACCAGACCGGTCGCAGAATCGATGCGCGGTAGTTCATCGCCTAGCGCCTGCAGCGCTTCCCCTGCCCTTCTCAGATAGGTGAAATTTGCAACACGGAATTCGAGTACATCGTGTCCCATCTGTGCCTTGAGTTCGTTAGATGTTCCCTCTGCGATGACACGACCCTCGTCGATCACAACAATCCTGTCAGCCAACGCGTCGGCCTCTTCCAGACGTTGGGTGGTCAGCAACAGCGTGGTTCCGTGCTCCACTAGCTGCCGGATTGCATCCCACAGTTCGATGCGAGTGCGTGGGTCGAGGCCGCCCGTCGGCTCATCCAGAAATAGCACGGGTGGTCTGGCAACGATGCTCGCAGCAAGGTCTAAACGGCGGCGCATCCCTCCAGAGTAGGTCGAAACTGGGCGATCCGCCGCGTCCTCGAGTAGGAACTGCGCCAGCAGCTCGTTCGCTCGCTGTCTGGCATCGACCCGGCTGAAATGATACAGCTGCCCGACCATGACCAAATTTTCGCGCCCCGTGAGTCGCTCATCAACTGCCGGGTACTGTCCCGCAAGACCGATCAGTCCGCGCAGGCGATCCGGGTCTTTTAACACATCGATATTGGCGACCGAGACCGTGCCCGCATCCGGTTTGAGCAAAGTGGTGAGAATACGAATAAGCGTGGTTTTGCCTGCGCCGTTGGGGCCGAGCAACCCTAGAATCTGCCCGCGTTTGACCGTGATGTCGACACCCTTGAGCGCCTCGATATTGCCAAAGGACTTGCGAACACCTTCGACGACGATGAAGTTTTCTCCTGACATTTGCATGATCGCCTCCGTGTATCTGTGGATTAGATGCGCAACTTGCAATAAGCGCTGTTTTTCATAGAGAAATAATTCATGTATACAATGTCCATATATGAATTAATTGAGCAAAAAAATCTAGTTTTCCGGTGGGTCGTCGATGAGACGACGCAAATAAGCTTCAAGCTGGGCGCGCTCCACGGAGGTAAAGATCGACATGATCTCTTCTTCGGCCTGTTCGACAATCTTCTTGCCATCCTGGTAGTGTCTTCGGCCCCGCCTCGTCAGCTCTACCGTAACACCACGCCGGTCGTCCGGGTCGCGTGCGCGCTGCACAAACCCATCCGATTCAAGGCGGTCAACCAATTGTGTCACATTCGACTTGCCCGAACCGATACATCCTGCCAGATCGGTGATCCGCATCGCCTTCTCTGCTTGATCCAAATAGCGCAAAGCGAATAGTTTGGGGCCTGAAAGGTTGACTTCATCTAGCGCCTCATGTAGTTGTGCGACTACAGTTTTCCCAGCCATCATAATCAGTCCGCCAAGTCTCATAGCTTCCGGGCGGCGCATTTCATTCATGTGTGTATAGTACATATATAAACTAGATTTGTCAAGGTTGGAGGTTCGCCTTGGTCTTCTTTTGAGACGCCTCCTTGCAAGATGGTACGGGTGTCAATGGTGACCTCGCTCCCAGCAACGGCGACATCACACTCTACTGTAGCCCGGGCGCGAGCATTGCCTACTCGCCCATAACCACGGTCCAGTACTTGATAGGTTTCTTCCTCCGTTTTTGACCTTATATTTGGAGGAGGCCTCAAACTATGTGAGAGTTCCACGGCGAGGTGCATTCGAAGCGTGGTTGAGAGTTTCACAGTTGGCGGGCCACTTGCGAGGCGTTACCATCTGTCTAGGGTTAATCCTATTGCAATGAAGAGCTGCCCACGCTGCACTTACCCGCTCGAAGAAATCACCCATAAGGAAGTCGAGTTGGATCACTGCCGAAGATGCGGCGGAACTTTCTTGGAGCCGGAAGGGGGAAGCGAGGTTTTCGGCCCATTTGTTGATCCCGCGGTGTGGGCCGATTCGGAGATTGCCACAGATCTGGGCCGCTGGCAGCTCAATTGCCCCACGGATGGTAGTGCGCTCAAGGTCTACCGGGTTGAGTACGGTGAAGATTCGGTGGAAGTCGATTTATGCCCCAGGTGTCGGGGGATATGGCTGGATGCGGATGAGGGCGTAACGCTGCGGGATATCGTCATGGATGCCGGCCAGGACGAAACCACCGGCCTATCGGTGAAGGACGTGCGATCCGGACCGGTCGGATACATTTTTCAGTTGATCAGCCAGTTTCCGCTCGAGGTCTGGAATCCGATCCATCACAGACCCCGGGCAACGATCGCTCTCATCGGCGTAATGGTGGGCGTCTTGATGATTCAGTTCGCCGGTGGGTTCGGATCGTTTACCGATCAATTTTCCCTGGTGCCGTCACAGATCCTGTCCGGTCGCAGCTTGTGGACGTTGCTCAGCTCCATATTCCTGCATGCCGGCATCCTGCACCTGGTCGGTAACGCCTACTTTCTTTACGTATTCGGAGACAATGTGGAGGACTATTTGGGCGGCCGCGTGTACCTCGCGCTCTTCTTCGCCTCCGGTCTGGCGGGAGGGGTGTTACAAGTGGCCACTCAGGGGGACCCTCAGATATCGATCATTGGAGCCTCCGGAGCAGTGGCGGGCGTCATGGCCGCCTATCTCGTGATCTTTCCACGTGTGAAGATCTACCAGATGTTCCGCATCATCCGCTTTCGCATAAGAGTGGCCTGGTTCCTATTGTTCTGGATCGGCTGGAACATAGTGGGCGCGATCATTGGTGGGGGCGATGTGGCCTGGATGGCCCATATCGGCGGATTCCTGGGTGGCGCCCTGTTCGCTTACCAATTCAGAGTGCGACCCCTTCATCGCGTTCTGAGCGGAGCATAAACTTCGCTCTCTCCGTCTTGTCTGCCTGATTTCGTGCACTCCTATCAACCACCAGCACCCCTCGTTAATGCGGTCGGATGGATCGGAGGCCCATTGGAGCATGGCCCCGGCCCCGTCCTGCGCCTCCTCAAGGATCCCAAGCGGCACCTTAATAACATCCACTCAATACTTGAATGAGGTCGTTTTCTGCCACGGCAGCTGGGGCGGGTCGTGATTCCCCAGATCGAGTCGCGGTAGATTCCGATCCCACGGCCTTCCCAGATGCGGGGCTATAATGAGCTCCGCCCCATGACAGAAACTAAATACGCCAGCGTCCAGGAGCTCATGTATGAGCTTTCGCGGGAGATCTGGAAGGTGCTTGGCCTGGCTCCCGACACTCGGCTGCAGCACCTGCTGAACCCGCTGCTCTGGCCGCCCTTGCGCCGATTTTCAGAGTGGGCTGCCAAATTCGATCGGACCGTGGGCGATGCCGGCTTCCAGGAGGCCGCGCAGGAGCTGCTGCCGCGGCTCGTGAATCATCTTGAAGTTGCGGGCAGGCAGGAAGTCCCCACCAGCGGGCCGCTACTTGTCGTGGCTAACCATCCCGGCGCGGCGGACGGGATAGCCATCGCGGCGAGCCTGCCGCGCGATGACTTGAAGATTGTGGTGAGCGGTCTGCCGTTCATTCGCAGCCTGCCAAACTCGGCGCAGCACTTCATTTATACCGATCCCCTCGAACCGTACAAACGTATGGAAGTGGTCCGGTCTAGCGTTCGCCATCTGCGGGACGGAGGCGCGCTGCTCATCTTTCCCAGAGGCAAGGTGGAGCCGGATCCGGCCTGGCTTCCAGGCGCGCCGGAATCGTTATCTCGCTGGTCGCCCAGTATGGGACTGATCGCACGCGCGGTCCCGGAGGTGAACATCGTAACGACGATCATCAGCGGAGTCCTTGCTAGAGCGAGCCTTCGCAACCCGGTGACGCGGTGGCCGAAGGATCCCCGGCAGCGCCAGCAGCTGGCCGAGATCGTTCAGATCATCCGGCAGGCGCTATTTCCACATGGAATTTCGGTCCTTACCCGCTTGAGTTTCGGGAAACCGATCGTGGCTGGAGACCGAGAGCCGCGCGAACTGACGCGCGAGATTGTGGACTACGCGAAACAATTGCTCAACGACCACCTGACCCGAGCAGGTGGCGCGATTGGGGCCGCCTCCTGAAATCATCGTCGACGAGGAGGGCTACGTCCGCCGATGGGACCGACGTACAACTACCGATATCGTTATGCAAATTGACGATCCGGGTAACGCTCCGGCGCAAGGCTTCGCATTTCCCTTCGGATAAAGTAATCCAATGACCTCTGAGATGGGCCTCGTTCTGGGCATTCTGTTCATCGCTTTTGTGCTGCTCGTCACCGAGATGGTCAGGATGGATGTGGTCGCGCTCATGGTCCTGGGCGCGCTGGCGCTCACCGGACTGGTGACCGAAACCCAGGCGCTCTCCGGGTTCAGCAGCCCGGCGGTGGTGACCGTTTGGGCGGTTTTCATTTTGAGCGGCGGCCTGACTCGGACGGGAGTGGCCAACATCCTGGGAGATCAGGTGTTCAAGCTGGCAGGCAGCAGCGAGCTGCGCATGATCGCGGTGATCATGTTGACCGCCGGCATAATATCGGCCTTCCTGAACAATGTGGGCGTGGTGGCCCTGCTTCTCCCGGTCGTCATGGACCTGGCCCGACGAACTGGAACCGCCCCGTCCCGGTTGCTGATGCCGCTGGCGTTTGGTGCATTGCTGGGCGGCCTGACCACACTGATCGGCACCCCGGCCAACATCCTGATCAATCAGGCGCTGATCGAATTTGACTTAGAAGCCTTCGCGTTTTTTGACTATGCCCTGGTGGGGGTCCCGGTCATGCTGGCGGGGGTGGCTTTTATGGTGCTGCTGGGGAGGCATCTCCTGCCCCGTCGAGATGTAACCAAGAAATCTTCGGATGCCGATCTGGGCCTGATATTCGGATTCCAGGAACGTATGTGTTTTGTGAAAATTGGGGAGGGTTCGACTCTTGAGGGCCGCACCCTGGCCGCCAGTCGGCTGGGAGCCGCACTGGGCCTCAGCGTCCTGGCCATCTTGCGCGAAGATGGGCGCCACCTGTCGCCCGGACCAAGCGCCTTGCTGCACGCCGGCGACGATCTGATCGTCGAGGGCCGTCTCGATCGCCTGCAGGAGCTGCACGGCATCCACAATTTACAGGTCGACGAGCGGGCGGTAGATCTGGGGTCGCTCGTTTCTTCCAGTATAGATTTCGCAGAAATTCGGATCGCCCCCAGCTCGCCGCTGGTGGGTCGGACTCCGCTTCAAATCGGGTTCAGGCATCAATTCGGCGTGAACATTCTGGCGATTCGCCGAGACGGCACGATCTGGCATACCGCCTTGTCCGACCGAGCTCTGACTGCGGAGGATCGCCTGTTGATCCAGGCCTCCCACAGGCAGCAAAAGTTCTTGCGCGGCATCCTCGAATTTCAGTCAATCGAGCCGATAAGCATCGAGACTGTTCAGGAACGATATGAGCTTGAGCAACGCCTGCTGGCACTAAAAATCCCCGAGCGATCGAGCCTCTCGGGCAAAAGCCTGGAGGCCAGCCGATTGAGCGATGCCTTCGGTCTCTCGGTCCTGGGCATTGAGCGGAACGGCCAGACGAAGCTGGCCCCACAACCGGATGAAATCGTGGAGGCCGGGGATCGGCTGCTGGTGGAAGGTGGACCGGAGGATCTCGACGCCCTGCGCGGGCTTAGAGATCTTATTGTCGACCTGGACCGGACCATCGATGTGGAGATGCTTGAGGACGATCGGGTAGGCCTGGCCGGCGTCGTGCTCTCGCCTTCCTCGACCCTCGATGGCAAAACGCTGCGACAGATTCACTTCCGCGACAAGTACGGATTGAGCGTGTTGGCCATCTGGCGCGGCGGAACGCCCCACCGATCGGAGCTGCGAGACTTCCCTTTTAAATTTGGTGACGCCCTGCTGCTCTACGGATCCCGAGACCGGTTGAAGGTCCTTGGCAGCGAACCCGACTTCCTGGTGCTGACTCAGGAGGCGCAAGAGGCGCCGCGCCTCTCGAAAGCGCCGGTGGCGGCGTTGATCATGGCGGCGGTGCTCCTTCCGGTGATCGTAGGCTGGGTGCCCATCGCCATTGCGGCGATCGTCGGAGCCACCGCCATGGTGCTCACGCGCTGTCTCACGATGGAGGAGGCCTACCGCTATATCGACTGGCGGGCGGTGTTTCTCATCGCGGGCATGCTGCCGCTGGGCATCGCCATGCAGCAGAGCGGCACTGCGGCTTTTATCGCCTCCCAGGTTGTGGGTTTGGTTGGGGATGCCGGCACCACTGCCGTCGTGACCGCGCTATTTGTCCTGACCGCCGCAACTTCGCAGATCATGCCCAACGCGGCCGTGACCGTCCTTATGGCGCCCATCGCCATCAACACCGCCGCCGACATGGGGATCTCGGTCCACGCGTTGGCGATGGTGATCGCGATCTCCGCCTCCGCCAGCTTCCTGAGCCCGGTCGCCCATCCGACCAACAGCCTGGTCATGGGCCCCGGTGGATACAAATTTAGCGACTACCTCAAGGTGGGCCTGCCGCTATCGGGGGTTGTGCTGATCGTCACGTTGATCGTTCTACCGATCTTCTGGTACTAACGCAGAGCACTTCCGACCTCGTTCATCGCCCCATCCATTCCGCTTCTCCCGTCGTTCCCTTGCGTCGAGTAGAATTGGCGGTCGCCATGGAAATCTTGAGAACGAGGCGTTTCTCCATCCCGCTAGCCGTTTTCGCCACGATTGTTGCCGCAAGCTGCGCAACCGCCTCGACCCCGTCACCTACGCTCGCGCCCTCCCCGACCCCAGCAGCAGCGGCATTTGCCCCGACGCCAACCGGACCCGCGATCCCCTCACCTGCGATTGAAGCCATCGAGGTCGATGCGGAGACACTCAGCCTACTGGAATCGGTAGAGGTTCCTTCAGCAAACCCGATCGACCTGGCCCGCAGGCTGAAGGGTCTGACGCAGGACATTCCGGAGACATTGGACCCGCCCGCCGCGCCGCTTAATCCAGGCGCCCGCGAGATTTTTCATGCCGGCAACCAGGACACGAACGAACAGTTCGAGGTGCAAGCCACGCTTGAATACGTCACGGATCATGCCTATTTCTGGATCCAGGACGGGGTCGCCTTCGATGCCAACGATCTGGAGCGATTGGCAGAGACCTTCGAGAACCGCATCTATCCAACTACTCGCGAATTCTTCGGTAGCGAGTGGACTCCTGGAATCGACGGAGACCCTCACATCTACCTCCTGTATGCGGGCGGCCTGGGGTTTGGGATCGCGGGATATTTTTCCTCGGTCGACTCGCTGCATCCGCTCGTGCGAGAGGACTCAAACGCCCACGAAATGTTTTATCTCAACGCCGACAATCTGGACCTGGGCGAGGCTTTCACGTACCAGGTCCTGGCCCACGAGTTCCAGCACATGATTCATTGGAACCTCGATCGCGACGAGACCTCCTGGATCAATGAGGGGCTCTCCGAACTGGCAGTACACGTAAATGGCCTGGGTACGGCCCGCAACCATCCGCTCTACACCGATAATCCGGATCGTTCCCTTAACGACTGGGATCCAGACGATACCGGCCCCAATTATGGCGCGGCCTCGCTCTTCATGGTTTATTTTCTCGATCGGTTCGGCAAAGAGCTCACCCAGGATCTGGTGGCCCACCCGGCCAATGGCCTGACGAGCATCGATCGGGTGTTTGAGGAGGCAGGCCTTACGGATCCGATATCCGGAGATCCGATCGGAGCCGACGAGGCCATTTTAGATTGGGTCATCGCCAATTATCTGAACGACGGTGACGTGGCGGACGGACGGTACTCGTATGGCGCATTCCCAGACCTTCGCCAGACGCGCGAGACGGAATTTCTCGAGGACTGCCCTGCCGGAGAGAAGGCGCGGCAGGTCAATCCTTACGGCGTGCACTACATTCGGCTGATCTGTGAGGGTGTGCGTATTTTGAAATTCGACGGCGCGGAGCAAACCACGGTTCTGGCGGTAGATCCTTTCTCGGGCGAATACAGCTTTTGGTCCAACAAAGGCGACTCATCGAATATGCGGCTGACGCGGGCCTTTGATCTAACGGATGTCGGCGGCCCAGTCAGTCTAAGATTCCAGACCTGGTACGAGATCGAGGAGGACTGGGACTATGTCTTTTTGCTCGCCTCGCGGGACGGGGGCGCGACCTGGGACTTTCTTCGAACTCCCTCGGGCACCGACAGCAACCCGAACGGAAACAGCTTCGGTTGGGGGTACACCTCCAACACGCCCGACTCGCGGTGGATCGAGGAAACGGTGGATCTCTCGGAATATGCGGGTCAGGAGATCCTGCTTCGATTTGAGTACCTGACCGACGCGGCCGTGAACGGCGAGGGAATGATGATCGACGACGTCTCCATACCGGAAATAGGTTACTTCACGGATTTCGAAATGGACGACGGCGGTTGGGAGGCGGAAGGCTGGGTGCGGATCCAAAACGTGTTGCCGCAGAGCTTCAAATTGGCCTGGATTTCGATGGAAGATGAGACGACGGTCGAATACATTCCGCTCGGGGTGAACAACACCGCCCAGATTCCGATCGACATCGGTGAGGGCGGGGCCGGCGTGTTGGTGATCGTGCCCACGACGCGTTTCACGCGCCAGCCCGCCAGCTATTCGTTCTCTTTCAGCGAGCCGCAATAGATCGGGGAGAGTCGTAATTGCGCGGGGGTTAGCCGGGAGCAATAGGCAACTCGGGCTCAATGTACTCGATAGCCCCCATCCCAGGTAAAGTTCGCCGTCTACTGCTCTTCGTACTCTGAGAGCGGAATGAAGTCGACCGCCTCAAGCCCCTTCTCAACCAGTGAACCGATGGGGTGCATCCCGATCACGGTGTGACCCTCCTTCAAGCCCGCCGCCAGGGCCATCCCGACCACCCGTCCGGTATGTAAGCTGACAATTGGCGAACCGCTCATCGAGCCCGACTCGAAGGCTTCATCCATCACGGCCCAGGCCCCTTTTCGATCGGACTCCAAGATCGTTCCCCAGCGCGGTCCGTTCACGGCCCCAAAGCCCGGATAAAGCACGATTCGCTCGCCGGGTTGCGGGGTTCCACGCTCATCAGGCTCCAGGATCACGAATGCGGCCTCCCGCGCCCCATCCGCGACTGCGAAAAGCACATAATCGTTGGTCAGGTCCATGCTGAACGTCCTGCGCTCCCCGGGCGCACCGTGGAACACACTCATCTGGAGCGAGGAATCCTCTTGAGAGCCGAACCGCACGCTCTGTAATGTGCCGGTCAGGTCGAAGCTGTGCGCTGCAGCGGCCGCCACTATCCCCCCAGAGGGCAGCCGAAATATGAATCCGCTGCCTGCGGGTTTGGGCTTCCTCCCCTCGTAGGTTGCGTAGGCTTCCATCCCTGGCCAGCCCACCGGCAGGTTTCCCCTGAGCGCGGTGATGGTGGGGGATCGCGGTGTGGGGCCATAAGGAATACCCGGCAACAGTCGGGGCAGCGATCGATAGGCAGCAAAGGCAAGAATCGCCAGCGTGAGTAAAGCGAGCACCGTCCCGCGAAATACGAATTTCAAGTTCATTTTTGGGAGGTTGGAGCGTGAATTACGAGCCTCACGCCTCGACTGGGATCACATACAGGCATCCCGCGTTTACTGCGCCGTTGCTGTTGTCCAAATCGCGTTGAGTGATCGAAAAGGGGCCGAGCGCGAGCACGTAGCGCGCGGTGTACGGCGCTACGAAGTCCACCGTGTCTGTTTTGCTGTTGACAAAGGATTCGAGCAGGAACATCTGCGAGTCGAAAATGGAGGTTTGCCCGTACTTGAAGTCGGTACGGATCTCATACATTTGGTCCTGCTCCAGATCGACATAATAAAGCAGTCGGCCGCCGGTGGTAATCAGGCGCAGCGGATAACAAATTGTATTTACCAGCGCCGGTGGCGCCTGGAAGGTGCGGAAGAGAAACACGAGCCCGCCGGCCGGCTTTCCGCTACCGGGGAACGGGTTCTGGATGAGTACGGTCCCCGTGGGAAGGTCCAGGTCCAGCACGTCTCGGTAGACGAAGTTGAGTCCGCTGCGAATGATGAGATTTCGAGCGTCTCGATAATACATCCCGATAACGTCCGGGACCTCGACCCATCCTGCAGGCAGGGGCGTTTTGGTGAAGGTTGCGGTGGGAGTCGCCGTCGGCAACGGGGTCAAGCTCGGCGTGGCCGTGGGCACTGGGGTTGCGGTAGATGTAGGCTCCGGCGTATTTGTTTCGGTGGGTTTGGGCGTGTCTGACGGAGGAATAACCTCGACTGTGGGCTCGATGGGTTCGCCTGCGAGCCCTGCACAGGCGCTGGCTGCCAGGGACAGCGCGGTGAGCAAAAGTAAGCGTCGCACAGGGATATGGGTCAAGCTCATGGCGCAAGTCTGCGTCAGAGCTTGAATTGGCGCAAGCAGGGGGAAAATAACGCGCGTCGCCTGACGATAATTAAACCGTTTGAGGTTAGCTCCTTGCCGGAGCCGCGGAGCCATCGCCTCCATTCCCTTCGACATAACGCTGACGCAGCTGAATCGGTTTTGCGGCCGGCCGCCGAATTCGCAGGTTGATCATTTCCACCAGCAGCGAGAAGAACATGGCGAAGTAAATGTAGCCTTTTGGAATTTCGACACCCAGACCTTCCGCCACCAGCGAGAACCCCACCAGCAGCAAGAAGCTGAGGGCCAGAATCTTGAGCGTCGGCCGCTCATTGACGAACTTGCTGATGGGCCCGGCGGCAACCAACATGATCAACACCGCAATTACCACGGCCGCCACCATGACCCCGATCTGATCGACCATGCCCACTGCGGTCAGCACCGAATCCAGGGAAAACACGATGTCCAGCAGGACGATTTGAATCAAAACCGCCCCAAAGGTCGCCGAAACCGCCGCCGAGCGGTAGCCCGCTTCGCTCTCAAGCTTGTCGTGAATTTCGTAGGTGGCTTTAGCCAGCAGAAACAGTCCGCCCGCGACGAGAATCAGGGCCTTGCCCGTCAGTTCGAATCCTAGCAGCGAGAACAGCGGCTCGGTCAGCCCCACCAGCCAGCTCAATGAGAAGAGCAGTCCGATGCGTACCAACATGGCCACCAGCAAACCCACCTTTCGGGCCCGGTCCTGTTGATGGCCGGGTAGTTTTCCCGCCAGAATCGAAATAAATATGATGTTGTCGATTCCCAAAACAATCTCGAGCGCGGTTAAAGTGAGCAGTGCTATCCAGATCTCGGGGTCGGTGAGCCATTCCATCTTGTCTACCCTTCTCTAGTGGCGATTAATTCCAATCTCGGGTCACAACTTGATCGCCCATCCTGATTTCGGTGGGTTGGCCGGGGTCGAGCGCCCACTTGATGCGACGTGCGCCCTCCACTACGTCTTCCGCGCTGCCGGCAAACCCCAATCGTATATAACCCTCCATGCCGAACTCGACGCCCGGAACGGTCACAACCAGCGCTTTCTCCAGCAGGAACTCTGAGAGCGCCAAGGAGTCGGGATTAAAAGCCGTGAAGTCGGGAAAGCTGTAGAGACCTCCTTGCGGTCGCTCCACTTTCAGACCCTCTAAGTCGGCCAATTCGTCCAGCAGGCGGTCACGATTCGCCTGAAGATGCAAACGTAGCTCCTCCACCACGTTCTGGTCGCCCGACAGGGCGCCTTCCGCGGCGGCCTGAGAGATAACCGAAGCGTTCGAGGTCATTTGGCCTTGAAGCCGGTTGATGGCGGAGGTCACCAATTCGGGTGCGATGGACCAACCCAGCCGAAACCCGGTCATCCCGTAAAGTTTCGATACCCCATGAATCACGATGACGTGCGAGGAGTCAAGGTCCTTGCTCGTATATCGATAGGCGGAGGGCGCCTCCCCTCCGTCGAACACCAGGTCCCGGTAGATGTCATCCATAATGAGGTAAACATCCCGCTGCTCGCAGAACCCGACGAGTTTCTCCAGAAATGCGCCGCCGACCACCATACCCGAGGGGTTATTGGGGCTGTTGAGCAGGATGGCGGCCGTGTTATCGTCGACCGCCTTTATGACGGAGTCGACGTCTGGCACCAGCGAGCCCGGCTCGGGTTGAACAAACGAGGGCACTCCTCGCACGAGTTTCACCATTTCCGGATACGTGACCCAATAAGGCACCGGCATGAGTACTTTGTCGCCTGGATTTACGATCGCCATCAGCACATTAAATAACGCGTGTTTCGAACCGTTGGAGGCGATAACATTCGTCGGCGGAACCTCCCTGCCGTACAGTTCGGTCGTGTAATCCGCGATGGCTCTGCGCAGCGAGGGCAGGCCGGCGGCAGGCGTGTATTTGATATATCCGTCTTGCAACTTGTCGGAGGAGGCCGCGAGCGCGGTTTCCGGTGCCCTATTCTTGGGCTCTCCAATTCCAAGATGGACCACCGGCTTCCCCTCCGCACGCAGCTGGTTGGCTCGCTCGTTGAACTTCATCGTGGCCGACTCGGAGACGGAGGCTGCCAGATCGCTGATTTTCATGTCACCCCTCACTATTTGGGAACGAAGGCGAATTGTAGTACGGAATTCCGAGGCCCAGCCGTTATGCTTGCGATCTTAAGACAATCAGGGGCGGGAGTTATAATTCCCGGCTGCGGAGGTGCCTCATTTCGAAATCAGAACTCATCTTAACGCTTGGCAAAGTGATTGTAGCCGCGGCCTGGGCGGATCACGAGATCTCCAACGAAGAGACCAACAGCCTCAAAGACCTTCTTTTTCGGCTGCCTGAGCTGACCGGCCATGAGTGGGCGATGCTCGAAATGTATATCGAGTCGCCCATAGGCGAGGAAGAACGTGAACGATTGGTGGATCAGCTCAAGGGCCAGCTTCGATCGTCGGCGGACAAGGCGCTGGCCAAACAGGCGCTGGAGGAGCTGGTGAGTGCCGATGGAGTCGTAACCGATGAAGAACGGGTGGTCGTTGATGCCATAAAGGCCGAAATCGATTCGGTAAGTGTCGGCGTGTTTGGCCAGCTGGGACGGCTCGTCTCCGGTTCGGTTTCGCGCCGCGACCAAGCCTTGCGCGGGGCCCCCAATCGCGAACAGCACTTTGAGGACTTCATCAAGAACAAGGTGTATTACGGTTTGCAGGTTCGCATGGAGGGGGGTAGCGGCAAGGCGGTGAGCCTGGACATCCCGGATGCAGATTTGCGATTGCTGGCGCTGACCGGGGGTCTGATGGCGCGCGTCGCTCATGTCGATCTAGAGGTCACGGAGGAAGAAATCGCGGCCATGGTGAAGGCTCTGGAAGATGGCTGGAACCTAAGGAGCGATCAAGCCGCGTTTGTGGTCGAGGTGGCGGTCTCGGAGATTGGTCCGGACATGGACTACTATCGACTGTCGCGAGAATTCTTCGAGAATACGGATGAGGAGCAGCGGGCCGAGTTTCTTAAGGTGCTGTTTGCCGTGAGTGACGCCCATGGTGGAGTATCCAACGAAGAGATCGAGGAGATCCGCACCATCGCCACCGCGTTGCGTTTGCCCCACAAAACTTTCATTGACGCCAAGCTGACCATACCCAAAGAACGACGATCGAGTTAATGCTCCCCCGCGCGGATCTCGCGTTTCCTCGATAATTGATTTTCAGTACCGGGCAGGTGAATTTCGTCCGCCTCATCACACCGCGGGACGTTTAAATTGCCCAGGCCAAGACCGCAATGGTCCTGGATGCGGGATGGGGTTGGAGCCAGGGCTCCTCAATCGGAGGCCCCTTCGTCCATGCGGCGCACAGAAATCGTATCGTGTGCCGAGCCCATGCGGTTGATGCCGTCGAAGGCGGCTATCTTATAACCCTCCGCCAGGGTCGGGTAATTAAAGACCGTGTCGACGAAGTAATCCACATTTCCTCCGAAGGCGAGCACGGCCTGCCCGATGTGGACCAGCTCGCTGGCCCCCTCTCCGATGATATGCACTCCAAGCAGCTCACCGCTACCATGGCGGAATACGAGCTTCAGTAGCCCGCTGCTATCGCCGATGATCTGCCCACGGGCTATCTCTCGATAGCGGGCCTTGCCCACCTCGTAGGGAACCCCGGCCTCCGTCAGCTCCTGCTCGGTTTTGCCCACAAAAGAGATCTCGGGGATGGTATAGATTCCATACGGGAAAAGCTCCGGGAATCCCTCGCCTCCGACTCCGAAGGCGTGGCGAGCCGCCAACCTGCCCTGCTCCATGGAGGTGGAGGCCAGGCTCGGGAAACCGATCACGTCTCCGACGGCATAAATGTTAGGGACCTTAGTCTGGTAGTGCTCATTCACGATCATGCGGCCGCGATCGTCTGTCTTAAGGCCGACCGCTTCGAGATTGAGCTTTTGGGTGGCCCCCGTGCGGCCGATGCTGTACAGCGCTTGTTCGGTCGTAAGTTTCTTGCCGCTCGCCAGGTGGATCCGCACCTGCTCGCCATGGTCGGTATCGATGGCCTCGATGGCAGTGACTTCCTCTCCGAGGCGTAAAGTGACCCGGTTTTCTCGCAAGTGGTAAACGAGCGTGTCCACAATCTCTGTGTCGATAAAATCCAGCAGCCGCTCCCGCTTGTCGATTAGAGTCACGCGTACCCCGAGTGCGGCAAACATCGAGCCGTACTCAGTACCAATCACACCTGCGCCAACAACCGCCATGGATTTGGGAATGAAATCTAGCTTCGGAATATCGTCGCTGGCAAGAATTCGCTTTCCATCGAATGATATATCTGGGCCACGTGTAGCGATGGTACCGGTTCCGACCACGATCTTGTCGGCAGTTACGGTCCGGTGGCCGCCGTCCACTACCCCGGCCAGGTTCACCGTGTTCGCGTCGATGAAGGAAGCCTCGGCAGTGATCAATTTCACCCGGTTGCGCTGGAGTTGATGCCGCGTGACATCAAGTTCGTGCCGCACCACATGGTCGGTTCGGACGAGCAGGTCGGACATGCTGATGTCCTGCTTAACGGAGTACGACCTGCCGTAGATCTCGCGGAGCCGGTAACCGGAGAGATAAATCACCGCCTCACGTAGCGTCTTGCTGGGGATGGTGCCGGTGTTAATCCAAGTTCCGCCGACGACGGGTTTGCGCTCTACGATCACCGCCCGCTTTCCTAACTTGGCAGCCTGGATTGCGGCGCGCTGGCCGCCCGGGCCAGAACCGATCACAAGAAGATCGTAGTCGTATTGAGACATTTCTCTCGAATCCTAAGGGACCGCTCGCGGCCCGGGTAGCCCCATTTTACCCCGGGGTCGGTGGAGGAAGAGTGATGGTCGGCGCCGGAGTATGGGTCGGTGTCACGGTCGGCGTGGGGCTGGGCCCTCCGGTAGCTGTGAGTGTGGGGGTTGGGGACGGTCCCGGCGCGGTACCGGAGGGGGTAACGGTTGTTGTTAGATCGAAAGTCGGACTGGGGGTGGGTGTCGGCGCGGGCGCAGTAGCGGTCAGGCAAACGTCGAAGACCTCGGTTGCGGTTGGAGCCTTTTCTGCGTCCTCACGGGTACTCAGCGAGGCATCATACTGTAAGACGGCTCCACATGGATCTTCCGCCTCCACAAGCTTGTTGCCATATTCCCATGCGGCTTGTGAATACTTCCAGCAGGCATCCCAGATGGAGGCCACGCAGATCTGCGAGAAATACTCGGTTGCCAGCGGCCAATCCAAGCCGAAGTAGCTGTTGGCAAGTAAATAGAAGGCGGCCGAAGTGCGCCAGCTGGAGGCCTGACTGTCCAGCGGAAATAGGCGCTCCGCCAGGGTCAGGTCATAAATTCCCTGCTCTTGATCCCCACTCCAGATCTTATTGAGGCCGCGATTTCGCAGAACGCTAAAAAGCAGCTGATTCACTTCGCCACGCCGAAAATCCGGCACCTCGGCGATGATGGTCAAGAGCATTTCGGCGGCCGCGTCGTAGTCGCCGGCGCCGTGAGCGGTCTGGGCGGCGGCGAACAAACCATCCATTGAACGGAGATCGAGCGTAGGCGTAGGGCTAATGTCGAGCGTCGGGCTGGGGGTCGGAGTGAGGGTCGGTGTAGGCCGATCCAGGGCGATGAGAGCCTCTCCCAGGAGCTCACGCGCCGGGCCATTGTCAGGTTCTATTTCCATGATGTAGGCGAACCGCTGCCTTGCCAGCTCGTAGCGACCCTCCAGCAGATCCTGCACCCCCAGATCAAATTGTTCCTGAACGATAAGCGAATTCTCGATGTTTACCCGCGCGCTGTGCTGATTTAGACCCGAGGCGTATCCCGAAATGCCCCCAACGCTCAACACGATTACGCCGAACAGGACCACGCCCCCGACCCACAGCCACCAGCGGCGGGACGAGCCCGCGTTGTCAGGTTCCGCCAGGCCCGGGGGTCGCAGCGGGCCGGTCTCCCCGGCGGCGCTCATGGTCGGCTCCGCAAGACATCGATCCGCGTCACCAAGAGCTCGACCCCTAACCCAGGATGGCTATGCGCAAGCGAACATGCGCGGCTCGAGTTTAGAATCCACCGCACCCCACTCATGGGTTGATCAAACTTGTGTCTACAAATAATTTGTCGCGGATCTTGCGGATCTCGGAAGGCACCGGTCGCAACACCTGCGCCCCGGTATCAGTCCTGTGGAATCCCACCATGCCCGGAGGCGAAATCACTTCCTGTTGGATATCCGCCTTATCTATTGAGGCGGCCAGCCAGGCCAGAGCAATCATCTCATTCAACGACATGTTGGTGCGCACCCCGGAAGCCAGCTGCTGAAACAGAATTGGCGCCTTGGCCACCAATGTTCCGATCATGTCGAATCCCACTACCCGGTCGAGGATGGCAAGCGCCACCTGCTGCTGCCGCTCCGCGCGTGCGAAATCGCCGCCGGGCCCGCGCCGGGTGCGAGCGTAGGCCAGGGTCTCGGCGCCATCCAGATGATACGGCTTGGCTTCCAGCCAACGGCTCAACCGACCAATGGGCGAGATCTTGATCCGCTCCTTGACCAGCACATCCACCCCCCCGATCTCATCGATAAGCCGCTCGAAGGTATTAAATTCAACCACCGCGTAATATTGGATCGGGACGCCTATTAGGCTTTCGACCGCCTTCATTGCAAGGCCCGGTCCACCGCCGGGGAGGCGGCTCGCCTCGCCTGAGCTATAGGCGGTGTTGATGCGGTTGTGCCGGAACCCGGGGATCTCGATCCACAAGTCGCGTGGGATGGAGAGGATACTCACCTTGCGCGTGACGGGTTCGATGGAGAGCAGGATCATGGTGTCTGAGCGGGGCGCTCCAACCTTACCCTGCCAGTCCCGAAAATCCAGGCCCATGAGCAAGATCGTGACGCGTGTTTTCCCGTTCCAGGGTACAGGCGTAACTTCCGGAAGCGGGATGGTGGGCGTGAGATCACCAGGCGGCGGTTGCCCGGCTCCGCCGTCTCTTGAAACAACGGCCTGGAAAGGGTTGAGCCCCGTGCCGGTCCAGGACGCAGTCAGGTCGCGGACGATCGAATGCACCAGCACGCCAAGCGCAAGGATGGTGATTACGAAGCCGGCCGTGAGCGCCACCGCCGCCCACTTCGCCCGCTCCGGTTTAGATTTGCGACTCAGATTCGGCGCCTCCCTCCGAAAAACCGCGCTATTGTACTCATTCGATCATTGCAAGGTAAGGTCCATGATTCGAGCAAACGACCGATCCAATCTGTCCGCCGTATTCGTTCAGTAGATCATCTGGTGCTTGCCCCGTCCATAACTAAATCGTGGGATGCGACCCACGCGGGGGGTTATCTTCATTGTTTTAGATGTCTGCCTTGAGCAAGGGTACACTTTCTTTTTGCAGAGCTTGTGAGGAGGTAGACGGTGGCACGCGTTCTAGTACTTGGAGGGGGATTCGGCGGGGTTGCGGCCGCATTCTCATTGAGCAAACAGCTGACTAAAGAGGACCGAATCACCCTCGTCGACCGGCAGGATTTTTTTTATTTTGGTTTTAGAAAGACCTGGGCCTTTCTACGAAGTTCGCCTATCGGGGAGGGAATGCGCCCCCTGAAATCACTCGCAGCGCATGGGATTGAAGTGCGGAGGGGAAGAATCGAATCGATCGACCCCGGTTCCCGTTCGGCAGTGGTGGATGGCGAACGGCTGGATTCAGACGCGATGATCGTGGCGCTTGGCGCTCAGTGGAAGCCGGAGACCATGCCGGGTCTCGCTGAATATGGCCTCAACTTCTATGATGGGTTATCGCTGGATCACACCGCTTACGAATTGGCGGAGTTTAAGGGCGGTCGGGTAGCCATTGTTATCCCTAGCCAGCCTTACCCCTGCGGTCCCGCGCCTTATGAGGCGGCATTGTTGTTGAGGGAATATTTCGCCGCCAAGTCGGTTGAAGCCGAGATCCATGTATATTCGCCCAAGCCTATGTCCCTTCCGGTGGTTGGAGAGAGCGGCTGCTCGGTGCTTGAGGGAAGCCTCTCCGAAGCGGCAATCGTCTTCCATCCCATGCATACGGTTGAGAGGATTGAAGAGCACAAGGTTCGATTTGAAACGACCGTCGAACCTTACGATCTTCTGATCGGAATTCCGGGACATGTCTGCCCCCAGGTTGTTATAGACAGCGGGCTGACGGACGGTGGCGCCTGGGCCAAAGTGGATCCGCGCACGCTGGAAACGGACTACGAGGGAGTGTACGCGATAGGTGACGTAGTCTCCATCACATTAGCGGACGGCAAACCTCTGCCCAAGGCAGGAGTTTTTGCCGAGGCGCACGCAAAAGTCGCGGCAGATCGGATTGTAGCCAGGTTGCGAGGGGAGACTCCCACGGCAACTTATGATGGAACCGGATACTGCTTCCTGGAAGTTGGCGATGGCAAAGCCATGCTGGTCCACGGCAATTTCCTCGCCGAGCCTCGCCCAGATGTGCAACTTGCCGAGCCGGCAGCTAAACATCTGGAGGCGAAAATGGAACTGGAGCGCAGCCGGCTCCTGGAATGGTTTCCCGACTAGTTTAAAAAGACGAGCGGATAGTCTGAGCCACAAGAATTTCGCTCGGGCCTGATTGATATCCAGTCCCAGGAGGTTCGATGGATAAAACTTTGAGTCTTGGGAAGTTGCGCGGGCTGCAGGAGATCGCAAACTCGCATGGCCTTTTCACCATAACAGCCCTCGATCATCGCGGGTCACTTCAAAAGGCGCTAAATCCCGAGAACCCGAATATGGTCGGCTACCAGGAGATGGCCGACTACAAGGTTAAGCTGCTGAATGCCCTGGCTCCCCATTCCAGCGCCATTCTGATCGACCCGGTGTTTGGCGCAGCTACGGCCTTGAGGGGCAACCACATTTTGGGGACCCAGGGGTTTCTGGTCAGCCTGGAGGCAACCGGCTACACAGATTCCGAAGGAGACCGCGTTACGGCCGTCGCCGAAGGTTGGAGTGTGGCGAAAATCAAACGTATGGGCGCCTCTGCAGTGAAAATTTTGCTTTACTACAACCCGGGCAGCGCCACGGCCGAACAGCAGGAGGCATTTATCGTGCAGGCGGCAGAAGACTGCCGGGTCCACGACATTCCAATGCTGGTGGAACCCATGACCTACCATATCGTTGACGGGCCCAAGAAGGGCACCGCAGAGTTTGCAGCACTCAAACCCGACATGGTTATCGAAACCGCCCGTCGGCTCTGCCCGCTTGGCATCGATGTGCTCAAGGCCGAATTCCCCGACGATCCAGATTTTGAAAAAGACGAAGCCAAGATGGCCGATCACTGTCGGCAGCTTACCGAGACGGCCGAAGTTCCGTGGGTGCTGCTCAGTGCAGGGGTGGACTACGACACCTTCAACTTGCAGACAAGATTGGCCTGCGAAAACGGGGCCTCCGGTTTTTTGGCCGGCCGCGCGATCTGGCAAGAGGCACCCGGGCTACCGGAGGCAGAGCAGGAGCAGTTCCTAACTTCAACTGCCGTGGGACGTCTGAAGGATTTAACTTCCATTGCAAACAGCAACGGGCGCCCCTGGGCCGGCGTGTCCTCCGGATTGATCGAGGCGATCGACGTGGCCGAGGGTTGGCAGGCAAGGTACTAGTTATTTAGTGGGCCGATCGCGTGAGCGAGCTCGTCCCACATTTCCCCGTGGAGCCTGCGGGGGCGGATGCGCGGGATCTTCTGAACGCCTCGAGGCTGAAGAATCCCATTAAGCATAAAAATTGATAACCGTTCACTGGGACCAAAGCGGAAATTGCGCCCGGTCGCTCGTCCGTTAGAATAATCTGTGAAATGCATGATTGTCCAAATTGCTCTGAGAAAATCCAGGACGAGGCGGTTTATTGCCGGCATTGTCACACTGAACTAGAGCCCCCGCTCTGGCTCGCGTCGATGCGCAAGTGTCCGTACTGCGCGGAGTGGATAGAAAACGACTTAGAGCGCTGCAAGTACTGCGATCGAACTCTGAGTGAGCAACACGCAGCGCCCTTCGTAGAAACTAGCTCCACTCCGAACGATCTCACCCAGGCACTCAGACTGAATCTGCTCGATGACGACTCAGACGAGGCGGCCGCTATTTCTGCCGCCGCCGAAGAATTCGTAGCCGAGGGGCCGGGCGCTTCTTTTGCGAGCTTCGAGGCGGGCCTGGTCGATGAGCGTCCTGAAGAGAGTCCCGGCGATATAGAATCTGAACATTTAAGTTCCAGCGACCCTCCCTCGGACCCTGGCGGATCACTTTACGATAAACCTCAATCGGACGCGGGTAGCTCACTCTACGACGAGTCCCAATTGGACCTTCGTCGCTTACCCGACGACGAGCCTCAATCGGACCTGCGTCGCTCACTCTACGATGAGTCCCCGGGAGACGAGACTATAGAAGAGCCTTCAACCCATTACGAACAGGGGGATGAAGCTCTCGAATATGATGAACCTCCGGCTTCGGTGGGGGATTCGAGTATTTGGATGGCCGGCGCCGATCCCGATGTGCCGGTTGGAACCGGCCCGTTAGCCGGGGAAAGGGACCCCATCGCGCGATCCGTTACAGGCGTCGATGGCGTCAGCGACTTGAGGGCGGAGGCCTCGGGGCCCAAGGGTAAGATCCGACGAACGGCCGCGAAGATGGCGCGAACAGTAGTCATCATTGGAGTTTTGGGCGCCGCGATATGGGGACTGGTAAGGCTCGCCCAGGGACCTGCGGGTGCTTTCGTTTCGGAGCTGCTCGCGACGGATGTTCCAACCCTCACGCCCATCCCGCAGCCCACCTCGACCCGGCGGCCGGCGCCCACACTGCCTCCACTAACCGAGGAATCCGCAATCGGCCCATCGTCTGTCCAGACACCTTCTCCCGAGAACGAGTGTGTATCGTGGGACACGGTCGCGCTCGAGGACGAGGGAGCGGAGCTGTGCGTCTTCGGCGTATTAAAGCGCTGGTTCGCGGGTGGGGAAATCGCATTTGTGGCCATATTTAGCGAGGAAGCCGGAACTTTCGCCATGATCGATCGGACCACCACCCATCCCGTCGGTCCGGGAGATTGCATCCTGGCACGTGGGACGGTCGAAATCATGCAAGCTACTCGGCCGAATATCGACGTGCAGGGCACGCTTGAGGCTTGTCCGGAGGGCCTGGTGGAGGGGTAACATCCTTCTCACAGGCTCCGGTGTCGGGCGCGAGTTTGACCACCAGCACTCTGGCTCGGAACGCAGTCCTCATGGACTGGAATTCGGCCTCATAACGCAGCAGGTCCTCGGTTTTCACAAGACAACTTTAGCCGGTTTTCCGAATCGAACCCATCCCATCCGCGGGGGACTGGGTCTGGGCTCAGAAATTGAGAGGTTGAATCTACCTGAGTGTAAGTCCGCTGTAAGGAACGCGCGGCCTTATACGTGATAAATTAAGAGAGCAAACCGGCTCCGACCATAGCGCCCTCCAGAAAACAAAATTCGCCGGTCTGCTCTCCTCCTCACCTGACCCCCAACAAACGCTGGGGGTCAGATGCCTTAATGCTAGTTTGTGAATATTTCTGGGGATGAGGGGTCTCAAGATTTTCAGCGCGGCTGACCTGCGGACCGGACCACGCCCTCGCGTGCGCGATTGCCCGCGAGTTCTTCGTACACCTCAATCACGCGATCCGCCACTCCGCCCCACTCGAACCCTCTGGCATGTTTAGCGGCTTGGACTCCTAACCGACGGAGCTCGTTGTCGTTATCCAGCAGGTAGCGCACCTTCTCCGCCAGCGCCTCCGGGGCAGCCGTGGGAACGTGAAGTCCGGTCTCCCCATCCTTGACCAGATAAACCAGCCCGCCAGTCTCGGAGGCGATTACCGGTGTCCCGCAAGCCATCGCCTCGAGCGCCACCAGCCCAAACGATTCGTAATGCGAAGGCATAACCACGATCTCTGCCGCGGAGTAGTAATACTGCAACACATCCTGGTCGCGCCTACCGAGAAATGTGACCTGGCCGTTCAGCCCTAGTTCGTCCGTCAATTCTTTGAGGCGGCTCATTTCGGCGGTGATCTCGTCGGGATCCGCATCCGGCTCTCCGCCGATCACCATAAGGTGCAGATTGTGTTGGCGCTCCCGGTGGAGCATCGCCACGGCGTTTAATAACGAGTCGAGCCCCTTGAGCGGTTCGATTCTTCCTACGAACAGAATGATGCGCCGTTCATCCGTCACCCCAACGAACTCCCTCGCCTCATCGGCTGGAATAGGATAAAAGCGGGAAATGTCTACTCCTGGCTCGATGATCTCTACCTTGTCCGTATCTTGGTGATAGAGCCAGCGGAATTGCGCCAGCTCGGCTTCGGTAGAGGCAATGATCTTATCTGCCTCGCCAAGCAGACGTCTCTCACTTTCGAGCCTGGCGGGCGAAGCTTTTTCCCCGGGGCTGCGGGCGACCTGATTTTTCATTTCCCCCAAAGTGTGGAACATCTGAATGAAAGGCGTGCCCCACTCCTCCCGCAACAAAAGTGCCGCCTCACCGCTGAGCCAATAATGGCTGTGAATCACGTCATAATGCACGCCTTTGCTCTCGGAAAATTTCGTGATCCATCGTACGTAGTCCGTAATCCAATTGGGGAGTTCACGTTTTCCCAGAGGATGTTCCGGGCCAGAGGGCACATGCACCACCCGATTGCCGTAACCCAGATCATGCAAAACATGGGGGATGTGTTCATCTTGCGATCGAGTGAAAACGTCTACTCCTATGCCGCGCTCACCTAAGGAGCGCACGAGTTCTCGGACGTATACGTTCATGCCGCCTGCTTCTTTGCCTCCCAGGGTGGCGAGTGGACAGGTGTGATAGGAAAGCATCGCTATTCGCATGTTGTGATTATCATCGCTGAACCGAGGTTTATCCAGAGGGGTTGGTATAATCCCGCGCGTCCCGCAAGGCGGGACGCCGCAAGGTGATCGCCTCACCTGGCGGCTGCCGTCGGGAGAGCTTCGTGGCACAGCCGCAGGCGCAGAATCAATGGCTATGCGCAAGCAGTCAATCGGTTCCCGCCGGTTAGCGCCACCATAGCTCAGTTGGTAGAGCGAGCGCTTCGTAAGCGTTAGGTCGTCGGTTCGATTCCGACTGGTGGCTCCTACCGGACGGCTTGTTTTCGCCGTCCCATTCGCCTCCACTTATTCCGTGAGCCCTAAGGCGGAGGGTTCACACACCCTTGTTATGACCGAAAAGTCATCCGGCGTGCGACGTGTGCAGGAGGCTCTGGAGCGATCGGGGTTCTCACTCAAGGTGGTCGAATTACCCACCAGCGCTCACACCGCTCTAGAGGCCGCAAACGCCGTCGGCTGCCAGCTGGGGCAAATCGTCAAGTCTCTGGTGTTCCGCGGTTCCAGTTCTGACACCCCTTATTTGGTGCTGGTGAGCGGCCCCAATCGCGCAGACCTCGATCTGTTGGAGAAGCTCCTGGGCGAGCCGGTCCAAATGGCGGAGGCCAAATTCGTGCGAGAGGTGACCGGTTTCGGCATCGGTGGGGTCGCACCGATTGGACTTTCCCAGTCAATCCTGACAGTGATCGACCGGGATCTGCTGGAGTTTGACTATATCTGGGCCGCAGCCGGCACGCCGCGCTCGGTATTCCGCTTATCGCCCGATGAACTCCAGGAACTCACCGCGGGCCAGGTCGCGGGCATCAGCTGATCGGGCTCGCATCCCAACTGGGCCGCACCGTATAATTCCTCCATGATCGGCAGATCGCCGCCGCTGGTAATCGGCATCGCGGGTGGAACCGGATCGGGCAAAACCACGATCGCAGATGTCGTTTTGGGTCGCATCGGCGCCGAGCACATCGCGCTGCTTTCGCACGACGCGTACTACCGCGATCTCAATGATCTTCCACTGCCCCAGCGGGATACGGTCAACTTCGATCATCCCGATTCGCTCGACACCGATCTGCTCATCGTACATTTGGAGCGGCTCAAACATTGGGAGACGGTGGAAGTTCCTATATACGATTTCAGCCGCCACGAACGGACCCAGGAGACCAACCTCGTCGAACCTCATCCGGTCATACTGGTGGAAGGCATTCTGATTTTTGCCGAGGCCAGACTGCGCGACCTGTTTGATGTGAAGATATACGTGGATACGCCGCCCGATATCCGTTTTATTCGACGGCTGCAGCGAGACATTCAAGAGCGCGGTCGCTCAATGGAATCGGTCATCCAACAGTATGAATCAACCGTGCGGCCGATGCATGAAGAATTCGTCGAAACCTCCAAACGTTTCGCGGATGTCATCATTCCCGAAGGCGGGCTAAATACGGTTGCGATGGATATGGTGGTTGCCCGCATATCTAATCTTCTCAACTCCCAAGAAGGAGGCGAATATGGGTTCACAACAGTACAGTTCTCCGCCAAAAATGATCATTGATTCAAAGCGCACTTACAACGCCACCATCAAGACCACAAGCGGAGATATCGGGTTGAAGCTTTATGGGGACAAAGCACCGTCCACGGTGAACAACTTCGTGTTTCTGGCGCGCGAAGGCTTTTACGACGGCGTAATTTTTCATCGCGTGATCGAGAATTTCATGGCGCAGACCGGCGACCCAACCGGCACAGGTACCGGCGGGCCCGGCTACAAATTTGAAGATGAATTCCATCCGGAACTGCGCCACGACAGCCCGGGTGTGCTTTCCATGGCCAATTCCGGCCCCCATACCAACGGATCGCAGTTTTTCGTCACACATATTGCGACCGATTGGTTGGACGACAAACACTCGGTATTTGGTGTAGTGACCTCGGGAATGGATGTGGTGCTCGCGTTTCCGGTGCGAGATCCAAACCCCCGTAATGCGGCGGCCATAACCATCGAAACGATCGAGATCACGGAGCAGTGAGCGAAGGGGTTCGTCAGGACGGAGAGGTGCGCCAATTCAATTGGCGCACCGCCGCGTTTCGGGTAGTGGCGCTTGTCACGGTGATCGCGATCAGCGCCGCGGGTTATCTCCTAAGAGATGAGCTCAAGAACTTCGAGGCCCTCGGGTATCCCGGAATCTTCCTGATCTCCCTGATTTCCAATGCAACGATCGTGTTGCCGGCGCCGGGTATCATCGTGACGTTGGTTGCAGGGAGCATCTTTAATCCAATCCTGGTCGCATTGGCAGCCGCGGCCGGGGCCGCGCTGGGGGAACTAACCGGCTACCTGGCAGGCTACAGTGGCCGCGGCGTCATGAGACGAGCCTCCTCTTATGATCGTCTTGAGCACCTGATGAAAGAATATGGCGGCTGGACTGTGCTGGTCCTGGCCGCGGTGCCCAATCCACTCTTTGACATCGCCGGGGCGGCGGCGGGCGCCTTGCGCATGCCAGTGGCGGCCTTTCTGATCTGGGCGTTTGCGGGGAAAATGATCAAGATGCTCGCGTTCGCCTACGCCGGCGCCCTGGGAGTGGATTGGATATTGGGTCTGATTGGGCAGGGATAACTCGACCTTCTTCCAACCTCGAGTTCTAATAATAGAAGCTCGTACACTTAATGGTGTCAGAGCGCGTTCCACTCGGTCCAGTCTCGGAAAACTGGTCCTGAGATTTTATTTAGTATGGAGCAGAGGTACAGGTCGGAGACAGTAGGTAACACTTTATTCTCAAGACCCTATCCCGTTTAAAATTTGCTGGCTGATGATCTCTGCCATCCCGCGGACGATCGACAACAACAAGAAGCCCCGCCTGAAACTGTCGGATCAGGCGGGACTTTGATTTTGGTCGGCAATCGATTTCTCTTATTCGGGCGGCGGCTCGACCCCGAGCTGGCTCAGTATTCCCATCACGCCGCCACCTTCCACCGCGGCGACTCGGATTGACGTGATCTTCTCGCCCTCGATAGTGACGGTCGTCGATTCTGGTGGCAACTCAAAGGACTTTCCCGTTGTGGGTACGTTGGGCATATCTAAGGCAGAGAGATCGAGTTCGGAGCTGTGGGTGCCGCTAAGCTGCAATGTGACTTGTACGGCATCCCCTACCTGCTGCGCATCCCTCAGGTTGAAGGAAAAGTCTGAGAACGCATCATTCAGGCGGTCGTGCAAACCCAGCCACGCCGCACTGTTGATAGGGTCAGGGACCGGTCCTGAAAACGTAAAGTCGTCCGACAGGAGTTCTGCCGCGGCCCCGGTCTCGCGCGACTCGATCAGTGCAAATAGTTTTTTAGTAGCTTCTACTGCGTCCATTGTTGATCTCCTTCGTGAGTTCGCTTGCTGCGTCAGCTGCGTTATCTATGTTGCCCAACAAGACCTAAATCCACTGATGCATTTGCCGCACCTCCTCCATCGAGGTTGAATCGAATTTTGAATTGTTGCCAGCGCCTCCGCCGATCCTCCTCCTTATACTGCCTAGCTCCTATGAAAGATTTTATGCCGCGTCTCTCGCTTATGGGAGACGCAATGGACTTCCCGATGTAAGCTGCCTGCTCGCATCGAACAGCACCTGCACGACCCTTGCTTCTTGGAGTTCTGTCTCATCATAACCGAATTACCACCGTCGGCTAACGGGTGCTAGCGTCGGAACCTCCCGCAGTTCTTGGCGGGGAGCGGCTCGGTCTCCGATTCCGGGAGGCATTGCACAGATGGGTTAGCAGAAGGACACATCTTATAGGCCCTGCCTCGGTCAGCTCCGCGAGTTTCTAAGGCGAGATGGTTAATATGCAGCGCCCATTGGCGGCAACTTCATCTCTGAGAATGGAATTGTCGCGGTACTTGGAGATGAGAATCAGTTTGTGAAGGGCGGTATTCGGAAAATCAATCGCCCCCTTTCACTCGAGAGGGGGCACATGGACCAAATCCGGGGCAATGACGCCTACCGCTGGGAGGCGGCTTTTCCAGAGGTCATCGCTTTGAAATATCGAACCTTTTTAGAGGCCAGTCCCCAATCGATAAGTTGGTAGAAAAGTCATCTAGTGAGTGGATTCCTGGTCCGCTCCACCTGCCTCACACAACCCGTACATCTTTCAACTGACATTCCCTAAGGCCCAGCCAGGACGATGAAAGCACCCTCCATCCCAGCGCCCCTGTGTCCACCAACACCACAGTAAAACAAGTAGGTTCCAGCAGGCAGGGCAGTAAATTCTATTGTGGCCGTCCCCAAAGCCGGTATCGTGAGGTCCACATTCAACTCGTCGATGGTGAAGGTGTGTTCGCTGTCCAGGTTGGTCACGGTGACCCGCACCAAGTCTCCTTGGTTGACAGTTATTGAGTTGGTCGTGAAAAAGAAGGATTGCGCTGTGAGGTTGAACTCCTGGAAGGGCTGTGGGGATGGGGTGGGCGTCGGCGGAATAAGGGTAGCCGTCGGAGGAACTGGAGTGAGTGTAAGGGTTGGCGTCGGCGGAATAAGGGTAGCCGTCGGAGGAACTGGAGTGAGTGTAGGGGTTGGCGTCGGCGGTAGAGGAGTGGCTGTGGATGGGAGAGACGTAGCCGTCGCGGGGACCGAGGTGAGTGTGGAGGTTGGCGTCGGTGTCGCGCTGGGTGGCTCCGTTGAGAGCGGCGTCTCCACTGGAGGAGGCGTGGGCGAAAATGTAGGGACAGGAGTGCTCGAGGGCAGTGACGAGGCCGGGCCATGGGTCTGCGAATCCTCTTGAGGTTCGGTGGCAAGAGGCAGCGGCTCTGCTCGAAAGAACGGAAACCTTTCGGGGAAAAAACCGAAGTAGATGAAGACAAATACGATAGTTCCCGCGGCAAGTTTGTCTACCGTAATCGTGTCCGCTGCCAGACGGTCAACGTCCAAGGTGCCTGCGGTAATGTCGTCGGCGTTGATCGTACCCCGCACAATCAAATCTTGGAACTCTGCCGACCCTGTGTCACGGTGAATAATCCAGCCTGCTGATCCTGCCGAATAGTTGTCGGACTGGATCGACGCCGAGATTTTGAGACTCGTTACGCCGCCGTCTGCGATGACACGTTCAACGGCTGCACCGGTACAGATATCTCTCGCCCCTATCGTTCCGTCCCGTCTAGGCATAATTCCTCATAC
>JADFRG010000053.1 GCA_022561385.1 Chloroflexota bacterium
GCCATGGTCTGGGACGATCACGCCTTGCGCCTTGCGCAGATGCACGGCCTGGATCTCATCAACGTCACCTGGGAAGATACGGGCCGCTACTACGACTCGGCGGTGGGTCCCAACATCTCAGACATGACCATCCAGGTGCAGCACCAGGACCCGATCACCGGGGAATACGTACTCACGCTCATGCCGGTCATCCGATATCCCAACTTCACCGATCGGACGGCCGACATTTCGCCGGATAAGTTCTACCTGCTGGTAGGCAACGAATACGGCGAGGATCTGAAGCGGGTGACGCTGGCAGAGTACCTGGGCAACTTCCGTAAATACCTCAGCGATCCAGGTTCCTGGGCCGGCCGCCGCGGCTCGCTGCTAGCGCCGCGCGACACGCACGTGCTGGTCAGCGCACAGGCCGCCTTCCTGCCCGTGCCACGGCAGGGCGAGGCCACCTTCAACCCCGTGATCTTCAACTACCAGTCCTACGCGGGCGATCCGGCGGTGCTGACCATCATCGCCTCCCGCGAGGGGACGAGCGCCACCATCATCGACAACACGCGCGACGCCTTCCCGGCCGGCTGGTCCTGGGGCCAGAGGTTGTTCTTTAATCAAGATGGCGAACGAGCCAGCTTCACCGGCGAACGCCTGAGCGATTTCGTCAATCGCACCCTGCCGCCGGACATGATTTCCCCCACCGCGGCCGGCGAGAGCGGGCTAAACATGGTGCTGCTCATCCAGGTGCCCCTGAAGCAGCACGAACCCACGCGCGGCGTGTTCTTCGGCGATGCCTTAGAAGAGGCCGCGGCCCCATCACTCGCCCTCAAAGCGTATGGTGATGTCGAAGCCGCAGTGATCGGCCACGGCGCGGTAGAAGGCCCATTCACCGAGATCGACAACCTGGCCATCGAGCGCGATCCCCGCTTCCCGATCCGTGTGACGGTCCAGTTCTACAAGGCCACCAGCAACGGCATCGTTACCGAGGCGGACATGGAAGCCATCGCCCAACAGATCGAGCGCGTGTATGACGAAGGAGATTACGTTGGCAGCCTGGTAGTAGACGGCGGAACCGATCGACCCACCGAATACGACGGCCCCAAAGATGAGCCGCACGGCTGGTGGGAAGGCTTCTGGAACCGCTTCGAGAATAATCTCCAATTCAGTCGATGGGACGCGCTGAAAGTGATCCGAGAGCTTGGGGGCATCGCCTGGCGCTGGGCCGTGGATTGAATGTCCTTCAGAGACGTCAAAGGCACACTCTACGATGCGGTCGGAGAATCCCGACCGCATCGCTTTTTTTTGGGTTTCACTCCCTATTAACTTCAATCAGATGCTCTGATAAACTGAATATCAGTTATCCTGACGATCAGGAGGCCCCATGAGTAAAACATACACTCTTCAAATAGGGCAGCGAGGCGTCCTCACCATTCCCAAATCCGTCCGAGAAGCATACAAGATGCAGCCTGGCGACCCGATCACGCTGCTCGATCTCGGCGGCGTCTTTGTCTTGAGCCCGAGACTCTCGGAAATAGATGACCTGTCCGCCCGGATCACGGAGTCCCTGGTGGAGAAGGGGCAGGACCTTGAGAGCATGCTCAAGGTCCTCCGCGAGCAGCGCGAGCGGTATGGCGACCAGGATCCGGATCTTTCTTGATACGAGCGTCATCTTCGCCGGGATCTGGTCCGCCAAAGGCGGTGGCCGTATGCTGCTGCGCCTGGGAGAGGCGGGGGCGATTTCGCTCGTCATGAGCAGGCTGGCGATCCAGGAACTTGAAGGCGCGCCAAGAAACAAGGCACCTCAATCGCTTGGCGCCCTAGCGTTGCTGCTGGATCGCAGCGATATCACCGTCGTCGGGGAGCCGTCAGCTACTAATCGATCCGACGCGCGATCGTTTGATGATCATCCCGCCAACGCTGAAATCCTGGCTTCCGCGATGGGGAGCGATATCGAATACTTCGTGACACTCGACAGAAAGCACTTCCTGGAAAATGAGAAACTGCCCCTCGCGGTCGCCTTCAAGATCGGCACCCCCGCTGAGTGCCTGGAGTGGATCCGCCGCAGGCTTAGGCGCATGGCCGGCGGACGGACTTAGCCTTATCCTGCGGCATCCAGCTGTCGCTGGCAAGCCTAAGCCTGCGCGGGTCGGCTGGCCAACCCGAGATGAGGTTGGAGTGGGGGGAGAGCCCACTCTTTTTTACTCGGCCCCTATTCCTATTATCGCATCCGGGAGCTTCTGGAAGGCTGAATCTCGGACCGTAGAGGCTGCTTCGGCTCCGTGGCGACCGTGTTACTCTAAGTGAGTCTTGAAAACACTCCGCCGCCCGGCGCGGCGACCACCCTCTAGCCGTCGGGCTGCCTGTACCCTATTCCCGGAGGAGGAGCCATGGAACCTATCGTTCAGGCAATTTAGGTTCGCAAGACTTATCCCATGTGGGAAGTGGACGTGAGGCCCTGCGCGGGGTTGATTTCGTCGTGGAGCCCGGCGAATTCGAGGCGATCATGGGTCCCTCGGGCTCCGGGAAGTCCACACTGCTCCACATATTGGGTGGGCTGGACGATATCAGCGAGGGTGAGGTCTCGCTAGCGGGCCATCGCCTGGCTCAGATGGAAGACAAAGAGCTCACGCTCCTGCGGCGCAGACAGGTGGGAGTGGTATTCTGGTGACGATAACCTCGAGCGCGCCAGGCGTCTAGTGACGCTCACCATGCTTTCGCTGACGCTCGCGCTTGCTCTCGTGGTAGGACTAGCGGGGTTTACACATTTTACTTTTGAATTCTTGATGCGGCCCATCATCGATCGCCCGGAGCTGCCTATCGGGTTGTTCGGGGGGCTTGCGGCCGTGCTGATTGGAGCTCTGTCGGGGTCATTATCAGCTCATAACATGCTCCGCCGCCGCCGGCATGTGGATGAACTCCAAGCGGAGGGGCACTAGGGTCACACGAATGGCGTTCAAAGTCCACGCGTTCTTATCGGAGAAGGAAATCGAGACTCTCGATGCGGTTTCCCGTACCCTTGCGCCTGCCGGAACAAGCTTGGACGTCGCAGCTGATGTGGCTGGAGCGATCTCGGGGGCTGCCAGCCTCGCGGAACAAACGAATTTCAGGCGCGCACTTGCGCTGTTCGATAATCCGATCGCCAATTTTGTCATGGCGGGAGCGGCTAAGAATTTTCCCAGCATGAGCTTCGAAGAGCGAGAACGCGTTATGCGGGCCTGGTCTAACAGTCAGATCGGACTGCTTCGAAAAGGCTTTCAGACCTTCAAGCGGTTGGTGTTGTTCCACGAATATTCGTTGATCCCGGAAGGCTCCGATCGCAACCCGCATTGGGAGAAGATGGGTTATCCCGGACCGGTTAGTACACCGGATGTCGCAAAACCCATTACGACCAAGGAAATCTCACGCTCTACCGCGCTCGAGGCGGACGTGGTTGTTATCGGGTCTGGCGCCGGAGGCGGCGTGGTCGCCGCAGAGCTGGCCGCTGCCGGACAGCGGGTGGTTGTACTGGAGAAGGGCGGCTATTACAACGAGGCAGATTTCGATGGCGCGGAATATAAAGCGATGCGCGATCTGTACGATAAGCGCGGCCTGCTCACCACGGAAGATGTCGGGATTGTTGTGCTTGCCGGGAGCACGCTGGGCGGGGGGACCACGATCAACTGGACCACCAGTCTTCCGACGCCTCCCCACGTCTTGGACGAGTGGGAAAGCGAACTCGGCGTGTCGGGGGCAGGCGGGTCGGAGTGGCAGGCCAGCCTGGAGACGGTCAGCGCGCGCATCCATGTCACCAACGAATACAGCGATCAAAATCGACAGAACTCGCTGCTCCGGGAGGGCTCCGAGGCGCTGGGATATAGCTGGCGCACTCTATCGAGGAACGTCAACAACTGTGACGATTGTGGTTACTGCGGATTTGGATGCCGATTCGGCGCCAAGCAGAGCACACTGCTGACTTACTTGCAGGACGCCCACGAGAACGGCGCAGAAATCATCACCAACTGTTTTGTCGATCGGCTCATGATTTCAAACGGTCGTGTAGCGGGAGTCGAGGCCACTGTTGATGGACATGCGCTGCGCATCCAGAGCCCGCTGGTTGTGCTCGCGGCAGGCGGCATCCATTCTCCGGCACTGCTCAAGCGATCCGGTCTGACGAATTCGAATATTGGACACCACCTGCATTTGCATCCGGTACCGGTCATTTACGGGGTATTCGACGAGCCGGTGGAAGCCTGGCGCGGCACCATGCAGTCTGTCGCCTGCGAGGAATTCGAAACGGCGAACGAGGGTTACGGGTTCGTGGTGGAAGTGCCTCCGGTGCATCCGGGGCTTGCCGCGCTCGGAACACCGTGGAAAGATGCGAACTCGCACCATGAGCTCATGCTCAAATTTGCCAACACAGCCTTCTTTTTCGCCCTGGTTCGGGATCGAGATGGGGGTCGGGTCGAGGTGGATGATCAGGGGAACCCTGTGTTAAATTACTGGCTTTCCAAAAGAGACGCAGCTACGGTTATCGAGGGCGCCAAGGAATGTGTCAAGCTGCTGGTTGCCGCGGGCGCTCACTCTGTCGGTGGGATCGCAAATAGTGCGGAACCCTTCACGGTTTCATCTGGGGCGGATCTAAACTCTTTCCTGGAAGGAATCGACCGACGCGGCTACAAAACCAACGACACGACCCTCTTCAGCGCGCACCAGATGAGCAGTTGCCGCATGGGCGGGAATTCCTCGATGGCGGCCTTCGATCCGGAGGGGGAGAGCTTCGAGGTCAAGGGTCTCTACATCGCGGACGCCAGTGCACTTCCTTCCGCCCCGGGGGTCAATCCGATGATCAGTATCATGGGCCTTGCCCATAGGAATGCACAGATCATCAAGTCTCGCATTTAGCCAACTTGATCACAAGATCTGGTTCTCGCGTTCTGATACGCGGCTGACGCTCTGCACAGCGCTGGAGCTACGGTCGGTTTGGCGCTATTAGGTTACAAGTTAAGGTTGTGGAGGGTCCCCCCTCCGCCGTCACATAAGGAGATGTAATGAAATTTGGATTGCAAATCAATCGCTTTGACTGGTCCGGAGCTCCGGACTCGATCGGGCCGAAACTTGCAGAAATCGCCGGGACCGCCGAGGCGGCCGGATTCGACAGCCTGTGGGTGATGGATCACTACTATCAAATAGACCCCGGCTTGGGCAGCAAAGATGACCCCATGTTGGAAGCGTACAGCGCGCTTAATTTCATTGCGGCCGTCACGGAACGCGTGAGGCTGGGCGTGATGGTTACCGGCGTGGTGTATCGGCATCCCGGATTTCTGATCAAACAAGTATCGACATTAGATGTGTTGTCGGGGGGACGAGCCAACTTTGGGATCGGGGCGGCCTGGTACTGGCAAGAGGCGAAGGGGCTGGGGTTTCCATTTCCGTCAACCAGCGAGCGTTTTGAGCAGCTGGAGGAGGTGCTGAAGCTCGCCAAACAAGTTTGGGCGGGTGATTTCTCGCCTTTTGAGGGGAAACATTACAAGCTGGAGGCGCCGATAAACAGCCCGCAGCCCATCACAAAGCCCCACCCGCCGATCCTGATCGGAGGCGAAGGCGAAAAGAAGACGCTGCGCCTGGTGGCTCAGTATGGGGACGCCTGCGATCTCTTCGCGACCAATGGGGTGGCCAGCGCGGCCAAGAAGCTCGCAATCTTGCGTGATCATTGCGAGGCCCTGGGCAGGGATTACGACGAAATTGAGAAAACGGTCCTGGGTCCGATCGATTTGTCATCCGACGGCCTCAGCCCGTCGGAGGCAGTGGATGAAATCGGCCAATTCGCCGAGATAGGGATTCAGCATTACATAATCAGCATTCCCAACGTCTCAGAGATCGAACCCATCGAGCGGTTCGGTCGCGAGGTCCGATCCAAATTTTAGTTCGACGGGTCCGTGCCTAATCCGAAGTGGGCGACCACGCGTGGATTTTAGAAATTATTGCCTGGTGGGTGGAGTGATAAAGCGTTACGCAGAGAGGTCACGGCCAGGAAACTTTCACGGCGGTCGAGTACCCGAGTTTGTTCTGAACGCGCACCTGGCCGTAGGATTCCGCGCTGCAGCTTGTCGCATCTGAAAGTGTATAGGACGTACTGGTAATGGTGATGGCTACGTCCAACGGGAACCCACCCGAGCAGATGCGGGCTTCGATAAGATAACCGAGCTGCACCGAGGGCTGGGCGGGCGACCAGCGGATGGTGACGCTGGAGCCGCTCCGGCTGGCGCTGACCCCCTTTGGAGGGGCTACAGAGGGGTTGGTCAGCAACGGCGGATAAACGACCGGCACCGCGCTGTATTCGACGTTGGGAGTCGCACCAGAGGCCGTGACCCAGCAATGGAACAACGCGTCCCAGGGCTGGACCCATAGCCAGGTCGAGTTGTAATTGCGGCCGTCGAGAGTTGCGGTTCGACCCTCATCCAATCCCCAAGCATAAAGGTAAGCCGAATCCGGTCCGTAGCGACAATTCAGATTCACGTCCGCCGTGATCTCCGGCGGCAGCGAGGTGGGCGTGTTTGTGGGAGTGGCCGTTTCGGTCGGGGTGGGGGTCGGAGAGGCGGTCGGTGTGATGGTTGGCGTCGAAGTGATGGTGGGCGATGGCGTCAGAGTAGCGGTTGGTGTAGGCGTTGAGGCCGCGGTACCGGTGGGAGCAGCAGTTGGTGGTTCTTTCGTTTCAGTGGGGACCTCTGTGGGGGCCTCCGAGGCCGGCGCGACTGAGCTACAGCCAGCGACTAAGAAGGCTAGTGGGAGGCCGAGAAGGATTGAAATCGATCGGTTCAGCATAGGTCTCAAGAACAAGGCCCAAATTAACGCATTCACGAATTTAGCGCAACCCCTCCTGAAGTCAGCCCTTTTGACCCCTCCCTTATAATCCGCTGGTTCGGCTCGGCCCAAGCGCATAACCTGCAGACTTTGAGAGGGGCCGGGGCGGAAATCGAAACGAGTTTAGGGGAAATTGATGTTTGCGGATCGCCGATTCATAGCCTTGTTTGTGGTGGTATTTGTCGACCTGATCGGGTTCGGCATGGTGATTCCGGTGTTGCTCCTGCATGCGCAGGAGAGTTTTGGCGCCAGCGATCTGCAAGCCCCACGCTCGCCCCCTATAGTCAGAACGCGCCGTTTTTTGTAGCGGCGATATTCTCACTGGCCTCCATATTGCTGACCACCTTCCTGCTTCCCGAAAGCCTGCCTCGGGAAGAGAGAGCCCCGCTCGGCCGCTCACGTGAGAAAAAGCCGGGCCAGAAGGGTCTGCTGGATGTCATTCGGGTTCCAAACGTACGAATTATCCTTCTGTTCACCACCCTGACCTTCCTGGCGTTTTCACTTCTACAATCCTCCTTCGCATTTTTCTCCCGCAGAAATTTGTTTGCCGATATCTCACTCGAAGACGCACAGCGCAACATCGGGCTGCTGCTTACCTGGATCGGAGTGATCAGCGTGACGACGCAGTTCGTATTCGTCGGCCCTTTGGTGAAGCGTTTTGGAGAGCGCAGGTTGGTGAATGTCGGGGCCCTTGCGAGGGTTGTGGCCTACCTGGGTATGGCCTTAGCTCGCGATTGGGTGACCATGGCACTCGTTTTCATCCCATTTGCCGCGGCGAGTGCGATTAGCCAACCCTCCCTGCAATCGATATTGAGCCGATTCTCGCCGCCGGACATGAGGGGAAGAGTGCTGGGTGCCTTTCAATCCTCCAACAGCCTGACGTTGGTCATCGGCCCGATCCTGGCCGGCATCCTGCTTCAGCTCAACCTACCGTCCCTCTCGCCGCAGATCGCGGTTACGATCCCGATGTTTGTGGGCGCATTCATCATGGTGATCGCATTCCTGATGAGTTTCCGAGTGCTGCGTATGAAGTTGCCCACCCATGATTCTGGGAAATTACAACCCGATCCGGCTTCAGCAGACTAACCGGCGCCGGGAAAAGCTCGCTTAACAGGAAAAAGCCCCCGCAAAGCAGGGGCTTTTTTGTTGTCAGCTTGCTCAATCAGGCAATCGTGACGTCTGCGGCCTGCAGGCCTTTCGGGCCCTGCTCGACGGCGAACTCCACTTGCTGGCCTTCCGCAAGACTGCGAAAGCCATCGCCTTGGATAGCTGAGAAATGGACAAAAACATCATCGCCATCTTCGCGCTCGATGAAGCCGTATCCCTTGCTATCGTTGAACCACTTGACTGTACCAAGAACTCGGTCCGACATAATTCATTGCCTCCTTATGGCAACTCGGATTTTTGTAGCTTGCCGCGTTCTCGGTGGTCGTGTTCGGCGTTGTGTTCTTGCCAACCAAACAGGCCTGAGCGGATTAAGCTCAGGCCGTGATCCTACGATCTTGTGATCTTTCGACTTCCAGTCAGAACTTGCTCGCAACCTACAATTCGGGATATTACCACAAACTCCAAATAGCGCAACCAGTACTTTCCGAGGCTCCCGTGCATGTAATCAGGCGCAAACATGACGGAGAAATGGAGAGTTTATGGGCGCCAGCGCGTATTCCCTCCGCGCAACAAGACCGCGGTTATCATAGGCGCGTGCCTACCAATCTGCCCGCCGAGTATGCTCGAGCCGAGCGCGAATTTAGGGAAGCCTCCGACCCACACGAGAAGGTAGTTCGTCTCGAGGCGCTCATTAGCACAGTCCCCAAACACAAGGGAACGGACAAGCTGCGGGCGGACTTGCGTCGCAAATTGTCCAAACTGCGTGTGGCGGCTCAGACCAAGAAGAAGGGAGGAGGGGGAGATCCAGCCTGGCTGATCGATAAATCCGGGGCCGGCATGATTGTGCTGGTAGGACCGGCGAATGCAGGTAAATCGGCCCTGCTGGAGACATTGACCAACGCGGCCCCCGAAGTTTCGCCCGCCCCACAGACGACCTGGCAGCCCACGCCCGGGATGCTCGAGGTAGGAGGGGTCCAATTCCAGCTCATCGACACGCCTTCTATCGATCGGGAATTCGTAGAGCCGGCGCTCATGGATCTCATTCGGCGGGCAGATTTGGTGCTCCCGGTGGTTGATCTGACCATGGATCCCAACCGGCAGTTAGAAGCTACCCTGGAACAAATGAGGCGGCATCGCATCGATCCCACTCTGGAGAGCAACGGCGGAAAGAAAAGCGAGTACGCTCCTATCCTGGTGCTGGCCAACAAGTGTGATGATGCAGACGCCGAAGAAAATCTGGAAATCTTTCGCAGGCTGCTGGAAGGCGATTGGCCGGTGCTGGCAGTATCTGCCGCCACTGGCCGGGGGTTGGAGGAATTAGGATGGGCATTGTTCGATCGTTTGAAGATTATGCGCATTTATTCTAAAACACCGGGGAAAGAGCCAAATATGGAAGCGCCCTTTGTGATGAAGCGCGGCGGCACGGTGGAGGAGTTCGCGCGAGACATCCATCAGGATTTCTACGCACAGTTGAAGTCTGCGCGGGTGTGGGGCGAGGTAGTTTTCGAGGGTCAGATGGTGAGCCGCGACCACGTATTACATGACGGGGATATTGTCGAGCTGAGAATTTAAGGGGTCGGCAGTAAGGGACGGCCTAGAAGGGGCGGTATGGAAACCAGGTCCTTATCACGAAATCGATGGTGAAGACTAGCGCACCGAGGAATGCGATCAAGATGAGTGCGAACTTGACCAGCCCCCGCGTGCGTTCCGAGTAGAACCAGCCCACGATCAGGGCTACTGTAGTCACGCCCAGGATCACATAGATTAGTGTGAAATTCACCAAATCGCTCCGTTTGAATACATAAATCGTTTCACCTGTCTAATGCTTGACCCCACCACGGATCATACATCAGCGTAGCGACGACTATCGCAAAGAACTCCGTTTCAACTGCTCTCCTATAGACTTCCGGATCCTCAATCCCATCGAACTGGTCCCAAGTGTAAAAGCGGCCAATGAATAAATTTCCAGGAACACCCCCGTCGTCAGTTCCTCTCTCCGCGATCCACCAATCAAGAAGCTCAGGATAAAACCAGGTCGCGGCATGTGTGAGCTCATGGGCAACGACCGATTTGAAGTAGTCGGCCATCGGGAAGAATCTATCGAACGCATCCTGTATTCCAACTGCGGGGGAGGTGCGCCAGGCATGATCACTGATCTGTATCTGGGCTGTCTTATCGTCGCCTTCCGCATACTGCGCGGTTAGGCCCGCATAGTTGTCATGGGCCGTTCGAATGAAAATGAGTGGTTGATCGATGTAGTCGGTAAGTATGTACTCTTCCAGGACCTCATAGATAAGACCTAACTCTTCTGCAGCCCAGTTCCTGCATTCCTGAATTAGTTCCTGCCCCATGCACGAAATAACGTCGACATTGGGCCACCGACTTTCGATTGCGTCGATCCACATCTGCGGATCATCAGGATCGAAATCTGGATCCGATGGTGAGATGGGTGCGGCTTCGAGCTCGAGGGTTTGGCTATCGGTTTCGACAACATCAAGCTCAGCAAAGCCGGAAGATGGAGCGGTGGGCAAGAGAAGTGGGTCAATGTCTGGAATGAACTTGACCTCACAGCCGGCTATCCCCATTGAGGAAAGCAGGAGAATCGAAACTAGCAGAGGGAGATTGGCCGTCCGACTCGAGGACTTCAAGAAGCAGTCTCCACGTCGTCATTGTATACTTGGGAGCCCGGGAAGATTCCAATTCAAGCACCACGCCAGCCGCGACGGTAGGCTGGCTCGTACCAGCCGCAGCAATTCCGAAATAGCGGCGTTCTCCATTAGCGTTTCGCATAGCCAGAGCCTTTCGTCTAATTTGGCCCTTGACGGACCCATTATTTCTGCTATAAATATAACCAGATGGTTATATATACAGCCCAGCAGTTAGATCATATCTTCGGAGCCCTGGCCAATCGAACACGGCGGGAGATCCTGAATCTCCTCACGCGCAGTGAGCGTTCGGTGCTCGAACTTGCGGGCCGCTTTGACATGTCGCAGCCGGCGGTTACCAAACATCTGAAAGTCTTGGAGGCGGCGGGGTTGATAAAGAAAAGAAAGGAAGGGCGATACCGCTACTGCACCCTTGATGGGGCGAAACTGGGCGACGCCTCGGAATGGATTGAGCGGACACGCCGTTATTGGGAAGAAAGTTTCGCGGCCCTCGATGAGTACCTCGAGCAATCACAAAACATGGAGGATGGATCATGATGGAAGCCTTAAAGGAAGACCTGAAAGTGTTCGAAGTTACCCGCAGTTTCAGTGCGCCGGTCGAAGTGGTTTATCGGGCTTTCACCAAGGCAGAAGCGCTGGGCAGATGGGGCGTCGGAAAGACCTACGACAACCTGGCCGTCGATCTCGACGTACGGCCGGGAGGCGTGATTCACCATCGCGTGCGCGCCAAGGAGTCTGGAGACGAATGGACCTTCTTCGGGGTTTATGAACATGTGGAGCCGAACAAGAAGCTGGCCTACACTTTTGACTGGAAGAGCGATTGGCGAGAGTCCCCTACGCCGAGCCTCGTGACACTTACATTCCACGATCGAGGGCAAACCACTGAGCTCGAGCTGGTCCATTCAAGGCTTCCCGAACCGGCGATGTCCTCCACCGAGACGCACTGGGCCGAGTTCTTGGATCTGCTGGAAGAATTGCTCGTGAAGAAGGAGATCGCCTAGCGTGGATCACCGGCGAAACCTCTACGTACGATCCGATTCTCGTGAGAACTTAGACGAAGGAGCGGATGCTTGAACCGCAAAAGGCAGCCTTCCTTAGGAATCGGATGACGGCCCAAAGAAGTAGGCCACGGAAGAGGCCGGCGAGGTCCGCCATGTTT